>NZ_CAUCSQ010000058.1 GCF_958445495.1 uncultured Bacteroides sp. | reverse complement strand
AAAAATACGGAACCCATACTGAATCCCGTATTTTACATTTACACAAAATATTTTATAGTGCCGATTTTATTTAGAATGTATTTAAAATTTTACTTTATAATAGATTGTTTCATCTAAAATATGTCTTGGATTTATTGAACCTCGAAACTTCCTTTCAACCGAATATCCTCCGAAGAAGCCCCCACCATCACCGAGAAACTTCCCGGCTCTACTGTAAACTGATTATTCTTATCCCATAACCCTAAGTCTTGAGGAGTAAGGGTAAAGTTAACCGTTTGTTCTTCTCCCGGTTGCAAATGAATACGTTCGAAACCACGTAATACTTTATCGTAGGTTGTTACACTACTAAAATCATCACGGATATAAAGCTGGACCACTTCATCCCCTGCTCTCTTTCCTGTATTCTTTACAGTGCATGAAAGAGTGATATTCTCTTGTGTCCCGATAACTGGTTTGGAGATTTTCAAGTCTGAATATCCGAAAGTCGTATAACTTAAACCATATCCGAAAGGATAAAGCACACCGGCAACACGGACTTTTCCTTTAGAATCCGAACCCGGTTTGAATGGGAAAGCGAAAGGTATCTGTCCCACAGATTTCGGGAAAGTAACTGCCAGACGTCCGCCCGGGTTATAGTCTCCGAAAAGAACCTTGGCAATGGCATCTCCCATGAATTCGCCGGGGAACCAGGCATGAATGATGGCAGGAACATATTTGTTTGCCCAATTGATAGTAGCTGCTCTTCCGTCTACCATTACCAGAACAACAGGTTTTCCTGTGGCATAAACAGCTTCCAATAATTGCTGTTGGCGCCCGCAGAGATCGAGGTTGGTACGTGAGAATTCTTCCCGAACCGTCTTCTCATTTCCACCTAATACAAGGATCGCGACATCCGAAGCCTTTGCTAATTCTACGGCTTCATTAATCATCGCTTGCTCCTGTGTGTCTAATGGAACATTGTATAGTTCACTCTCCGGGAAATACTTATCAATAATATCACAACCTTTTGCATAGCGAACTTCTGCATTGGGCAGATATTCTTTGATTCCCTGATAGACAGTCTTTATAGATGCATTGGCGGGACCGTATCTGCAAGTCAGTTCTTTCACTTCTTCCGCATTCGGACCGATAACAGCTATTTTGCTAAAACTCTTGGATAGCGGAAGCATCTCTTTTTCATTCTTCAAAAGTACGATGGACTCTAAAGCTGCTCTCATAGATACATCCTGATGGGCGGCATTATGCACTACCACTTCCGGGCGACGGTCATCACCGGGATACGGATTATCAAAAAGCCCCATCATAAACTTAACACGGAGAATCTCACCAACACGTTGATCGAGCGTATGCAGAGAGACTTTGCCCTCACTAATAGCACGACGCAATGGAAGAATAAAATCCTGTGGTGGAGTGAAGTTCGTGCGGATATTCAATCCGGCATTTACCACTTGTGCAGCCATTTCTTCTTCAGTCGGAGTGATACGATGTTTAGTGTGCAGAAATTCCACCGCTTCACTATCCGAAACTACATATCCCTTAAATCCCCACTGCTGACGCAGAATTTCTGTGAGGAAATGATAACTTCCGGAAACAGGCTCCCCGTCATAGTCATTGTAAGAACTCATGACGCCCAGTGCACCCGCCTCCTGAATACCTTTACGGAATGGTTCCAGATACAGAGTTTTCATCTCACGCGGAGCCACGTGCGGATCGGTACGTGTACCTCCATCGCGTCCACCGACCGGAATACTATAAACGGCAAAATGCTTCGGAGTGGCAACGATTCCTTCACTTTGCAGACCAAGAATCATTTGCTTACCCAATTCGCCTACCAGATAAGGATCTTCTCCGTAACTTTCAACTACACGTCCCCAGCGAGGATCTTGTGCGATGTCCAGAATCGGAGCATAAATATTGGTATATCCGAGTGCTTTCGCCTCATCAGCAGTGACTTTCGCAATTTCCCGGATTAGTTTTTTGTTCCACGTGGCACCTTGCCCGCATTGAGCGGGAAACATGGTAGCCCGGTCGTGGCACAATCCGCGTATTCCCTCATTGGTAAAATCGACCGGAATACCCAGTCGTGTCTGTTCCACAAACCAGCGCTGAACGGTGTGGCGATTCTTCACACTGTTGGCATACGGATAGGAGATTTCAGAACCGAACTTACCCAGCCCGTTGGCCTGCTCATCGATATTCCCGATACCGTCTTTCCAGATTTCTGTCGACCATCCGTCGGTAGGCCATGCATCTTTCAGTACCCGTCCCGAACCGTAGAGAGTAGCCATCTGACAGGTCTTCTCCTCCAGTGTCATTTGCGAAAGCAAATCCGCAATACGGGCTTCGATAGGTGCGGAAGGATCTTCATATACATCCTTTACACCGTTCTTGTTGAAGTCAATCCAGGTCTTTTTGTATATATCCTTTGAGTTGTTGTCGGATTTCTTACCGGCAGGTTGGTTGCTTGCCGAAACGCTGCCGGTATAAACACTTCCGGCAGACAATAACAGGGCGAGACATAGTAATTTCTTCATATCTATTTTATTTCACTGTAAGTATAATGCTTTGCAGATCGGTATCTCTTGAAGAAGCTCCCACCATAATCTTGAAAGTTCCTTTTTCCACTCCATAGTGCATATTAGCGTCATAGTAGGACAGCATTTCGGGAGTAAGAGTAAATGAAACCTCTTTCGTTTCTCCTGCTTTCAAAGGTATGCGGGCAAAGTCCTTCAACTCCTTTACAGGGCGAGTAGCAGAACTGTATTCGTCGCGGATATAGAGCTGGACCGTTTCTTCACCATCCATTTTTCCGGTATTCGTGACATCTACAGTTACTTTCACGCTTTTGTCAGGAGTGGTCGTTGCTTCAGACAGTTTGAGGTTCTCATATTTATACGTCGTATAACTCAAGCCGTAACCGAACTCGTACAAAGGTAATGAATTTCCTGTTGCATACGGAAACCAATGGTTGGTAAATTTATGATTGTACATACATTGAATCTGTCCGGTGCTTCTTGGAATCGTAATCGGCAGTTTACCGCTTGGGTTCACTTTTCCGTAAAGAATTTCCGCCAAAGCCTGCCCCCCGGCTACTCCCGGCTCCCATGCTTCGATGATACACGGCATATTTTCATCTATCCATTCGGTAGTCAGCGGACGGCCGTTGACAAGGATAACAACTGTCGGAACCCCCGTAGCAGCCACAGCTTCCACCAGTTCCTGTTGACGTCCCGGCAAAGAAAGCTCGTAACGGTCGCTGTTCTCTCCACACGTCTTCTCGTTCCAATGATAACGCATTGAGTTTTCTCCTACCACCAGAATCGCCAGATCGGAGCTGCGTGCCTGTTGCACTGCTTCCTTTATTTGATTGTCCGATAGCAAACGTACATTCTAGCCGAGATCAAGGAAATTATAATTCGTTTCGGGACTGATAGCTTTCAGACCTTTCAATACGGTAGTGACATGTTCTTCCGGCTGTTCCATTGCCCAGTCACCTAAGATAGACTGATTGTTGGCATTATGTCCGGTAACAAACACTTTCTTATATTTCGAAGCATCCAATGGCAGCATATTACCTTCATTTTTCAACAGGACGATAGACTTCCGCGCTCCTTCCAGTGCCGTTTGCTGATGTTTCTCATTAAAGACAATTTCATCTTTCTTTTTCAGGTCGATAAACGGATTCTCGAACAATCCTAACCTGAATTTAACTTCCAGAATCTTAGAAACGGCAGCATCTATCTGCTTTTCAGGAATACTCCCTTCTTTCACACACTCGATGATAGCTTCGTAGAATTCCGGTCCATGCATGTGCATTCCCATTCCGGCATCTACACTGATCCGGTAAGCGTCTTTCAGCGTTTCGGCTACGTTGTGATAGTCGTGCATGCGCTCAATATCCATCCAGTCGCTGACAACAAAACCGTCAAACTTCCACTGATTGCGTAATACTTCCGTCATCAGATACTTGTTTCCGTGACAAGGAATCCCGTTCAACTCATTATGAGCCGTCATCACTGTAAATACCCCCGCTTCCAGACAATCTTTGAAAGGCGGGAAAAATACCTCCTGCAACGTTCTTTCCGATAACTCGGCAGGAGCACCGTTGATTCCGTTGGCTGGCTGACTGCCACCTACAAGATGCTTTGCACACGCAATCACTTTATCGTTTCCCGTGAAATCCTTTGTCTGGAATCCGCGTACGGTAGCCGCCCCCATCTGTCCTACCAGATAGGGATCTTCGCCGAATGTTTCGCCCACACGTCCCCAGCGAGCGTCACGTGCCACTTCCACGTTCGGAGTAAACGTCCAGTGCATACCGCTGGCACGCATTTCAATAGCAGTCTCCCGCGACATCCGTTCTACCAGTGCAGGGTCAAAAGTAGCTGCCTGTCCGATAGGAGTGGGGTAAATGGTCGAACCACGATACAAACCGTTTCCATGAATGGCGTCAATGCCAATCAGAAGTGGAATCTTCAGGCGGCTTTGCTGTGCCAGCGATTGCAGATAGTTGGCTTCTTCGGCCTTTACCACGTGCAGGAACGAGCTAATCAGTCCTTTTTTCGTCATCTCTTCCACATCGGAAGAATGTAGATTGGGATAGAAACCCTGTGAATGACTGTGTTTCAAGTCTTCGGCAGACATATCCTTTTCTGCTTTCTTCATGTGTTCCAATCCCACGTATTGGCACATTTGGGCAACTTTTTCCTCCAATGTCATTTGAGACATCAGGCTGGAGACACGTTCGGACACAGGCAGCGTAGGATCGGTGTAATCTTTGCTTTTATCCTGACAAGCTAATGTGGAAATGCCGATAGCACAACAAATTCCCATAGCGATGAATGTTTGTCGCATATTTCTTTTTAAATTTGAATGATTATTGTTATCTGAATGACTATTATTTAGTTAACAAATCGAGTACCTCCTGTTCAATCACGTTTCCTTGTGAATCGCAGAAACCGAATCCTGCTTTATATTCCCAATAAGAGTAGGAGATGTGACGATCCTTCAAGATAGATACTACGTCCCGTATCCATTCCATTCTGTCGGCGGCCGGAGTCTTTTTGTAGCAACCGAATTCACCGCAGTAGAGTTGTACGCCGAGACTGGTAGCTTTCATCTCCGCTTTCAATACGAGTGACTCAAGCGTGGTTTTATCATACGTTCCCATATAAGGAGTCACCAGTTTTTGCATCGCTTCGGATAGTTGGTTGAAGTCCGCCTCTTCTATCAGTTCGCCCGGATAGTGAATGGGTACATTCAGGTCTTTTTCTTCCGTCCACTCGGCTTGGTAGTGCGTGAGGGGATGCGGGTTGTAGAAGTGGAAACTCAAGATGATATTCGGGTCACCGCCGGGAATAGTCAGCTCGTTGAAAGTGTTGACACTCTGCCAGCGGTTAGAGCCGATGATGAGTTTACGTTCGGGTTCCGTTTGCCGGAGTTCACGAATCAGTTGGGCGGAAAGAGAGTTCCATTGTGAGGCGTAAGGGGCTACCGGTTCATTCAATAATTCGTAGGCAACGAGATCGTTGGGATACTGGTTCAGTTCTTCCGCCAGCGTTTTCCATAAGTCGAGATATTTGTACTGGGCGTCTTTGTCTGTCCAGAGTTTGGGGACAACGGTGGTAGTTCCACTTTCAGGGTAGATCTTGTTGTCACCAGTTTTACTGTCGGAGAAGAATACATCGTCGAAATACATTGTTTCTCCTTCTTCCGGACGGAGAGCCACGCGACCGCAGTTTTTGTTATAGTTGGATACATCTACGGCGATTTCTTCCCATTCATTTGCCGTAGTATTGGTATATCCGTAGTAACCGTCGTTCGTATTGTTCTCGTCACTCAATACAACGGTAATAGTGCTTTTGGTGCTTTTGTATATTTTGGCGCGCAGGTACTTGAACTGCATTTTGCCTGACCCGACAGGAATAATGGAAAAATCCTTTTTCTTGGCGTTCGACCAAGTGTCCACTCCTGATTTTCGTACCACAGAGAACACCCTGTTGCTGGTGTTTATACCGCTTTTGCTGGGATTATCTACATTGTTCACCGTCACGCCGGAGCCATTGGCAAACCATCCCGCCCATTTCATATCTTCAAATGTGTCGTAGAAACTCTCAATCGGGTCGCCCGATGTAGTGACCGTTGTATTGAAGTTATGATCGCGCAATACGTGCAGGTCTACAATCACTTTCATTCCGGCATCCCGGCACCATCCAATGGCATTGTGCAACAGTGTGAATGCTTCCGGTATCTTCTGACCGTCTTCCGTGAAGAACAGTTTTTCGTCTATCGGCAGACGGATGTGGTCGAAACCGTATCCGGCCAGCTTTTGTGCTTCGGCTTGTGAGAAGCCGTTGGCGGGGATAGCGTCTACCTGTGACAGCCAGTTACTGATATTCACCCCTTTGTTGATGGCAAAAGGAACATAGTTCTGCGGTTCTCCTCCGTTGCTGATAACTTCATCTTTTTCGGAACAGGAGGCTATCAGGCATGTAAACAGACAGGCCAGATAGATTATAAGTCTTTTTTTCATATAATTCTTGTTTTAATGGTTTATTCTGTGGCTTCAGTTACTTCGATAATAGCTTCGCGGCTAGTTTCCTTAGTCGGAGTCTTTACAATCAGTTCGAGGTGGAAAGTGCCGATAGTCGAAGGAATGTACGTCAATCCTACTCCCTTATGAATTTCCCTTCCATCCAGATACCATGTCCCCTCGCATAGTTCGGCAGGAGTGTATTGTACATTGATGGAAAGCACCTGATTCAATGGAATGCTGAATTTACCCAACGTGCCATCCTCCTGCTTGTCCGGCCAGCGGCCTAGTATGCGCGGATATTCGTCAGTAGTCAGTACCGGAGTGTCTATATCGTCGCTGCAACCACTCATGGCAAACAGAGATACCAGCAACGTGCATATAAATATTATTTTCTTCATAATCGTTTTTTCTTTTAGTGTTGATGATCTTAGGTTTATTTGTCCCACCATACCGGTGAATTCCAGTCGTCTTTGCCTCCCATAGCCTGGATGGCAGATTGATAACCCTCCGGATTGTACGAACTTTCAAAGAGCGGGTAGCAGAGACGCAGCGGTGTAGTCTGCGAATCAATCGTCACTGCCCCGTAGTGGGGAGAAGGAAGCAACACCGGAATGTCTGTTCTTCTCCAGTTGGCATATCCTTCGGGGATATTGTTGAAGTGCAGAATCCATAATTGGGTGTTGATAGCAGTAAGCTGTGCATCCAATCCGCTGGCAGGTAGTGAATTAGCCTGCAGATAGGTGTCGATGACCTGATCGTCAAAAGTCTTGGCACCGAATTTCTCCAGGAAATGGATGGCTGCGCGTACTCCGTTTTTATAATGGGTGGAAGCGTCGGCACCTGTTGTGATGTCTCCTGCCCAGCGGGCTTTGGCTTCCGCCAGTAATAATTCCGTTTCCGCGTATGTCATAACCACTCCGGGCATATCGCCTTTCAGGAAAATGTTGTTGAGCTGCGGACGGGTAGCTTTGTCCTGCCATTTATTAGTCAGTTTGCTCCAATACCCCTCCGGCCATGTACCGTTGCTGTACCAGAAATAACCTGGGTCGCAAGGCTGAAACTTGGCAGCTTCCGTATTCTGCATTTCCTCCGTCAGATCTACACGCCCGAATGGATTGTTTGCCGAGCTTTCGTCATAACAACGGCCGAATACAAACTGCCGCGGGTCGGAAGTTGCGTCCAGTTGCTTCCAGAATGTGCTGCAGAGATAAGCCGTAGGATATGCTTCGCGACCTCTCCATAGTTGGGCGAGCCCGTTTCTGCGGAATTCGTTGGATGCCCAGTCATGAATATCGGTGTAAGCAATCAGGGCATCGTCAGCGGCCGATTGCATCAGGCCGGCTTCCTGACCGACAGCTTTGATGGCTTCTGCTTTAGCCAGTTCCGGGTCTGCGTTTACGATGCGCATTGCATAGCGCAGGTGCAGGGAGTTGGCAAAACGTTTCCATTTGTCGATATTCCCTTGAAAGATAATATCTCCCGTGACCTTGTCACCACTGACGGTCAGAGCATCTGCCGCTTCGCCGAGTTCTTTCAGGAAATCCTTGTATATCAGTTCCTGTTTGTCGTAGGCAGGTTTTACGTTACCGGTGATAAAGCCTTTACCCGCTTCGAAGTAAGGGCAGTCGCCGTACATATCCGTCAGTATGGAGAAAAGATATACTTTATAAATACGGGCAACAGAGTGGATGTTCACTTCCCGTTCGTTATCCTTGGTCTTGTCCAGAATGTCGACAATGTTCTTGATGAGTGCCGGGTACATCAGGTTCCATGTGTTTCCCATTTCCGCATCATTTTTGCGATACTGTCCGCCATAGTTGGTGGTGTTCCAGTCGCCTTGCATATATTGTGCGAAAGCAGCCAGATAGAATGGATAGGGCTGGCACATTTGCCAATGTCCCCATGTTTGCAACTGAATCATAGACAGTTGCTGGTTCGGGTCGGTAGAGGACGACTTGGAAGGGTCTGTATTCAGTTCCTCAAAATCGGTGCAGGCTCCCAGCAGCAGACCGCATATACATAACATACCGAAGGCGATTTTATAGATTGTTTTCATGATTACTTACTATTAGAATTTTACGTTAACATTGAAACCATAGCTTCTTCTGGATGGCAGCGAGCCGTATTCCAGTCCCATACCCGAGCCGTTGTTGTAGTTGGAGTCCGGGTCGATGTTCGGTACGTTCTTGTAGATGATGAACGGGTTACGTGCCACGAACGATACGGATACGGCATCAAACACCTTGCTAGTCCATCTTTTGGGCAGACGGTAAGCCAACGTAATTTCGCGCACCTTTACGTAAGAGTTGTCGTAGATAAACGGAACCGGAGTCTGATCGGCTATATGTTTCCAATATACTTCGGGGTCGACAAACTTCTTGTTTTCCGCGAAACTTCCGTCCGGCATTTCTACCACGCCCTCTACTACATAACCGCCTGTCGCTTCCCAATTGCTTTCTTTCACTCCGGCTTGCAGTCGTTGCTCTTCCGATTCATACCAGCCGTCGCGTCCTGCAAGAGTGGCTTTGTCCTTTCCGGTCATGTAAGAAGAACGGGCGGACATGGAATAGACATCGGCGCCTACCTTAATATCGAAGATGGCAGACAGGGAGATGTCGCGGTAAGTCAGGTTGGTGGTGATACCTCCTGTCCATTTCCAGGTGGCGTTGCCCAGCACTCGCAAGTCTTCCGTCACTTTCGGAAGTCCCGTAGAAGCATCTACGATAATCTGTCCGGCATCATTTCTAAGGAAGTCTTTACCGAGGATGGAACCATAGTTCTCCCCTTCTACGGCAGCTACCTTTACGTTAATCCAACGTGCCGATTCCAATTCAAATTCTTTAATACCTGAAGCTAATCTTTTTACCTTATTACTATTCTTTGAGAAGTTGATATTCAAGTCCCATGAGAAATCTTTCGTCTGTATGGGACGTGTGTTCAGTGCGATTTCCACTCCTTTGTTCTCTATTTCTCCTGCATTAATCAGCATGGAGTTGTAGCCGGAAGTTCCTGTGGTGTTGAGGCGCATAATCTGGTTACTACTTTTTTGGGTGTAGTAGGTGAAATCCAGTCCGATGCGGTTTTTCAGGAATTTCAGTTCCAGTCCCACTTCGGCAGAGTTGGTCTTGGTCGGTTTCAGGTCTTTGTTCGGAATCGTCGTATTGGCGATTTGAGACAGTGCGTACCCTGAATAGTTTTTGGGAGACAGTTCGTAGGACAGTCCCAATTGGTAAGGATCAGTATCGCTACCTACCTGTGCCCATGAAACTCTCACTTTACCGTAAGGCAATAGCATCGGATTGAACTTGAAGAATTCTGAGAACAGGAAACTTCCTGATACCGATGGATATAGATAAGTATTGTTTCCCGATGGCAGAGTGGAAGAGTGGTCACCGCGCAGTGTGGCGTCGAGATAGACGAAGTTGCCGTAAGCCAGGTTGATAGAACCATAGAGAGAGTTAATCTGTTTGCGGTAGGTTCCTTCGGTGATCTCTTTGCTTGTGAAACTCTGCAGGGCAATGACATCACGCATCACCATCTCTTTGGCAGTTACAATCTGTGTTTTGTTGTCCACTTTGTAGAGGTTGCCGCCGATGGTTACTCCATAGTCGAATTTCTTATAACTGTTGTTGTAAATGGCCAATGCTTCTACGTTATACATTCTGTTTCTGAAATCGCTGATTTGCAACTGTCCCTGTTCAAATCCCGGTGAGGTGGGGGCTGCATAGTCCTGGAAGTTCATGAAGCTGATGTCCGCACCCCCGGTGACTTGAATCTTGAAGTGTTCGTTGACGTTGTAACGTACCAGTGCCGAACCCATGAACTTGTCTTTTCCCGATTCATTGGTCATTTCGTTGAGCACCCAGTAAGGGTTGAGGTTCCAAACGTCGCGTCCGTTCCAGTCGTAGTAGTTTCCGTCAGCATCTTTGTAGTTGTCGCGCAGCCATTTCTGGTCGTAGGTCGTTGCCAGAGACATCAGGTTCTTGGCAGGGTTGGCACGGTGGTCAGACAGTGCGGGACGGTTCTTTACGTCTTCACGGGTATAAGTCACCTTGAAGTCGAGGTCTACTTTCTTGTTGATCGTAGTGTTGGCACGCAGATTCAGCGTGTTACGGCTCATCTTCGTGTTTGGAAGAATGTCTTTGTTGCGCATATCCGTATAAGTGGCGCGGATACCCGTGTCATCTTTCACGGTGCTGACAACGATTGTGTTGGTAGTGGTCATACCGGTTCTGAAGAAACCGTCGATATTGTTGGGAATGACAACATACGGGCGGGTCACTCCGTCGAAATACGTCAGGTTCAGTCCCGGATCAATCTTCGGTCCCCAGTTTTTGTTCGAAGAATACTGGTCGTCCGTACCGTTGATGCGTCCGCCGGTTCCCTGACCGTAGACGTACTGTACATCGTCCCACTTCGTTAATTGTTTCTCGAAAGTAGTGGTACTGTTCAGTTCCACTGCAAATTTCTTTTTGGTATTTGCTTTCTTCGTAGTGATAAGAATCACACCGTGAGAAGCGCGGCTACCGTACAAGGCAGATGCCGCCGGGCCTTTCAATACGGACATGCTTTCAATATCGTCCGGGTTGATGCTGGAAATACCGTCGCCGAGGTCATAACCTCCGTATTGTCCGGCACTGCCATAGTTGCTGTTGTCCAAAGGCACTCCGTCCACCACATAAAGCGGTTGATTGTTTCCTGTCATCTCCGTGCTACCGCGAACGATCACTCTGGATGAACCGGAGGGGCCTCCGGCAGTCTGGCTGATAACCAGTCCAGGAATCTTTCCTGCCAGCGAGTTGATGACATTGGTTTCCTTTGCTTTTTCAAGTTCTTCACCTTTCACTTCACCGATGGAATAGCCGAGTGCTTTCCGTTCACGCTTGATACCCAGTGCGGTAACAACTACTTCGTCGATGATTTTGCTGTCTTCTTTCAAGACAATTTTAAGATTGGATTGTCCTTTCACCTGTACTTCTTCCGAACGATAACCTACATAACTGACTATTAATGTAGCATTTTTGGAAGCGTCGATGCTGAATTGACCGTTGAAGTCGGTAATCACTCCCTGCGAAGTACCTTTAACGGCGATGCTGGCTCCGATTAACGGCTCGCCTTGTTCATCCGTAACAGTACCTTTTACTTTGGTAGTTTGCTGTACAACTTGATGAATTACTTCGTCTTCCGCATATCCATATATGGGTATGAATAGCAACAGACAAAGAAATAGGGTTAACTGCTTTTTCATCTTAATTAGATTATTAGATTGGTGATAATATCGCAAATATAGGGTGTTATCGTGTCAGAACGGGTTTGAAAGCTATCGGAATAGGTTGAAAAACTATCGGATTTACATCTTATTCGTCTTTTTATGCCGCAAGTATTTGGTATTGGAAGAGGGAGTAGCTTTTATAATAAACTTATAACCGTGTTTCCAGGTCGTAATGTATAGGGGATTCTTTCATCCGGTTACCGGTATCTTTCCATTAGAGTACTGATATCATTAGTCTTTCACTGCCGTGGGAGACTAACGATATCAGTAACTAGATGTATAACGGGTAGATAACAGATGTATATCGATTGAATATCCTATGTATTGCAGGGGAGCAGAATGACATTCAGGACAGGATGAGGGTAAATATCGATAATCTTTTTTCTAAAGAAACTTGCTTGGAGGTACTCCGTAATGCTTCTTGAATGCTGTACTAAAGTACTTGGAATCTGTGAAACCAACTAAAAGAGCGACTTCCTGCACCGGAATCTGCTGTTTTAATAGATTGGCAGCTTCTGTCATGCGCATGAGTCTGATAAATTCGTTAGGCGCCTGCCCTGTCAGGGCTTTCAGTTTTTCGTAGAATATAGTACGGCTTAATGCCAGCTCACGGGAGAGCTGGTTGATGGTGAAATCCGGGTTGGCCAGATTTTCAGTAACGAGCTTTGTGCAACGTTCCAAAAACTCTTTGTCCATGGGAGATAGGAGGTTGGCACATTCGGTGTCCTCTTTCTCTTCGCTTTGCCCCGTAGCAGGAATGGAATTGAGCGAATGAGAAAGGAAATACTGCCGCATAATCTTGCGGTTCTGTAATACTCCTTTTATTTTAGTCTTCAGGATCTCCGTATCGAAAGGCTTGGTGAGATAATCGTCCGCTCCGCTTTCCAATCCTTCGAGGATGGCGTCTTTCTCCGTTTTGGCAGTCAATAGGATGACGGGGATATGCGAGGTGGTGAATTCCGATTTGAGCTGACGACACAATTCGTCCCCTTGAATGCCCGGCATCATGACGTCGGAGATAATCAAGTCTACTGATGCTCCTTGCAGATATTCCAGTGCCGATTCTCCGTCGGCTTTGTCGATGACGGTGTAAATGGAAGAAAATGTCTTTTTCAGGTAGAAACGCAGTTCGTCGTTGTCCTCTACAATCAAGATTCGTTCTTTGGCAGCATGGGTTGTCTGGTTCGGCTCGTTTTCATCGTATCGGTCTGTATGCTGAACGGTTCCTGTTTCCCGGTCTGTATTTACCTCCGGTGATAGTTCGCTGCTATTGTCTTCTGTGGATATATCCGTTAGGAAGGTAGATAGAGGAGATGTTTTCCCCGACAAGATGTAGCGTGCCAGATGGCGGTTCCCTTTTCGGAAAGTGAGCAGGAAGGTGGAACCTTCGCCCTCGTTGCTAGTAAAGGAGATGTTTCCTTTATGTAGTTTCATCAGGCGACGGGTCAGCAGTAATCCGATGCCGCTTCCGGTTTCTTTGGAGTTGACGGCATTTTCGGCACGGTAGAAATTGGAGAAGATATACCGTTGTGCTTTACGCGGAATACCGATACCGCTGTCTTTGACCTCTACGGTTATCTTTTTATCATTCTGTTCTATTGTGATTGAAATAGTTCCGCCGGCAGGGGTGTACTTCACTGCATTCGATAACAGGTTATCGAATATTTTGTCTGCTTTGTCTTTATCCATCCAAAGTGAGACGGGGGCTTCGGGCACTGATAGTTCCATCCGGATTTGTTTGCTTTCGCAAAGGGACTGGAAGTTAAGCACTTTTTCCTGCAAGTATGATTTCAAATCGTACGCTGCAACCTGAAGTGTGAGATGTGTTGTGTCTATCTTCTGGAAGTCGAGTAGTTGCGTGATTAAGTTGTATAGCTTTTCCGTGTTCTTGCGGGCTATCTGGAGGTATCGTTTCCCTTCTCCGGACAGTCCGTCCTCCTTGCTTAAATCGTTAAGCGGGGCCATGATAAGCGTCACCGGAGTGCGGATGTCATGGGCGGTGTTGATAAAGAACTGTATCTTTTCGGAGAAGTGCTTTTTCTCCATCTTGTTGGCAAAGAAACGCCAGATGAAATAGGTGATGCCTGCCAGCAGGATGATGTATATCAGCCAGGCGATTGCTGTATTCCAGTAAGGCTGCGCAATGTGTATGCGGATGGTTTGCTCGTCCAGTTGCTGTCCGCCGTTTTTGCTCATGCTTTTTACGCGGAACGTATAATTGCCCGGAGGAATATTGGTATAACGGATGCTTAATTCGTTGGTAGGAGCACTCCAGTTTTGTTCGAAACCCTCCAGTTGGTAGCTGTAGTGGATGTCTTGTTGATACTGGTAAGAGACGGAGATAAAGGAAATGAGAAAAGAATTCTCGTTGTATTTCAACTCGATCGTTTTTCCTTCGTTCAGCATCCGGTTGAATTGAATCTTTTTCTCTTCGGTCTTTTCACGTGACTTTTGCGGAACTTCGAAGGAAGTGAACAACAAGGGGGCTTCGTAAAGGGGACGGGTAAAGTTTTCCGGGTTGAAGCGCACGGCGCCGTTGGTACTTCCGTAGACGAAGTCTCCGTTTCTTAGACGGGTGTAGGACATGAAGTTAAATTCATTTGCCAGTCCGTCGAGGAAGCCGATGTTGGTTATTGCGGGAGAGGGGGAGGTGGTGATGTAGGCCAGTCCCTTGTCTGTGCTAAGCCATAGGTGTCCTTTGTTGTCGGGAAGGATGCTGTATATATAGTTGGAAGGAAGGCCGTTTGCTGTGGAGTAGGTGACGGCTTTGCCTGTTTTCAGGTCTAATAAGTTGATGCCTCCTCCGTCTGTGCCGAACCACACTTTATCGGGGGTGGGGAAATACATGGAGTAGATGAAGCTGTTGCTCCGGGTGTCGGCATTGGAGGGCGAGGTGAAATATTGTTTGAAATTGCCGGTTTGTTTGTTCAACAGGTAGAGCCCGTTGGCCGTGGCAAGGGCTATCGTGTCTTTGCCGACTGTGGTTATCGAGTTGATGAGCGTAATGCCGTAGGAAGCGAACTGTTCCGCTTTCCCTGCTTGAGACGGGGTATATCGGATGAGGTTGCCATACATGCCGCCAAACCATAGATTCTTGTTGTTGTCTTCTACGATTGAGTAAATGTAGTTTGTGGTCAATGTGCCGGGACGTTCGGTGGTGAGATGCTGGCGGATGCCTGTATGTTTGTTGAGGCAGTAGACGCCTGTGCCGTAACCTCCGGTCCATACATTCCCGTTTTCATCGTTACAGAGAGTCAGGAATACGTTTTCTTTCAGGAAGTGTTTCCAGGTTCCGGACTTTAGCAGGTGTACACTGATTCCCTGGTTGGTGGCATACCATAAGTCGCCTTCATGATCTTCGAGGATAGCGTTGACGTGGTTGTTTATCAGTGATTGCGGGTTTTTGTATTCATGTTGGGTAAGTTCGAAGAGATATTTCTTCGGATTGGCGTAGGCTACGCCTCCTGTATAACTGCCGATCCATAGATTGGAAGAACTGTCTTTGCAGAGGGCATAAATGCCGTTTCCTTTCAATTCTCCTTCTTCTTCCAGGTTCGCATTGAGGAAGGGCCAGGAGTGTCCGGCATCACGGGTGGCTGCATAGACTCCTGCTCCGTCTACTCCCAGCAATAATGTTTGTGGGTCGTAGGGGATGATGGAACGGTAGGGGAGGTGTGGCAGCTGGTTTAGTGATTCGTTCGACAGGAAATCTCCGGTACGGGTATCCTGCACTTTTACTCCGGAGTTGAACGTTCCTATCCAGAGCAAGTGGGTTGCGGGATCGTAGAAAACGGACTGGATGTAACACTCGGGCAATAGGGTGGTAATTATTCCATTCTGCTGGTTGCGTTTATATAATCCTTCGGTAGTGGCGATATACAGGGTTTCGTCGGACGGTGAGAAATGGATGGTGTTGATACATTTCTTTTTCAGTATATTCTCTATGTGCCGGTTGGTGCTGTCGTAGCAGAACAAACCGTTTTTCAGTCCGAACCAGAAACGGTCGGATGAGTCGATGAAGAGATTGTTGAGAAAGATTCCGCTTTCCGTTAGTTCCGCTACGTCAATCTCCAGCGTGAAGGCGTCGGAGATGGGATCATATTTGAATACTTTACCGGCACTTGTATATGCCCGGAGTGTTTCGTGTGAGTCTTTCGTGAGGTAGATCATACGTCCGGCTCCGTCAACGATGATGTCTTCGCCGAAAAGGCTGTAGTTTTTTACGGTTCTTCCATTGAAGCAGTCCACCCCTGAACGTGTTGAAATCCAGATGAAGCCTTTCTTGTCTTCGAGGATGGAGAATACGCGCTGGTTGCTTAATCCTTCCTTGGTGGTGAGGTATTGATAGGTAAAAGAGTGGCTGTTTACCTGCTTTTCTGATTGTGCGAAAATGGAAAGGGCAGGTAACAGAAGGAAGATGGTCAACAGGCAGAGAGCCGGAAAACGTTTCATGGCTTTTCGTTGGCTCGCAAACCGAAGACTTTTCCCGTCATCTGCTCGATGGGCACTTGCCATACTTTGACATTGCGCACGGCAGGTTCGGAATAGTTGAACTCACTATCCGTGTAATGGCGCATGATAATATCCAATACCCGGCGTTTTTCATCCATATCTTCTATGAATGTCACTTTTCCCCGGCACATTGCACTTTCGGAACGCATACTGTAACTGCATGCTATTTTTTCGTGCTGATATACAAGCTTATGCCCGGTACTGAAAGTGATGCAGACATTATTATTATGTTCCAACATCTCCAACTTGCTGCCTTCGGGACCCGAATGAAGATATAGGATGCCATTCTCATAACCGAAGTTCATCGGAACTACGTAGGGATTACCTTCTAAATCTGTGATACCTACAAAGCAGGCATCGCAATGGAGGATAATGGACTCGATTCGTTGTTTGTCTTCGATAATGACAGTTTTCATAGATTATAATAGTAAGAATAATTAAAATGAGATGCTAAAGTACAGACTTACGATTGATTACACAAATCTATGCAGACTTTTTTCTCGTTGTCTTTGTTGGTTTGTGTAGTTGGTAACGGAGTCTGTTGGTATGTTATGGGAAGTTGGCTCGCTTTGTGTTTTGAATAAAGGGTGTATCTAATGACAGAATTATAGGTCTTTCTGACATTGGATACACCCTTCAAATCTTTTCAGCTTTACTTCTTTATAGGGTCAAACTTATTTTTCTATTAATTCAAAGTCCAATTGTTTCTTTTCCAGATTAGCGCGGGCTACACGAACGGTGATGGCGTCTCCCAGACTATAGATTTTATTTTTTCGACGTCCGCGAAGACAATAGTTCTTTTCATCGAATTCGTAATAATCGTCATCCAAATCACGGACAGGAACCAGACCTTCGCATTTGTTCTCGTTCAGTTCTACGTAGAGTCCCCATTCGGTAACCCCGGAGATAACGCCGTCGTAAACTTGACCCAGACGTTCGCCCATGAATTCCACCTGTTTGTATTTGATGGAAGCGCGTTCGGCGTTGGCTGCAATTTGTTCCATGTTCGAACTGTGGTCGCAGAGAGCTTCGTACTTAGTTTCGGATACGCTGCGTCCTCCATTCATATACTTTGTTACCAGACGGTGTACCATCATGTCCGGAAAACGGCGGATGGGTGAAGTAAAGTGGGTGTAATATTCGAATGCCAGTCCGTAGTGACCGATATTATGCGTAGAATAACGGGCTTTCTGCATGGCACGGATGGATACGGTTTCAATCAGGTTCTCCTCTTTCTTCCCGTGTATGTCGTCCAGCAAATGATTGATGGATTTCGAGATGTCGGATTTTGTTCCGCTGGTACGGACTTTGTAACCGAAACGGGCGATAAATTGTGACAGGTTTTCCAGTTTTTCCGGATCGGGCAGGTCATGGATACGGTAAGGAAGCACCTTGGCTTTCTTGTTTTTCGGTACACGTCCTATTTTTTCTGCTACAGTTTTATTGGCGAGCAACATGAATTCTTCCACCAGTTTGTTGGCATCTTTTGATTCTTTGAAGTAAACACTGATTGGTTTCCCTTTCTCGTCAATCTCGAATTTCACTTCGTAACGGTCAAAATTGATGGCTCCCGCTGCGAAACGTTTTTCGCGGAGTGCTTTGGCGATAGTATCCAGGGTGAGTATCTCCTCTTTGAAGTCCCCTTCTTTAGTTTCTATGATTTGTTGCGCTTCCTCATAAGTGAAACGACGGTCGGAATTGATCACCGTATGTACGATACGCGAGTCTTTGATGTCTCCTTTCTCGGTAATGTTAAAAATGACCGAGAAGGCAAGCTTTTCTTCATTCGGACGAAGCGAACAGATGAAATTACATAATCTTTCGGGCAGCATCGGTATGGTACGGTCTACCAGATAAACGGAGGTCGCCCGTTTTTCTGCTTCTTTGTCAATGGTTCCTCCCTCTTTTACGTAGTGCGTCACGTCAGCAATGTGTACGCCGACTTCCCATATACCCTCTTTCAATTTACGGATAGAGAGGGCATCGTCAAAGTCTTTGGCATCTTTCGGGTCGATGGTGAAAGTTGTTATTTGGCGGAAATCTTCACGTTTGGCAATCTCTTCCGGAGTAATTTCTGCCGGGATTTTTTCTGCTGCGGTTTCTACTGTTTTCGGGTACACATACGGCAAGCCGAACTCGGCAAGGATAGCATGCATCTCCGTTGTGTTGTCACCGGCTTTGCCTAGTATGTCTATTACCTGTCCGATGGGGTTCTTTGCCTTGTCCGGCCATTCGGTTACTTTCACGATGGCTTTATCGCCATTTTTCCCTCCTTTCAGCTTGTCTTTCGGAATAAAAATATCATTGGCAAGCGTACGGTTTTCCGTTACTAGGAATGCATAAGATTTGGTAATTTCCAATGTCCCGACAAAGGTGTCATTGGCCCGTTCCAGTATTTCGATAACTTCTCCTTCGGCTTCCCTGTTTTTCCGTTTGGCATAGAAAGCTATCTTTACTTTGTCATTGTTCATGGCATGCGCCGAATTGCGTTCGGCGACAAATATCGGTTCCCCCCCTCCTTCAGGGATAAAAGAATTTTTCCCGTTGCTCTTTCGTTGGAAAATTCCTGTCATTTCCGTACCGTGGTTATTTAGACGGAACTTCCCTTTTTCAACTTCGGAAATGTAGTCATCGTCCAGGAGTTCATGCAATATGTCGACACATAACATTTTCTGCGGATGGGTGGTGAGACGCAACTCCGAGAAAATATATTTCATACTCAAGGTCTCGTTGGTTTTGGCATGGAAAAAGTCTATTAGTAATGCTGCCAGCTCTTTCTTATTCATTCTTTTACCGGCTTTTTTCTCTTTCTTTTCTTTCTTTTTCGCCATAATGTATGGAGTTTATTAGTAGCTTAATCATTGATAAGGATACAAAGTAAGTAAATTTTTGATTAGTTTGTTGTTAAGGTTGGTTTATTTTTTGTTTGCATTCCCGCGAAGTCTTGAACCGGATAAGGAAAAACGGAGGGATTATGATTAAAAAAGAGAGGGACACGCCTCTCGGATGTGTTTTCTTGATTCTTGTCGGATTTTGTAGATTCTGTTTTATATTTATCGTATCTTTGTCGCATTGTATTTTTGGGAATCGAGAGAATGTATGGCGGACCGGCCTTTTTCTTGCGGAGAAACAGGCCATATCGCGTTTTAGGAATTATGTTTGGTAGAAGTGCTTTAATTAGAACCTAGGAAATAGTAATGGAGAGTATTTTAGTTACAGGTGCAAGTGGTTTTATAGGGAGTTTCATTGTGGAAGAAGCATTGAAACGAGAATTCGGGGTATGGGCGGGAATCCGTTCTACAAGCAGCAGGAAATATCTGAAAAACAAGAAAATACATTTTCTGGAACTGGACTTTTCTCATCCGAATGAACTTCATGCCCAACTTTCCGGTCATAAAGGCACTTATAACAAGTTCGATTATATTGTCCACTGTGCCGGTGTTACAAAATGTCCTGACAAAAGGGACTTTGATTATGTGAATTATCTTCAGACCAAGTATTTTGTTGATACGTTGAAGGCGTTGGATATGGTTCCGAAGCAATTTATATACATCAGTACGTTGAGCGTATTTGGGCCTGTACGTGAAAAAGATTATACTCCGATTGAGGCGGACGATACACCGATGCCCAATACGGCTTATGGTTTCAGTAAGTTGAAAGCGGAACTTTATATTCAGAGTATCCCAGGTTTTCCTTATGTCATTTATCGTCCTACGGGAGTTTACGGGCCGCGCGAATCGGATTATTTTCTGATGGCGAAGTCTATTCGGAAACATGTCGATTTCTCGGTAGGTTTTCGTCGCCAGGACCTTACTTTTGTCTATGTGAAAGATATTGTACAGGCGATTTTTCTTGGCATGGAGAAAAAAGTGACCCGGAAAGCCTATTTCCTGACAGATGGGAATGTGTATAGAAGCCGTACGTTTTCTGCTCTGATACAAAAAGAATTAGGTAATCCGTTTGTTCTTCATTTGAAATGCCCGTTAATTGTGCTAAAAGTTATATCTTTGCTTGCTGAATTCATTGCTACACGTTCAGGAAAGAGCAGTACACTGAACTCAGATAAATATCAGATAATGAAACAACGTAACTGGCGATGTGACATAACCCCTGTGATGGACGAGTTGGGATACGCACCGGAATATGATTTGGAAAAAGGGGTCCGTGAAACCATTGCCTGGTATAAAAACGAAGGATGGCTTTAGACTTATTTAAGCGAGTGGAAACCCGGAAAGGGTTGTTTGCTGTGGAGAAGATTACTTTGATTTACAATCTGTTGACCTCCATACTGATTCTATTCCTGTTTCAGCGGATGGACCATCCTTGGCACATGTTGCTGGATAGGGCTATGATTGCTGCGATGACTTTCCTGTTGATGTACCTTTATCGTCTTGCTCCTTGCAAGTTCTCGGCATTTGTACGTATCGTCATTCAGATGAGCCTTCTTTCTTACTGGTATCCGGATACTTTCGAGTTCAATCGTTTCTTCCCGAATTTAGACCATATTTTTGCGGCTGCCGAACAATTTGTTTTCGGCGGACAGCCTGCTATCTGGTTTTGCCATACGTTTCCCCATCTTCTGGTGAGTGAAGCGTTTAATATGGGGTATTTCTTTTATTATCCGATGATGCTGATTGTGGCGTTGTTTTATTTCATTTATAAATTCGAGTGGTTCGAAAAAATGTCTTTTGTGCTCGTCACTTCTTTTTTTATATATTATTTGTTCTATATATTCGTTCCTGTTGCAGGTCCCCAGTTTTATTTTCCCGCCATCGGTTTTGATAATGTGTCCAAAGGAATTTTTCCTGCCATTGGCGATTATTTCAATCACCATCAGGAGTTGCTTCCCGGACCGGGATACCAGCACGGATTTTTTTATAGTTTGGTGGAGAGTTCCCAACAGGTGGGAGAGCGGCCTACGGCGGCGTTCCCAAGCTCACACGTCGGCATTTCCACCATTCTGATGATTATGGCTTGGCGAGGCAGTAAAAAGTTATTTGCCTGCCTGATTCCTTTTTACATGCTGCTTTGTGGGGCTACCGTATATATTCAGGCACATTATGTCATTGATGCGGTTGTGGGTTTCTTTTCCGCCTTCCTGTTGTATGTGGTGGTAACCTGGATGTTCAAAAAATGGTTCGCCCAGCCTATGTTTAAATAGATGGTGGGCGATATCCTTGTTAGTACGGGCACGATGCAGGTTAAGGTAATCTTCTAACTTGATGTTATCATTGCGGGTATTTCGTCGAATATCCGGAAAAGCTCTTCTTTTGTCTCCGCCCGTAGCATGGCGATACGGGTATTGCGGAAGTTGGGAATCCCTTTGAATAAGGGGCTGGCAGCCAGATGGCGGCGTACGTGAAGGATACCTCTGCGTTCGTCGAGCAGGTTGACACTGTCAATCACTTCCTGACGGAGCACATCCATGTACCAGTTGAAACCGGCAGGCGGCAATTCTTCGCCGGTTCTGAGATAATGCTTGATTTCTTTGAATATCCACGGGCGGCCGAAGCTGGCGCGGCCAATCATTACGCCGTCTACTCCGTATCGGTCGAAACATTCTTTACAGCGCTGCGGCGTGGTTACGTCACCGTTGCCGATGATAGGGATATGCATCCGCGGGTTATTTTTCACTTCTCCTATCAGTGTCCAGTCTGCTTCTCCGGTGTACATCTGGGCACGGGTACGTCCGTGTATAGTCAGGGCTGCAATGCCGCAATCCTGCAGGCGTTCTGCCAAATCTACGATAACCCTGTTGTTTGCATCCCATCCCAAGCGGGTTTTTACAGTTACGGGTATTTTTACGGAATCCACTACTGCACGGGTAATCTCCAGCATTTTCGGGATATTCTGCAACATCCCTGCACCCGCTCCTTTTCCGGCTACTCTTTTCACCGGGCATCCGAAGTTGATATCCAGAACATCGGGGCGTGCCTCTTCGACAATTCGGGCGGCCTCTACCATTGTTTCCGTGTCTTTTCCGTAAATTTGAATAGCGACGGGACGTTCTTCATCGCTGATGCCGAGCTTCTGTGCTGTTTTGCTGACGGCGCGAATCAATGCGTCGCTCGATACGAACTCGGTATAGACCATGTCCGCTCCGAACCTTTTGCACATCAGGCGGAAAGCAGGGTCCGTCACATCCTCCATAGGAGCAAGCAGAACGGGTTGTTCACCCAAATCTATAGGGCCAATCTTCATATATGATTTTATTATTTGCTGTTTACGGTTAAGTAACTTTTTGTTTTCGCTGCAAAAATACGGAAAAAAGCCTACCTTTGTACGCATTCATTTGCTTAACTGATACAAATAAGTATATATTCTATGAGTCTTAGTTTGAAAGATTTTGAAATAATGGCTCCTGTCGGTTCGCGCGAATCTCTTGCTGCGGCTATTCAGGCAGGTGCCGATTCTATCTATTTCGGTATAGAAAACCTGAATATGCGCGCCCGTTCGGCTAATACATTCACGATTGACGATTTGAGGGAGATTGCCCGTACCTGCGACGGACATGGAATGAAAAGCTATCTGACGGTCAACACGATTATCTATGACAAAGACATCCCTTTGATGCGCACCATTGTTGATGCGGCAAAAGAGGCGGGAATTTCCGCCGTGATTGCTGCCGATGTCGCTGTGATGAATTATGCGCGCCGGATAGGGCAGGAGGTACATCTTTCTACGCAGTTGAATATTTCCAATGCCGAGGCTTTGAAGTTCTATGCCCAATTTGCCGACGTAGTTGTTTTAGCACGTGAACTGAATTTGGAGCAGGTGGCGGAAATTTACCGTCAGATTAAAGAGGAAAATATCTGCGGGCCCGGAGGAGAGCTGATCCGTATCGAAATGTTCTGTCACGGTGCGCTTTGCATGGCTGTTTCGGGTAAGTGTTACCTCTCTTTGCATGAAATGAACCATTCGGCCAACCGCGGCGCTTGCATGCAGGTATGCCGTCGTTCATATACGGTTCGTGATAAGGAAACAGATGTAGAGTTGGACATCGATAACGAATATATCATGTCTCCGAAGGATTTGAAAACGATTCATTTCATGAATAAGATGATGGATGCAGGGGTGCGCGTATTCAAGATTGAGGGCCGTGCCCGTGGACCGGAGTATGTACGTACGGTAGTGGAATGCTATAAGGAAGCTATCAAAGCCTATTTGGAAGGGACGTTTACCGATGAGAAGATTGCGGCTTGGGACGAACGCCTGAAAACTGTGTTTAATCGCGGCTTTTGGGACGGTTATTATCTGGGGCAGCGTTTAGGCGAATGGACTCGTAATTATGGTTCTGCGGCAACGGAACGTAAAATTTATGTAGGTAAGGGGATTAAATATTTCTCCAATATCGGTGTTGCCGAGTTCCTGGTGGAGGCGGCTGAAATCAGTGTCGGCGATAAACTCCTTATTACAGGACCGACTACCGGTGCCTTGTTTATGACGTTAGAAGAAGCCCGTGTGGAACTGAAACCGGTGCAGACGGTCAAAAAGGGAGAACATTTTTCTATGAAGTCAGATAAGATACGTCCCAGTGATAAGTTGTATAAGCTGGTGTCTACTGAAGAGTTGAAGAAATTCAAAGGGATTGATATCGAGCAGAAAAGAGGGTAACGGTTATTTCTTAATTTTTTAATTCTCGTTTGATGAAATACATTTATGAATTGGAAATGAAGGTTCGTGATTATGAATGCGATCTTCAAGGCATTGTCAACAATGCGAACTACCAGCATTATCTGGAACATACCCGGCATGAGTTTCTGACTTCGGCAGGCATTCGTTTTGCAGCACTTCACGAACAAGGGATTGACCCGGTCGTAGCGCGTATTAATATGGCATTCAAGACTCCTTTGAGAAGCGGAGACGTGTTCCTTTCCAAGCTATATATGAAAAAGGAGGGCATCAAGTATGTATTTTATCAGGATATTTTCCGTAAAAGCGATAATAAGGTAGTTGTAAAATCCACTGTTGAGACGGTATGTGTGGTAAACGGGCGTTTAAGTGACAGCGAATTGTTCGATAACGTCTTTGCCCCTTATCTGGCATGAATACGACAGAAGAAGAACAGATTTACAGCATTGCCCTGACAATGGTGTCTGGTATCGGGCATATTGGTGCGAAACGTTTGATGGACGGAATGGGTTGCGCCACTGATATCTTCCGTCTGCGTAAGGAGATACCGGAACGCATGCCTGAAGTGAACCGGCGGGTGATAGAGGCATTGGATTGCCCGCGAGCCATTGCCCGTGCCGAACAGGAGTATGAATTTATCCGGAAAAACCGGATTAGTTGCCTTACTTTTCATGATGAGGCTTATCCTTTTCGTTTGCGGGAGTGTGAAGATGCTCCTGCCGTTCTTTTCTTCAAGGGGAATGCCGGTTTGAATTCCCAACGTATCATAAATGTGGTGGGAACCCGTCATATTACCGATTACGGAATCCGGATTTGCGCTTCTTTTTTACGGGATTTAAAGGTATTGTGCCCTGATGTGTTGGTCGTCAGCGGACTTGCTTACGGGGTGGATATCCATGCTCATCGCGAAGCGTTGGCTAACGGGTTTTCTACGGTAGGAGTACTTGCGCACGGATTAGACCGGATTTATCCTTATGTTCATCGGAAAACAGCTGTGGATATGCTTGTAAACGGAGGATTGCTGACGGAGTTTCTATCCGGAACGAACCCTGACCGTCATAATTTTGTCAGTCGCAACCGTATCGTGGCAGGTATGTGTGATGCTACTGTCGTTATAGAATCTGCCGAGAAAGGAGGCTCTTTGATTACCGCCGAACTGGCTGGAGGGTATCAACGCGACTGTTTCGCTTTTCCCGGTCGTGCTACTGACGAATATTCCAAAGGCTGCAATCAATTGATTCGGGATAATAAGGCCTCTATGATTCTTTCTGCGGAGGATTTTGTACAGGCAATGGGATGGGGCACGGGTTCTTATGCCGTGAGAACGGGAAATGTACAGCGTAGTTTTTTTCTTGATTTGTCTGAAGAAGAACGGAAGATTGTCACTGTTCTGGAGAGGCAGGGTAAGCTCCAGATTAATACGCTGGTAGTGGAAACGGATATTTCCATTCAGAAAATAAATGCGCTTTTGTTTGATTTGGAGATGAAAGGAGTGATTCGCGTATTGGCGGGGGGAGTATATCAACTGTTGGATTAGTTCGGGCGGGTTACCTCCATATTCCTATAAGGGTATAAAAAAAGGAGCAACGCCTTGCTCCAACCTTTGTTAACCTTAAATCTAATA
>NZ_CAUCSQ010000057.1 GCF_958445495.1 uncultured Bacteroides sp. | reverse complement strand
GAACGATTGACACACAGCTTGCATTGTTCTGAATTCATCGAACTCACGTTAAATAAGGAGAAAGCGCCGGGAGAATCCATATTAGTAGGTATTGGCCGGAAATGGGGATAGCACTACTTTTGTTCCGTCACTAAAACATCGTAGAAAATGGAAATTATAAGTAGAACCCGTAATGGGATAGTCACCTATTGCGAACATTGTAAAGTCTACCAACTTGAATTTGGAAATTTGTTCTTCCGTTTGTCCGAGGCTTCATTCGACTGTTTTCGTAATTATGTAGTTTCTATAGACGGAGCCTATTACGAGCAGCGTAACCGCCGTATAACGTGTAATCGGAAGATTTTTCTTCACCTTCCTGCCGATAACGTTTATTTTTGTGTTTGTGCCGCTGAGCTGGAAGAGCTTAAAAAATTACTCTTGCTGCAGTCTCCCGGTGAAGCTGATTGGGTCGGCGAGGAGGCTTTGCTGCAAAATCTTTCTTTGAATTGATTGTGCCGGATGTTTGTATGAGGCGGTTGAATGAAATGTAGAATGGATAAAATAAAAGGAATATGTTGGAAAAAGGATTGCAATTTGTAAAAGAGACAGTTGTCGGGCCGGAACATCTGGCAGTGGCGGCGGGGTCGGGGGAGCTTCCCGTATTGGCTACTCCCGTTATGGTTGCGTTTATGGAGAATGCGGCTTTGTCTGCTGTCGGGGCTTGTCTGCCGGAAGGCTGCACGACTGTGGGGGCGATGGTTCAGACTACGCATGTTAAACCTACCGCTTTGGGGGATACGGTTGTCGTGACGGCCACATTGCTTGAAATCGAAGGGCGGAAATTAACGTTCTCGGTTGTCGCTTCTGATTCGCAAGGTAAAATCGGTGAAGGAATACATGTGCGTTATATCGTGGACCGGGAGAGATTTATGGATAAATTGTCTAGGCCTTAACTATCTTTTCTAGCAGGAAGAGTATTCAATTTCTTTTGCAGGACGGGCCCTTCATTCTTGTGGTTTACAGGTGGGAATGAAGGGCTTTTGTTGTCGGGAGGGGATATTGGAACGACGGGAGGAATGAATTTGTTCCGGCTTTTTTAACGTATATTATCGGATTCGGAATAGGAATAGCTCGTTTTGAAACTAAAAATAACCGTTGTTAGGTATCTCTAAGAAATAATATAGCTATTTGTTGCGATTGTTCTACCTTCATAAACTATATACTTTTGCAGCCCGAATAATTGTATATAACAAATTTAAAATGAGAGCATTTATTATTTTTATTGTCTTTTTTATTTCTGTTGCCTCTGCTCAAACTGCTTATACCCGACAAAGTGATATTGTGTTGACCGGTATGGTTACCGATCATCAGGGCGAACCGCTTCCCGGCGCTACGGTTCGCATTGAAAATACTCAGTTCGGTACGGTTACTGATGCTGACGGGCGTTATTTATTGCGTGGGCGGTGGAAGAAAGGAAACATGATTGTTTTCTCTTTTATCGGAATGAAAGATGTGCGTGAAAAATATACGGGGCAAAAAGTGCAGGATGCCGCTATGCAGCAAGATACGAAGTCGTTGGACGAGGTGGTTGTGGTGGCGCGGCAGAATATCAACGAGTTGGATATCCGCGCGAAATCGGGTGTGGTACAGAGTGTCGATATGGGGCGTTTGAACAGCAAGCCGATGATTGACATGTCGTTGGCGTTGCAAGGGAGCGTCCCCGGTTTGATTGTTACGAATACGGGTGATTTGGGGTCGAAACCGGAAATCCGTATTCGGGGGAACTCTTCTTTCCGCGAAGGGGACGCGGCTAACGAGCCTTTATATGTGATGGACGGACAGGTGATTTCATCGGATGCCTTTATGACGCTTAATCCGGCGGATATAAAAGAGATAAAGGTGCTGAAAGATGCTGTCGCCTGCGCTTTGTATGGTATTAAGGCTGCAAATGGCGTGATAGAAATTACTTCCTTGCGTGGTAATCCGGATGGACGGACAACGACCAATTACAGTTTTAATATGGGGATTACAACTCGCGGACGGCGGGGGATTGAGATGATGGGTACTGACGAGAAACTGGAACTGGAACGTCGTTTGCAGAATGTTTCTACTCCCGGTTACCGTTACAGCGAGGACTATTACCGAAAATATTATCCGACCGCCCCGAATCTGGACGAGATGATTGCTTACGGCAGGGGAGTCCTTGATTCTTTGCGGACGATTAATACGGACTGGTTTGATGAACTGATTCATTGCAATATTTACCAGCGGCACAATTTGAGTGTAAGGGGAGGAACGGAAAAGACTTCTTATTATGTTTCCGTCAACTATGCCCAACAGGGCGGACGTGTGCCCGGCAATGATACGCAACGTTTTACCGCCCGTATGAGCCTTGACCAGATGTTGGGCAAATGGGGGTATCTTTCTTTAAGTGCCGATGCCGGATATTCGGAAACGGATACTCCGAACGGCAGTTCGTATTCTCCCACCGATTTGGTATATCAGCTAAACCCTTATGAAACGAAAGACGGAACGCTGGTCTCTTTTTCCAATGAAACGTCTGACTATACTTATAAAGATTTGTTGAGCCAGTATCAAAGTAAATCCACCGATAAACGTGGCGGTGTGAGCGGAAGTTTGAATCTGGAACCTTTCAAAGGGTTTAACATCGATGCCGTGGCCGGTATCGATATGGTACTTAATGAAGGAATGACGCTGGTTCCGTCTACCTCCATTGAGGAACGGCAGTCCGGAGTGCCGGAAGAGGAACGCGGCAAATTGACTAAACAGAAAAGAGTGACGACTAATGTTTCTTCCAATGTGCGTGTTACTTATAATAAGATATTCAACGAGAAACATGATTTTACGGTTGGCGGTAACATGGATTATTATATGACCGATGACGACGAGGTTTCCATCATCGGTTACGGCGTAGGCACGCGGATGTCTCCTGCAAACATCAACCAGTCCATTACAGGAAACCGTAAACCGTCTGTCGGTTCAACAAAGGAGAAAACAGCCCAATTGGGAGTGGGGCTGGTTGCAGGATACAGTTTTGATTCTACTTATGATTTCTTTGCAACCTACAAGGCGGACGCTTCTTCCGTATTGCCTAAGGACAAGCGTTGGAATGCCGCATGGGCAGTGGGATTGGGATGGACTCTCAGCCGGTATCCTTTTTTAAAGGACAACAAGGTGCTCAGCCGTCTGAATCTGAAAGCTTCTTACGGGCGTATGGCGAATCTTGCCGGTGTTTCCGCCTCTTCTACTATCGGTACATTCTCTTATTCCACCAATTATTACGGCGATTCTCGTTTGCTCCAGTTATTGGCGCTTTATAACACTGGTTTGAAAGCGGAACAGACTGCTTCTACCGATTTCAGCGTATCAATGGAGTTTTTCAAGCGTTTTACTTTGGATGCCAATATTTATCGCCGTGAAACCAGCGATGCGTTGCTTGACGTGCCTGTACCCCTGTCAAACGGATTCGGCACGATGAAACGCAATATTGGCGTGTTGCGTAATGAAGGTTATGAATTGAGCGCTTCCCTGAGGCTCCTGGACAGGCAGGACTTGCGTTTTTCCATCGGCGGCTCGTTGGCGTATAACCGGAATAAAGTGGTTGATTTATACTATACCGAGCGTTTGTATGCATCGGATGATAAAGTTCCCGATTATGAGGTGGGAAAATCTTATGATATGATTTACGGCCTGAAATCATTGGGAATAAACCCTGTCACCGGACTTCCGGTATTCGAGGGTCCTGACGGCAGTGAGGTGGATGTCCAGGATGCGATGAAGCGTGAGAATATAGTGGCGTTAGGGCATGGTACGCCTCCTTATAGCGGTACTTTGAATTTGAGTTTCTCTTACCGTGATTTTGATTTGGACATGGATTTCTATTATGTGTTTGGCGGAATCAAGATTTATGATTATTCATACGTCCGTTGGAAGGATGATGCTAATAAGAATGCCATTAAAGGACAGGTGGATAATATGTGGTTCCAGCGCGGGGATGAGGGAAAGACTTACCATTCTCCCTTTTACAGTTCTGCGGCGATTGAAGCATTGGATTATCCGAATACGAAGACGGTAGGAAAGAGTGATTATCTGAAACTTTCCATGGTGTCGTTACGCTATCGTGTACCGCATAAATTCCTTGAGAAGAACTGTAATTTTATTAAATATGCCAATGTCGCTTTCCAGGCTTCCAATTTGTTCATGATTACTCCTTATGAAGAGTCTGATCCGGAAACGGGTTCTTTGGCGGGTACCATGCAGCCTGTGTTGACAATTAATCTTAGTTTGACGTTCTAAATCGATTAAAGAATATGATAGCCATTGATAAAATGAAATATTTTTGGGGAAGGATGGTGGTGGTTTGCTGTTTATTCACATCCTGTTCTCTTGATATTCCTTATGAAAACCAGTTCTCGGACCCGGATGCGATTACTACTCCGGCTACGGCACGCGAATTGCTGGCATCGGCTTATTACCAATTGCCTGTTTCTGAATTTGATTTGTCGGTTTTAGCCGATGATTTCGAACCCACTTATTTGATATCCTACAATTCGAACCTGAGTAATCTTTATACGTGGCAGCCGCAGCCCATTAAGGACCTGGCTCTCAATTTGTGGCAATCTTACTATGCTGTGATAGGCGTTGTCAATGCTTTATTGGAACGGACGGATAATGTCGCCGTATCTTCGGAGAAAGAACGGCAAGAATTGCAGAGTGTTATCAGCGAAGCTAAAATACTGAAAGCGTATTGTTATTTTAACCTGCTCCGCCTGTTTGCACCGACTTATGGCGACGGCGCGGACAAGGAGGGGATTGTCCTGAAAGATAAGTTGGAGTTGGAATTCCTGAAACGTTCCAGCATCAGCGAGTGTGTGACGGCCATCCGCAATCTGCTGACCGATGCCGTACAGTTTGACGATAGTTCCGCGGAGGAATACTGGTTGTCGCAGTACGGCGGTTATTATTTGCTTGCGGAGCTGGAATTGTATGCCCAAAATTACTCGTCGGCAGAGCTGTATGCGAAAAAGGTGATAGAGTTTAAAGGAGGATATGATGTGTTGGGGGCTGACGTATATGCCGGTTTGTTTGGAAACGGGACTTGTGCGGAACGTGTCTTTTCCATTTATACTTCTTCGAAATATTATGGCGATATCAACTATGATGCGGTAAAAGGCGATTATATGGTTGTGAATGAGGCTTTGGCCGGCCTTTATTCGGAGGGGGATATTCGCTACGGTGAAACTGTTTATCCTTTTGAAATGCCGGGAGAGACTGCCGGGGAAATTATCCATGCCAAATTTCTGGGTAAGTATGCGAAACGGACGAATTGGACGGGGGAAGAGGTGCAATATATTAATAAGTTTCGCGTAGCGGGCGCTTGTTTTATCCTGGCGGAGGCTTATTGCCGCGACGGAAACGGGCATGAGCCGGAAGCGGTGGAAGTGCTGAATGATTATCTTGGCCGGCGCGGCGGGGAGCTTTTAGAGGAGAGTCTTACGGGAGAGGCATTGCTGAAAGCTATTCTGTCGGAGAAGTGGAAAGAGTTTGCGGGTGAGGGGGAGCGTTATTTTGATTTGAAACGTTTTCGCAGGGATGTCCTTTCTGACTGGAATTCGGAAGGTACGTTAACGGATAAACGGATAAAGGCGGATGATTACCGTTGGACATTTCCTATTCCTTCGGAAGAATACCTGTATAATGAAAATATGACCCAGAACGAGGGATGGGAAAAAATAGAAGGATAAGTTTTAACATAACAAATAATAAAATGGAAGAGAATATGAAAAAGTTTTTAATGTATGGGGTCATGGGAGCGGTATTGCCTTTCCTGGCTTCTTGTGGAGATGACGAGGATAAAACGTACACGGGTGAGAATCAAGTTTATCTGTCTGCGGAAAACCCCGTAATAGAAGAATCGGAAGCTACTCCTTTGGTTGTGAATGTGGATTTGACGTCTTCATACGGACAGGATATTACGCTTGACTTCAAAGTGACGGATGACTCGCATGAAATTTTGAAGCTGGTGGACAATCCGGTCACAATTCCGGCAGGCAGCCGCACTGCAACCTTCCAGGTGGTTTCCAACCAGAAGAATATATTGGAGGAGGATACCTATTTTAGCATTGGCCTTGCTTCTGTTTCGGTGGATGACATCAAGTTGAACGATGTGTTGAAAGTACGTGTGACTCCCGGTTTGAAAGTTCCTGAACTTAGCGAGAGCCAGAAGGAATTGATTGAGGGATATAAGGTCAAATACGGGATTGATTTGAATGAATGGATTGGAGTTGTTCCGTGTACGACGAAAGTGGAAAGCCCAGCCGGCGGAAGTACGGATGATTTCGCCGCCGAATTTGAAAGGACGCTTTCCGGAAAGACTGTGATAACTTTGAGTGAACAGGCTACGGAGGAGGTCCCGGTATTGAAAATGACTGTCAATCCGATGGGCTTGACGGAATATTTCGCATGGGTGATGAGACAGGAAACCGTAGAGAACGACGAATATTGGTTTGACGAAAATTCCGGTCCTTCCTATAAGCAGATTATGGACTTGCTGCAATGGAATAGAGAGAATCCGGGAAGCTTTACCATGTCATTGGACGGGTTGACGTTAAAAGAGGTTTCCAGCTCGGCGGCAAGTGTCGATTTTGTGAAAACGGATGAAGAAAAAGGTTATGACATCATTCCTTTCGATTATGTTTTCAGCCCGTGGGAATATCAGAAAGAATTGATTGAGCAAGGAAACCAGGTTGCGATAGATTTGGAAGAGACCGACGGTACTGCCAATCCTTCTTATTATCTGCAGTATGGAAGTGTCTCTGAGGATGAGTTTGGAGACGGGAATTTTATTGAACCGGAAGGAAAACTGGATTTCAGCGCGCAGAAGATGACGTTTCAGTTCGTATTCAGCCATAATATGGGCAGCGGATATACACGTATCTACGTAACTTATGAAAAGTAACAGGATGAAAGAAGACTGTATCAGAAAGTCTTTATCCATAGCAGCTATGTTCATAGCTGCTATGTGTGTGTATATGCCGGGGTATTCGCAATCCGCTTCCATATCTCTTCCGAAGGGGACTTTAGAAGGATTTTTGCCTAATGGGCTGCATTATCTGATTCTGAATAATTCTGTTCCGGCATCCAGGGTTGAATTCCGCCTGATTATGCGTGTCGGTTCCGTTCAGGAAGAGGAAAATGAAAAAGGGTGTGCCCATTTCCTGGAGCACATGGCATTCGGAGGTACAAAACATTTTCCGAAACGTACACTGGTGGATTACATCGAATCATACGGAATGAAATACGGCATTGACATTAATGCTTTCACGGGATATGACCGTACCATTTATATGTTTGCCGTTCCTGTTGACCGTGGCAGGGAGGCGGTTGTCGATAGTGCGTTGCTGATTATGCGCGACTGGCTTGACGGCATATCGTTCTATCCGGAGAAAGTGGAAAATGAGAAAGGCGTCATTCTGGAAGAATTGAGGAGTTATCATCTGGATGATGATTTTTACCGGTTGAAAATCGGCAGTGGGGCTTTTGGAAGCCATATACCGTTGGGTGCTGCTGACGATATCCGGAAGGTGACGTCCCGGATGCTCAAAAAGTATTATGATAAATGGTATGTTCCGTCATTAGCTACATTGGTAGTCGTAGGGGATATTTCTCCGGAAGAGGTGGAGGCTAAGATAAAAGCCGGTTTTTCTTCGCTGGAAGGGAAGCTGCCTGAAGATTTTCGCGTTTATCCCTTGGATTATGTGAAAGGCATTCAATTGTCGGAGGTGAGAGATTCGTTAAGAAACCGGACGAAGGTGGAGTTGATGATTCCGCATCCTTGTGTGGTGGAACGTACAATGGGTGACGCCGTGAAGAAAGAAACGGGCCGCCTGTTGGTCCGGGCAATCGAGCGACGTTTTTACGGTCGCCGTATCAAAGCGGATGTGTCTGATTCATGGTATTTGAGTGACAAGAACCACTTGACGCTGACGGTGGAGGGAAAAGACAAAAATGAGCTGTTTGCTGCCGTCACTGCGGCTGTGGCTGAGTTGAACTGCCTGGTTCGTGAGGGTTGGGATAAGGAAGAATTGGCGGATGTACGCCTGTCTTTTTGCAACCGGTTGCCTGAAGGCGATAATCTGGAGGGACGTTCTTCTTCCTCTTTCTGCGATGATTTTACGGATTATGTGTTGTCGGGCGATTGCTATATGACGGATTCGGAGGAAAGGAAACGGTTGAAGGAGGCCCTGCGGCATGTGCAAAGCGGCGACTTGCAAATGTTGTTGAAAGAGTGGCTTTCTTATCAGAAGGAAGTAATGCTTGTCGCCTGCAGTTCTCATCCGGATTTGGGAGAACCGATGACAAAACAGGAAATAGCTGAGGTGTGGGCGAAGGGCGAACAGGCGGAATGTACGCCTTATACTTATGTCCGTGAGGAAGAGAAAGAAGAAAGTCCGGTGGAGACCCCTGCCTGCCTGGCTGTCCGTCCGCCTTTTGATTCGGCCGGGATTGTTCGTTTTGATAGATATGAGAAGATAGGGGTCAGTGAAGTCGAATTGAAGAACGGCATCCGTTTGATTATGAAGCCTACGCAAGATTCTGACAGTACTTTGTATCTGACTTCTTTTGCCCCCTTCGGGACTTCTTCTTTGTCTGACGAGGAATATCCTTTGTTGGAAGGCATGGGCGGATATATAGATATGGGAGGCATTGCGAAAGTGGACGGAGAGGCTTTGTCCGATTATCTGTTCCGGAAAGGCATGTCGATTAACGTAACGATGGAGAATCATTGGCATGGTTTTATGGGGATGTCTTCCACGGCTGATATATCGGAATTTTTCAATCTGGTGTATGAGAAGATTTTTGGACCTGAACTGAAATATGAGGATTTTGAGGAGGTGCGCCGTGGATTGATGGAAAATGAAGGGAAAGAGACTATGCTGGAGAAAATGCTGAAAAGGGATTCTGGCCGTCAGTTGTCTGCCCGTATGAATGAGTTGATGGGAGCGGCTATTCCCCGTCCGGCTGTCCGTTCTTTTGCCGGGCGGTTGAACCTTGATTCCATCGCGGCTTTCTATAAGCGGTTGTATGAGCGTCCGGAAGGGACCGTATATGTCGTTTGCGGCAATTTTAATCCGGATTCGCTAATGCGCCGGTTTGTATCCGTGTTCGGACGGATTCCGGCTTCGAGCAGTGGTGCGGCCTATTCTTATCCTTCTTTTGAATTGCCGGATAAGATTTGCATAGAGGGTTTTCCTAATGATAATGAAACTCAAACCATATTCGATTATCTGTTTTACGGGCATTATCAACCTTGCCAGAAAAATACGCTGATGCTGAAACTGATGCGGGATGTTATCCGTAACCGGTTGATTTCGGTTCTGCGTGAACGTGAATCGCTGGTATATTCTCCTTATATTTCATTATTTTATGAGGGGATTCCGTGGAATACGTTTTATTTTGACATTAACGCCTCTGCCGATAACCGGAATATGGAGAAGATAGACCGGTTGCTGAAAGAGATTCTGCAGGAATTGAAAGAAAAAGAAGTCAGTGTTCAGGAACTGCAGACGATTAAACGTTCTTTCCTTCTGGCCAAACGGGAGACGTTGAATGAAATGTCGCCCGCAGCATGGCGTACGGCTTTGGTCGGTTTGCTTAAAAATGGTGAATCGTTGGCCGACTTTGAACGGTATGAGCAATGCCTGGAACAAATAACGCCGGTTGATTTGCGTAAGGCGTTCGAGGAATGGATTCGTCCGGACAATTATGTGCTGTTGTATTTAAGTAATAATAAATTGAAAAATGATACGAAAGATGACTAAGCGTTTATTGTGCATGTGTTGTTGGTGCTTTTGCCTGTTGACTGCCGCTTCCGCGCAGATTGGAACAGGTAAGCCTGCTTATGCGTTGTTTGATAATGAAGGAAAGGGGATTACCTATGAGCAACTGGTCCGGCAGCTTGCCAAGTATGATGTGGTTTTTTTAGGTGAGATGCATAATTGCCCGATTACTCACTGGCTGGAATTTGAAATAACCCGTTCCCTTTACGGCATTCATAAGGAGAAGCTGACGTTGGGAGAGGAGATGATGGAAAGCGATAATCAGTTGATTCTGGACGAGTATTTGCAACGTAAGATTACTTACGAGCGTTTTGAGGAGGAAGCCCGTTTGTGGCCTAACTACAGTACGGATTATTATCCGGTGGTTTTTTTTGCCAAAGAGAATAAGATTCCGTTTGTAGCTACTAATATCCCCCGCCGTTATGCCAATGCGGTAAAAAACGGAGGGATGGAAGCGCTGGACTCATTGTCGGATGAGGCTAAAAGGTATATCGCTCCTTTGCCCATTGCTTTCGACTATGATGAGAAAGAGAGTGAGGCGGCTTTCAGTATGATGAATATGATGGGAGGGCGGAAATCCGGAGATAATTATAAATTGGCGCAGGCGCAGGCCGTAAAGGATGCTACGATGGGATGGTTTATCGCAAATAATATCAGAGGGAAGTTTTTGCATATTAATGGAAGTTACCACTCTGACTGGAAGGGAGGGATTATTCCTTATTTGCTTCGTTACCGCCCCGGTACGAGCATCGTGACGGTCACTTCCGTGCGTCAGGAATTCATTGACAAATTGGATGAAGAAAATAAAGGCCGTGCGGATTTTTATATCTGTGTGCCGGAAGATATGGTAACCAGTTATTAGGCGGTGAGGGGGAATTCGGGTTGTCGAACTTATAAAAGTCTCCGTGATGCTGTGCATCTGGAGACTTTTTCGTATCTTCGCGCCCTTAACTAACTAATCTTTATTTTTATGTTTACTGACTTGTTGCATTCCTCTTATTTTTCTCTTTTCCTGATTGTTGCATTAGGATTTATGCTGGGTAGAATTAAAATCAGGGGGTTATCGCTTGATGTGTCGGCGGTTATTTTCATCGCTCTTCTTTTCGGGCATTTTGGTGTTGTCATTCCTAAAGAATTGGGGAATTTCGGCTTGGTCCTTTTCATATTTACCATCGGCATCCAGGCCGGACCCGGATTTTTCGATTCCTTCCGCAGCAAAGGGAAAACTTTGATTCTCATCACTATGCTTATCATTTGTTCTGCCTGCCTCACCGCTGTCGGGCTGAAGTATGCGTTTGATATTGATACTCCCAGTGTTGTGGGGCTGATTGCCGGAGCGTTGACTAGTACGCCGGGGCTTGCAGTGGCGATTGACAGTACGAATTCGCCTCTGGCTTCCATCGCTTACGGGATTGCTTATCCGTTTGGAGTTATCGGTGTGATTCTGTTCGTCAAGTTATTGCCGAAACTGATGCGGGTGGATTTGGACAAGGAAGCCCGCCGTCTGGAAATAGAGCGTCGCGGACAGTTTCCCGAACTGACGACTTGCATTTACCGTATTACGAATCCGAGCGTATTCAACCGTAGTCTGATGCAGATTAATGCACGCGGCATGACAGGAGCGGTCATCTCCCGCTTGAAACATGAAAATAACATATCCATTCCCACTGCGCATACCGTATTGCATGAAGGGGATTATATACAGGCGGTAGGTAGTGAGGAATCATTGAACCAACTTGCAGTCTTGGTCGGCGAACGGGAGGAGGGGGAGCTTCCTCTGGACAGGACACAGGAGATTGAATCTCTATTGTTGACTAAGAAGGATATGATAAACAAGCAGCTCGGCGATTTGAATTTGCAGAAAAACTTTGGTTGTACGGTGACCCGTGTCCGCCGGAGCGGCATTGATTTGTCTCCGTCTCCCGAACTTGCTTTGAAATTCGGTGATAAGCTGATGGTTGTCGGTGAAAAAGAAGGGCTTAAAGGAGTAGCCCGGTTATTGGGGAACAACGTGAAGAAACTTTCGGATACTGATTTCTTCCCGATTGCGATGGGGATTGTACTGGGGGTATTGTTCGGTAAAATAAACATCTCTTTTTCCGACAGCCTCTCGTTCTCTCCGGGGTTGACCGGGGGAGTGTTGATGGTGGCGCTTATTTTAAGTGCAGTGGGTAAGACGGGGCCTGTTATCTGGTCCATGTCAGGTCCTGCCAACCAATTGTTGCGTCAGTTGGGCTTGCTTCTTTTTTTAGCTGAAGTCGGTACTTCCGCCGGTAAGAATCTAGTGGCGACTTTTCAGGAAAGCGGTTTGCTGATGTTCGGTGTAGGAGCGGCGATAACATTGATACCGATGCTCATTGCAGTGATTGTCGGACGCCTTGTATTTAAAATCAGTTTGTTGGATTTGTTGGGAACCATAACTGGCGGCATGACCAGTACCCCGGGATTGGCTGCCGCTGATTCGATGGTGGACAGCAATATCCCCAGTGTGGCCTATGCAACGGTTTATCCGATTGCGATGGTGTTCCTTATCTTATTCATACAAATTATAGCGTCGGCCGTATATTGACGTATTGGCGGAATGACCGGCCATGAAGATGAGGTATTGAGGCAGGCCGGAGGTTGGTTTCCGGACAGGCAGGAGTGAGGATAACAGTTTCCGTTCCCAGAAATTTCTGAAATGGAAACTGTTGTCAATCCAAATCGGAATCAGTGGTTGCAGACTTTGGTTATATCTACGGTAAATCCTTCATCCGTAGGCATAAACTTGCCTTTTCTTTTAAGAAATTCGATAAGTTCGTCAATATCCATATTCTCGGCGGAACAGGCATAGAAACGTTGGTGTTTTCCGAATTTTTCGATAATGGCTTCTTTCAATGATGATTCGGAATAACTGTTTCCTTCCATCATGTGGAGGACTTCATGAGCATGTAATTGTTCCATAATTTATTTTTTTGCAAAGATAACATGCGGGTGCGGATTATAGTTGTAACATTGGTGACAAAAATCAATAATTACCTATTTATTGCTATTCGTTTATCCTTTTCCGGCGTCTTTTTTTCGTTCCCGCAGGGGAAAAATACAATAAATTAGCAAAATCTTTTCTCCTTTTTTAGTAGTTTGCGGGTTTTAGTTGTATTATATATAGATAGTCAATTAAAACAAGGCATTAATCCTATAAACAGTTAACCTTTATGTTTAAAAAACTAAGAACTTCTTTACTGATTGTATCAGTTTGTATTTTGTCTTCTTGCACGCCGGTTGTCAAACAGGAGATTGCCATTTTGCCTGCTCCCGTCAGCCTGGAGGAACAGCCGGGGCATTTTATTTTTAAGGATGAGATGAAGATTGGAGTTTCCGAGCAGTCTTTATTTCCGGCCGCCGGGTATCTGCAGGAAATTCTTCGAAATGTAATCTCGTCTTCGGTCGAAGTCACTGATGATGCGTCTCTGGTGGATATTTATCTGAAATTGGAAGATACCGGGAAGAAATCCGGGGCTTATAGGTTGTTGGTGACTGCTGAATCCATCGAGATTGGTGCGTCGGATTACTCCGGAATTGTTTCTGCTATTGCCAGTCTTCGGCAACTGTTGCCGGCCGAAATCGAGATACCGGGGTTGAAACAGGCCTATTCCGTTCCTGCCGTGCAGATAGAAGACAGCCCGCGTTTTGAATGGCGCGGATTTATGTTGGATGCGTCCCGTCATTTCTGGAATAAGGAAGAGGTGAAACATGTGTTGGATTTGATGTCTTTATATAAACTGAACAAATTTCATTGGCATTTGAGTGACGACCAGGGATGGCGTATCGAGATAAAAGAATATCCGCTGCTTACGGAAAAGGGAGCCTGGAGAAAATTCAATAGCCATGACCGTACCTGTATGGCGCGTGCGAAAGAAGAGGATAATACGGATTTTTTGATTCCGGAAGATAAGTTGAGGATTGTAGAAGGAGATACGCTTTATGGTGGGTATTATACCCAGGAGGATATAAAAGAGATTGTCGCTTATGCCGCACAGAGGGGAATTGACGTGATTCCCGAAATCGATATGCCGGGACATTTCCTGGCGGCTATCGGGCAATATCCGGATTTGGCCTGTGACGGGCTGATAGGATGGGGGCAAACGTTTTCTTCTCCGATATGTCCGGGTAAAGATTCCACTTTAGAGTTTTGCAAGAATGTGTTCAAAGAAGTCTTTGAACTTTTCCCTTATGAATATGCACATTTGGGAGGGGATGAAGTGGAGAAAACGAACTGGAAAAAATGCCTTCAATGCCAGAAGCGTATCCGTGCGGAGAAACTGGGTTCGGTAGAAGAACTCCAGGCATGGTTTGTACGCAATATGGAGGGGTTCTTCCTTGCCAATGGTAAGAAGATGATTGGCTGGGATGAGGTGGTTGCCGACGGGTTGTCTTCGGATGCGGCTATTACTTGGTGGAGGAGTTGGACGAAAGATGCCGTACCTGCTGCTACTGCGCAGGGAAAGAAAGTCATTGCTTGCCCGAACGAATTCTTCTATTTTGATTATGCGCAAGATCAGAATTCCATAAAGAAAATACTGATGTATGACCCTTGCGGGGACGACAGGTTATCGCCGGAACAGCAGGGATATATTTGGGGGATACAAGCCAATCTCTGGGCTGAATGGATTCCTTCGATGAAACGTCTTGAATATATGATTGTTCCCCGTTTATGGGCGTTGAGTGAAATAGCCTGGACGGAGCCGGCTGCAAGGCCCGCTCTTGAAGAGTTCTATCGCCGGTTGGTTCCGCAGTTTAAACGGATGGATGTAATGCAGGTGAATTATCGTGTTCCTGACTTGCAGGGATTTTATAAAGTAAATGCATTTATCGACAACGCCGTAATTGATTTGACTTGTCCTTTGCCCGGTATTGAAATCCGCTATACGACGGACGGAAGTATGCCGACCGGCGAGTCGGCCCTTTATGACGGCAGTTTGAAAGTATCGGAGACAACGGATTTTACTTTCCGTACTTTCCGTCCGGACGGTTCTCCTTCGGATGTGGTGCGTACCAGATATGTGAAAGCCCCTTATGCCGGGGCGGTAACCGCTCCGTTGGCATTGAAATCCGGATTAAAGGCCGTATGGCATGATTTCCGGGGCGATTCTTGTGCGGATATTGATGCAGCTCCCGTACGGGGGGAATATGTGGTAGATTCCGTATCTATTCCTCAGGAAGTGAAAGGGGATATCGGGCTTGTATTGACCGGTTATCTGGAAGTGCCGGCGGACGGCATTTATACCTTTACCCTTCTTTCCGACGACGGCAGTACACTGATGCTTGACGGTGAGTTGCTGGGAGACAATGACGGGGCGCATTCGCCCGTGGAGATTATCGTCCAAAAAGCGTTGAAAGCAGGATTGCATCCGATAGAGGTTCGTTACTTCGACTGTAACGGAGGGACTTTGCAGATGGGATTAATCGACGGGGAAGGTAAAAGGACGGTTCTGCCTCCGACATGGCTGAAACATGAATAATAAATCTACTGTTTTTCTGTAGGTATATATTATATTAAGGTTAGGGTTTGATAAAGCGGGTAGGGGCGAATGTGTCCTTATCCGCTTTTTTGTGTCCGTATTCCTTTTTTAGCATGTCCGATGTTCGAATTCATTATTTTTAGGTATTGTCCGGTTTGTCCGGGAGTCATAACTTTGCGGAAAAATAAAGGAACTTATGCAAATGAGGAAGAATTCGGTTGAAATCATTAATATATTAAGGTGTATATATGCACCGGATTGTACAGGAAGAGAGCTTATAGAAATATAAGCTCTCTTTTTTTGAACAAATCGGAATATCGTTCTTTTTTGACGGGATTGCCGGCGGTTTGAATGATTGTTAAATTTAATATGTAATTATCGTATGTTATGGGTACACTGAAAAAACTTCAAAACTACATGGGGCGGCGGAAAGTGCTTTTGCCTGTTGCGATGGTATTATCTGCTTTGAGCGCTTTGGCGGGCATGTTGCCTTATGTTCTTATTTGGCTGATTGTGAAAGAACTGTTTAAGTATGGGGAGATTACTTCTTCCGGCAATGTTGTGGCTTATGCCTGGTGGGCGGTGGCAATGGCCGTCATGAGCGTGATTCTCTATTTTGCGGCTTTAATGTCGTCGCATCTTGCGGCTTTCAGGGTTGAATCGAATTTGCGTAAGGAGGCAATGCGCCGGATTGCGTACATGCCTCTTGGATTTTTCGATGTCAATACCAGTGGGCGTATTCGTAAAATCATAGATGATAACGCCAGTGTCACTCATAGTTTTCTGGCACATCAGTTGCCCGACCTTGCCGCTACTTTTTTAGTGCCTCTGATAGCGGCCGTGCTTATTTTTGTATTTGATTGGATATTGGGGCTGGCATGTATAATTCCTGTCGTTATCGCTATGCTGGTTATGGGATTCATGATGAATGCCGAAGGACAAAAGTTTATGAAAAACTACATGACTTCTCTCGAAGAAATGAATACGGAGGCTGTGGAGTACGTGAGAGGTATCCCGGTGGTAAAGGTTTTTCAGCAGACGATTTATTCCTTCAAGAATTTCCATCGTTGCATCATGAACTATAACAAGATGGTATTCGGTTATACGCGGATGTGGGAAAAGCCTATGTCGCTCTACACTGTCATCATCAATAGTTTTGTATTTTTTCTTGCGCCGTTAGCCGTTCTGTTGATTGGCTATTCGGGAGATTATGCTTCGGTCCTGCTCAATTTCTTTCTGTTTGTACTGATTACTCCGGTGTTTTCCCAGAGCATAATGAAGAGCATGTATCTTGATCAGGCGTTGGGACAGGCGAGTGAGGCGATTGGCCGGCTTGAAAATTTGCTTGCTTATGAATATTTGCCGGTTACGGAAAATCCGCAGCCTGTGAAAGATTTTAGCATCCGGTTTGAGAAGGTTTCGTTTTGTTATCCGGGAGCTGTGCAGAAGGCAGTCGATAACGTCAGTTTTGTTATTCCGCAAGGGAAAACAGTGGCTCTTGTCGGGGCTTCCGGCGGGGGTAAGACGACAATCGCCCGTCTTGTACCCCGTTTTTGGGAAGCCACCGAAGGAGAAGTATCGATAGGCGGGGTAAACGTGAAAGAACTTGCTCCCGAAGAATTGATGAAACATGTCTCTTTTGTATTTCAGAATACGAAATTGTTTAAAACATCCTTGCTTGAAAATATTAAGTACGGCAATCCGGATGCCACGATGGAGGAGGTGGAACGGGCTGTGGATATGGCACGATGCAGGGAAATAATCAGTAGACTTCCGCTTGGGCTGGATACGAAAATCGGTACTGAGGGAACCTACCTTTCCGGCGGAGAACAGCAGCGAATCGTATTGGCGCGCGCTATCCTTAAAAATGCGCCTGTCATCATCCTGGACGAAGCTACCGCTTTCGCCGACCCGGAAAACGAACACTTGATTCAAGAGGCCCTGAAAGAACTGACGAAAGGGAAAACCGTATTGATGATTGCCCATCGCCTTTCGAGCATTGTCGATGCCGATAATATTCTGGTAATTGATAAAGGCAGGATTGCGGAACAGGGTACGCATGGTGAGTTACTGAAAAAACAGGGTATTTATAATAATATGTGGAATGAATACCAGCGGTCTGTCCGCTGGACAATAGGAGAGGAGGTCTCCAATGATTGAAGTAATAAAAAAACGTTTTGCCCTTTCAACCAAAGGAGCGAAAGACTTTTGTAAAGGCGTGTTTTTCACTACACTGTTGGATATCGCATTGATGTTGCCGGCGGTGTTTGTCTTTTTGTTTTTTGAGGATTATCTCCGTCCGGTATTTAATCCTTCGGCTTCGGTAACGCACGGCATTGCCTATTATATCATACTGGGTGTCGCTTTCATGTTGGTAATGTACCTTATTGCCGTATTGCAATATCGCAGTACCTATACCACCGTTTATGACGAAAGTGCGAACCGGCGCATTTCGCTGGCAGAGAAATTGCGTAAGCTGCCTTTGGCTTTTTTCGGCGAGAAGAACCTTTCCGATCTTACCGCTACTATTATGGATGACTGCACCGACCTCGAGCATACCTTTTCACATGCAGTACCGCAGTTGTTTGCGTCCATTATCAGTATTCTGCTGATTACTGCCGGCATGGCATTTTACAACTGGCAGTTGACGGTTGCCTTATTTTGGGTAGTCCCGCTTGCCGCTGCAATTCTTTATTTCTCCAAAAAAGAGATACGGAAAAGCAATGAAAGCAATTATCTGAACAAACGGCTCGTGACCGAGCATATCCAGGAAGGGCTGGACACTATCCAGGAGATAAAATCCTATAATCAGGAAAATGATTATCTGGAAAAACTGGATAAGAGCATCGATATCTACGAGAAAGTGCTGACCCGTAACGAACTGGTGTTAGGCATGTTGGTGAATGGTTCTCAAAGCGTATTGAAACTGGGGTTGGCGAGCGTGATTATTGTCGGCGCGAATCTTCTGGTATCGGGAACGATTGATTTGTTCACTTATCTTATATTCATGGTTATCGGTTCGCGCATATATGCTCCTGTCAGTGAGGTGATGAATAATCTGGCCGCTTTATTTTATCTGGACGTGCGCATTGACAGAATGAATGAGATGGAAGCGTTGCCTGTCCAGCATGGGGTTACCGATTTTACTCCGAAAGGTTACGATATTGAATTCAAACAAGTGTTTTTTTCCTATGAGCAGGGAAAACAGATATTGAACGGCTTGTCGTTTACAGCTAAACAAGGTGAAAAAACCGCCTTGGTAGGACCTTCGGGAAGCGGTAAAAGCACGGCGGCTAAGTTGGCGGCACGTTTTTGGGACATTCAATCGGGGCAGATTACCCTTGGCGGGCAGGATATCAGCCGGATTGAGCCGGAAACCCTGTTGAAAAATTATTCCGTGGTTTTCCAGGATGTGGTTCTTTTTAATACTTCTATAATGGACAATATCCGTATAGGCAAACGGGACGCTACGGACGAGGAAGTTCGGAGAGTTGCCCGTTTGGCGCAATGCGACGAATTTGTCAATAAGATGCCGCAAGGATACCAGACCGTTATCGGTGAGAATGGAGACACCTTGTCGGGCGGCGAGCGCCAACGTATTTCTATAGCCCGTGCATTATTGAAAGATGCTCCGATTGTATTGCTGGACGAAGCTACCGCTTCGCTCGATGTGGAGAATGAAACCAAGATACAGGCGGGAATATCGGAATTGGTACGAAATAAAACGGTATTGATTATCGCCCACCGCATGCGTACTGTTGCCAACGCCGATAAAATCGTGGTGTTGGAAAACGGAAGTGTTGCCGAGTCGGGGACGCCGGAAGAGTTAAAGAAGAAAAACGGGATATTTGCCCGGATGATGGACAGGCAGGTGACAAATATGAATTGAATCGCTTGCGGGATGGAGAAAGTTTTTTTACTGTTGGGTGGAAAATAAAATTGGAAAGAATATTATTTCTGAAATATGGCAAATATGAAAGAAAAGATGAAGCTGGGCGCCGTGGAAGAGACTTTGTTAATCACTCTTTACATGCGTGCCAAAGAAAGCCGGCGCAAGGATGCGATTCTTTATGATGAATTGGCTTGCGATTTGGTAGACAAGATAGATTATGATTTTACTAAATTTGACAATGCTTCGATGAGCGCATTGGGATGCGTGATTCGCGGCAGGCATTTTGACCGTAAAGTGCAGGATTTTATCCGCAGGATAGACCGGCCTGTGGTGGTAAATATAGGTTGCGGGCTGGATACCCGTTATCAAAGAATTAAAGAGAAAAAGAACGCCGTATTCTATGAACTTGATTTACCGGAAGTAATGGCGTTGCGTGAGCGGTTGCTGCCTCCGCCGGATAAGAATGATATTCCTTTGGCTGCTTCATTGCTGGAGTCCGGTTGGATGGACGAGCTGCGTGAACGTCATTCCGGCTCCCGGTTCATCTTTGTTATCGAAGGCGTAGTAATGTACTTCTATGAGAAACAGGTCAGGACTTTGTTGGGACGTCTGGCCTCCCGTTTTCCGGGAGGAGAGATTCATTTTGATGTCTGCGGCACGATGTTCCTGAAGAAGAGCATCAAGAATGATTCGGTGAAACATACCAGCGCCCATTTCCGTTGCGGCATCAATGACGGACGTGTTGTGGAACGGTGGGTTCCGCAACTTAAAATGACGGACAGTCTTTCCTACATGGATATAGAGAAAGGCCGCTGGGGATTCAAAGGCGTGTTGATTCGGTTAATTCCCGGATTTGCCCGTAAATTTAGCAGCATACTGGGTTATAAAATAGAAGAAAAACAGGTGGAAAATCCCTCTGTCCAATGAAGGAAACGGTTAAAAAACAAAGGAGGTATGTCATATCCCGAAACTGCCTTTAAGAATTTAACTTGTTGATTGTCAATAATTGGTTTTGTGGAAAATCATTAATTCCCCTTGCAGGCCTACATAGGTGGAGTTAGATACCGAGGTTTTATGTAAGCAGGGAAAGAGGACGTATGCCGGTTATCATATCTACCGTACATATGTCCTCTTTCTAATATATCGATTATTAATGGACACCGCTTATCTCACTTTCTGTTTTTTATCCGACATTTATCTTGGCCGCAGTTCCGCCTGTAACCGTGCCATGAAGTCCGGATATCCTCATTGATGGAATTCGGAGTCTCTCTAAACAACCGGACATCCTGTTTTTGTAGTTGTGAACCATACTGTTTTATTGTCCCCCTCCTCCCAGTGCATGATAAAGGTTGATGATGCCTTGTATTCGGTCAAACTGTTTTTCGACCAATGTCTGTTCCGCATCCAGCAGGGATTGCTGTGCGGTCAGGACTTCCAGATAGTTGACAGACGAGTGTTTCATCAGCAGTTCTGTTTTATGTACAGCCTGCGCCAGTGTTTCCACTTGTTCTGTATTTGTTTCTATCTGGCTGTTTGCCGTTTGCCACTGTGCCAGCGCATTGTTTACTTCCTTACCGGCATCGAGAATGGCTTGTTGGAATGACAGCAGGGCTTCCTCTTGCCGGGCTTTGGCTATTTTCAGATTGGCGATGTTCGTACCTTTGCTGAACAGCGGTTGTGTCAGCGACCCCAATGCGCTCAATAACCATTTTCCGGGGTTGAGAAGCAGCTCGCCGCCGCTGTTCGTCCAACCGGCATTTCCCGAAAGGGTAATATTGGGGTAGAATGCGGCCCGGGCTGCATTTGTGGCGTAAAACGACTGCATGAGGTTGTACTCCGCCTGCCGTACATCCGGACGGTTCGACAATAAATGCAACGGCACTCCGATGGTGAGATTTTTGGGAAAATCATCCTTTACCGGCATACTGCGCCGAATCTCCCTGCAAGGCATGGCAAGCAATGTGGAAAGGCTGTTTTCCGTTTCCGTGATACTTTCCTGTATGGAGAGAATCGTGCTTTCCAGTGCCATGAGACTGGCTTTGGCCTGTAAGACAGCCACATCATTGGTCTGCCCCGCACGTTTCAATGCGTCCAGTGCCGTGATTGTATGTTCCCAGTTCTTTCGGGTGGAAAGACTGATTTGGAGTTGCCTGTCGAGCATGGCAAGCGTATAATAGCTCCCCGCAATGGTGGCTACCAGTTTTGTCTGTACAGCCTGTGCGTATGCCCGGCTGCCTTCCAGAGCAGCCTTGGCGCCTTTCCCGGCATTGGTGACTTTTCCGAATATATCGAGTTCCCAAGCGGCTGAGAATCCTGAATGATAGGTTTTGGGCAATTCTTTCCCGTCAAACCGGGAAATCGTCCCGTTTGCATTTGCGGAAACTGTCGGAAGGTAGGATATCCGGGCGTTCATCAGTACCGCTTCCGCTTCTTCCACCTTCAGCCGTGCGATACGTAAATCGGTATTCTGTTCAAGTCCTTGTATGATGAGTTCCTGCAACCGGGTATCCGTGAAGAGTTCTTTCCATGAAAGTGTACCTGATGAAGTCGAATCAACGGCGGTCGTATCACGGTACAGGTTGTCCACGTCCACGACGGGGCGGGAATAGGGTTTGTATATTCCGCAACCTGCCAACAGGCAGGAAACGGAAATCAATATAATCGTTCGTTTCATACTTTTTTCTTTTCTATTTCATCTAATTCAGCCTGGATGCTCCAGTCCGCCGAAGTCTTGTCTGCCTGTATGGGCTTGAATTTTTCTTGCAGATACTGGAATACGATAAACAATGCCGGAACGAGGAAGAGCAGCGCCAGTGTTCCTATGAGCATTCCTCCTACAGCCCCGGATGCCAATGAACGGCTTCCGTTCGCACCGACGCCGCTTGCGAATATCAACGGTATCAATCCGAATATCATTGTCAATGCGGTCATCAGTATCGGACGGAGGCGGACTTTTGCCGCGCTATATGCAGCCTGTACCAATGACATGCCTGCCTTACGGCGTTCCAGCGCATATTCCGTCAGCAGGATGGCTGTCTTGGCAAGCAGGCCTATCAGCATGATAAGTCCCGTCTGCATGTACACGTTGTTTTCCAGCCCGAATAGCTGTGCAAACAGGAAACTTCCCGACAACCCGACCGGCACGGACAGAATAATGGCGAACGGGACAAGGAAACTTTCATATAAGGCGCATAGAATCATATATACCAGTAGCATACAGATACCGAAAATGACGGGTACATTGTTGCTGGTTTTATTTTCCTCGCGTGAGATGCCGCCGAACTCGTAACCGTAATTCTGGGGCAACACTTTGTCTGCCGTTTCCCGAATGGCTTGCAAGGCTTCTCCTGAACTGTATCCGTTAGCCGGAGCGCCGCTGATGGCTATGGAGTTATAGAGGTTGAAGCGGGATAAATCCTGCGGCCCGTATGTTTTTGTCAGTTTCACGAAGTTGCTCAACGGAGCCATTTCTTCCCCGGCTCTTACATACAGGTGATTCAGCGATTCCGGCGTTACGCGGTAATCCGGGTCGGCCTGTATCATCACACGGTACAGCTTTGAGAAGCGGTTGAAATTGGACACGTAATTGCCGCCGTAGTATCCCGACAAGGTTTCAAGTATCTCGTTCGGAGAAATGCCGGAGCGTTCGCATTGGGCGGCATCAATATCCACCCAATATTGCGGATAGCCGGTGTCGAAAGCCGAATATACAGTCTCTATTTCCGGCCGTTCATTCAAGGCCGCCACAAAATTGTCCGTTACTTTTTTGAATGCTTCTATGTCCGTTCCCGTTTTATCCTGCAGATAGAGTTCAAAACCGTTTCCCATGCCATATCCGGCAATCATGGGCGGAGCCATGGCAAATATTTGCGCATCGGGAACTTCCGGCGCAAAAGCATATATCCTGTTCATTACGTCACTTGCGGATTGTCCCGTATCCTTGCGTTCGTCCCAGTTTTTAAGCGAAAGCAGATAAAGTCCCATGGAAGGTCCTGCTCCGGTGAACGAATAGCCGGATACGGCGGCACTGTATTCTATTTCGGGTATTTGCTGTAAACGTTTGTCGATTTCCTTCATAACCTCGTGGTTGAGATACAGGGATGTTCCCGGTTGGGTATTCATGCTGACCATCAGGCTGCCGGTATCTTCATCCGGTATCAAGCCCGTTTTTGTGTGCCGTACAAGAAAAAACAGCAAGACCAAAGAAAGTCCGAGCATTCCCCACATCAGCCATCGTCTCTTGATAAAGAACATGACTCCCTGCATGTATTTGCGTGTCATGACACCGAAGGCGGCGTTGAATGCCTTGCGGAAACGCGCGGCGAAATTGTCTTTCACTTTGCCGTTTTCGTCCAGATAAGGCCGCAGCATCAGGGCGCAAAGTGCAGGAGACAATGTAAAGGCATTGATAGCTGAAATACCGACAGCGACAGCCATCGTCAATCCGAACTGCTTATAGAACTCGCCGGATGTCCCTCCCATCATGGACACCGGGATAAACACAGCCATAAAGATAAGCGTCGAGGTCAGAATAGCCGAGGCAATTCCTTTCATGGCATGGTCGGAAGCCATGTATGATGAACGGTAACCGGTATCGAAGCGTGCCTGCACGGCTTCCACCACCACAATGGCATCATCCACCACCGTGCCTATGGCAAGGACCAGCGCGAACAATGTCAACAGGTTGATTGAGAATCCTGCAACGGCCATGAAAGCGAATGTGCCGATGACGGACACAAAGATGGCGATGGTGGGAATCACCGTCGAGCGGATATCCTGCAAGAATACATATACGACCAGGACAACCAGCAAAATCGCCTCCAATAACGTCTTTACCACTTCACGTATGGAAGCGTAGAGGAAATCGTTCGTATCCGTCAGCGTGACGAACTCCGTGCCTTTGGGCAGGTCCTTGCCGATTTCCGCCATTGTCGTGTCTATCTCCTTGATGATTTCCGCCGCATTCGAGCCTGCTGTCTGGTAAATCATGGCAATGGCGGCGGGACGGCCGTTTACACTGGTGGAATAGTTGTACGCTTCATCTCCCAGCCGGACGTCCGCCACGTCTTTCAGGCGGAGAATATCCCCGTCGGGCAATGACCGGATGACGATGTCGCCGAATTCTTCCGGCGTGGAGAACCGCCCGCGATACTTCATGGTGTACTGGAAAGCGTTGGCGTGGTTCTCCCCGAAAGCTCCTGTGGCAGCCTCGATATTCTGTGCCGCCAGCGCGGCAGAAATATCCGAAGGTATCAGCTTGTATTGCAGCATCTTGTCCGGTTTCAGCCAGATACGCATACTATAGTTGGAACCGAACAGTTGCATTTGTCCTACCCCGGCAATACGCTTGATACGAGGCTCGACATTTATTTTCATGTAGTTATTCAGGAACTGCATGTCATAAGAACCGTCGGGGCTGTATAAAGCGATGCTCTTTAACTGCGCGTTCTGCTGCTTGGTTGTCTGTACACCGATTTTCGTGACTTCGGCAGGCAGCAGGGCGAGTGCCGTGGAAACCCGGTTCTGCACATTGACGGCAGCCATGTCCGCATCCGTTCCCTGTTTAAAATAAACATTAACCATCACTTCTCCGGTATTGGATGCGGTGGAAGTGATATAGTTCATGTTCTCCACGCCATTAATGGCTTCTTCCAACGGGACGATGACACTTTTCTGCACAGTCTCGGCATTGGCTCCCGGATAGGAGGTGAATACCGATATCGTTGGCGGAGCGATATCCGGATATTGCTCCACCGGCAATGTGAATATGGATATTACCCCCATTAATATGATAGTCATCGAAATAATGATGGATAATACGGGGCGTTCTATAAAATATCTGAGGTTCATATATCCTTTGTTTATTCTGTTATTTGTTTTACGGTTATCTCCATTCCGTCCTGCAAGAGACTTACACCTTCGCTTACTATCGTGTCTCCCCGTTTCAGACCGGAATGCACAATATAGTTATTCCCGTCGTTCAGTTTTCCCACCGTAACAGGTACAGATACGCTTTTACCGTTTTCCACTTTGTAGACAAATATCTTGTCCTGCAACTCATAAGTTGCCGACTGGGGAATGACCAGTACGTTTTTCAACTTGTGGGGGATGATGACATTTCCGTAACTTCCGCTGAACAATACCTTCTTTTCATTGGGGAACCTGCTCCGGACGGAAAGCGTTCCGGTTTTGGGGTTGATAATGCCGCTTATGCTCTCGATGCGTCCGGCAGCTTCATATAATGTACCGTCATTCAGTTGCAGACGGATGGCAGGCATTCTGCTGAGGGCGGAATCCAGTGAACCGAATTCATGTATATAGGGACGGATTTGATTTTCCGTCATGGAGAAATACACATGCATCCGGCTGTTGTCCGATACGGTAGTCAATGGCCGGGTTATGGACGGGCCGACCAAAGCGCCGGTACGGAAAGGAAGCGTACCGACCACGCCGTCTGACGGGCTGCATATTTCCGTATAGGAAAGGTCGTTACGGGCACTTTCCACTTCCGCTTCGGCCTGGGCTTGTCCGGCACGGGCCGCAAGCAATTCGTTGCGTGCGGTAGTCAGCTCATATTCCGAGATAACTTTTTCTTCAAAGAGCACCTGTTTGCTTTCATACGTCAGCATCGCTGTTTCTACCTGCGCCTTTGCCGCATCCGAATTGGCTACTGCTCGTTGAAGGGCGGCTTTGTAAGGCCGTTGGTCGATGACGAACAGCAATTCGCCCTTGCTTACCTGCTTTCCCTCCGTAATGCATATTCGTGAAATAGTGCCGGAGACTTGCGGGTAGATTTCCACGTCCTGCTGTCCGGTGATGGCGGCGGAATATTTTTCTTCGATATCCGTATCCGTTGATTCGAGAACAAGGACCTCATGTTCCGGCCTTTGCCATTCCTGAACTTGTTTCTTACAGGAAAACAATAGCAAGGCCAGGCTTAAAATACTAAGAATTGTTTTTCTCATATAACTATGTTTATTGTTGATTAACGTGAGTTCGACGAATTGTAAGTACTTGAAAATTTGGTGATTAGCGAAAAT
>NZ_CAUCSQ010000056.1 GCF_958445495.1 uncultured Bacteroides sp. | reverse complement strand
ATTCAATATAGTAAAAAGTCAAGTTGGGATAATATTTTGGTTTGGATAAACGTTGTTATCCGAAATTTCGGATAAGATCAAAGAATCTGGAAATGACCTCCGCTACCTTGAAGGTTCTCAATGAGCCTACTTATCCGATTGCCTCCAACTCGACTAACCGGAAGCAAATCATCATTGCAGTCTGCATCGGCAGTTTCCTGATAATCATCGCTTTGCTGGTGCTGATAGAGATACTGGACAGGACGTTGCGCGACGCCGCCCGTACCAAGCGGGTCACAGGGTACAGAACGATAGGAGCTATCCCCAGCCTTTCGACTTCCCGGTACGGAGGATTGACAAAAACCTATGTGCAGCTTTCCGTAAAGGAATTAACCAATTCCCTGCTCCGTTTCCTGGACAAGAGGAAGTCTCCCGGAGTGTTCATTATCAATCTGCTCAGCACCGGCAGGGATTCCGGGGAAGACGTAATAGGGAACCTAATCTGCGGGTATATGCAGAGCCGTATGCTGAACACCCGGTTTATCATCTATGGAGAAGATTTCAACACGGATTCCACCCAATACCTGCTTGCAAGAAGCATTACGGACTTTTACGCCTTGCAGGGGGAGGACATTCTGATAGTGGCTTATCCGCCATTGTCCGAGAGTAACATTCCAACCGCATTGCTGCACGATGCCAATGCCAACATATTGGTAGCTCCTGCAGACCGCGGCTGGAAAAGTACCGACAAGCAGCTCTGCGAACAGCTCATGTTACAGTTGGGCAAATCTGAAATTCCTTTCCGCATTTGCCTGACCAACGCCAGCCGTGAAGCTGCGGAAGATTTTACCGGACAGTTACCGCCATATACGATGTTACGCAGACTGGAATACCGTTTCAGCCAATTATCATTAACAGAGAAAATCATATTCAACCTCACAAGAAAAGCAAAAGAATCAGAAGACGAGGATGACGACGAATAGGATAATAACGTTTCATATACTTCTCGCAGCGCAATTCTTACTGGTTGCAGCAGGTATGTTTATAAATATCAAGACCGGTCTCTTCTCGATGATGATTATCTTGTTATTTACCGTTATCTGCCTGACACAACTGAACAATGACGAACAGACGGACTGGCGGCGCGGAAAAAACATAATGACTTATATGTTTGTAATCTGGCTGTCTTTCTATCTGCTGGAAATATTGAATCCCAACAACGTAATGGCGGCATGGAATATCAATATTACTCCTTACGCGCTTATCCCTTTAATATGCGCCTTTATCATTCCTCTGGTCATCCGCAGCAAAAAAGACATTGAGTTACTGTTGATTATCTGGTCGGTATTCGTACTGGTTTTCACATTGAAAGGGTATTGGCAGAAAAACCACGGATTCAGTTCCAAGGACCTTTACTTTTTATATGCGTTAGGCGGATGGCGTACCCATGTCATCTGGTCGGGTATCCGGTATTTTTCCTGTTTCTCCGACGCGGCGAACTACGGAGTCCATGCCGCCATGTCTGCTGTCATCTTTGCCATTTCCGCCTTTTTTACAGAGAAAAAATGGATGCGCTTCTATTTCCTTCTGGTCGCATTCTGCGGACTTTACGGAATGGGGATTTCCGGAACCCGTGCCGCAATGGGAGTCCTCATGGGAGGAATACTGATGATAACCATCATTGCGAAAAACTGGAAAGCTCTGTTAGGGGGTGTTTTCGTATCTATCTCCATTTTCTGCTTTTTCTATTTCACCCATATCGGAAACGGCAACCAGTATATTTATAAAATGCGTTCTTCTTTCCATCCTTCGGAAGATGCATCTTACCTCGTACGTGTGGAGAACCGGCAACGGATGAAGGAACTGATGGTTAAAAAGCCGTTCGGATACGGTATCGGCTTGTCTAAAGCCGGAAATTTCGAGTCTAAAGAACAAATGCCATATCCGCCCGATTCATGGCTTATCAGCGTATGGGTAGAAACCGGCATCATCGGACTGATACTCTACCTTTCCATACACGGTGTCCTTTTCGCATGGTGTTCATGGATACTGATGTTCAAGGTACGCAACAAGAACTTACGGGGACTGATAGCGGCATGGCTATGCATGGATGCCGGTTTTTTCATTGCCACTTATGTCAACGACATCATGCAATATCCCAACCAATTACCGATATACATAGGTTTTGCCCTTTGTTTTGCCGCTCCACACATTGACCGGCGAATCAGTGAAGAAGAAAATGCCCTAATATTCAATAAAGAGACCGACAACGAGAATGACAAACAATATTCCTGACATATCATTCATCACTATCTGCTACAACGGATTCAAAGACACTTGCGAGCTAATCGATTCATTACACCGGCACATCTCGTCCGTAAGCTACGAAATCATAGTGGTAGACAACGCTTCACTGGAAAATGAAGCGGCAAAGATACGGCAATTATATCCTTCGGTCGTTGCTATCCGCAGTGAGATGAACAAGGGATTTTCCGGCGGCAACAATATCGGGCTCCGGGCGGCAAAAGGGAAATACCTTTTTCTGATAAATAACGATACGTACATTGAAGCGGACGGAATCTCTTGTCTGATAGAACGTTTGGAGAGTCATCCGGGGATAGGGGGGCTCTCTCCGAAGATACGTTTTGCCTTTCCGCCTCAACAGATACAATTCGCCGGATTCACCCCTCTGACACCGATTACATTGCGCAACAATATGCTGGGATTCGGCTGTCCCGACGACGGAAGTTACGACACTCCCCACCCTACCCCTTATCTGCACGGCGCGGCCATGCTGGTAAAGCGCGAGGTTATAGAGAAGGCGGGAATGATGCCGGAAGTCTTTTTCCTTTATTATGAGGAATTAGACTGGAGCACAAGCATGACACGCGCCGGCTATGAATTATGGTATGAACCGGGCTGCACCATTTTCCACAAAGAAAGCCAAAGTACCGGGCAGTTAAGCAAATTGCGCACTTATTACCTGACACGCAACCGCCTGCTTTATGCCCGGCGTAACCTGCGGGGAGCCGCCCGCCTGTTCTCCATACTTTACCAAAGCACTGTCGCTGCCGGTAAAAACAGTCTTGCTTATGTGTTGAAAGGGCGCTTTGACCTTTTTTTCGCCGTTTGCCGCGGAGTCTGCAGGGGCTTGTTCATGCCTCCCTCTCCGGCCGTCTCAAATTACACACTACAAAAACAATGAATATATGATGGCTATCATCGACTGGATTCTCTACATTCCCCTCATGCTTTGCGTATGCTATTTGCTGTTATACGCCATCGCTTCAAAGTTCTATCGTCCTCCCCACTATCCTGAGGCACGTACATTCCGGCACTTTGCCGTGCTTTTCCCCGCTTACAAGGAAGACCGCGTCATCTTCTCTTCCGTGCGTACATTTCTCGAACAGGACTACCCGCAGGAACTATTCGATATCATAGTCATCTCCGACCAAATGCGGCAGGAAACAGTCGAGTCTCTACGTGCCCTTCCTATCCGTCTGATAACGGCAGATTACACGGAAAGCTCTAAAGCCAAAGCGCTTGCTATGGCGATGGATAGCATCGATATCGATTTATATGACATAGTCGTTATCATGGACGCCGACAATCAGACTGTCCCGGATTTCTTGTCTGCCATCAACCGTGCTTTCGATAACGGGGTGAGTTCCGTACAGGCACACCGCACCGGAAAGAATATGAATACGGATATTTCCATTCTCGACGGTATCAGTGAGGAAATCAATAACGGGCTTTTCCGCAGCGGACATAACGCACTGGGACTTTCTGCCGGTTTATCGGGTTCGGGAATGGCTTTTGAGGCCGGATGGTTTTACCGGAATGTAAAAAGGCTCCGGACAGCGGGTGAAGACAAGGAGCTTGAAACAATGCTCTTACAACAGCGGATTCATACTGTTTATCTCGCCAATTTACCCGTATTCGATGAAAAGACACAAAAAAAAGAGGCTATCAGCAATCAACGCAAGCGCTGGATAGCCGCACAATTCGGCGCTCTTCGCGCTTCACTCCCGGATTTGCCGAAAGCGTTCTTGCATGGTAATTTCGACTATTGCGACAAGATATTCCAATGGATGCTTCCGCCGCGCCTGATTCAACTCGCCGGAATATTCGGACTGACTTTCATCTTTACCGCCATCGGTATCCTACTGAGTGTATATGGCAACGGGGACGAATGGACCAGGGCGATAAAGTGGTGGATACTGTCGGCAGCACAAACGGCAGTGATGATATTGCCCGTACCGAAGGAGTTGCTTTTCAGTAGGCAGACCGGAAAAGCAATCATCAAAATACCCATACTAGCTCTCACTATGATGGGTAATTTATTCAGACTCAAAGGAGCAAATAAAAAATTTATCCATACAGAACATGGCGAACATCATTAATAATTATCTCCAAAGAAAGAATTTATGAAAATTGCTATCGAAGCCCAACGAATTTTCCGCACCAATAAGCACGGGATGGATTTTGTCGCTCTCGAAAGTATCCGGGAGCTGCAAAAGATAGACCGCGAAAACGAGTACTTCGTATTCGTCAGTCCCGGTACGGACAAATGCCTCAGGAGTTCGGAAAACCTGCATATCATCGAACTGAAATGCCCCACCTATCCTTTATGGGAACAAGTGGCGCTCCCCCGTGCCGTCAAACAAATCAAGCCTGATTTATTGCACTGTACCAGCAATACCGCTCCTTTATATTGCCCGGTTCCGTTGGTACTGACTTTGCACGATATCATTTATCTGGAAAAACGGCAATCTTCCGGCTTTACCTGGTATCAGGAGATGGGATGGCATTATCGTCGCATGATTGTCCCCCGTGTACTTCCCAATTGTGAAAAGGTCATTACCGTCTCTCAGTTTGAAAGACAACGGATTATCGATGCTTTACATTTGCCTGAAGAAAAACTGATAACCGTGTACAACGGATTCAACAATCATTTCCAGCCCCAGTCAAAAGCCCCTGAAATTATCCGGAAATATACAGATACGGACAATTACCTGTTTTTCCTGGGCAACACGGACCCGAAAAAGAATACTGTCCGGGTACTGAAAGCTTACAGTATTTATCTTAAACAATCAACCCGAAAACTGCCGTTACTCATTGCGGACCTCAAAGAGAATACCATCGACCGGATACTGGAGGAGGAAAAAATCACGGAAATCAAAAGTTTCCTCCGTTTTCCGGGTTATATCGCCAATAAGGACCTTGCGGCGGTTTATAGTGGCGCATTTGCTTTCCTCTATCCCTCGCTCCGCGAAAGTTTCGGTATTCCGATACTCGAAGCAATGGCTTGCGGCATCCCCGTCATTGCGGGAAATACGTCGGCTATGCCCGAAATTGCAGGTGAAGGAGCATTGTTAGCCAATCCGTTCAATGCGGAGGAGATTGCAAACAAAATATTGTTATTGGAAAAAGATGACAAGCTGTATCAACGGCAGGTTGAATACGGTTTAAGGCGGAGCCGGCAATTTTCATGGAGGAGGACTGCCGAATCGCTGTTGGATATATATAAAAAGTTTTCTAAATAAAAAAGTATGCAATCATAAATAAAAAAAGAGGCAATGCCGGCAGAAAAGCAAAAAACGGAAATATAACGAAAAGAAAATGGCATAAACGATATAACGGCATGTAAAAAGACAGCCGGAAAAGATAAAACTACCATATCTTTTAATTACCTTTGTTGCATAGCTTTGCTGCTCAAAATCCAAAGAAAAATGCATGAAAGTGAAGAAACAAACAATCATTCGATAAAAGCTCTTATTGTCTTTAGAGAAAATGGTGACGCAGATAATTTATTTGTACCGATATTGTGTGACGCTATCCGAATGGCGGGTATTAATGTAAAATATTCCATAGAGGATTTTTGGAATTCGGACACAATTTATGACATCATACATTTCCAGTGGCCCGAAGAGATGTTCGATTGGTCGTCCGATACCTCCAATATGATATGCCGCCTAAAAGAACGAATTCATTTTTTCCGTTCAAAGGGAACGCATTTTGTCTATACCAGGCACAATGTTTGTCCCCATCATGCAAATGAAATAATCAGCAAAGCATACGGTATCATAGAATCACAAAGCGACGTCATCGTACACATGGAACATTTCAGCCGGAATGAATTCATCGTGAAATATCCCAATAGCCGGAACATCATCATACCTCATCACATTTACCAATATACTTATAAGGAGAATATCAGCATGGAACGTGCCCGGCAGTATCTCAACCTGTCGCAAAAAGCATTTATCATTACCGCTTTTGAGGAATTCCACAACAGAAAAGAAAGGAATATGATGCTAAATGCATTCCACGCCTGGAACAAAGATTATAAATTGTTGCTCGCCCCGCGCCTTTATCCTTTTTCCCGAAGCAACAGGTATGGCAAGAACATCTTTAAACGATGGACATCGAGAATAGGGTACTATCTGCTCATGCCGTTATTCAACTGCATACGGAAATTACAGGCAGGAGCCAGTGACGAACGGATAGATGATTATGATTTCCCTTATTATATTGCTGCTTCAAATGTAATATTTATCCAACAGAAAGATGTGCTAAACTCTATTTATGTCCCTCTCGCTTTCCTTTTCCACAAGGTTGCGGTGGGACCGAATACCGGCAACACAGGCGAATTGTTGAAAAACACCAGAAACCCGACTTTCCAACCCGGCAACAAACAGGATATCGTACGGGCATTGGAAGAGGCGCAACGGCTGGCAGTTACGGAAAAAGGAGAAATGAATTATGCCTATGCCCTCGAAAATATGCATATCGATAAAGTAGGAAAACAATATGCCGAACTTTACAAAGAACTGGCGAACCGGCCTCTGTCTTACTGTTAGAATCCTGTCAGACAACCAAACGTATGGAAAATAATAGAATAAAAGTCAGCATTATCATTCCTGTTTACAATACTGGAAAGTATGTCCGCGAAGCGGTAGAAAGCGTTATGCGCCAGAGTTTAAAAGAACTGGAAATAATCGTTATAAATGACGGCTCGACAGATGAAAGCCTGAAAATCCTAAAAGAAATAAGTGTTACGGACAGCCGTGTACAAATATACACGCAAATAAACCGGGGATTATCCCAAGCACGCAATGCCGGCATCTCCCATGCTCACGGCGAATATGTCTATTTTATGGACAGCGACGACTTGCTAGAAGAAGATGCAATGGAATTGTGCTATCACAAATGCGAAGAGGAGGAGCTTGATTTTGTATTTTTCGATGCGCAATGTTTCCGTGACGGCAACGTACGGAATGCTCCTGCGCTGAATTACAAACGGACGGACAAACTGGAAAATAAAGTCTATACCGGCATTGAAGCGCTTGAGCTTCAACTAAAGAAGAGAATATATACTCCTTCCGTTTGTCTCAATTTTATCCGCAGACTTTTTCTGGAAGAAATCCAGTTGCAATTCTACCCCGGTATCATACACGAGGACCAGTTATTCACGACCCTGCTTTATCTGCAAGCCGGAAAAACCGCTTGCATTAAACGGGCATTCTTCCAACGGCGTATCAGAGAGAATTCGATTATGACACGCAAATTTGCTTACCGGAACATGGAGGGATACTTTATTGTTACACAGAAGATTCTCGATTTCAGAAAACAAACCGCCAGACATAGGACTAAAGCGATTATCGACCTATATCTGTCACAAATGCTCAATGCCGCCGTATGGCAGGCGCATTCACTAAAAATATCGGAACGATTCAGGATTACATGGTTGTGTCTTGTCAAATATGGAAAATATGTTTCGGCAAGGACAATCGGCATATTATTGTTCAAATCCTTGCTTACTAATCATCAAAACGACAATCAACAATGACAAACAATATCAAAAAACAGCTATTCTCCGGAATATTTTACACGGCGCTGGCAAAATACAGTGGCATTATCATCTCTCTCGTCGTCGCGGGCGTACTGGCCCGCCTGTTATCACCGAAGGACTTCGGAATAGTAGCTATCGCCACTATCATTATCGCATTCTTCAACTTGTTTACTGATATGGGAGTATCACCTGCAATCGTGCAGCACAAGTCTTTGACACGAAAAGAACTGTCGGATATCTTTTCCTTCACCGTATGGGCAGGTATCGGCATCAGCGCTCTGTTTTTCGCTGCCTCGTGGCTGATTGCCGACTATTATGAAAGCAGCATCCTGAGGACGCTGTGCCAGTTGCTTTCCGTCAATCTCTTTTTTGCTTCCGCCACCATTGTGCCGGGAGCGATGTTCTACCGGAACAAAGAATTTAAATTTATCGCTCTCCGCAGCTTCATCATTCAGATTTCGGCAGGTACGGCCGCCATAACCGCCGCATTATGCGGCGCCGGCCTGTATGCACTGATTATCAACCCGATTATATCCAGCATTCTTATATTTATTATTTCCTACCAGCGTTATCCGCAACGTTTGCATTTTACCTGGGGACTGCCGGCACTCCGGAAGATAATCTCTTATTCCGCTTATCAATTCTTGTTTAATGTCATCAATTATTTCAGCCGCAATTTAGATAAATTACTCATCGGCAAATACATGGGCATGTCTGATTTAGGATATTATGAGAAATCCTACAGGCTGATGATGCTTCCTCTGCAAAATATCACTCAAGTAATTACTCCGGTAATGCATCCTGTCTTTAGCGATTTTCAGGATGACAAAGATAAATTGGCAACCTCTTACGAGCGCATCGTGCGTTTTCTCTCTTTTATCGGATTGCCGCTCAGCGTACTACTTTTCTTTACCGCGGAAGAGGTGACGTTGATTATTTTCGGAGACCAATGGTTACCGTCCGTTCCGGTATTTCGAATACTGGCACTTTCAGTCGGTATTCAAATCATTCTTTCTTCGTCAGGCTCTATCTTCCAGGCAGCCGGTGACACGCGAAGCCTATTCATATGCGGACTGTTCTCGTCCGTACTTAATATAACGGGAATATTGCTGGGAATATTCTATTTCGGTACGCTGACAGCCATAGCCGGCTGTATCGTCATAACATTCACCGTCAATTTCGCACAATGCTACTGGCAAATGTACCGTGTCACTTTTCAACGAAACATCCGAACATTTGTACATCAGCTTATCTCTCCGCTGATAGTGAGTTGCCTGATAACTTTACTCCTTATTCCATTGCACTATATATTGGAAGGGAGGGATATTTTTATAACAGTTACCGTTAAAAGTTTCATTAGTTTTATTATCTTTGGCATCTATATACAAATGACTCATGAATATGACATCATCAGAAAATTGCAGTCATTCAGAAAAAATCCATAACTATGAATATACGGAACGTCCTCATAACATTGCATTATAAATTGAGATACGGTAGTACTGTAGAATGGTACAATTTCTGGTATATAGCATTACGGAAAAAAAGAAAAGTCATACCGCAAGTAGCGTCTATAGATGAAACAATACGCAAAATCATTGATGACCGCTGTTCTGTCAGCCGATTTGGAGACGGTGAGATTCTGCTCACCAGTCCGGATAAAGAAATCCGTTTTCAAAAAGGCGGCCCGCTGCTGGCAAAACGACTGAACGAGGTATTGAGAAGCCAAGAGAAAGGCCATATTGTCTGTATCTCCGACGTGTTCTGCGATTTATATCGATATAACCGCAAGAGCCGACGTTTCTGGCGAACCCATCTTTACTTGTATGGTCCCTGGTGGGACCGTCTGTTAACGGCAGACCGGAAATATTATAATACATTTGTCACTCGTCCTTATATGGATTTTGCCCGTAAGGAGGATTCTGCACGATGGTTTCAGGAAATGAAGAATATCTGGATGAATCGGGATATCGTTTTTATCGAAGGGGAGAAAAGCCGTCTCGGAGTAGGCAATGACCTTTTCGACAATGCGAAAAGCATCCGCCGCATTCTCTGTCCGTCCCGCAATGCATTTGAACGCATGGAGGATATCAAACGGGAAGCCTGCAAGCTGGAAAAAGAAGTTCTGTTCCTGATTGCACTCGGTCCGGCAGCAACCGTATTATCCTATGACTTATTCAAGGCCGGTTATCAAGCTGTTGATATCGGACATGTGGATGTGGAATACGAATGGTGGCGAATGGGAGCGCGCAAGAAAGTTAAATTGAAACGAAAATATGTGAATGAAACCGCCATAGGAAATGAAGTGGCAGATGCCGGCGAAGAATACCGAAAACAGATTATCGCTCAGATAAATTGAGAAAAGGAATCAATAATAAAGGAAACAACAGAATAGGTACAGTATCAGAATAAATTCATACGTTATATATCCTGTTATGTAACGCCTGCCAGAAATATTCTCCTCTTTGAAAATGAAGATTTTTTGAAGGATGCATGAAAACGGCAGATTTAAATAAAGTAATAATAGACAGATAAAGAATGAAAGCCCTTTTCCTTATATTCCACGGCTTCGACAAAGCCAACGGGATTAGTAAGAAAATACATTACCAGGTGAAAGCCCTCAAAGAATGCGGGGTGGATGTCCGCCTGTGCCATTATGACGTCACTCCATACGGAGGACGACGCTGGATGGTGGACGACGAGGTTATAGCCGATTTCGGTACGGGGTTTGCCGCAAAAATATGGAAACGGGTTTATTATTCCCCGATTATCGAGTATGTCCGCCGCGAGAGTATCAATTTGGTTTATATCCGTTCTTTCCACAATGCCAGTCCTTTTACCCTCCGGTTAGTCAGGTCTTTAAAACGTATCGGGGCAAAGGTCGTAATGGAGATTCCGACCTATCCTTATGACCAGGAGTATATCACACGTAAAATGAAACTCCACCTTGCCATCGACCGTTGTTTTCGCCGTCAATTGGCTAGAACGCTTAATGGTATCGTTACATTTTCCAATGCAAAAGAGATTTTTGGCGGACATACCATACGGATTTCCAACGGTATAGATTTTGAAGCTGTCCCAATGAAACGGTATTGCAACGATATTTCAAAAGAACTGCATTTAATCGGTGTAGCGGAAGTGCACTATTGGCACGGTTTCGACCGTCTTGTACACGGATTGGCTATGTATTACCAGACTCATCCGGAATATAAAGTATATTTCCATATCGTAGGACCATTGTCCGGCGAACGCGAACGTGAGGAAATCTTACCTGTTATCCGCGAAAATCATTTAGAACCTTACATTCTTCTACACGGTCCTTTACACGGCAAGGAACTGGATGCCCAATTTGAACAGGCGGATTTCGCCATCGGCAGCCTGGGGCGCCACCGTTCCGGGATTACTTTCATCAAAACTTTGAAAAACCGTGAATATGCCGCCCGGGGAATCGCCTTTACATACTCGGAAACAGATGAAGACTTCGACCGAATGCCGTATGTATGGAAAATTCCCCCGGATGAATCTCCGGTTGATATCCAAGGATTAATCAATTTCAGGCAGTCCTTGAAAATGTCTTCTTCCGAGATACGTAACTCTGTCCGCTTTTTATCGTGGAAGGCACAAATGCGGAAAGTGCTCGACTCGGTCGGGATAACCTGAAAAAACAAACAACTATCGACAAACAATATTCTGATAAATATGAAAATAGCTTATTGCATTCCCTCGCTCTATTATCCCAGCGGTATGGAACGGGTATTGACACTAAAAGCAAACTATTTCGCAAAAGTGTTCGGCTACGAAATACATATCATTCTGACGGACGGAAAAGACCGAAAGCCGTATTATGAATTACATTCTTCTATCATCCTTCATCAACTCGACATAGATTATGACGAATTGAATGATATGCCTTTTCACCGGCGACTGTTCAAATACATCGGAAAACAGAGGTTATTCAAGAAGAAGCTCAATGAATGTTTGCACCGGATTCATCCGGACATCACTATTTCCCTGCTCCGCCGGGATATCAATTTTATCAATAGTATGACAGACGGCAGTGTGAAATTAGGAGAAATCCATTTTAATAAATCCAATTACCGGGATTTCAGCAACAACCGCCTACCTGCATTCATACGTACCATTGTCAGTAATTATTGGAGAAAACAATTATACGGGCAACTCCGCCAATTAAAAAGCTTTATCGTATTGAGCCATGAGGACGCCCGTGAATGGACAGAACTGAATAATGTAAAAGTGATTCACAATCCATTACCGTTTTTTCCTGAACGAACATCTGACGGTAGCCTCAAACAAGTCATAGCCGTAGGGCGTTATGTTCCGCAAAAGGGATTTGACCGTCTGATTTCCGCTTGGCATCTTGTTGCGCAACATCATCCGGACTGGACACTCCGTATTTATGGTGACGGCATGCGGGAGCAGCTACAACGGCAGATTGACTCATTAGGAATCACTTCAAGTTGTATATTGGAACCGACCGTACAAAATATAGCGGACAAATATTGTGAAAGTTCGATATTTGTCCTTTCTTCCCGTTTCGAAGGTTTCGGAATGGTGATTATCGAAGCAATGGCATGTGGGGTACCTCCTGTTTCATTCACTTGCCCTTGCGGGCCGAGAGATATCATCAATGACGGTAAAGACGGGTTATTGGTAGAGGACGGGAATATTGAAGAACTGGCGGAAAAAATCTCATATCTGATAGAGAATGAAAAGACCCGGAAAGAGATGGGCAGACAGGCACGCATCAATGTACGACGTTTCCGGATAGAAAACATAGCGGAACAATGGAGGCAATTGTTTGAAAGCCTTGTCCCGGCTACAGTCAATGAACAAAACATCCAATAACTTATGAAATGGTATTCTAAATATTTACAGGTTTATGAAAAGCCTTTTGAGGAAGCTCCGCAATCTGTCATAGAAGAAGTACGCGGTAAACTTGCTAAGCTACAGAGTGACAAACCGCTTGTCACCGTAGCGCTTATCGGCTACAATGAAGAAAAACACTTGCTTGCCTGCCTTTGGTCGTTGAGCGATATGAAATGTAAATATCCCATGGAAATCATCGGCGTAGACAACGACTCGAAAGACCGTACGGCCGAAGTCTATAATGCATGTGGTGTGCCTTGCTATACGGAGACGCGGCACAGTTGCGGCTTCGCACGTCTCTGCGGGTTAAGCCATGCCAGAGGCAAATACCATATCAACATAGATTCCGACACGATGTATCCGCCCAAATATGTGGAAACAATGGTAGACGCACTTGAGAAAAAAGAGGTAGTGGCAGTCAGCTCGCTTTGGAGTTATATTCCGGACAAGCACCATTCGTGGCTGGGATTGAAGTTCTATGAAACTGCCCGTGACATCTATTTATGGCTCCAATCTTTTAAACGTCCGGAACTCAGCGTACGGGGGCTTGTATTCGCCTATCGGACAGATTATGCACAAAAAACAGGGATTCGTACGGATATTATCCGCGGAGAAGACGGATATCTGGCCTTACAGTTGAAAAGATACGGAAAAATAGTTTTTATTCGAAAACGGTGTGCACGGGCAATAACAGGATACGGAACGGTAAGTGCCGACGGTTCGTTGTTTAACAGTTTTAAAGTACGTGTAATCAACCGGTTAAAAAATATCGGAGGACTTTTCACTCAGAAGAAAGAATATGAGGACGAAGAAAATAATCTGATAAAAAACAAGTAAGCATAGTCATGCCAGGAAAATAAGGAACAATCGTAGTAAATAATTTAAAAGGAAAACATTATCGAGAAAGAAAACATAAATCTATGAGCAAAAAATTAAATATCAGTACTGTTTTATTCTTAACTGTCAGTCTGGCAATGTCCAGTTGTATCCGCAAACTGAACTTATATCAGGGTCAGGAAGATAATAATTATGGCAACAGGCAGGATATCATCTGCAAAACAGATTTTATATATGATTTCGGCAATGAGACAACGAATAAAGAAATTGAAATAACAATCCATGTAAAACCTGAAAAACAAGCAGAATATTTATATGCCGAAATCCCGCCATTGAAATATAACAAAGAATGGTTGTTTATGATGATGCAGGACGACTGCCCGCATTCGGCTTTCTCTTACACATGGGCAGCTATTCACGGCAAACCTTTATCCTACACTTATTTTTATGACTTGGCACATCTCCAGAACGGAGACTTACCGCCTGATACTTATTCTTTAGGAAAGACCTTAGCCTCTACAGACGGGACAGGACGGGAAGTACGTTTCTCTTTCGGTGTCACAGTAGCGGCAGAATGGGACTTTATGAATGCCACAACCTGCATACAAAAAGGATATACGAAAGATTATTACCGTTTTTATAAAAAATCGGGATTGTTATGGGGTGACCTACAGGAAATGCTAAACTATGGAGTAGGCATAGCTTTCCATGACTTGAACGTAGAGAAAGAGGAAAGAACGCCTGAAAAACTCATGGAACATTTCCCTATCGCCCAAAATATCATCTATAACAAACTAAATAATCGTAATTGCAAAATGCTTGCGGAACCGAATAATGAAAAAGCATATATTGAAGCTGCCATGCAATACCCGCCTATCAGGACCATGACCGCACAAAGTGGAGCTGTAAAATTATATCCGTTCATAGAAAAGGAGGATTTGGAAAAGGTTATACTTGAAAGGGCTTTTTATAGTCCACCTGAAAATAGCGGACTAACTGAACAAGATATGATAAAAGCTGCCATTCTCGAAGAATTGGCACTCCCTAAAGAGGAAAGGGCAGCCATCTCCGTAGGAGTGCACAGCACAGATACCAAATGGATAGACCTTCTGGAATGGCTTAATGATACTTATGGAAAAGACGGCGATGATTCCATGTGGTTTACCAGCCAAGAGGAATACTATGAATATTATTATTATCGCCAGCACAGCAAACCGACTATCAGCCAAACAGCTCCTCATATGTGGAAATTGACGATGGACTTGAACGGCGAGAATAATTTTTATTATCCTTCGGTTACAGTTAATATACAAGGAATTTCCCTGTCTGACATCGAATATATAGAAACAAATGAGGATATAACCGGATTCAGTTATGGCGATTACGACAATAAACTCATGCTAAATATTGATTGCCGGACATCTCTAACGGAACATGCGGAGAATTTCGTAGAACGATATGAAGCGGACCAGGCAAGTATTTCCGCTAAGACAGATGCTTATTACTTTGTAAATATGTTGAAAGAATCGGAGAAGAAAAATGAATTGCTCAGACGAATCGAATAAGATTTGTTCAGAAAGAAATAGTTGTATAATACGATATTATAATATATTTCACTAATTTTGCCACAATAAAAACTATGAATGAAATTCTTATTTCCTGCTTCGAAATCATTTTCTGGTTTGCCCTGTTTATTGTGTTCTATACATATCTGGGTTATGGAATCATACTCTATATTCTCGTAAAACTGAAAGAACTTTTTATAAAGCCTGTAAAGTATTCATTATCTGTACCGGATAACGACTTGCCGGAAGTCACATTGTTTATCACTGCTTTTAATGAAAAAGAGGTGGTAGACAAGAAAATGGAAAATAGCCTTGAATTAGACTATCCCGTAGATAAACTACGTATTATATGGGTGACGGATGGAAGTGATGACGGTACAAATGAACGTCTGGAGACCCGTTGGAAAGAAAAGGCGACAGTGTTTTTCCACCCGCTCCGACAAGGGAAGACTGCTGCCATGACACGGGGCATGAGGTTCGTTGAAACTCCATTGGTAGTATTTACCGATGCCAATACAATGGTGAACCGGGAAGCGATTCGAGAGATTGTACTCGCTTTTCAAAATCCGAAAGTGGGATGTGTGGCAGGAGAAAAACGGATTGCCATGCAACTGAAAGACGAAGCTGCTACCGGAGGGGAAGGGATTTATTGGAAATACGAATCTACTTTGAAAGCGCTTGATGCACGGTTATACTCGGCCGTAGGAGCAGCAGGAGAACTGTTTGCCATACGGAGAGAGTTATTTGAACCTATGGAACCGGATACTTTGCTTGATGATTTTGTACTTTCTTTGAGAATTACAATGAAGGGGTATGTCATCGCCTATTGTACCAACGCTTACGCCATCGAGAACGGCTCGGCTAATATGTATGAAGAAGAAAAAAGAAAGGTGCGGATTGCCGCCGGAGGACTTCAAGCTATCCGCAGGCTCCATCCGTTACTAAATCCTTTCCGTTACGGGATATTGAGTTTCCAATATGTATCACACCGGGTACTGAGATGGTCTGTCACGCCATTTTTGCTATTCGCGCTTCTTCCCCTGAATGTCATTATCCTGGCATTGGGTGAAGCTCCTGTGTTTTACGGTATTTTGCTCGGTTTACAACTTCTTTTTTACGGAACGGGATATTGGGGATATTACCTGTCTACCAAACGAATTAAAAACAAATTTCTCTTCATTCCCTACTATTTTCTTTTTATGAATATAAATGTATTAAAAGGAATCCGGTATTTAAGAAAGAAAAAAGGAAACGGAACATGGGAAAAAGCAAAACGGGCAGAAAAATAAAAAAGAACCATATCGGGAAATAAAAACAGATAATCAAATCTTTTCTTATCTTTGTCAAAATGCAATAATCTTAATCATCTAATCGAATAAACATGAACAGAACATTACACAATGCCGACAATGCACAGAGGATACTGAAACTGACTGCTGACACGATGTTGCTAATTGACAAAAAAGGTATGTGCATAGATATTGATTCTCACAGCGATTTATGGTTCCTGCAGGAAGAAGTGCTTCTAGGGAAAAATATATTCGAACTTCTGCCGGAATACACACGGGAAAAAGTGATTCCTGTTTTTCAATCTGTACTCAAGAAACAAAAAAGCGTCAGCAAGAATTTTAAACTGATACTGAAAGAAGATACTTTTTACTTTAAATGTATCATGTTTCCTTATGATGGGATGGTCCTTTGCCAATATCGGGATATCACCCGCAGAAGCAACGTAAAACGCCAACTGGAACAGGCCAACCGTACATTGCGCGAAATCCAGAAAGTAGCGCAAATAGGTCAATGGATTTATAATAGTCATGAAAATGTGTTTCACTATCTGGGATATACCGGAGTGTTATGTGAAGAAGCCGTACAGCATATTTCTTTTGAAAAATACCTGGAATACATCTTCAAGGAAGACCGGCAAACTTTTATCAATTGGCACTGTAACAATATCAAAGAATCGAATACGGAAAGTATCAGTTACCGTGTCCGAGTGAACGGAGCGATATATTATATGCGTATCCAGGCATATTTGCGTGAGGAACTGCCGGACGGCAGTTTAAGCATCGAAGGGTATATCCAAAATATCACCGATATCCAACACCGGAGAAATGACATCAGTACATTGACGCACGCAATAAATAATGCAAGAGAAAGTATTTTCGCCGCTAAGGAAGACGGTACGCTCATTTTCGCCAACCGCCGTTTCCTAAATAACCACGGAATCAGCGAAAGTGCGGATATCAGCAAGTTAAAGGTCTACGATTTTACTGCAGATATGCCCACAAAGGAAGCTTGGAACGAACGCTGCAAGGCTATCATACATGGCAGGAATAATTATTTCATAGCTCACCGCCCTTCAAGAATCAATGAAAATATCCTGGCGTATGAGGGAACAATGTACAACGTTATCAATGATTCCGGTGAAGAAAGTTACTGGTCGTTTGCCCACGACATTTCCGAACGAATCCGATATGAGGCTCAAATCAAACGCCTCAATCTTATTATGGATACCACTATCAATCATCTGCCTGCCGGTATCGTTGTAAAAGAGATAAACAATGATTTCAGATATCTGTATCGAAATCGCGAATCATATAATCGGGACCTTTGTATCGGCGATTCTATCGGTAAAAATGACTTCGATTATTATCCTCCCATAGTAGCGGAAAAGAAAAGGCAAGAGGATATTCTGGTCGCTACCACTGGAAAAGGATTGCATTGGACTGTTGAAGGCAGAGACAAAAACGGGAATCCGATTATCCTCGACAAACGAAAAATACGAGTGGACGGTGACGAATTATCTTCTCCCATCATCGTCAGCATCGAATGGGATATTACAGAACTGGAAACCATCAAGCGAGAACTTCAATCGTCAAAAGAGAAAGCTGAAATGTCCGACAAACTGAAATCGGCTTTCCTCGCTAACATGAGCCACGAAATACGTACTCCCCTAAATGCTATTGTCGGTTTCTCACATCTCATTGCCGAGAGTGATGATGCGGAAGAACGGAAAACATATTATGACATTGTTGAAGCCAACAACGAGCGCCTTCTGAACCTTATCAATGAGATTCTCGACCTTTCGAAAATTGAATCCGGCGTTATCGAATTTACAATAGGACTTACCAATCTTCATAATTTATGCAAAGAAATATACGATGCCCATATCTTCCGGGCTCCTCAAGGAGTCAGTCTCATTTACGAACCTTCGGATGAAAATCTGGCAATTGCAACAGACAAGAACCGCGTGTTCCAGGTAATGTCAAATCTGATAAATAATGCGTTCAAGTTTACAAAAGAAGGAAGTATCCGCTACGGATATAAGTTGATTGATAACCAGGTTGTTTTTCATGTAACGGATACGGGTACAGGCATTGAACCTGAAAAAGTAGGACGTGTATTCGAACGTTTTGCCAAATTGAATAACTATGCGCCAGGTACAGGATTGGGACTGTCTATATGTAAGTCAATCGTTGAAAGGCTGGGTGGAAAGATTTCTGTCAGTTCAGAATTTGGCGCTGGTACCACATTCTATTTCACGCTACCCGGAAATATGCCATCTTCTAAAGAAATAACGCAAGAAAACGAAAATTGCATTCTGCTACCTCACAAAACGACACAGAAATCTTCCCCAATCCTCCAGCCGTCAAAAGAAACAGGACGAGAACAAGGTCAAAAGAAACAGGCTTGTATATTAATAGCCGAGGATACGGACAGTAACTATGACTTGCTTTATGCCATTCTCGGTAAAAATTATCAGATAATCCGAGCTCATGACGGTATGGAAGCTGTCTCCATGTATGATGAGATGAAACCGGCTCTTATCTTAATGGATATCAAAATGCCTAATCTGGACGGATTGGAGGCAACGAAAATCATCCGTGAATTGTCCGCCACTGTTCCTATCATCGCTCAAAGCGCATATGCCTATCAACAAGACCAGAAGGCTGCAAAAGAAGCAGGATGTAATGATTTTATATCCAAACCTATCGTACAGGCCAAATTAAAAGAAATAATCGAAAAATGGCTGTCACCGTCAAAAGAAAACGGGATACAAGAATAATACAAAATGCATGTATAATAAGATGATTCTAATATAATAGAAAAAGATGAAAGCCTTTTACAGACTGTTTTATTACATTTCCATATTGTTGACTTGTGCGTTAGCAGGCATTACATTAACAGGTATTTTCAGCGGCACCACTTCACCGGACGATTCCCAACTCATTCCTTTTATAGGTTTGGGATTACCGGCACTTTTGTCGGTAAATCTCATTTTTGCTGTTTATTGGATAATTCGCTGGCGATACTGGGCTTTTATTCCTCTGATTGCGATACTCGGAAATTGGAATTATCTGGAATGTATCTTTCAGTTTCCTCTTTTTCATTCGGCTTCCGAGCCCAAGGTTCAAATCAATGCATATACCCCCAGACTATTGACCGTATTCACCTACAATGTCAATCATTTCAACAATGAGCAGACCGGTCATTCATATAAACAAATCGCTTCTCAAATAAGAAACCTGAAAGTTGACATTATTTGTTTTCAAGAATTCGGCATTAATAATGAGCTTACAGTCGATAGTCTCCGTACTGTTTTTTCAGAATGGCCTTTCTATTATGTTCCTTCTTCTCCCGATGGGCGACATCTTTTACAACTTGCTGTTTTCAGCCGCTATCCCATTAAAGAAAAATGTCTGATTACCTATCCCGGCTCCAATAATTGCAGTCTTTGGTGTGACATTGAGGTAAGTAACCGCACAATCCGTTTATTTAATAACCATCTGCAAACGACAGAAGTAAACCGCAATAAACAGAAACTTAAAAAAGAGATTCAAAGAGAGGTTACTCAAAGAACTGAACGTGCCGCCCTTACCCTTATCAAAGGTTTATATGACAATTTTCGAAAACGTGCCATACAAGCCAACCTTATCAATCAATTGGTATCTTCTTCTCCCCACCCTACCCTTGTGTGCGGGGATTTCAATTCTTTACCTTCTTCCTATATATACCATACCATAAAAGGGGGCAAACTGCTGGATGGCTTTCAAACTTGCGGACACGGGTATATGTACACTTTCAAATACTTCAAGCGTTTATTGAGAATTGATTATATTCTTCATTCTTCCGAATTTAAAGGCATAGATTATTTCTCTCCCAATTGGAAATACAGCGACCATAATCCGGTAATCATGAGAACAAAACTATAGAAGTGAAAATAAAATCTAAGAAAAAAGCAGCCCATACCGTATAAAATCCACAAAAAACAAAAGAGTAAAGAGACCGCCCAAAGAAAGAAACTCTATCATTCAAATGATATATCTTCAATTCTATACAGGCAGTCTCTTTACATCTTATAATACCCAAATGACTTCTCTATTATTCAAGAGGTTGGAAGGAATCCGGGACATACTCAAATTTACCTTTACCTACCACCTTATATGCAATAGTATGCGTACATTTCGTTATCGAACTACCTTCATAAATTCCAAAATTTATAATATAATTAAGCTCTGCACCGCTTGGCAAAAGGTCTGCATCAGGATGCAATTTTTCCAATGCCGGAATAAACGCTTCCGGTAGACGTTTATTCATTAAAGCTTTTAATTCTTCATCAGACAACGAACCGTACGCTTGCTCTCCAGCCAGGCATGAGCTTCTCCATGAAGAGATATTGAAACTTATATTATTTTGGTATGATGAAGCTCCATAATAGAACTCTGCATTCGTATAGCCTGTCTGATAATAATCTTCACCTTTCGTAGGGTCATTAGCCACATAATCAACAATCGCTTGATAGTACTCCGCTACATCAGGTTGGTTTCTACCCGGTTTCAATTCAATCGTAACATCTGGACTGTATTTCCATTCTCCTTTCGAACGTTTGAATTGATTGGTTACTACATTACTTGTTCTACTCCAGACATTACCTTCTCCACATTTATATTCTCCTACCTGAATATCCGTTGTAGAACCGTCGTAATATTTATATGCAACACATTTCAAATCATCTTTCTGCGCATACGGATAAGTCAACGCCATATAAGTAGGCAGATATGTATCCGGTTTTGCGGAAGAACTGAAGTTGTCATATTTCAAACCCATACGCACAAAATCCGATTGACTCAACACACTGATGTCCGTACCGGAATATGCTTCCCAGGTTTCTCCATTGTATTCATAAAGAGAATTGACAACGGAATAGGTATTTTTCCCCGGAGTTTTAACAGCCACATTATCAATGCGAATTGTAGAGGTTGCACCAGTAGTACCATTTCCCGTATAGTGGAATGCAATACGAATTGTTTTACCGGCATAAGAAGACAAATCTACATTACCTGCATTCTCAAAATCACCGCTACCTGATGTAGAGGTGGGAATCTGAAACTGAGAAGTCAAATCATCCGGAGTTGCAGCAGCTAAAGTTTCGGCTGTCACTTCATCCAAATCCGTATAAACCAACACCGATACTTTACCGCCCGTAGCTACATAATTAGCATACAATGCATCAAACGTAAACAACATGTTTTCTTTAATATTTATTTTCTGGGAAACCAAATATGCATCCAGCTCTCCTTCATGTCTATAAGCGGAAATATTGGCATATAAATTCGCTCCAAACAGATATCCCTGCCACTTATTGTTCCCCTTTATAGTAATGTTGCTCCACTTGGTACTTTCGATATCTGTTTTATGCGACGTACCTTCGAAGTCCTCTTCAAAAGCATAGGTTATAGCAACCGGCTCGCGATCTGACACATTATATGACGCATAAATATAAGTACCTGCTTCTGCACCAGAAATAGCTCCGGCCAAAATACCCGGTAAATAATCCGAAGCAGGCTTGGACGGCGAAAATATATTAATATCTTTTTCCCAAACTTGTTTATAATCGGCATCTGTCAAAGTGTATAATTTCCCCTTACTGAACTTTATCACCGCTTCAGACAAACTGGCATCTCCTCCTTCTTCATTACAAGTAATTTTTACTACAGACTTATCATCCGCAGTGTACCACTTAGCCGCAATAAATGCAGGAAGATATTCAATAGAGGTTATCGTCGAAGTAAAAGTCAGAGTAGTTTTCAATGCTGCCAGCTCTTCTTCATGCCCTCTTTCCGCTGCCAAGGCTTTATTGGTTTCATTAGAAGCAACCGCCGCATAGTCTTCATCAGTCAACGTATATTCGATTTTCTTCACATCAGTCGGTCTACTAATCTCATCCAAGCCATCGAAGTACTTATCATTGTAATCACATCCTGCCAGCAATATCAATACTGTCAATGAAATAAACAGATTTTTCTTCATCGTCTTCCAATTAATTAAATATTAAAAATTAAGTTTAAGTCTGACACTAAATGTACGACCGAATCCATAGAATACATAAGATGTCTTCCAATCATGATTTCCACCGTCCGTAGCATCCGTAATATATTCCTGATTAAATACATTCTCTACGTTTCCGGAAACACTTGCGTCAATCTTACCTATTTCGAAACGATAATTAGCATTCAAGTCAAATGTACTGGCCGTCGGAATGCGCCAAGGAGTAGAATAGTTTTTCACTCCGTTAAGAGCTATATCACTGGCATTAAATGACCAGTCGGCATAATTACGTGCATATAAATTCCAGTCTATTCCGACACGGAGCTGTTTGTTTATCTTAAAAATAGTACCTAAAGCAGCAGTTGTCTGTGCAGAACCTCCCACTTTTACATCTTTCAGATTAACGGTCATAGAGGCATGGTCTTCCGCCTGAATACCTGAGGCATGGACAATTTCCACATTACCTTCCGCATTCTTTCCATATTTCGCAACCGGCTGTCCGGAGGAATCATAGAAATATCCTTTAGCATTACTAGCCCATCTCCAGTTTCCAATCGAAAGCATGCCTGTAACATCCAACCAATAAAGGGGTTTAGCTACAAAATCCAATTCAACTCCCTGATGAATAGCATCTACACCACTCATATTCAACCCCATACGGTCAACGAATTTATCGTTATCCAAAACCTCAATGCCTTTAGTCATCGTCTTATCCATCCATTTTGTATGATAGATATTCAAATTAGCAGTGAAAAACTTAGAACGGAAACCATAACCTAGTTCCACAGAAAAGATTTTCTCATTCACAGCATCCGGGTTAGTCATATTACTTGTTGTAGACTGTAAAAACGCACCGCCTGAAAAGAAAGGAGCACGACTGATAAATCCGATATTACCAAATACATTATGATGTTCTCCTAAATTATAGTTTAAACCGCCTTTTGCCGTCCAACCTATAAAATTTACAGTTTTTGACTTTGCATGGGCTTTATCATAATAAAAACGGTCATAACGCCAATTGCCCGTATTAGAAATTGAGCCGGCAACAAACACATTTAAATCACCTTTATTATATTCTGCTTGGGCAAATGCACCTTCTGAAACGACAAAGCCGTCATAATCACGATAAACGACATCTCCGACTTTTAGTTTTTGATTCACAAAATCCGGATTGGCCGCAGCTATATTGTTATCTGCCAATACATTCTTTCTGGAAGATGAATCTACATAATAATCACCTCCATAAAGGTCGACCAGTTCATTAGTATGTGTTCCCTTATAATAACGTACATCAACACCACCATAAAAATCAAAATTCTCTCCAAATTTAGTGGTATAGGTAGAAAGCAAGCCATACCAGTTATGGTCATTCTTAGACTTGGACATTGCCATCACCGAACCATTTTCACTCGCTTCATTCAAATCATAAATCTCGTCATAAGCAAAAGTACCATCCGCTTTACGGAATTTTGTATTCAAAGTACCATAAGAAGAACCGTACCATGCATTTCTGTCATCGGACGTTAGCCCTTGTCCGGAATATCCATATCCACGTCCCAATGAAACATAAAGCGCCGTACTCAAACTCGATTTTTCATCGATTTGCCATAAATGATTCAAAGATAACTGAGGTTTATTGTACTGATTGTATGAAGAGGTCTTACGTTCTCCGTTACGACCGAAACCATAAGTCGGATTATATTTATACGGACTATCCCCATTCATGTAGTTTTTAGCTAATGACTGCCAACTGTCAATAAACAGCCCATCATTGTTATTACGTTGATTATGCCATTGGGGTGCTGCAAACGCAGTAAAAGACAACTGGTGATTATCGTTGAAACGTTTCGCTATATTCACAAACCAATTATAACCTTCAAATTCCGTTCCTTGAATATAGCCGTCTCCCCAAGTCTTACCTCCCAAGACAGACATCGCCCAACCTGATTTACTCAAACCTGTAGAAACAGTAAAAAGAATTTTATTATACCCGTCATTTCCCATCGCATAAGAAATAGAACCACCCTTTTGTGCATCAATCGTTTTGGTTACTATATTGATAGAACCACCAACGGATGGAGCAGAAACTTTAGCAGCTCCCAAACCTCTCTGGGTTTGCATCGAACGTGTTACATCTGACAATCCGGCCCAATTCGACCAGTAAACGCCACCCCACTCCATATCATTCATGGGTACGCCATTTATCATCACAGCAATGTTTTCAGTCTTAAAACCACGCATATTAATTTTGGAATCACCATATCCGCCACCTTGTTTAGTGGCATATACTCCCGGAGTAGATTTTAAGATTTCCGGAAATTCTTGTGTGCCCAATTTCTCTTCAATAAAAACCGGGTCAATAGTTGAGACAGCCACAGGGGTCTTACGGGCTATAGCCACTGAGGAAGTAATGGTTACGTCATTCAACGCGATAGCATCCGGAGTCAATTTCAATATTCCCAAGTCAACGACACCTTCACGGGTTATCTTCTTCCGTAAATCTTTATAACCAAGATACTTTATAATCAAAGTTACATTCTTAGCTACTTTCAAAGTAAAGTTACCGTCTACATCAGTCACACTGCCCTGGGAAACTCCCTCCACAGTTACGGTAGCGCCGATTAATGGTTCATCCGTATCTACGTCTACTACCTGTCCTTTCACTGTTGTCTGGGCAATAGTCGTAACGGCAATACTTAACATTAAAATAATTGTTAGCAGGAAACGAATTAAATGTTCTCTCATAAATCTGCTCGTTTGTTAATTGATTTTATTAAATATAAGTTTATTTGCAGAACAAAGATAATTAATATTATTTAGACTTACATTACATTCATACTACAAAATTTTAAGAGAGATAAACATTTTATTGCGTTAGAAAACAAAAAAAGCCCTGCAAAAGATGCAGGGCCTTTCAATTTCATTCATAAATATTTTATAAACTTTCAATTTATAATAAAATCCTAATCACTCATCAACTTTCTGTAACGAACACGTTTCGGTTCCTCATTCCCTAAACGTTTCAGTTTATTTTCTTCATATTCCGAATAGGAACCTTCGAAGTAAAATACATTAGAGTCTCCTTCGAAAGCCAAAATATGTGTGCAAATACGATCAAGGAACCACCGGTCATGGGAAATGACAACCGCGCAACCTGCAAAATCTTCCAAACCCTCCTCTAAAGCACGTAATGTATTTACGTCGATATCATTGGTAGGCTCATCAAGCAGCAATACATTTCCTTCCTCTTTTAAAGCCATCGCCAAATGCAAACGGTTCCTTTCACCACCGGAAAGCACGCCGCAAAGCTTTTCCTGATCAGCTCCGGAAAAGTTAAAACGGGACAAATAAGCACGGGCATTAACGTCACGTCCCCCCATACGAATCAAATCATTACCACCGGAGATTACCTGATAAACGCTTTTGTTCGGATCGATATCCTTATGCTGTTGATCCACATACGCAACTTTTACAGTCTCTCCTACCTCAAATTCACCTTTATCTACAGTTTCCAATCCCATGATTAAACGGAAAAGCGTAGTCTTTCCCGCACCATTCGGACCGATAACACCGACAATACCATTCGGAGGAAGCATAAAATTCAAGTCGTCGAACAAGAGTTTGTCACCATAAGCTTTAGCTACATGTTTAGCTTCAATAACTTTATTCCCCAACCGAGGACCATTCGGAATAAAGATTTCCAGCTTTTCTTCTTTCTCTTTCACGTCCTCATTCAACAACTTATCATAAGAATTCAGACGGGCTTTACCTTTCGCTTGACGGGCTTTTGGAGCCATGCGAACCCATTCCAATTCCCGTTCTAATGTCTTACGACGTTTACTAGCTGTCTTTTCCTCCATCTCCATCCGTTTCGTCTTTTGTTCCAACCAGGAAGAGTAATTTCCTTTCCACGGAATACCTTCACCACGGTCCAGCTCCAGAATCCAACCTGCAACATGGTCAAGGAAATAACGGTCGTGCGTTACTGCAATCACTGTTCCTTCGTACTGTTGAAGATGTTGTTCCAACCAGTCGATAGACTCTGCGTCCAAATGATTGGTAGGCTCATCCAACAACAGCACATCCGGTTTCTGCAATAACAAACGACAAAGTGCCACCCGACGACGTTCACCTCCGGAAAGATTGGCTACCGGTTGGTCCTCTGGCGGACAACGAAGTGCATCCATCGCACGTTCCAGTTTGCTATCCAGATTCCATGCATCTGTTGCATCAATAATATCTTGCAATTCACCCTGGCGAGTAAAAAGAGCATCCATTTTATCTTGGTCCTCATAATATTCGGGTAAAGCAAACTTCTGGTTAATATCCTCATATTCCGTCAGTGCATCAACAATAGGTTGTACACCTTCCATCACCACTTCTTTTACAGTTTTTGTATCATCAAGATAAGGTTCCTGGGCCAAATATCCCACAGAATATCCCGGAGAAAATACGACCTCCCCTTGATAAGATTTTTCTAAACCCGCAATAATCTTCATTAATGTTGACTTACCGGAACCATTAAGTCCGATAATACCGATTTTCGCCCCATAAAAGAATGATAAATAAATGTTTTTCAGTACATTTTTATTGGGTGTAAAAGCTTTGCTCACCCCCACCATTGAGAAGATAATTTTTTTATCGTCAGCCATATATTGATAATGTATATTGTTGATAATGGTACAAAGATAAGAAAAATGTTTGAAATCCTTTGGAGTTCTAAAAAAATGTTCTACCTTTGCACCCGCATTTCGAAAGAAAAACAAAAAGGATTGATTCGCTAGCTCAGCAGGTAGAGCACAACACTTTTAATGTTGGGG
>NZ_CAUCSQ010000055.1 GCF_958445495.1 uncultured Bacteroides sp. | reverse complement strand
TGCAAGCGGATAAGTTTAATATCCAGATAGAAGTGGAATATCCGGAAGAGAAAATAGGCAAGCTCTTTGTCGACAGTGAAAAGATTGCTTGGGTATTGACGAATCTGCTAAGTAATGCTATCCGTTATTCTAAAGAAAACGGGCGTGTGATTATCGGTGCCAAACAGGATGAAAATAGGATCGAACTCTATGTTCAGGATTTTGGAAAGGGGATTGATCCGCGTTATCACAAAAGTATCTTCGACCGTTATTTCCGTGTGCCCGGAACGAAAGTGCAAGGCAGTGGATTGGGATTATCTATTTCCAAGGATTTTGTGGAAGCTCATGGCGGTACGTTGACGGTAGAGAGCGAATTGGGTAAGGGTAGCCGGTTTGTGATGCGGTTGAAAGCGTAGATTTGAAGGGTTGTATGGAAGAATCAGGTTATTGCTATCCATCTGCATACTATGTTGTTCCAGTTCTTTAGTTGCAAGAAAAACGTTACTCTGTTCTGAAACTTTAGAGAATCAATGCATTATAGTCTCTCTAAAAATCTTTATATTTGCAGACCGTTTGGAAAATGATAGTGAATAATAACAATACAATAACTTAAAAACAACCAAAATCAGATGAAGCAGGATATGATTGTTATCCTTGACTTGGGTAGTCATGAGAATACGGTATTGGCTCGCGCCATCCGTGCATTAGGAGTTTATAGTGAGATTTATCCTCACGATATCACAGTAGAAGAACTGAAAGCATTGCCCAATGTAAAGGGTATTATTATCAATGGTGGTCCGAATAATGTAATCGATGGCGTTGCTATTGATATAAATCCGGCTATCTATACTTTGGGAATTCCTGTCATGGCTGCAGGGCATGATAAAGCAACTTGTGAAGTGAAGTTGGCAGAATTTACAGATGATATCGAGGCTATAAAGGCTGCAGTAAAGTCTTTTGTTTTCGATACTTGTAAAGCTGAAGCTAACTGGAACATGAAGAACTTTGTCAATGACCAGATAGAATTGATTAAGCGTCAGGTGGGCGATAAGAAAGTATTGTTGGCCCTGTCGGGTGGAGTTGATAGCTCTGTGGTAGCTGCTTTACTTCTGAAAGCTATTGGTAACAATCTGGTATGTGTACATGTTAATCATGGTTTGATGCGTAAGGGAGAGTCTGAAGATGTGGTTGAGGTATTCAGCAACCAGTTGAAGGCAAATCTTGTGTATGTAGATGTAACCGATCGTTTTCTGAATAAGTTGGCTGGTGTAGAAGATCCGGAGCAGAAACGTAAAATTATTGGTGGCGAGTTTATTCGTGTGTTCGAAGAAGAAGCGCGTAAGCTGAACGGTATTGATTTCTTAGGTCAAGGTACTATTTATCCGGATATTGTGGAAAGTGGAACGAAAACTGCTAAAATGGTGAAATCTCACCATAATGTAGGTGGTTTGCCCGAAGATTTAAAATTCCAACTTGTAGAACCATTGCGCCAATTATTTAAAGATGAAGTTCGTGCTTGTGGCTTGGAGTTAGGTTTACCTTATGAAATGGTTTACCGTCAACCGTTCCCTGGACCTGGTTTGGGTGTACGTTGTTTAGGTGCTATTACACGTGATCGTTTGGAGGCAGTGCGTGAATCCGATGCCATTCTGCGTGAGGAGTTCCAACTTGCCGGACTGGATAAAAAAGTATGGCAATACTTTACAGTAGTGCCTGATTTTAAATCTGTGGGTGTACGTGATAATGCTCGTTCTTTTGATTGGCCGGTTATTATTCGCGCTGTCAATACGGTGGATGCTATGACGGCTACTATTGAGCCGATTGATTGGCCTATCCTGATGAAGATAACAGACCGTATTCTGAAAGAAGTGAAGAATGTAAATCGCGTTTGTTATGATATGTCGCCGAAACCTAATGCGACTATAGAGTGGGAATAGGGAGACTTTTTAAATGATATTTCGATAGCCTCAATTTTTAGTAAGTTGAGGCTATTTTTATTGTTTAACATTGGCTTCTGACAGAAATGTAATTGAGGCTTTGTTGAACTATGTTATCTAATGTGCAAGTAAACGCTTGTTCTCACTTTTTATTCTTACATTTGCGATGTTAGGGTGTTTAAACATCATTTTATTCTTTCTGTTTAGCGATATAACAATACAAAACAATGAATGCTCTAATATTCAATAGAATAAAAGAATAGAGTTGTACTGTTTCTTATAACAAAAACAATAGGAAAGAGCTTTAAAATAAAGCTGACAAAGAAAAGCCTTCAACTAAAGTGAAGAAGAATCAACTATATAAGGGAGAAAAGCAAAGTATTCCTATTTGTGGTATTTATCCGCCTTGTCGGGTTGATAGATGCGGCATATTTTCAAGAAGATGCGTAATTCTGAATTGGCGATTGAGCATAAAGTCCCGGTTTGCAACTCTTGCTTTTGTTAAAACCCCTGTGCAGGCTATTATTTTATAAAAAGACGTATTATCTTTGCCGCATGCATGAATATGTCTATAACTATGGTAAGGAGCAAACTTATTCTATTACTAATAACGCTACTTGGTAACATACAGGTACTTTTTGCAGATAGCCCCTATCGCTCGTACACTGTGGTGGACGGACTATCCAATAGTACGGTCAAAGCTATTTATCAGGATGAGATGGGATATATTTGGCTCGGCACTAAAGACGGATTGAACCGCTTGGACGGATATGAGATAAAGAGCTTCTTTTATGAGTCGGACGAAACCGTCCGGCAGTCCAATGATATTGTCAGCATCATGGGTGACAAGCAAGGCAGAATGTGGATTGGCACTTTCAACGGAATTACCCTGTTCGATCCTTTTGAAGAGAAGTTTATAGACTTGGACACGTTGTATGAAGGAGACGAGCTTCCCCGTGGAGTCGTTGTCGGACTATGGATGTCGCTGGATAACGCCATCTGGGTCGTTACGAAGATGGGCGTATATATCCTTCGAGACGGAAAATGCACCTCTCTCGAAGAACTCAAAGGACTTTACATTAACAGTATGGCTCCCAGCACAGACGGAAGCCTTTTGCTGAATGTAGCCAATAAGGGTATTCTCCGGTTGGAAACACAGACATCAAAGTCTTCTTATATCCTCGAAGGCCCCGACTATCCGGCATACCTGAAAATATTCCTGGATGAAAAAGGACGTACTTGGCTGACTTCCGCCCTAGACAATCTACAACTCTACAATCCTTCCACCCGTACGGTCACCAAGATAAAGACAATCCTTCCGGCTGACATGAAACTATGGGAAGGACAAGTGCATGACATCAAAGTCTATAATGACTCCACTTTGCTGCTTGCTACCGATAACGGACTAGCAGTGATGGACGAACGTACTTGCACTCTTCGCCGCTCGTTCGAAGAACGTATCCCCGCAGGATTGTTAGCCAACCGCCGCCTGATGAGTCTCTATAAAGACAGACAAGGTTCGCTGTGGCTCGGCACGTTCAACGAAGGCGCCCTGTTCTATAACTCCAAACAATACTTGTTCCGCTACCATCCGCTCACAACCAACGTGAATCAGCCCATCCGCGTCAACGGCAAACTCATAGAAGCGCAGGGAAAACTATGGATTGGTCACAACAGCGGAATCAGTTCGTTGAACCTTGCTGACGGCAAGGTCGAAAACCTTCCCTTGCCCATTGGCAAAACGGGAACAGGAGAAGACGAAATATATTACATGTTCCGCAACAAAGAAGACGAAATCCTTTTCTACGTATTAAATAAAGGTATCTACGCCCTGAACCTTAAAACCCTTTCCATTCGTAAGGAGATGACCTCGTTCCCCCCCAACGCGCAGGTTCGCGCGATGGCGAAAGACGCGGAAGGAAATATATGGATTGCAGAAAACGAGCTGTCTTGCTACAATCCCCGGACGCAGATGCTTACCCGTTCTTTCTCTACCAATCAGGACGGGAATACTCGTTTTATGCTGACGCAAGACTTGTTGCCCTACGGAACGAATATGTTGGTGGGCGGACGTACGAGTGGGGTATGGAGCTTTCCGTACCATCCCAATGAAGTGCCCCGTTACTTCAAGGGCGACCAGCTTGTATTCGATGAACTGAAGAATAAGAACGTGAGCCTGCTTTATCTCGACAGCCGGCAATATCTTTGGGTGGGTACCTATAACATGGGAGTCTATCGTTGCCATCTGGAAAAGGGAACGATAGAGCACTTCGGAACCGGACAGGGATTGATACACAATTCCGTCTGCGGCGTACTGGAAGATCGCGAAACGGGCGACTTCTGGATATCCACTGTGATTGGGTTGTCAAGATTGTCGGTGAAAGGCCCCCGAATCATCAACTATACCAAAGATACTGGTTTCCCGTTGAACGAAGTTTCTCGGAATGCCTTGCTGCAAATAGAGGACGGACGGATTTATATCGGTGGAAACAATGGTATCGCAGAGTTCGCCCCGCAGGAAATCACTGCCCAACAGGAAAGCCGGCTACCGGCAGTGCGTATCTCTTCCATCAATACTCTCGACTCGGACGAAGGAGCCGGTCGGGTGCAGTATGACAATACGCGCAGCCTGGAACACGTGGAGCTCTCTTACAAGAATGCCGCTGTAGTCATTAAGTTCTCCCCGTTGGATTATATCTTTCCTAAAGGATATAAATATGCCTACCAGATGGACGGACTCGATAAAAACTGGAACTACATCGGGCGCAATGAAGTAATTTATTCTCATCTGCCTGCCGGAGATTACACCTTTTATATAAAGGCTTGCAATAGTGACGGCATCTGGGGAAAAGCGACAGGCATCAGTGTCATTGTCCATCCCCCTCTCTGGTTGACCGGATGGGCAAAAGCTTTTTATATGCTTTTGGCGCTGGTATCGATTGGCGGCATACTCTATTATTTCTATAAGCGCAAATCCGATAAATATAAACGGAGAATAGAAGAAATAGAAAAGGAAAACATCGAACGCAACTACCGGATGAAGATAGAGCTCTTTACCAACTTCTCCCACGAGTTGCGCACACCACTCACGTTGATTACCGGCCCCACGGAAGACATCATGCAGGACGAGACGTTGCCTCATAAATTCTTGTACCCTGTCAGGCAGATTTATAAGAATTCCAACCGCCTGCTGTTGCTTGTCAACCAACTGATGGATTTCCGTAAACTGGAATATGGAGCTATGATGTTGAAACTAAGTCGTGTCAATATCGGCACTTTCCTGACCGGGCAGATTGACAGTTTCTCCGATTTGCTGCATAAAAAGGAACTTACCATAGGATATGACAATGACTATTACGGTGATGACCTCTGGATAGACACGGACTTGATGGAGAAAGTATTGTTCAACCTGTTGTCCAACGCTGTGAAACATTCACCCAAGGGAACGCAAATACAAGTCCGTTCGACAGGAAAAGAAAACAGTGTGGTGATTTCAGTGAAAGATTGCGGTGAAGGAATCTCTGTGGAGAATCTTTCAAAGATATTCGACCCGTTCTTTCAGGTGGAACAGGGAAGCAGGGCCGATTTGTTTGGCAGTGGCATCGGGCTGAATATGGCACAATATGTAGTGAAACTGCATAAAGGCAAGATATGGGTGGAAAGCACTCCCGGAAACGGCGCCGAGTTCTTCGTTGAGTTGAATTTGGGCAAAGAGTGTTTTGCCGAATCAAATGTCACGTTCGTAGAGAACCGGAAAGACGCTTATCTGGAGAAAGTAAAGAGGGAGTGCATCGCTCCTATTGAGGAAGAAAATACGGCTGAGGTAGACGGCGATGACCGTTGCCGCGTGCTTGTGGTGGAAGATGATGACGATATGCGGCAGTACATAGTCTCTTTGCTGTCTAAGCATTATGTTGTCAGTGAAGCAGCCAACGGAAAAGAAGGGCTGGAGATAGCTATTGAGCGGATACCGGATTTGGTAGTCAGTGACATTATGATGCCGGTGATGGACGGGCTTGAACTGTGCAAGGCAATAAAAGAAGCAATGGCAACGGCGCATATTCCTGTGGTATTATTGACGGCGAAAGCTTTGAACGAACATATCGAAGAAGGATATGAAGCAATGGCGGATGATTATGTTCTGAAACCGTTTGCCCCGAAAGTACTGCTGGCGAAACTGGACAGTCTTATCAAGAACCGCAACCGCCTGCGTCGGATATTCAGTGAAAAACTGGACGCTATCGAAGTGCCTGTTGCCGAATTGGGTGCACAGGACAGCTTCCTGCAACAACTGATGGAACTCATCCGCGAGAAAGCGCACGACCCGAACCTGTCGGTCAATGACCTGCACGAGGAGTTGGGCATGAGCCGTTCGCAGTTCTTCCGCAAGATAAAAGCTATTTCGGATGTATCACCCAATAAATTAATCTTGAATGTCCGCATGAAGCTGGCTGCTGAGAAATTGGCGACCGGCAGGTACACCGTTTCCGAGGTGGCCTATGATGTCGGATATTCTGACCCTTCTTATTTCAGTAAAGTTTTTAAATCAACGTATAACATCGCACCTGCACATTACCTGAAGCAACATGTATAAAAACGTGTTTCTCAGGTAAAAACGTCCCAAAGCCATGTTTTGGGCTTATTTTACAGGTCTTTGATACTATTTTCCAAGTGGTGCGGGTGAACAATTTCTATGTTTGCACCGCTAAGGAATAGTAAACGATTTATTAACCTTGTAAAATTTAGTTTATGAACGACAAAGACAGTCAAAAGAAGAGTTCGTACGGACAGCTAAGGTTCTTGGCAACTCTTTTTGTGTTATGCTTGAGCACAATGGCTTGGGCGCAAATGAAAGTCACCGGAACGGTAGTCGACATGATGGGAGAACCTGTTATCGGTGCCAACGTGGTGGAGAGTGGAAACAAGACAGTAGGTACGATTACCAATCTCGACGGTAAGTTTACGCTGAATGTAAGCAAAGACGCGATGCTGGTCATTACCTATGTAGGTTTCACGGAGAAAAAAGTAAAAGTAAACGGAAGATCCCAGCTTACCATCAAACTTGAAGAAGACTCCAAAGCATTGGATGAGGTAATTGTGGTGGGGTACGGTTCGGTGAAGAAATCAAATCTGACCACTTCGGTCGCCAAAATCTCCTCGGATGCTATTGAAGGACGTCCTATCACTAGTCTGAGTGATGCGCTCTCCGGTCAGTTGGCAGGTGTGCAGACACAGACAGCGAGCGGTATCCCGGGTGAAGAGATGCAGATTCTCGTCAGAGGAGCAAGCTCCATCAACGGTTCCTCTTCTCCGCTGATTGTTGTGGACGGTGTGATTACGGAGTCCATGAGTGACGTTAACCCTTCGGATGTGGCTTCCATCCAGGTCTTGAAGGATGCGGCGGCTACTTCTATTTATGGTGCCAGAGGTTCGGCAGGTGTTGTGCTGATTGAAACCAAGCAGGCAAGCGGTTCCAAACCAGTGATTACATGGGAGTCGTATATCGGTACGCAGAACGCAACGGAGCTTCCTGACATGATGTCTGCTAAGGAATGGCTGGCATATAATATATGGTACACCAATGCCAAGTATCTGAACAAGGGCGGGACGAACAGCATGTATATTCCTAATAATAAGAGGTCTTCCGGTGACCAGATTAACGAGCAATGGTTAGTTAATCCCACTTCGGACGTAGCCGACTGGAGATTCAGAAATGATATTCCTATCACCGACTGGATGGATCAGATTCTGCAGAATGCGTTTACCCACAGCCATCAGGTGTCTGTGTCGAGCAAAGGAAAGAGGTACTCCATTTATCTGTCTGCCGGCTATCTCAACCAGGAAGGTATCGTGAAGAATACCGGTTTTGAACGCTTCAACTTCCGTCTGAATGCTTCTGTAGACTTGAACAAGTATATCAAGGCGGGCGCCACTTTTGCCCCTACTATCTCTCATCAGGACAAGGGTGAGTCCGAAGGAAAGGACAAGCAGATTATGAGTGCGCTGCAAATGCCGCCTATCATCGGGCTTGATGAAAATACACGTGAGTATGGCTTCAACCCGAGCTACCGCAATAACGTCAATCCTTATGAAAGGCTGATGACCGTGGTGGACAAGCGTGAAAAGAAGACATTCAATACCTCTTTGTGGGCGGAAGCCAAAATCATCAAAGGGCTGAAGTTCAAGACGCTTTTCAACTATAACACGGATATGCGGACGGATGAATATTTCCTTCCTGCCAACGTGCAGCCAAACAACGGTTCTACAACGAAAGGAACGGTGTCTACTCTCAACGTGAGCCGTACAGGCATTCAGAATACACTGACTTATAACGTTAATTTCGGAAAGAAACACTCGCTCGAAGCATTGCTGGGACAGAGTATTGACGAACGTAACGAGTTCAGAACCGATTTGGGTGCGATGGACTATCCGTTGGAAAGCGTGCCTACCTTGAATATGGGAGCCACTCCTACCAAGGCAAGTTCTTCGAGAACGATTGTCCGCACTTCTTCTCTCTTCGGACGTGTCAGCTACAATTATGCTGATAAGTATCTGGCTTCCGCTTCTATACGCCGTGACGGTTCTTCCCGTTTCGGCCCCGGCAACCGTTGGGCTATGTTCCCGTCTGTTTCGGCAGGCTGGAAGATAAGCGGTGAAGAGTTTATGAAGGATGTTAAGGTCATCAACCTGTTGAAGTTGCGTGCTTCATGGGGTATGTCCGGTAACGACCGCATCGGTACAGCTGATTATATTCCTAACTATGGTGTGGTCAACACCGTTTACGGGGGAACTTCCCAGGTAGGCTTGTATGCCAAGAATATAGCGAACGAAAATCTGAAGTGGGAAACGACCAAAGCATTCGACCTTGGATTTGACTTGTCTTTGTTCAACAACCGTGTACAGTTGAATGTGGATTACTATGTCAACAAGACGGACGATTTGCTTTATTCCATGAAATTGCCTGCTGCCACAGGATTCGGAACGGTGAAAACCAACCTGGCATCTATCGAGAACAAGGGATGGGAAGTTGATTTGACAACAGTGAATGTACATACGAAGGCGTTCAAATGGTCTACTTCACTCAACTTGGCGATGAATAAGAACAAGGTGCTTGATATGGGTGGAAATGATGACGTGATTACCGAGGCATACGATGCCCGTTTCATTACCAAAGTAGGTGGTCCCATCTCTCAATTCTATGTTTACCGCACGAACGGACTGCTGACAAACGATGACTTTGAACTGGGCCCCGACGGCAAGTATGATAAATCCTGTCCCCGTGTCCCTGTCCTTACCAATCAGATTCCCGGAAACGTGAGATATGTGGATACGGACGGCAACGGAGAGATTAACTCTGACGATATGGTACCTTATGGCTCGAACGACCCGGACTTGACTTATGGATTCACTAACCGTTTCTCTTATAAGAACCTAGAACTGAGCATTTTCCTTCGTGGACAGATTGGCGGTAAAGTGCTTTATCTGGCAGGACGTAGCCTTGATACGGGCCGTGGAAATTATAATGGACTGAAGAGATGGTTGCACTGTTACAAGGAAGAATATGCCGGCGGTAATCCGATACCGGCTGACTTGGGCGTGGACATGTCCTGGGACGGAAAGACTCCATTGCCTTACGGGCTTGGAAACAACTCACCACTGAACAAGGACGGACAGATGCATATGACGGACATGGCTATCTATAACGCGTCATTCCTGCGTATCCAGAATATCAGCCTGACCTACAAGTTGCCAAAGAAATGGTTGAGAAGCTCTCATATTCAGGCTGCCAAGGTATATGTGACAGCAGAGAACTTATATACATTCACCGATTATATCGGCAATCCGGATGTAAATAGTTACTCACCTGATAATCCGATGGTTCGCGGAGCGGATTATACTACTTATCCGCAGTCGAGAAAGTACATATTCGGAGTAAACTTAACATTTTAATCTATCGTCATCATGAAATCATTCTATAAATTAATCATAGGTATAGGATTTGTCTTCTCGCTTTCTTCTTGCGAGGGCTACCTCGATGTAGACCAGCCTTCTATCTATACCGACCAGAACTATTATAAGACACCGCAGGACTTTGAAACGGCGATTAATGGTTGTTATGCACAGTTGCAGACTATATACAATAAGAATTATATGGAAGTACTTGTCACCCGTTCCGACGAGGTGCGCAATTCCACTCCGATAGGACGTTTCATGGATACGCCGATGGAGAGCAGATGGTCAAAGCCTTGGTCAGCTTGGTGGACACTGGTGTTCCGTTGCAACCAGCTTTTGGACAGGATTGATGCAGTGGCTTTCACGGACGAAGACCGTAAGGCGTATATCACTGGTGAGGCGTATGCGCTCCGCGGACTGGCTTATCTCCAGTTTGCCTGGTGTTGGGGCGGTGCTCCGTTGATAACCAAGGAGATGTCTCGTGAAGAGGTGTATAAGATACCACGCTCCAGTCAGGCGGATACTTACGCGCAGGCGATTTCCGACTTCAAGGACGCATTTGGCAGGCTGCCCGAAAGCTGGGCAAGCAGTGAAGCGGGACGGGTTACGAGATATGCTGCTGCCGGAATGTTGGGACGTACCTATATGTATATACACGATTACCCGAAAGCGGTGGAATATCTGTCGCAAGTAGTTGAAAAAGACGGTACGCTGTATAAACTGGCGGATAAGTATGAGGATTGTTTCAGCGACGAATACAATAACGGGAAAGAACGTGTGTGGGAAGTTCAGTATTTGGGCGGTACTGCGGGCAAGGCTTTGGGATTGAGCCAGAGCTTCAGCGGCTGGTTTATCCCTTCTACTTTGAACAAGGACAAAGGGGACTATGCGAAGTTGAACGGCATAACGTTCAATGGTGCTTCCGGTTCTATCCGTGCGTCCATGTCCATTGCTAATGATGGAGTTTACGAGGCTAACGATAAGAGAAGGGATTTGACGATTGTCAACAACCTCTATCTTGACAAGAGTGCTCCGCAGCCCGACGTATATCTGGCACGGAAATTCTTGAGAGCAACCAAGAATGCGCCGACGGCTGTCGATGAATGGGGAAATAATATTCCTATCCTGCGCTATACGGACGTGAAGCTGATGTATGCGGAAGCGTTGAACGAGGTGGATTATGCTACTTATCTGTCTACGGATATATTGCCTATTATCAATGATGTAAGGAAGCGTGCGGGGTTGTCGGGAAAGTCGGCAAGCGACTTTCCCGACAAGAAGGCGGTATTCGATTATCTGGTCAAGGAACGTTTTGTAGAATTCTCTTTCGAAGGTATCCGCTGGCCGGACCTTATCCGATGGGATTTGGCGGAAGAAGCTATGGCAGCGCATTTTGCCCTGAAAGACGAAGGATATAATGAGACAAGCGAACAGCCTACCTATGCAATGAAGCCATACAATAAGCTGGCGCCTATTCCCCTAGCGGATATACTTGCTTATGGCAACAAGGATATCATGTGGCAGAATGACGGATATTAATCGTTGGTTAACACTCATAAAAAAGAAAACTATGATGATAAAAACATTGAAATATATAATGCTGGGCGCTGCTTTGGTTATGGCAGGTGCTTCTTGCAGTGATAATGATGAATATGAATATGTATCGCGTCCGGCAGAACCGGGTGATGCCTACTTTGGTTCGGAACCGATAGAAGAAGGACCTTCTCTGTTTGATGCGGCTACTATTAATGCAAGTAAGATTCCAAGAGTCACTGCCAATAAGAATACGGGGCTGGATGAATATTATCCGTTGGATGCGCCAGATATCTGGTCGTCAGTTACGCGTCCGGAACGTGTGAAGTTCTTCGAGAAGTTCTTGAAAGAGGATATGGTATTTGTTAATGGCGGTACGTTCCTAATGGGAGCTACTGCGGAGCAAGGAGAAGGAGTGCATATCCATGAGCTTCCGGTGCACAAAGTGACTTTGGATGATTACTATATCTGCAAGTTTGAGGTGACGCAGGAACTGTATTCATATGTAATGGGTAAATGGGAAAGTTTCTCATGGAAAGATCTTGCTACTACCCGTTTGCCGATGGATAACCGTCTTTTCAGCGAAATGCAGTCTTTCTGTACGAAGCTGAATGAAATCACAGGATTACATTTTACCCTGCCTACCGAAGCACAGTGGGAGTTTGCAGCGCGTGGCGGCAGAAAAAGAGCGGCGACGGTTTATGCGGGAAGCAATAACTTTGATGAAGTGGGATATAATCTTTCCAATTGTTACCGCCTGCCCGAAGGACAGACTGCGATGCAGTTCTGGCCGGAAGAGGTGGGAAAGAAGCAGCCGAACGAGTTGGGGCTGTATGATATGTCCGGCAATGTGGCGGAAGCTTGCCTTGACTGGTATGACGAGTATAGCGGAGAAGACCAGGTAAATCCGCTAGGGCCGGAATCTTTGCCGTCGGATATACCGCAGAAGCGCATTTGCCGTGGTGGTGGATGGAATACAAACATGAACGCCTGCCGGGTTTCTGCACGCAGCGCATTTCCGGTAAGCAAGCGTAACAAATTGATTGGTTTCAGACTGGTGCATCCGAAACTGGAAGACGTACAGTAAGGAGTAGTTTTTTGAGGATTTGAATTTTTAATAGGTAAGAGTAATGAAGAAATATGGTATAATAGGAGTTGTGCTGGCTGGTGTGGCTGTGATTTGCGCTTTCACATTCGGCGGGCATAATAAGGTGGATCGTTTACTGATGGATTTTCCACCGGAAGCTGACCCGGTGGCGGTGGGAAATAAGATATCCGACCGTTTTCTGAAACAGTGGCATTCGCAGTATGGCAGTCCGTTGCGGGTGAACGAACCGCGTACACAAGTCACCTACCCGGATGTATGTACCTGGCTCGGCGGACTTTGGTTTGCGCAGTCTACACATAATGTAGGGTTGAAGGAACGGCTGGAAGCACGTTTCCAACCGCTTCTCACCACCGAGGCTTATTTGCAGCCCAAAGCGAATCATGTGGATAACAATGTTTTCGGTACTATTCCTTTGGAGTTGTATCTGCAAACGAAGGATGAGAAGTATCTGGAAATGGGCATGAAGTATGCGGATACCCAGTGGGATGCTCCGGCTGAACAGGAGTTGACGGAAGATGAAAGATTGTGGGCGTATAAAGGATATTCATGGCAGACACGTCTTTGGATGGATGATATGTTTATGATTACCGCTATTCAGGCGCAGGCATATCGGGTGACGAAGGATGAAAAATACATTAATCGTGCCGCTCGTGAAATGGTTGTCTATCTGGATTCACTTCAACTCGGAAACGGGCTGTTCTACCATGCCCCTTCCGCACATTATTGTTGGGGGCGTGCCAACGGCTGGATGGCAGTGGGAATGGCGGAATTACTGCGTGTCCTGCCGGAAAATAATCCGGAAAGACCTGCGATTATGGCTGCTTATCTGAAAATGATGAAGACGTTGAAATCGACACAGAACGAAGAAGGAATGTGGAGACAACTGGTGGACGATCCGGAATTATGGGAAGAGACATCGGGAAGTGCCATGTTCACATATGCCATGATAGTAGGGGTGAAGAAAGGTTGGCTGGATGCGAAAGAGTATGGAGAGGCTGCCCGTAAGGGGTGGATTGCTCTATGCGGTTATATCAACGAGGCGGGCGATGTGAAAGCGGTATGCGAGGGCACGATGATAGAAAATAGCCGCGACCACTATATCAATCGCCTTGCGTTGACGGGCGACCTTCACGGACAAGCTCCCGTGCTGTGGTGTGCCTATGCTTTGGTCACAGACTTTAATACGAACCAGTAATTGACTTTTCCATGAAAACACGTATCATATTTTCCCTGTTGATAATACTTGCCGCTTGTATGCAGGCGCAGGTGCGCATGGTTGCGGGGCAATCGGTTTTGTTTGAGAAACAGGATGTGATTGACTTGCCGACATACAACTGGCCGCGTACACTGATTAGTTATGTGGTGGATTTTGACGGGGGAGTGAAAGAAGAAATGCTTTCGTTGATAGATAAGGGGCAGGATAAGCCTGTCCCTTTCCAACTATCGGAGAAGGTGGTAAAGAACGGACTGCTGCAACGTGCCAGGGTGAACTTCTTTGCTACATTGCCACAGGGCGGAAAGTATGCATATGAATTAGCGGCCACCGGCCGGAAGCCGGTAGCGGTATCCCGCCCTTTGGTGGTGGCATCAGAAGAGAAAGAGTTTTTGATAGGTAATGAAGATATGGCTGTGTACCTTCCCAAGTCGCAGCCAGTGGAAGCCGGAAAGGCTCCGGCTCCGGTAATGTCCGTCCGGAAGGGTGAACGGAGGATCGGGAATAATGTGTTGTATGCCCATCATAAGAAAGTGGAACGGATAGAGACCGTTCCGGTTGAGGTGGGCGAATTGTTTGTGACATACCGGGTGAAGTATTATTTTGTCGGAAATGCGACTTATACTGCATGGGTGAAGATGATACAGGGGTATCCGTTTGTCATTCTGGAAGAAGAGATGACGGGATTGTCGAAGGAAGACGAGGTGTATCTGGACATGTGCTGGGAGAATTTTGCTCCGATGAAACGTTTCGGTACGCAGTGGGATCGTGTATTCGACAAGGCTTCACAATGGATAGGCATTGACACGCCTGTGCATACCAGTTACTCGCAGGAAGACCCGCACTGGACGGGAATGGGATGGATAGAAGACCCTGCAAAGGAGATGATTTTTCGTATCTCTCCGTTTGGTGGAAACTCCGTGAGGGAGCAGACACCGGTCATGTCTTTCTGGGAAGAAGGTAAGAATGCGGATGAGTTGGGGGTATTTGTATATGAGCATCAGAAGTGGGACGACCACCAGTACGGTATTTGGCAACCGGCACCGGATCTGAGTATTTATTTCCGTTATGATGAAAAGAAGTTGTACTTCAACTATCCGCTTGTGGACGGAAGCCGTTCTACGGCAATTACTTTCTTCTCTGAAGAACAGGGACAGAAAGAAGTGAAGGAATTTAATAAACGTATTGACAAGATTGCCGCTAATGGCGGTGCACACAAATCGGATTTTTTGTCGTACCGATATGTGCAGATGCTTCATCAGCAATATGCGGCTTTGAGCTTGGACAGGATAAAGGACTGGGAGCTGGAATACGGAGACGACAAGAAGCAACCGGAAAATCTGTTTGTAAAAGACCATACAGGACAGACGGCGGAGAGTTTCTATAAAAACATGATTTCGTCTGCCTTTGCTTATTATCCGATGGGGCTGAACTTTTATCCGGGGATTCATTCGATAGAACATCGCCCGGTGTACTCCAAGCTGGTGGAAGGGTATTTATTCTATGCCCGCAGCCTGACAGAAAAGCAGCGGAAGACGGTGAAGGCTTTGTTTATCCTCGGCGGTTATGTGAATATGCTCGAAGAGATGAATGCTATCCGCAACTCGTTGGCCGGTACGGCAAACATGGCTGCCGACGGCTGGTGCGTGCCGATGCAGGTATCGTACTTGTTTCCGGAGCACACGATGGCTAAAGAGTGGGGAGACTTCTTCGAGAAATGCCTGGAGATTTATGGAGTGTTTTATACACGTCCCGAAGTGAGGGCTTTTGAAGGCAAGGGCGGTCGTTGGGTGGAGAGCCTGGGGGTTTATAACTGGGCTTATCTGCGTCCGACAGGACATTCGAATATTGCAGGTGAACTGTATGACGGGAAAAATCGCTTTGCCAGTCCGTATATGGCGGAGAGAGGAAAATGGTTGGTGGACATGCTGACTGCTCCTGTCTATAATTATAGAAATGTAAAGGGGGCAAAGCCAGGATATCCTGAAGGATGGAAACCGGGAGACGAGTTGGACGAGGAACGTTTTACCCGCCAGTATCCGGCTCACGGTGCGCACGGGGGGGGAACGACTTTCGACCGTCCCTGTTCATTGTCCGAGTTGGGGGAGTGGTTGTTCAATTATGAGCCGATAGTAGCCGAGAATATATTTTGGGCAGGCAAGTTTGGTAAGGAACTGGAGCATAAATCCAAGAATTCGGATTGGTCTGAAGTATATAAGCGGATGCATGCGGTGGATAACCGTGGGACGAATCCGCACTTGAAGAGTTGTAAATATGTGGGGCATGGCATTGTGCTCCGGGCAGGGGTGGATACACCGGAAGAATTGTCCATCCATTTGGAACAAGTGGATAAGGGCCCTAACTACCGTTGGGGAAATCAGGCGCAGGGAAACTCCGGAGGTATTTATTTCTATGCACAGGGACAGTTGTTTACCGGACACGAGAATGAGAATGCCGGCGACCATATCACGAATAATCTGGACGGTATCACCAACTTCGGTGTGATGAAGAACGGAGAGTTCCGAACCATTGGGATGAATGAGCTGACAGCTCCTCTTTATGACTTGGGCATTGCACAGTTTGCGGAATTGCTGCCTGCCACCGGAAAGGACTTGTATAGCTGGCCGGAATACCAGTCGCGCAGTATCCTGCTGGTCGGCACGGATTATTATTTGATTTTTGATGAAACGGGAACTAACTGGAGAGCGGCGCATCGTTTCTCATGGTTTACCGGAAAGGGATTTGAGTATCCGCAGATTACTTTCTTGTCCAAAAAAGCGCGCGATGATTATTGGACGGTTGCGGAAACGGCTACTTCCAAAGGATTTTATCGTGATGCGTTCGGCTCATTACTTACATTGGTTTCACATAAGAAGGGCGAGGTGGTTCCATTGAAAGGAAGTTTGAAGCATATTCCTTTGTTGAAGACGAAAGATGTCACCGATTTTATTCCGGCAAAGCAGGATGCTTATCCCGAAGGGGTGACAGGTATCTGTGCTCCTCAAAGTGAGGACTTGGTGTTCCGTGCAGGAAAGGTGTTGGAGTATCGTACGGAGCAGGAAGCCTTTCATGGGAAGGCGGGCGTGATTCGGCGGATGAAGGACGGTAGCCTGCAATTGGCTTTAATCCGGGGGACTGAAATGGCTGCGGACGGGCTGGGACTGTCTTTGGAAACTGACAATGAAGCGGCAGTGGCTTTGACCCGTGCGGTGGACGGAACCCTGTCCGGTGTGTTTAAAGCATTGAAGCCTGCCAAAGTGACTTTCATGGGATTGGCTGCCAAAGGTACTTTTTATATAGACGGAGCAGCTCAACCTGTTACGGTGAAAGCCGGTCGGGCGGTGGTGACGCTGCCGGTCGGTGAACATAACTGGGAATATACGACGGGGAAGGCACTGCCGCTGCCTGCTGAAATCACAGACGTGGAATATGAAAAGAATCAATTCCTGGTGTATTGGAAAAATCCGAATCACGTGAAGACTATACGGTTGGAAGTTTCTGCGGACGGGGGTAAAAGTTGGAAAGCGGTAAAGACTGCCGGGCAGTCTCCTTGCAAACTGTCTAAGAGTGGTTATCAGAATAAGATTCATGTCCGTGCCGTTGCTTTGAATGGCAACAGGGCTGCTTCGTTTGCGCAGGAATATCCGGTTTATGTGACGGATGAGGCTCCCCACTATCCGGAAGGTGTCTGGCTGAAACTGGATAAGAACCGGGTAGAGTTGTCATGGGGAAAAGTGCTTGGAGTACAGAAATATCGTTTGTACCGGAGAGTGAAAGGTGAAAAGGAATTCCGTCCGGTGTATGAAGGTAAAGAGAATCATTTCATGGATAATACCGCTGAGGGAGTCCGCAAGGCATTTGCGATGCCGGGTTCGTTGGATAACCGTTTGCAGGACAGGGAAGGAGTGAAGGTCTACGAATATGCAGTCTCTTCCGTCAATGGCAATGGAGAAGGGAAGTTGTCTCCTGTAGAAGATACCGATCCGGCCTCTTGGAAGAACTGGTATCCGGACACTTCTTTGAAGTTCAAACGGCAGTCGGCTTTTTGGATGCCGCCTTATATGCCTGCGCATATGTCTCCAGAGAAGTATTATCCCGATTAATAACAAATAAAAGGCTTACATGAAAATCATATATTTTTTATGCGCACTGGTAGTCGCTCTTTCTTCGTGTCAGAAGAAACCCGCTGTTTCCATTGTGTTACAGAATCCTATGGATATAGAGCGCGTGGATGAGAACTTCAAGTTCTCGCGTGCGGACTTGAATGTCACTGGGGGAGATTTGCTTCCTGTGGTGAAAAGGGCAGACGGGACATACGTTCCGTGCCAGGTGGACGATATGGATCAGGACGGTGTATGGGATGAACTGGCTTTTGTCTATACACTGGGAGGTGGCGAAAAGGCGGAATTGCTGTTGGATTGGGTTGCTGCTGCCGATTATCCTGCTTTCGAAAGGCGTACTAATATCCGTTACGGAAAGATGATTTCGCCTGGTCAGGTAGAGGAATTGAGTTCCGATACGCATGGCAAGCACAATTTACCCCGTTCGGTGAATTATCCTTACCAGATGGATGGTCCGGCATGGGAAAATGACAAGGTGGGCTTCCGCCATTATTTTGACGGACGGAATTGCCGTGACTTATTCGGTAAGCGGGTGGCGGAAATGGTGCTGGATACGATAGGTATCCGTGCGGACGGATGCCCGGACAATACTTATCAGGAATTGAGGGAGTGGGGATGCGACATTCTGAGTGCGGCCAATTCTTTCGGATTGGGCGGGCTTGCCGTTCAGTTGCAGGATACGCTGATACGAATGGGAGTGGAGTTTAAAGATACGGTGGATAGGATTGATTCTTCTCATTTCGAGATTATAACGGAAGGCCCTGTTCGCTCGGTGTTCCGGTTGGATTTTATCGGATGGGATATTCTCGGTACGAAAGTCGATGTTCATGAGACAGTAACGATTTGGGCGGGAAAATACGGGTATGAAGAAGAGATACGCACTTCTCCGCTTCCGGAAAACGCAGCTTTGGTGACAGGTATCGTGGCGAATAATAATACAAAGGAGCCGGTGGAGAAGTTGTATGACGGGAAATGGATTTCCATGATTACACATGATAAACAGACGGTCGGGAAAGATTATGAGCTAGGTATGGCGTTGCTGATTCCGAAGGAACAATTGCTGGAAACGTTTCATGCGCCGGAAGAGGGAACGGGTATTCTTAAGACATGGTGTGCCAAACTGAAACCGGGTGAAAAGGGATACTCCTATCAGGTATATGCCGGTTGGGAACTCAGTGTAGAGAGTTTCTCCGAACGTGAAGATTTTATACGGCTGATTGATACGTATGCCGGTTGTTTGAATAATCCTGTTGTTGTGACTATTAATTAGAGACAGATGAAACGGAAAGTTTTTTCATATATGGTTTTGTGCATGTTGCTTTTGTTTTGCACTTCAGCTTGTAATGATAGTAATATAAGTCAAGATGAGTCTTCGTCTCTTCCGTCAACCCCGGAAGAATCTCCCGAAGAGTTAGAAGAGCCTTTTATGCGGGGCGCTACTTATGAGGAAAGGGCGCAGTCGCTTATTAATCATATGCTGCGGGTGACTCCGGGGAAAGATTATAGTATAAAATATTTGTCTCCCTTTTACTATGCAAGGTTGTGGCGCGACTATGAGACAGCGGAATCCATAACAAAGTTGACTGAGATGTATCAGTATCAATCGGAGCATATAAATGACATTTATAATTCTGATTCCGACCTGGAGTTTTTCGTGCATGCCACTATGCATGGGTATATGCTTACTAAGGAGAAAATGACAGAACAGTTGCGTAAAAAGATAAAGGACTTCATGCAGTTAGGAAAGTATGCGAATGATAAAGGTACGCTGAATATGCGGCTGATGCGTCAGGCAAGTGGTTTTCTTTGTGCGGAAGAATGGGCAGACTTCACCGATGCGGACGGAAGTACTTCTCCGCAGTTGAAGGAGTATTTGCGGAACAGGCTTGTGGAGGATCTGAGGTCGTTCTTTACGGATAATTGCCCGGAAGCGGATGCGTTTACTTATTTGGGAATAAATCTTCAGTATGTGAGGATGCTTGCTGAGTTTAGCCAAGATGAGGTAGTACGGAAAACTGCCGTAGCTACTTATCAGCATATGGTCGCACAACTGATGTTACCTTGGAATCAGGGACTTTATTGTGCTAATCCGTCCCGTTGTAAAGGGTGGGCAAATCTATGTACGGGTAATTTGGGCTTGGATGTGCAGATTACGCAATTGGCCTGGTTGTTCTATGGTGGACAGGAGGAGCGTATGATTCGCATGAATGCGGGTAAAGATAACTTTGGCTGCTTTAACTTCTGGATGGCGTATCAACGTAATGTCAAGCCGCTTCCTTTTCTTCAGGCTCTGAATGCGGGCAAGCAATATCCTTACAGTTTTGAGGCCTTGCGGATTGATAAAGACCATTTTTGCTGTAGATATACTTATCAGAGCAAGAATTACGGTTTGTCTACACAAACCATAGAAGCGTTTCCGGATAAGTTGAAGAACTTCCAGTACACTTATGCTTTCAAGGAGACTAAGAATCTGCACTTGGTATGGCAGTCTGATTTATCCGATGCTTCTGTATTCAGTGTATGTCATGATAACCCGGAGCGTCCGCAAAGCCATCAGACGGTATCGAACAAGCCGGGATATGGGGAAAACCCTTATCATCGGGTGCTGGCGTATGAAGGGGCTGCCGTCGGGGTTTATAATGTGGCGGAGAATTATATGGACGAGCCCAAGTTTTATCAGATGTATGTGCCGTTCACCCGCAAGGGTATCAAGAAAAGGATGATTAGGGAAATCAATGGCATGCGCTGGGTGTTGTGTCACACCGGTTCGATGATGTTTGCTTTCTCTACTCCCGAAGAATGGGATTTTGGTTTGCTGGATGATAAGTATGGCATTAAGGATCATTACATACTGACTCTTAAAGACGAAAAACGGCGCCGGGGGTCTTGGGTACTGGAAACGACTGAAATCGTGGAACAATACAAAGACGCTCGAGGGGATATGGAGACCGAACTGAATAAATTTGCCGCTGATATAAAGGCAAAGGTAAAACTTCAGCTTTCGGCGGATTATGAAACAAGTGATACTCCTGCCATTTCTTATACAAATATTCAGGGGGATGTATTGGAATTGATTTTCTTCTCTCCTGAGACAGCTTATAGCGGACAGTATAAAGTGAATGGAAAGACTATGAAACTGAATATCGGATATATCTCTAAAAGTGACTATATGCAGCAAAAGGCGGGAAGTAATAGCGTGCTGTTTCATACGGCAACGGGTACTGAAACCTTGCGGATGGAATAGTGGACTATATTTGCAATTTTACATATAACTATTGAAACGAAGAATAATGAAGAAACAAATATTATTATTGATGGCTTTGGCTAGCCTGTTTTCGTCATGTGTTGTTGATAAGAACGCCAATGCTTGGGGAGATGAGTTGAGCCGTTATGTTATGGAGTCTTATATGCCTGCTGACAAGTATGTATGGAACTGGAATGAGGCCATTTTTCTGAAAGCGGCTATCGAGCGTTGCGAGAATAATATCGAGACAGGAAAGATGTCGGATTATATCCGGAAAGCGATGGAACATACAATGGATGATGTGAACGGCCTGCATCCCAATGCAGTGGCTTCCGGCTTCGGTATGGCTTATCTGGCTCAGTCTACGGGAGAGGGGAGATACGAGCAGAAGGCATTTGATGTCTATAAGGACTATTGTGAAATACCGCGGTCGGATAACGGTGGTATCTCTCATCGGGAGAATGTGATTGAGTTGTGGGACGATACGGTGTATATGGTGAGTGAGTTTCTGATGCAGATGTACAAACTCACCGGTGATGAGAAGTATCTACGGGAAGCTGTCTTTCAGATTAATGCGCATGCCGAGAAACTGGAAGATTCGGAAACCGGGTTGTGGTATCACGGTTGGGATAATGACACGATTTCTACGGTCGACCCTTGTTGTCAGCTTGGCTGGGCGGATAATCCTTACCGGCGGAATAATGAATTTTGGGGTAGGGGCAACGGATGGATTACGATGACACTGGTGAATATCCTCGAAATCATGCCGGAGCAGATGCCGGAATACGAATTGTTGAAAGGGAAGTATCTGAAGATGATGAATACTTTAGCCGGTGTGCAGGACAAGGAGAACGGACATTGGTACCAGTTGCCTGTTTATCCGGGTGAGGAAGGAAACTTTATTGAGAGTTCTTGTACGGCGATGTTTGCTTATGCCATTACTGCGGGAGTCAGAAACGGTTTGTTGCCTGCTGATACTTTCATGCCGGTAGTGGAACGTGCTTATAAGGGATTGCAGGAGCATAGCCTGATGAAGAAGGATGGTTATCTGGTGATGAAGAACGTGTGTGCCGGAACCTGTATTGGTGATAAGGATTATTATTATAATCGTGAGATTGTGAACGACCGTCCGTTTGGGTATGGAGTGGCTATCATGTTCTATGACCAGTACCAACTGTTGAAAGCACAGAAATAAGTATCAAAATGAAGACTCGGAAGAACATGAAAACATTTTTAAGAATCGGAATGTGGGCTTTATGCTTTGCAACTGCATTGGATATATCGGCCTCTCCCAAAGACGGAATCTACCATAAAGGATGGATTGACTTCAATAAAAACGGGAAGATGGATGTCTATGAAGACCCAGATGCTTCGGTAGAAGCACGGGTACGGGACTTGTTGAACCAGATGACTGTTGACGAAAAGACTTGCCAGATGGCTACCCTTTACGGTTCGGGACGAGTGTTGAAGGATGCCGTGCCCACAGAGAAATGGAAGCAGGAGATTTGGAAAGACGGAATCGGGAATATTGATGAACAGCATAACGGCTTGGGGGAGTTTGGCTCGGAGTACTCATTTCCATATACCAAGCATGTAAAGACCAAACACGAGCTTCAACGTTGGTTTGTGGAGCAAACCCGTTTGGGAATTCCGGTCGATTTTACGAATGAGGGGATTCGTGGGCTGTGCCACGACCGGGCTACTTATTTCCCTTCGCAAAGTGGGCAGGGGGCTACTTGGAACAAGCAGCTTATTGCCCGTATCGGAGAGGTGGAAGCGAAAGAAGCGGATGCGTTGGGATATACCAATATTTATTCTCCTATTTTGGATATAGCACAGGATCCCCGTTGGGGGCGTGCGGTGGAGACGTATGGGGAAGACCCTTATCTTGTCGGGCAGTTAGGCAAGCAGATGATTATGAGTCTGCAGAAGCAGAATTTGGTTTCTACGGTGAAGCATTTTGCGGTGTATAGTATTCCGGTAGGTGCACGCGATGGAAAGACACGCACCGACCCGCATGTGGCACCAAAGGAAATGCGCACGCTGTATTTGGATCCGTTCCGGGTGGCATTTACGGAAGCTGGTGCATTGGGAGTGATGAGTTCCTATAATGATTATGACGGTGAACCGGTTACGGGCAGTTATAAGTTTCTGACAGAGATTCTTCGTCAGGAATATGGATTTAAAGGATATGTAGTGTCCGATAGCGAAGCGGTGGAATTTATAACAACCAAGCATCAGGTAGCGGCGGACGAGGTAGATGGAGTGGCGCAAGCTGTAAATGCAGGTTTGAATATCCGTACACACTTTACGGTACCGGAAGATTTTATTTTACCTCTGCGGAAAGCTGTTCAGGAAGGCAAAGTGTCACAGAGGACACTTGATGACCGGGTAGCGGATATCCTGCGGGTGAAATTCTGGTTGGGGTTGTTTGACAACCCGTATAGGGGGGACGGAGCTTTGGCGGAAAAGGTGGTTCATTGCCGGGAACATCAGGATTTGTCTTTGGAAGCGGCTCGCCAGTCCTTAGTGTTATTGAAGAATGAGAGGCAGTTGCTGCCTTTGAAGAAGACATGGAAGAAGTTGGCGGTCATCGGCCCGAATGCTGATGAACGGGAACAGTTGATTTGCCGGTATGGACCGGCTAACGCCCGGGTAAAGACGGTTTATCAGGGTATCAGGGAATTGTTGCCGGAGGCTTCGGTTGTATATAAGAAAGGTTGTGAGATTATAGACCCCCATTTCCCGGAAAGCGAGATTCTTCCTTTCGAAAAGACGGAAGAGGAAAAACAGATGATGGAAGAGGCGGTGGCTGCTGCCCGTGATGCGGAAGTTGTCATTATGGTGCTGGGCGGTTCGGAACTGACGGTTCGCGAAGACCGTTCGCGTACTAGCCTGAATTTACCGGGACGGCAGCAGGAGCTGCTAGAGGCAGTCTGTGCAACCGGAAAACCGGTGGTGCTGGTGATGATTGACGGGCGTGCTGCCAGTATTAATTATGCCAATAAATATGTGCCGGCTATTATTCATGCCTGGTTCCCGGGAGAATTTGGCGGTCAGGCGGTTGCTGAGGCTTTGTTCGGTGATTATAATCCAGGTGGACGCATGGCGGTCACTTTCCCTAAATCAGTAGGGCAGATACCGTTTGCTTTCCCGTTCAAACCGGGCTCGGATGAGTCTTCGGAGACTGCGGTATATGGTGCGCTCTATCCGTTTGGGCATGGATTGAGTTATACTACCTTTACATATAGTGACTTGGTTATTACTCCGGGAACACAGGGAACACAAGGTGAGATTGCGGTTAGCTGTAAGGTGAAGAATACGGGGAACTGTTCTGGAGACGAGGTGGTACAGCTTTATTTGAGGGATGAAGTGAGCAGTGTTACTACTTATACGAAAGTGCTGAGAGGGTTTGAACGTATCACATTGGAACCAGGTGAAGAGAAGACGGTTCATTTCTTGCTGACTCCTCAGGATTTGGGCTTATGGGACAAAGACATGAGATTTGTAGTGGAACCGGGTTCATTTAAAGTGATGGTGGGTGCATCTTCTGCCGATATCCGTCTTACGGGGACTTTTACCGTTCATGGATGACAGGAACAATAAGTAATGATGGTAATGAAACTGAAGTATTGGTTCGTTGCTGCCGGCTTATTGCTGGCATGCTATGTCCGGGCGCAGGAACTGCGCCGGGCGGATTTTTTGCCTAAAGCGTCCGTTGCCTTTGATTTGCTGACGCAGAAATACAGTGAGGAACGGATTGTCAAGGAAATAGGGAATAAGAATGTACGTTGGATTACCAATCTGATGTCCGCATCTGCTATCTTCTATAAGGCTACACAGGAAAAACGCTATTTGGATATGTCCGAGCAGGTGTTTAAAAACGCTGTGAGCGAGTGGAGAAAGAATGAAAAGCTGATGAACGGGAGGGATGACTTTTTTGCATTGCAGAATCTGGCATTGGCTTATGAGGTTTTGAAAGATAATGAGCGTTTGTCGGACGAAGCGGATGATGTTATGATTCGTTTCGCTGACCTTCATTTCGACCCGGACTTTGTTATAGATAACAATCAGGGGCAGGAACGGGCTTTGGGATTTGTCCGTATGTATAATTTATTTCCGGATGCTCCGAATGCCGCTCGTTGGAAGGAGTATGTCGATAAGATGTGGGAGTTTTGGTACCGGAATAAAGATGTAGATGAAACTGCGACTCTTTATGCTTCCATTCATTTGAATGATATCATCAGTATTGCTATTGAAAGCGGTAAAGTGGCTTTGTTAAAGACGCAGGAAATAACAAAATGGTTTGAACGCTACCGTGACCAACAGGCGCCTAGCGGATATATGCCCGAATATGGGGATGATTACTTCTTTGCGTATAATAATTGGATATTGGTGTTTGAGAAGATGGCACGCCTTACCGGGGATGCTTCTTATCGTAAAGCAGCATGGAAGCTTTTCACGATAGGTTATCCTAATCTGGAGAAGAAGAAGTATTTTGCTCCGGGATGGAATTTACGTCAGGCTTGTGACTGGGCAGCGTTGGCAGAAGCGGCTCTGTTACCTTCTTTTAAGGGGAAAGCGGAATCACCGGCTCGCCTGTCTATGGTGACGACCCGTACCAACCGGAAAGGAAAGACCGGAATCCCTGACCAATTGTTATTGCGTGGCTCAGCCGAACTGGGAGCTCCGTTTGTCATGAGTGACTTATATGCTTCCGGTACACATCAGCATCCGAACTTGCGTGGTACAATCAATTATTTTGAGGTAGATGATGCTCCTTTGTTTCATGGGGTGCAGAGACATGCCACAGATGTACGTCATGGCAATACGGTTGTTTTAATGAGAGCGACAGATGCCGGATTTCCTTTTGGTGAGAAAGAGAGCCGTTTGCTGACTGATACCTGGTTTACGGACTACATTGATTTTAGTCAGTCTACGGAAATATCAGATGATGCTTCCATGCGCGGAATGAAGAAACTTACGTTCCGTTTTCAGGGACAGCCGGGCGAGGAGATTTATATCAGGAGTGTGAAGCTGACGGGAAAAGCTGGAGATAAATTGCTGCATGATTGCAATACTTTGGAGCATTGGGGAAAGAATGTAAAGCTGGTCGATTTGAAAAAGGGAGAAAAGGCGATAAAAATAGTACTTCCTGACAAGAATGTGTGCTTTGTTACATTGGATGTGTCCGTCGACTTCAGTCTGGATGATTATCGGTACATCGGCTGTGACTGGAAGCATATAGCAAAAGATAAAGCCGGAAAGTCTGTCTTGGATTTTATGATACGTGCTTATAATAAGGTGAAACTTCCGGGTGAAGATTATATCCATGAGAAAGCGGGTACTTTATTCAACCCGAACACGGTGAGGAAAGCAATGGCAGAGACACGTAACGGTGATAGTTATGGACAGGTTATACTGGATAATCAATGCGTTGACGGCTCCACGTTACAACGGAACATTGTGTTGACAAAAGAAGGAATCCTTATTATGCAGGATTGTCTGTTGCCCGGAATAGGAACAGAAGATTATACAGCCGGCAGCCTGTGGCAACTATATACCTTGGATAAGCGTGGCAAGAACTGGTTTGATTCTCCCGGAGAGACAAAGGGATGGAAAGACCGTTCCGGCAAGGATATAGAAACCGATCGTCTATTTATCTATTTCGAAGAACAGAAAGGACGTAGTTTTGGAGCGCAGCAGCAAGAATATACTGTAAAGCCGACTACAGTCTTTGCCAAACAGAAAGTGAAGCCGGGTATTCCCATTACATTTGTGACCATCGTTATTCCTCACAATATCGCTTGGAGAGCGGAAGATATGGCAAAAACCATTTCTTCCAAAACGGATGGGACGCAAAAGAGTGATATACGTATTGTCCTGGCTGATAAGAGAGTGTTAAATGTGGAGATTGCAAAGGATGGAAAATGGGCGGTGGAACGCTAACAATTTTGTGCAAAGAGGATGACAAAACTAAAATGGGCCCTTAGAAAAGTTATGGATTGTAACCGATAAACATAAAAGAACCGTATCAAAGTCTATTTTTGAGTAATGATATGGTTCTTTTTATTGCAGATGGGGCAAATTTTAGATTAAAAGGAACCATATTACATTGAATTACAACTGATCCGCTATGATTTCACGGGTTAGTAAAATAAAAAAAGACAACCAAGAGTGGAAGCCTCCTAATTGCCTAATTTACAAGTCTTTCGACTTAGTAGCGGGACCCGGGATTGAACCGGGGACCTCATGATTATGAATCATGCGCTCT
>NZ_CAUCSQ010000054.1 GCF_958445495.1 uncultured Bacteroides sp. | reverse complement strand
ACATCGCGGAGTGGAGCAGTTGGTAGCTCGTTGGGCTCATAACCCAAAGGTCGTTCGTTCGAGTCGAGCCTCCGCAACTAAAGAGTAGAAGAATCGTAGAAATGCGGTTCTTCTTTTTTTATAGGTTCTTTCCGGGAGTTTATCCGGTTCACGGGTCAACGTAAAAATCGGAGGAGTATATCTGATAAAATCTTATCTTTGCCTGCAACAACCAACAGCACAGTAATTATGGAAACTAACGGTTACCGTCTCCTTCTTCCCGAAGGTACATTGGATTATTTCAACATTTCCGATGTAAAGGAAAGCAGGGGTCAACGTAAAAACCTGAGAGATTCTCACTTTATGCATAAATTTCAGTTAACCTGAACAAAAAGCATATCCTGGCCTTTACTCCCCTGGATTGTGTCCGGAATTCCTTGATTTTGGCATTGAACGATTCAGAAGCGGCATCGGTAGGACGTCTTCACTCTTCCCGTCCGAACGAACGGTATTCCAACGGGGTAAGCCCTGTACGTTTCTTGAAAAAAGAGAAAAAGTATTCGGTAGACTGGAAACCCAGAAAAAAAGAAATCTCTTTCACCGATTGGGAAGTGCCCACCAACATTTGTTTGGCTTTACGGAGTTTCAACTCCTGAAAATATTTTGCCGGAGCATATCCCGTATATTCCTTAAAAACACGGCGGAACCATGAATAACTGATATTGAGCCGCATCGCCAGCTCTTCCGGATCGACATTGCCGGATACGTTTTCATTCATGATGATTTTTGCCTGCTCTATCTTCTGGTCGACATCGCTCATCTCAAAAACCTTATTTTTGGAAATGGAAAGAATCATGCCTATGATATGAAGTACGATGCCGGAAAGATATTGCTGGGCGGAAATCTTATCTGTTTCTGCAACCTCCAAGGCGCGGGAAAACAAAGAGACCAGCTCTTCATTAATACCGACTTCCAATATCTGCTGCTCCGGGGATAAAAAGGCATTGGCAACGATAGCGTCAACGGCAGGTCCTTCGAATCCGATATAATATTCCGTCCATCCGGTCTGCCGTAACGGACGGTACGTATGCCACTGTCCGGGGAACAGCACCATCACCCTGCCTTTACAGACTTGTTTCCCGGAAACGGAAGCCGAAGAGAACAACCCGCGCCCTTTCGTTATGTAAACAAGCTGGTACTCACGCAACACTCTCCCTTTCTCCGTATTGAAAAAATAACCGGAAGGATGTTCTTTCAACGGGTAGGGCGAACCGGGCGGGATAGACTGATAGCCAACCGTATTTACCCACAGGCCGAATTTCCGGTCCATATCGTTTACAATCAAGTATTTAAATTCCAGTCCCAAGCTATTGTCCTCAGTCATATCAATGTGTGTTTCATGCAATTGGATTGGGCAAAAATAGGAATTATTTTCAGAAATCGCATACTATGGCATAAAAAACATCCGGAGTACCCATTCTGGATACGTCCGGATGTTTCTTTCAAATAAACCTTAGTATAAACAGATTTAGAATGCTTTCCGATATAACGCTTCGATGTCTTCAACCGATGTGGGGCGCGGATTGCCACCTGTGCAGACATCATTGAAAGCGGCTACGGCCAACGCCGGAATATCTTCCTCTTTCACATCGATTTCATGCAACTTCTGCGGGATGCCGATGCTGGCGGAGAGTGCCTTGACAGCTTCAACGGCGGCTTTTACGCCTTCCGCCTCACTCATTCCGGCAGTGTCCACTCCCATCGCTTTCGCTATGTTGATGTATTTCGGAGCTGCCGGGGATTCCGCGTTGTACTCCATCACATACGGCAACAGCAATGCATTGGCTACTCCGTGGGGGGTGTCATAGAAGGCACCCAGCGGATGTGCCATCGAATGGACAATTCCCAAACCGACATTCGAGAATCCCATACCGGCGATATATTGCGCCTGTGACATGGCTTCGCGCGCCGCCGCGTCTTTGCCGTTGTCTACGGCTGCTTTCAGATTCTGCGCAATCATTTCGATGGCTTTCAATTCGAACATATCGCTCATTACCCAGGCGCCCGGAGTAATGTAACTTTCGATGGCATGCGTCAGGGCATCCATACCGGTAGCGGCGGTCAGTCCTTTCGGCATCGAATACATCAGTTCGGGGTCTACGATAGCCACGGCAGGAATGTCGTTCGGGTCTACGCAAACCATTTTCTTACGGGCGTCTTCGTCAATTATCACATAATTGATAGTCACCTCGGCAGCCGTCCCGGCAGTGGTGGGCAACGCAAAGGTGGGCACGGCTTTGTGTTTGGTATCAGCCACGCCTTCCAGGGACTTCACATCTGCAAAGTCCGGGTTGTTCACGACAATGCCGATTCCTTTGGCGGTATCAATGGAAGAGCCGCCGCCCAAAGCGACGATAAAATCGGCTCCGGAAGCTTTGTAGGCAGCTACGCCGTTCTGTACGTTCGCAATGGTGGGATTGGCTTTCACATCGCTGTAAAGTTCGTAAGGAATTTTGTTTTCATCAAAGACTTTAATAATCTCGGCAGCCACACCGAATTTAATCAGGTCTTTATCGGTCACAAAGAAGGCTTTCTTGAAGCCGCGCCTCGCTGCCTCCACAGCTATCACGCTCCGGCATCCGGCGCCGAAATAGGAGGTTTCATTTAAAATAATGCGATTCATAGTTGTTCTATTTCATTTAAAGGGGTTAACCGCAACATCTCTTTGATGTGAGGTGTTGCGGCCGCTAAAGTAAATAAATTCAGGAATTAATGCAAATAATTATTTAGGAAGATTGAAAGCAACGGTCATTTCTTTCATCTGTTCCTGTGTCATGCCATCAGGCTCGAAACCCATATTTTTGGCGGCAATGTAAATCAGGGCAGACTTATTCAGCACGTCAATCTGGTCAAAAGCCTGCATCACATCACAGTCAACGGCAAAAACTCCGTGTTTTTCCCACATGACGACATCGTAGTCCTGCAGTTCTTTGATAGTGGCGTCCGCCAATTCTACCGAGCTGGGCAACTTATAGGGAATAATGCCCAGACCGCGCGGGCAGAAGGCTTTCGTCTCCGGAATCATGCTCCACAACAGGTTGGTGGCTACATCTTTCTCCAGGAATTTCCGGCAATGTGTCATTGCAACCAATTCTATCGGATGCGTATGCACGGATGCTTTATAGGGGGAGTTCTTGCCAATCAGGTCGTTATGCACGCTCAGATGGGAAGGCAATTCCGATGTCGGGGCAACCGCCTTATCAGCTATAATCACATAACTGGCGCAATCATCCAGAATACGGATTACCGATCCGTTCTCCATCGGCCGGCGCGCCAAATCGCGCATGCGCCTGTTCGTCCCTTTGCAATAGAAATAACATCCTTTCAGATAAGGCAATGTGACACCGATAGGCCTCACTTCGCTTATCGCCGGCATCCGGCGGATTTCATCATCGGCAAACTCCGTAATATTAACCGTGATATTGCCGCCGTTGCGTTCGGCCCATCCTTTCTGCCACAAGTATCCGGCCACTTCTGCTACCTTGTTCACTTCTTCGGCAAGCGCCGGGCGATTTTCTAAAATTGATTTCATTTTCATTCTGTTTTAGTTCACCGCAGAAGGTACGGAAACCCGGAAGGGCCGTCCTGACGAACCCGGCATCTCCGGCAGCTTTCTGCGATTTGGTATTAAAATAAATTCGGGAACACCAGCGAGAAAATCAATACCGCCAATCCGCAGATTAACACGGTAATCGTTTTCAGGGACACTCCCTTCCATTCTTTCAGGATAATTCCCCAAACATTACTGAAGGTTACATTCAACGCCATCAGGATGCACCATGAGAAGGCAAGCAATACCGGGCTTCCGGTAAGGAAGCTCTTTCCCATCTCCAGTCCGAAAAACTGCATGTACCACAATACGCCTGCCAATGCGCAAAACACCAGATTATTTCCCCAGACTTTTCCTTTGGCATAGTCGCCCGTCGATTTATTTGCCACATTCTGTTGCAGGCAGTAGGCCGCATTGGTCAGAAATCCTCCCAACGTAACCAGAAAGATGACAGGAAGCCCGGCATACAAGCCTTCCACGCCTCCCGCCAGCGCCGCTTCTTTAATAGGGGTTCCGGCATCGAGCCCCAAAGCAAAGCAGGCGCTCATTACTCCTGCCAGGAGGGCAACCAGCAATCCTTTTGTCAAGGCAAAGTCTTTTACCGCGGCGCGTTTTTCTTCTTCGCTCATAGTCTGCGCACGCAAACTGCCGGCATAGCCAATGACGGCAATCCCCGCCAACGTTATGCAGACGCCCAGAAGCAAGACCAGACCGTCGCCTTCAAATAAGTCTGTTCCGGCAAAAAGGGCGGGAAGAAGGGTTCCGAAACCGGCGCAAGTGCCCAGCGAGATGCTCTGCCCCAGCGCAACGCCCAAATAACGCATGGAAAGCCCGAATGTCAGGCCTCCCACTCCCCACAATATGCCATAGAAGATGCTCATCCCCGCACCTCCGGCTCCCCAGAGGTCGGACAGGCAACTGCCTTCGGGGATTCCCAGCAGCGCTCCCAGGAACGGGAACACCAGCCAGGCAAATACACCCTGTACCAACCAGAAGCTCTCCCAACTCCATTCCTTTACCTTATTTATAGGCACGTAGGAACTCGACTGGCAGAAACTGCCGACGGCTATGATTAACAGGCCGATTAGAATATCCATGACTTACCGTTTAGAAGTTACTTCGGCCTCGTATTTCTCTATTTCCGCTATGAAATCTTCACCCACGGGCACATTGTTCTTCAAGCAGAACATATCCCATACCGCATTCCAGGGGAGGGCTTTTTCTTCTTCAAGCAGAGCCAGGCGCTGGAATCCCTGTCCGTTTGCCTCGTACTCGCGCAACCGGGCAATCGGTTCGAGCAGGGCGCGAACCATGCATTTCTGTGCGGCGCGGCTTCCGATTACATAAGCGCCGATGCGGTTGATGGAAGCGTCGAAGTAGTCGAGCCCGTAGTGTACGCGGTCTAATGCGTTGCAACGGATGATTTCATGGAACAAATCCATCGTGGCGTCGTCCATAATAGTCACATGGTCGGAATCCCAGCGGACCGGACGGCTGACATGCAGCATCAGTTCGGGAACATAAAGCAGGAGTGAAGAGACTTTGTCCGCCACGCTTTCCGTCGGATGGAAATGTCCGGTATCCAGGGTTATCATCTTGTTGCGGGAAGCGCCATAGCCGATATAGAAGTCATTGGAGCCTACCGTATAGCTTTCCAGACCGATACCGAACACTTTCGACTCGATGCAGTCTTTCATATTTTTATATTCGACGGCGAAAATCTGGTCCAGGGAGTCTTTCAACAGTTCGCGGTATTTCATGCGGTTGACCGTGATATCCTTACTTCCGTCATGTACCCAAAGATTCATGATACACGGGTCGCCTTGCGCCTTACCCATTTCTTCGGCTACCGCACGGCAACGTTTCGTATGTTCAATCCAGAACCGGCGGATGCCTTCATCCGGGTTAGAAAGCGACAGGTCGCCGGATTTCGGGTGTGAGAAAGAGGTGGAGTTGAAATCCAGTTTCATATTATGTTCTTTTCCCCATTCTATCCAGCTCTTGAAATGTTCGGGTTCCACCTGGTCGCGGTCTACGACTTTGCCTTGGAAATCACCGTATATTTCATGCAGGTTCAGGCGATGCGTACCCGGAATATAAGAAGCGGCTTTCAAGATGTCGGCACGCAGCTCGTCGATGTTGCGGGCTTTGCCCGGATAATTGCCCGTTGCCTGGATACCTCCGGTCAGCGAACCGGCCTGCACTTCAAAGCCTGCCACGTCGTCGGCCTGCCAGCAATGGAGCGACAGGTGAAAATTCTGCATCGTTTCCAATACTTTCGCGGTATCCACGCCTACCGCCGCATAACGTTCTACGGCAATCTCATACGCTTTCTGAATCAGTTCTTCTTTTTTCATGATATTCTATTATTTAAAATGGTTGTTCTTGTCGGTTGCTTTTTTAATTACCGGATACTGTTCCTGAAATGGATGTAAGCCGTATCCCAAGCCTCGGTATCTTGCGGCTGATAGGTTTTCAGCGGGATGGAGCGGTTGATTAGCCGGCGCATTCCGGCAACATCCGTCGCCGCACCAGCCGCCATTGCCTGAATCATCACATTGCCGATAGCGGTGGCTTCCGACGGGCCTGCGACTACCGGGAGGCCGATGGCATTGGCCGTGAACTGATTCAACAAATCATTACGGCTTCCGCCGCCTATCACGTGTAAGACTTCAACCGGATGCGGGGAAAGGGCTTTTAAATTCTCCAATACCTGGCGATAACGCAAAGCCAGGCTTTCAAAGATGCAGCGTACTACCTGGCCCCGGCTGTCCGGAACCGGCTGTCCGGTAGCCCGGCAATATCCGGCAATAGCTTTTTCCATATCCGCAGGATTGGCGAAACAATCGTCATCCGGATTAATCAGACTGCGGAACGGTTCACAAGCCTCCGCCTCACTGATTAATTCCGGATAGCCCGTATCTCCCCAATTCAGGCGGCAACGCTCCAGCAGCCACATTCCGCAGATATTTTTCAACAGGCGGACGGTTCCTTCCACTCCTCCTTCATTGGTAAAGTTCAACGCTTCCGTTTCGGCATTAATCACCGGCGCATCTGTCTCGACTCCCATCAGCGACCAGGTTCCGCTGCTCAGATAAGCGAAATTGCGGTCCAGCGCCGGAACGGCGGCAACCGCCGAGCCGGTATCATGTCCTGCCACGGCTATCACGGGTATGGCTCCCAGCCCGGTTATCTTCTGCACTTCTTCCGTCAATACTCCTACTTTCTTTCCGGGGAATACGAAACGCCCGAAGTTCTTTTCACTCAACCCGACCGCTTCCAGCAATTCCGGCTCCAGGCGACGTGTCTGCGCATTCACCAGTTGGGCCGTGGAAGCAATCGTATATTCCGTTACCATCTCCCCCGTCAGCATATAACTCAACGCATCCGGCATAAACAGAATCTTATCTGCCGCCGCCAGCGCACTGTCATGATTACGGCGCAAAGTATCCAGTTGGAAAAGCGAATTGAAATTCATTATCTGAATGCCTGTCTTGCCATATACCTCACTGCGGGAAATGCGGGAGAAGAAGGCTTCCGGCGCTCCCGCCGTATGCGGGTCACGGTATGCATAGGGCTGACGGAGCAAACTCCCGTCTTTCCCGATACAAACGAAATCTACTCCCCAGGTATCGATGCCGATGGAGGTGACGGGTTCGCCGCGACGCGCCACCTGTTTCAATCCGTCGATGATATGGCGGTATAGTGCATAAATATCCCAATAGAAATGTCCGCCGACTTCAATCAGGTGGTTGGGAAAACGGTTAATCTCTTCCAGATTCAATCCGCCTTCAATGAAAGTTCCCAAGATGGTACGACCGCTCGTTGCGCCCAGGTCGACTGCAAAAAAGTTTTGTTTCATGGTATTTTGTCTAATATATTCAGGGTATCCGTTTACCTGCATCGCAAAGATAGGCGATTCCGTCCTCGCGTTCCTTATGCTTTTTGATTGAAAGGGTATGCATTTTGACACTTATCCGGCGGGCCCGTCTTTTCCCATTTAGCATATTTTTCACTTTTATGCAAAAAATCTTCGGTTTTATGCATATCTTCTCCAAAATATTGCATACTTTTGCGCCATTCTTAGAATAATTATACAATGAAGAAGAAAGCAAATCGGTTAGACGCCATCAAAATGATTATCTCGAGCAAGGAGGTCGGTTCGCAGGAAGAACTGCTGCAAGAGCTGAACCGCGAAGGCTTCGAACTGACACAGGCCACCCTCTCCCGCGACTTAAAACAACTGAAAGTAGCCAAAGCCGCCAGTATGAACGGAAAATACGTATATGTGCTGCCGAACAATATCATGTACAAACGTTCTACCGACCAAAGTGCAGGAGAGATGTTACGGAGCAACGGGTTCATCTCGCTGCAGTTTTCCGGCAACATCGCTGTCATCCGTACCCGTCCGGGATATGCCAGCAGCATGGCTTATGACATTGACAACAATGAGTTCGGCGAGATATTGGGGACCATTGCCGGGGACGACACGATTATGCTGGTTTTACGCGAAGGGGTTCCGGCAGGCAAGATACGCCAGCTTTTATCGCTCATCATTCCGAACATTGAATAACTGTACATATTTATATATAAAGAAATGGATACTCAACAAATAGATGTTATGGTAGCCGACGCCTCGCATGAGGTATATGTTGACACTATTTTGGATACAATCAGAAAGGCTGCCGCCGTACGCGGGACCGGAATTGCAGAACGGACACACGAATACGTAGCGACAAAGATGAAGGAAGGCAAAGCCATTATTGCGCTCTGCGGTGATACATTCGCCGGATTTACTTATATCGAATCCTGGGGAAACAAACAGTATGTAGCCACCTCCGGACTGATTGTGCACCCCGACTTCCGGGGATTAGGACTGGCAAAACGCATTAAACAGGCATCTTTCACGCTGGCACGCCTCCGGTGGCCGAAAGCTAAAATATTCAGCCTGACTTCCGGGGCGGCCGTGATGAAAATGAATACCGAACTCGGTTATGTTCCCGTCACTTTCAATGAGCTGACAGACGACGAGGCTTTCTGGAAAGGATGTGAGGGATGCATCAACCATGATATCCTGGTAGCCAAGAACCGTAAATTCTGCATCTGCACGGCCATGTTGTATGACCCGCAGGACCCGCGGAACATGAAAAAAGAACAAGAAAGAAATATTATCTAAAAAATACAGCACTATGGAAGAAAAAAAGAAAAAAGTAGTGGTGGCATTCAGCGGCGGCCTGGACACATCGTTCACCGTCATGTACCTCGCCAAGGAAAAGGGTTATGAAGTATATGCAGCTTGCGCCAATACGGGCGGTTTCAGCGAAGAACAACTGAAAACGAATGAGGAAAACGCCTACAAACTGGGGGCGGTGAAGTATGTGACACTGGACGTTACCCAGGAGTATTATGAGAAAAGCCTGAAATATATGGTGTTCGGAAATGTGCTGCGTAACGGGACTTATCCTATTTCCGTCAGTTCGGAACGTATCTTTCAGGCATTGGCTATCGCGCGTTATGCAAACGAAGTGGGCGCGGACGCCATCGCCCACGGTTCTACCGGAGCCGGCAACGACCAGATTCGCTTCGACATGACTTTCCTGGTTTTGGCTCCGAACGTGGAAATCATCACCCTGACCCGTGACATGGCGCTAAGCCGCCAGGAGGAAATCGACTATCTGAACAAACACGGTTTCAGCGCAGATTTCACCAAACTGAAATATTCTTATAACGTAGGTATATGGGGTACTTCCATCTGTGGCGGCGAAATTCTGGATTCCGCACAGGGATTGCCGGAAAGCGCTTATCTGAAACATGTCAGGAAAGAGGGCAGCGAACAGCTCCGTCTGACTTTCGAGAAGGGGGAATTGAAGGCTGTCAATGACGAGAAATTCGACGACCCGATTAAAGCGATTCAAAAAGTGGAGGAAATCGGCGCTGCCTACGGCATAGGCCGCGACATGCATGTGGGAGATACGATTATCGGAATCAAAGGACGGGTAGGATTCGAAGCCGCCGCTCCCATGCTGATTATCGGTGCTCACCGTTTCCTCGAGAAATATACGTTGAGCAAATGGCAGCAGTACTGGAAAGACCAGGTAGCCAACTGGTATGGCATGTTCCTTCACGAAAGCCAATATCTCGAACCGGTTATGCGCGACATCGAAGCGATGCTGCAAGAGAGCCAGCGTAACGTGAACGGTACGGCTATCCTCGAACTCCGCCCGCTTTCTTTCTCGACGGTCGGGGTGGAATCGAAGGACGATCTCGTGAAAACGAAATTCGGCGAATACGGTGAGATGCAGAAGGGCTGGACCGCCGAAGATGCCAAAGGTTTCATCAAGGTGACTTCTACCCCGTTACGTGTTTACTACAATAACCACAAAGATGAAGAAATATGATTAAGGTAGGAATCATTGGCGGCGCAGGATATACGGCAGGCGAATTAATCCGCCTGCTGCTTAACCATCCGGATACTGAAATCGTATTTGTAAACAGCAGCAGTAATGCCGGAAACAAAATTACCGACGTGCATGAGGGACTGTACGGGGAGACGGATTTAAGGTTTACCGACCAGTTGCCCTTGAATGAAATAGACGTGCTCTTTTTCTGTACGGCCCACGGGGATACGAAGAAATTCATGGAAAGCCATCATCTGCCGGAAGACTTGAAAATCATTGACCTTTCTATGGATTACCGCATCAAGAGCGATGAGCATGACTTTATTTACGGATTGCCGGAACTGAACCGCCGGGCTACGTGCACTGCCAAACATGTAGCCAACCCCGGCTGTTTTGCGACTTGTATCCAACTGGGGCTGCTCCCGCTGGCAAAGAACCTGATGCTGACGGACGACATTACGGTAAATGCCATCACCGGCAGTACGGGCGCCGGCGTGAAACCGAGCGCTACCGGCCATTTCAGTTGGAGAAACAACAATATCAGCGTGTACAAGGCGTTCGAGCATCAGCATATTCCGGAAATCAAGCAGTCTCTGAAACAGTTGCAGAACAGTTTCGACTCTGACATAGATTTCATTCCATACCGTGGCGACTTCCCGCGCGGCATTTTCGCCACTCTGGTGGTAAAGACCAAAGTAGCTATCGAAGAAATCGTCCGCATGTATGAAGAATATTACGCCAAAGACTCATTCGTGCATATCGTAGATAAAAATATAGACCTTAAACAGGTTGTCAACACGAACAAATGTCTGATACACCTGGAGAAACACGGGGATAAGTTATTGATTATCTCTTGTATCGACAACTTGCTGAAAGGCGCCAGCGGACAGGCTGTCCATAATATGAACCTGATGTTCAACCTGGAAGAGACCGTAGGACTGTGCCTGAAACCTTCAGCTTTTTAAAATCAGAAGAATTATGAAATTATTCGATGTATATCCATTATACGACATCAACATAGTAAAAGGGAAAGGCTGTCATGTCTGGGACGAGAACGGCACGGAATATCTGGACCTCTACGGAGGCCATGCCGTCATTTCCATCGGACACGCCCATCCGCACTATGTGGAAATGGTCGGCAAACAGGTTGCCAGCCTCGGCTTTTATTCGAACTCCGTTATCAACAAACTCCAGCAGCAGGTGGCCGAACGGCTGGGAAGGATTTCCGGTTATGAAGATTATAGCCTTTTCCTTATCAACAGCGGGGCCGAAGCGAATGAGAATGCTTTGAAACTTGCGTCTTTCCATAACGGGCGCACCAGAGTGGTGTCTTTCAACAAGGCTTTCCACGGACGTACTTCCCTGGCGGTGGAAGCGACCGACAACCCGTCTATCATCGCTCCAATCAATGATAACAGGCATGTGAGCTATCTTCCCTTGAATGACATCGGGGCTATGGAACAGGAGCTGTCCAAAGGAGACGTATGCGCCGTTATCATTGAAGGCATTCAGGGGGTAGGCGGCATCAAGATTCCGACCGACGAATTCATGCAGGCGCTCCGCAAGGCTTGCAGCGAAACCGGCACGATTCTGATTCTGGACGAGATACAGAGCGGATACGGGCGCAGCGGCAAATTTTTCGCTCACCAGTACAACGGCATAAAACCGGATATCATCACCGTAGCCAAAGGAATCGGTAACGGTTTCCCAATGGCAGGCGTACTGATTAGCCCGATATTCAAACCGGTACACGGGCAACTGGGAACGACTTTCGGCGGAAACCATCTGGCATGTTCGGCTGCTCTCGCCGTCATGGACGTAATCGAGCAGGATAAACTGGTGGAAAACGCCGGCCTGGTAGGCGGTTTCCTGTTGGAAGAGCTTAAAAAGTTCCCTCAAATCAAAGAAGTGCGCGGACGAGGGCTGATGATCGGACTTGAATTTGAGAAACCGGTTAAAGAGTTGCGCAGCCGCCTTATCCATGACGAGCATGTATTTACCGGAGCAAGCGGAACGAACGTACTCCGCTTATTGCCGCCTCTCTGTCTCAGCATGGAGGAAGCGAACGAGTTTCTTGTACGGTTTAGAAAAGTACTCTAACCGCTCATTTGATTAATAAACAGCCAATAATAAAAGCAGCCTCTACAGGAAATCCATTTCTTATCCGGGCTGCTTTTTGTTTTTTCGTTATTTACTGTTACCTTTGTCTGTGACAACTCATTTAAAACAAGCGCTTATGAAAATAGCCATTATCGGTGCAGGCAATATGGGCGGCTCAATAGCCCGCGGCCTGGCAAAGGGAAGTCTGATAAAAGATTCAGATATCATCGTGTCTAACCCCAGTACCGGAAAACTGGAATTACTGAAACAGGAGTTTCCGGGAATCCATACCACCCAGAATAATACGGAAGCGGCAGCCGGCGCGGATATCGTAATCCTGGCTGTAAAGCCTTGGTTTGTGGAACCTGTAATGCGCGAATTAAAACTGAAGAGTAAACAAATACTCATATCCGTAGCTGCCGGCATCAGTTTCGAGGCATTGGCACATTATGTAATAGCACCGGAAATGCCTATGTTCCGCCTGATTCCGAATACCGCCATCAGCGAGCTGGAGAGCATGACGCTCATCGCCGCACGCAATACGAACGACGAACAGGAGAAATTCATCCTCCGGTTATTCAGCGAGATGGGTACGGTCATGCTCATTCCCGAAGATAAGATAGCGGCGGGCACGGCATTGGCGTCTTGCGGCATCGCTTATGTGCTAAAATATGTCCAGGCTGCCATGCAGGCGGGAATCGAAATGGGAATCCGGCCCAAGGATGCAAGGGACATGATTGCGCAATCCCTGAAAGGAGCGGCTGCGCTGATTCAGAATAACGACACTCATCCCAGTGTGGAAATAGACAAAGTCACTACTCCGGGAGGAATCACGATTAAAGGTATCAACGAGCTGGAGCACAATGGTTTCACATCTGCCGTCATCAAGGCGATGAAGGCTTCCCGATAGTTTCCGGACTTTGAAACGAGACTGTTCAAAATATTCAAAAAGACATAAACTTATAATTTTAAAATATGAACGACCAGATTAAACAAATAGCAGAACGCCTCCGCGGATTGCGCGACGTACTGGAACTGACCGCTGAGGATATCGCCCGCGACAGCGACATATCCGCTGAAGAATACCGGCTCGCAGAAACCGGCGATTACGATATTTCCGTCAGTATGCTGCAAAAGATTGCGCGTACTTACAACATCGCCCTCGATGCCCTGATGTTTGGCGAAGAGCCTAAAATGAGCAGTTATTTCGTGACCCGTGCGGGCAAGGGTGTCAGTATCGAACGTACCAAAGCCTACAAGTACCAATCACTGGCGTCGGGCTTCATCAACCGTACCGCCGATCCTTTCATCGTCACCGTCGAGCCGAAAGATAACGACGAGCCTATCCATTACAACAAGCATAACGGACAGGAATTCAATCTCATAATCGAGGGCCGCATGCTTATCAACATCGATGGCAAGGACATTATCCTCAACCAAGGCGACAGCATTTATTTCAATTCCAAACTTCCACACGGCATGAAAGCGCTCGACGGCAAAACGGTACGTTTTCTGGCAGTAATTATGTAATAATATCATGGTAGAAAGATTTTTATCGCAGACCTCCTTTGCTTCACAGGAGGATTTTATCAAGAACCTGAAAATAAGTGTTCCCGAGAATTTCAATTTCGGTTATGACGTGGTAGATGCCTGGGCTGCCGAACAGCCTGACAAAAAAGCTTTGCTCTGGACTAATGACAAAGGTGAAAGCCGCCAGTTTTCATTTGCCGATATGAAACGTTATACGGATATGACGGCTTCCTATTTCCAAAGCTTGGGCGTCAGCCGGGGCGACATGGTTATGCTGATTCTAAAACGCCGTTATGAATTCTGGTACAGCATCGTGGCTCTTCATAAACTGGGGGCGACTGTTATTCCGGCTACCCACTTACTGACTAAAAAGGATATTGTTTATCGTTGCAACGCCGCTGATATTAAAATGATTGTGGCGGCGGGGGAGGAGATTATCCTGCAACATGTCAAAGATGCCATGCCCGAATGCCCGACTGTGGAGAAGCTGGTCAGCGTAGGGCCTGAAGTTCCGGAAGGATTCGAAGATTTCCACCAGGGTATCGAGAATGCCGCTCCTTTTGTCCGCCCCAGGCATGCAAATACGAACGACGACATCTCGCTCATGTATTTTACGTCCGGCACTACCGGAGAGCCGAAGATGGTGGCGCACGATTTCACTTATCCTTTGGGACATATCGTTACGGGCAGTTTCTGGCACAACCTGAACGAAGACAGTCTTCATCTCACCATTGCCGATACCGGTTGGGGAAAGGCTGTATGGGGAAAACTTTACGGGCAGTGGATTGCCGGGGCAAACATTTTTGTTTATGACCATGAGAAGTTTACTCCGGGAGATATCCTGCAGAAGATTCATGATTATCATGTCACTTCACTCTGCGCACCTCCTACGATTTTCCGTTTCCTGATTCATGAAGATTTGACAAAATACGACTTGTCTTCTCTCAAATACTGTACCATCGCCGGAGAGGCTTTGAACCCTGCCGTATTCGAGACTTTCAAGAAACTGACAGGTATCAAGCTGATGGAAGGATTCGGGCAAACGGAAACGACGCTGACTATAGCGACTATGCCTTGGATGGAACCCAAACCAGGAAGCATGGGACTGCCGAATCCTCAATATGACGTGGACTTGATTGACTATGAAGGCCGTTCTGTCGAAGCCGGCGAACAAGGACAAATCGTTATCCGCACCGGCAAAGGCAAGCCTCTCGGACTTTTTAAAGAGTATTACCGGGATGCGGAACGTACCCGCGAGGCGTGGCACGACGGCATTTACTACACCGGAGATGTCGCTTGGAAAGACGAGGACGGCTATCTTTGGTTCGTAGGCCGTGCAGATGATGTTATCAAGAGTTCCGGCTACCGCATCGGCCCGTTTGAAGTGGAAAGTGCATTGATGACTCACCCGGCTGTCGTGGAATGTGCCATTACGGGAGTACCCGACGAGATTCGCGGCCAGGTGGTGAAAGCAACGATTGTTTTATCTAAAGATTATAAGGCGCGCGCCGGAGAAGAACTGGTTAAGGAGTTGCAAACCCACGTAAAGAAGGTGACCGCTCCTTACAAATATCCGCGGGTCATTGAATTTGTCGAGGAACTGCCGAAAACTATCAGTGGAAAAATCCGCCGGGTGGAAATCCGCCAGAATGACGAGAAATAAATGACAAGGATTTATTGAATAAGGAATCTTCCTTCATTTTTAGCTTCAACCGTGACTCTATGGAGGGACATTCAATGAAGGGACATTCAATGGTACAAAAAGGCAACTAATTCGCAATGAGTTAGTTGCCTTTATTTTTTCTATGAATATCCCTATGGAGATGATAAGATTGAGGGGATTGCCTTTTGGGGCTTGTAGATATCAATAGCAAGGCTGTCCCAAAATCTGTTCACTGTAGCTTTTCTTTCCCAATATACATTTATATTTTCATTAGATATTTATAATGTCGTAAATGTAAATGTCGCAAAAAACAGGAACAGGAGACAGCCTTTTCAGCTCAACCGGCAATTAATCCCGGTTTATTTAAGCTCCACTCTTAACTCTTTCACAATCGGCTCGCGATAAGTCTGGCTGGAACCTGCGTTCTCGCCCCGCAAACCGCTATTTGAGGTCGCATCATAATGGTTCGGGGATTGGTCTAATACATACCATACGCCGTCCCGGTTCTCATAATCTTCCCCGTTCAGTTTCCAATAACCGACCAGCCCGTCCGAATTCGGGTCTACATACATCATGCTTTCGCGAATCTGGTTAGCAGTACGGGCCACCGACCACAGGCGTACTTCACTCATATACCCGTTCCATTTGCGATAGCGGTCAAAATCATAAGCGTAACCGATACAGAACCGCTCATTCAAATTAAAGGGTTTGGAACCTCCCGGTTTAGTGGCGACCTGCACCCCGTTCAGGTATATGTTTCCCACCGCCGCCGAAGCATCATAGGTAAACGCTACATGATACCATTTTCCTTTCTGGTATGCAGTACAGGTGGCTTCGTCAATCTGCATCGCAAATTCTCCTGCTATTTGAAGTTCATTATCCGGATGATTCAAGTCGCCTGTACGCAAAATCAGATTGCCTTCATTTCCCATAATCGTCCCCAGGTTTTTCCAGGAGGTCGCATAAAGCAATGCTTCGTATGTGACGGAGGACATTTCTTTATAAGCGGTCGGCAAACGCACATCCAACCATCTGCTTCCGAATTCATATACGCGATTGATTATTATCGGTTTCTTGACGACGATATAAGTGACATTCGAACCATCTATCAGTGCGGCATCGGAAGTACTTGCAACCACCGGAAGGATATAGGTCATCCCGTCTTCCCCTTTCGTTATATTCTTTAAAGATAACTCGCAAGGTTCGGTATAAAGCTCACCGGCTTTTATCACGGAGGAGCTTTCCTCTATCGCATAGTTACCGGCAGCCATCAATTGCGCATTGGTCCCGTGTTTCTGGTTGTACTTCTCGACAAGGCTCCGGTCGCCAATCTGATAACTTACGTTCACATCGTTCCCAGCCATCTTTGACAGACGCGAAGTCAGCTCACATTCGTAGGTATCCGCTTCCACTTCCACCTTTATCACGTCATTTTCAAAGTATAATTTTGCTTCCAGTAAATCGCTTTCACTATCGTTGCATCCGGCACATAAGAGAATCAGGATGGCTAATGCTGTTGTATATGATAATCGGATTCGTTTCATTGCTGTTCTGTATTATTAGAATGTTCTTTAATATACTCCCGGTAAACCTGCTGGTTAATCTGTATAGCCTGACGCATGTATTTGTAATCAGGCGTATTATCATAATCATTATCCAAACGATAGGCTCCCACACCCCCTTTCGGACCCTGTACGGAATTAAATCCGGCCCAGTCCAACAAAACGCCCCCGCTGTTCCAGTTCCGCTCGAAATCTTCCGTCAGGATATGCTTGCGGGTATCATAGTATTCTTCGCACCAGTCTCTCACCTGGTTAATCCTGGATTCACCGCTGAACGAATAATAGGCCTGGCTGATAAAATAATCAAAGTAAGGGGCCGATTCTTTGGTTACATGCCAGATTTCACCGTCAATAGCCAAATAGTAATACTTGCCGTCCGGACGTTCCGTAGCCAACGGACCAAAATATTTTCCTAATTCTTCCACAAAAACATGAAGATATTTCCCGTAATCATAGTCTCTCAATTTGGGGATATAGACGGGATTGGGGTCAATCAGGCTACCGACTCCGTGGTCTCCACCGCCACTGGGTTCCCAGTCAATATCCAGACCGTCATATCCGGTAGCGACAATCTTGTCGGCCATCGCTCTGGCATATTTCCGGATAGCTGCAATGTGGTCTTCCGTCCCGTGTTCTCCGCTGGTAAATCCCCAATATTCTTCTGTCGCTTTGGTTATCATCTCATTCAGCTCGTCACTGGAAGCATCCGGGTTTTCAGCCTGCACTTTCTCCGAAACCGACGAAGGGGTGATTCCTTTACCGATGTTATGTAAAATAAAACATGCGAAGATTTTACCGCCTTTTTTCTGCTGGAAGATATTCTTATCCGCAATTTTAGCCTCATCCATATCAAACGGATTGCTCCACATCGATACCATGTCAATACTATCCGGCAACGATGCCAGATAGCCTTTACGGATAGGTCCTGCCGGCGACCAGTTGCTGAACCATCCGAAAGAGACAGGCCGGCCGTAGTTGTGCCCCGTTTCTTTCCAGGCACGGAGTTCCGCATAATACTGTTCGCTTTCCGCATTATCCATTGTATTATAGCCGCCAATATGTTCGAATTCCTCACTTTCCACTTCAACGCATGATGTGAGAATCATTCCTGCCAAAGGAATCATATATAATAGTTTTCTTAACATTTTCATATTATTCATAGTTTATTCGTAGACATCTGTTTTACAATCCCACCAAAGCTTGGTTATCGGCGAATCCTCGGCAACTTTAAGCAAACTGACCGCTGCATTGTAATTAGCCACACCGGCAGCATCCGATTGCGAGAAGCTGTTCGGATAAACCATACGGCGAATGCCTCCCTGGGAAGTTACGCCCTGCCCTTGTCCGTTATTTCTCTGTACGGGATTCAACTTCGGATAACCGGTCCTTCTCCATTCCGTCCACGCTTCTTGCCCGTTCGGGTATAAAGCGATCCATTTCTGAATCATTATCTTTTCCAGTTTTTCTTCATCGGTTCCACTGAATCCGGTCGTCGCGCCGGTCGGCTTTGACGCATAATAGCTATAATTGCCGCCTGCCTTCATATCGTGCGCAACCGGTTCATTGTCCGTATCCAGATAATCATCTACGGATTCACTGACGCCGTTCTCCTCAAAAGACATTGCGACTCCTTGTTTATACAAGGACGCCGCATCCCCGAATTTACCTTCCCATCTCAAGGCGGCTTCCGCTCTCAGGAAGTAAACTTCCGAAGCACGCATCCAGTAAGTGGGTGTCGTTGTCGTCAAATTAGGTTTTGAAAATGCCGTATAGGTATCATTCTGGCCTTTCGTATTTCCCGGAGGAACTGCCTGGTATTTTTCTCCGTCAAAGGCTTCTTCGGCATATTTGCTTGCCGAGGATTTGAAATAGGCGCTTAAACGCGGGTCTTCATAGCCTAATAAATAAGAAAACATAGAGGAGCCCATGCGGCAATCGTTATACTGCTCGGACAACCACTCGATATTATTGCGGAATACCATACCCGCACCGTTGCTCATCTGGGCTTCATCGCTTTTAACAGCCATGACTCCAATCGGATGTTGCAAAGCTTGCAATGCATACTTCTTAGCGGTTTCTTCATCGACATAACTGATACGCATCGCCAGCCGAAGCATCAGGGAGTTGGCATATTTCACCCATTTTTTCGCATCACCGGCATATACGGCATCATAATCGGCAACAATAGCCCCTCCCTGTTCCGCCAAAGGAGCCAATTCGTCTATGGCGGCCGTCAGTTCCGTGAATATGGCGGCATACGCATCTTTCTCGCTATCGAAGGGTATCACCAACATGGACTCTCCCGCATGCGTATAGGGAATCGGGCCAAAAGTCTCCAGTGTTTTATGCCATGCGGAAATCTTCAATATCTGAGCTAAAGCGAAAAGTTCTGATGCTCCGGTCTTTTCCGTTTCGATTTTTACCGATTTCCAGGAGGCGAGCAACTCGGTGTACGAGTTCCTGTATGTCGCGGAAACCCAATCGTCGTACAGATAATAGGTTGTATTGTTATAACCGCTTTCCCAGTCGTTGTTTTGCCCGAAATATCCGCTCCACGAATCGGCTGACAGATTATAGGATGTTTCATACTGGTTGATGACTTTGGTATCATCGGCCTGGGTTCCAACCGGAAGCACTGTCCTCTCCATAGCCAGAATGGCTCCTCCTACGGCGACCCCGTCCCGTATCCCCATTTCATCGGTCATTTCGAAAGGATTCGTGTTTATTTCTTCAAAATCACAGGCAGCCAGACATATCAGGATGTATGCCCCTGCGAATAACTTATATTGATTTATCTTTTTCATGATACATTACAGTTTAAATTTGATACCGAAACCGAAACTTCTCACGCTCGGTTGCATGAAATAGTCATTGCCCTGCCCATAGGTTCCGGTAGACGGAGTCAGTTCAGGATCATGCGGAGCCTTGCAATAAAGCATCCAAGGATTATTGGCGATAAATGACAGTGTTACGTCTTTCAGTACGTTCCTAAACCAAAGATTGGGGAATTTGTAGCTCAAGGTCAGCTCTTGCAAACGGACATTCGTGGCGCTATAGACATAGTATCCGGAGGTGGTATAATTCCCCGTACCTATCATCTGGTAGTACTTCTGCGCATCTATCCTTCCTTGTCCCGGCAATAAGGCCCCTCCTGCCTCACGCGCATCCGCCGTTGTCTTAGAGACACCAAACCGATCCAGGATTGCTTGTGTGGAGGAGGTTACCACACCGCCGAAACGCCCGTTAATCAAAAAGCTCAATCCGAATCCTTTATAGGCGAAGGAGTTATTCCAACCCAGATTGAAATCCGGCGAGGTTTTGCCCAGGAAAACCGGCTTGCCTGTTTCCAGACCGTATGAACCGTCTGCTTTAATCTCGACATACCCCTGGCTGTCTTTCTTCAAGAAAGTATTGGCGTAAATATCGTGGATGCTGCCGCCGACTTTCAAAATAACACGTCCGTTGTCTTTTTGCACTTCCGGCACATTTATGGGTTCCGGGCTCATGGCGGTATGATAGTTCTCGACCATTTCTTTTATCTCATTGATATTACGGGAGAAGGTCAGGTTTGAAGAAAAGCTGAAATCTTTGAACGTATCGCTATATCCCAACGAGGCTTCCCAACCGCGATTCTCCACATTGCCCGCCTGTAGATAAATTTGTTTGTAACCGCTGGCTTCCGGCAAATCGCCGATAAATGTCTGATTATATGTGTTCGACTTATAATAAGTAACTTCCGCCGTCAGTTTTTTCCACAAGCGGAGACTCACCCCCAATTCGTAAGAACGGGTGCGTTCTGCCTTGAAATCCGTAAACGGATAGATGCCTGTGGGAACCAACGCGCCGCCGGTAATCGGTGTCGTGACCGTCCCCGGAGTAAGCCCCGATTCCGAAACCGGCGCCCCTACTTCCGTATAGGAACCGCGTATCTTTAAATAGGAAATGAATTCGGGCAACTTCACCATTTCGGAGATAATGCCGGACAAACCGATTGACGGATAGAAGAAAGATTCTTCGCTTGTGTTTACCAGACGCGAGTTCCAGTCATTACGACCGGTCAGAGTCAGGTAAACCATGCTTTTCCAACCTAACTCAATATTGGCAAAGAGGGCATGATTGCGCACGCGGCTGTCACCGCCCGTCTCGGAAATACGTCCGTTGGCCGGGTCGATATTGCTGACGGCAAACAAATTAGTCACCCCCAACAAAGTCCCTTTATATCCTCTGGCTAAAGACCAATAGTTGGAATAGCTATAGCCAAGATTGGCGGAAATATTAAAATCCTTCAACTGTTTGCTTATATTCAGCATAAAATCGGCATATTCCTGACGGTCTTTGTAGTTGCTATAATCATATAATCCTTTTTTACCTTCCGCGAATTTCTGGTCGGAAGTGGCGTAAACCTTGCGTTCGAATTGGACATAGGTGTCATCCATCCGGTAACGGGTGGCCGCATTCAACCAATCCGTAATCTTATAGGTCAGGCCGACATTAAACATATAACGGCTCTTATCATTCGTCGCAAGATTGCGGTAAGCAGTCCAGTACGGGTTCTGCGAACCGTATGTCGCATCGGAGACCGGCCAGTACTGGACCGGGATATTACGGCTCTGGTCATAACGCTCGAATGTTTTAACCGCCTCGAAATTCTCGCCGCGCGGAAATAGGTAAGCCGCCATCACCGGATTCCAATACTGTCCTTGAGAGACCATATTTTTATCTTTCTGTTTCACATAAGACGCTCCCAAATCTAACTGTAACTTGTCGTCAAGGAAAGTCGCCGTATTGCGAATCGTAAAATTCAGACGATCATATTCATTGTTGGGAACAATTCCTTTCGAATTCGTAGATGAAATGGAGGCAAAGGTCTGGTTCTGTTTCGTACCGGTGGACAATGTCAGTGAATTGATAAAGTTAGTCCCTGTATGGAAGAAATCATTCTTCGGGTCATACGAAGTGGGAGTCGCCAGTTTGTCGCCCCAGCTTTCGAACATGCCGTCTTTGTTTCCATACGTATTCTGGAATTCAGGCGTCATATATGCTTTACTGAATTCGGATGAAGAAGAGAATGACAATTGCAGTTTTCCTTCTTTGCCTTTTTTAGTAGTAATCAGGATAACTCCGTTCGCAGCGTTGCTACCATAGAGGGCGGCAGCCGAAGGACCGCTCAACACGGAAATGCTCTCGATGTCTTCTGGGTTGAAGTCGGCTATGCCTTCGGTCCCTGCCTTGCCTTCTCCCATGATGCCGCTATCCGTATTTCCCATATTCGTATTAAACAAAGGGATGCCATCCACTACATACAGGGCATTGTTATCTCCTTCAATAGATTTGGAACCACGCATGACGACTCGGGTCGCACCGCCGACACCGCTGGCGCTTTTATTGATACTCACACCGGCTATCTTACCGTTCAACGAGTTTACAAAGTTGGCATCTTTCACCGCAGTCAGCTCATCTCCTTTTACCTGTTGTACGTTATAAGACAATGCCTTTTCCGCCCGCTTGATACCCAATGCCGTAACAACGACTTCATCCAGCACCTCGGTATCCTGTTTCATCACAATCCGGTAAAACTCTTTCCCGGAAACAGGAACCATCTGGGTGGCATACCCGATATAGGATACTTTAATAAGGGAATTTTCCGGCGCTTTGATGATAAAGTTTCCGTCAAAATCGGTAATCGTACCCGTAGAACTACCGTCTACCGATATATTCACTCCAATCAGCGGCTCGCCATTTTCATCAGCCACTTTTCCTTTGACGTCTTTGACGACTTGTATAACAGCCGGTTTCTTTTCAATAATTACAATATAACTGCCATTGACTTGATATGAGAAACCTGTCCCCTCCAATATGGCGTCTAGCGAAGCCGTCACCGAAGCGTTCTGCAAGTCCAACCGGGCTATTTCTTTTCCTTTCAACTGGGAATCACTATAGTTTATGGACATTTTAGACTGTTTTTCCACAGTTTTCAATGCATCAATCACAGTGATATTTTTCTGTTGGATAGTTATCCTACCATCATTTTGAGTAAAAGCAAGAGTCTGTATCAATAACAAACTTAAAAAAGTAAGAAAGACTCGCTTTTGAGCAATCAAATCTGCTATTTTTTCGTAAATTTGTAGCATCTTTTTAGTATTAGTTAATTGGTTATTATTCTAGGAGCATTCAGAATAGCGTCAATACACGCTAATATTAAAGAAGATTGATTTCACATCCGGAAGGAACGGGCATTCCTTCCGGATATTTTTCCGCATAATATTAAGTTTTAAGGTTTTACAATCTATTTATTTATATTTGTTATATAGCATTTATTTCCCTTGATTACGTATTTGATATCCCCTGCCACCTGCACTATGATTTCCATGACTTCTTCCAAAGTCACTTGTTTCTGAAAACGGAAACTATATGTATTGTCTGTCAGGCTATGAAGGCTATAAATAAACGCATAAGGGAACTTCCGTTCAAGACCGGTAAAAATATCCTCCAAATACATATTGCTGAACACTAACTCACCGCGCTGCCATGCTGTCACGTCTTCTACATCAGGCAGCCGCAAGTCTGGTATCTTAGCCTGTTTATTATATGCCAATTGCTGATTAGGCTTTAATATCACACTCGCCGTAAGGTTATTGAACTCCACTTTCACGCTTCCTTCCAATAAAGTTGCAGTCTGTTCGTCATTCTCCGGATATGCATTCACGTTAAACTCCGTTCCCAAAGCGGTGACTTGAAAATCATTCGACTTCACAACAAAAGGATGCTTCTTATCCGGCCTAACCTTGAAACTCGCCTCACCTATCAAATATACGCTCCGGGTCTCTCCGTCAAACCGGTCGGGATACAGCAAAGTGCTTTTTGAGTTCAGTATCACTTGTGTGCCGTCGGGTAAAGTCAATTCGCGTATTTCAGCCGTCGGTATATAATATTCAAGCAAATCTTTTTGCGGCCTGTCTTTCTCCAGCACCAAATAAACCGAAACGGATGAAACTGCTAACAAGAAAATGGCTGCCACTCTCCATATCAACAATTGAATTCTTTTACCGGAAGTACCGGACTGCATTCCGATGTTCCGTTGCATTCTTCGTATCGAGCGTTCCATTCCTCGCGGGAGTCCTTGCTCTCCGGCCTCCCTCCAAAGTACGCGGAGCGCTTCATTCTTCTCCTCCGGATGTTCTTCATCAGACAACCACCGCTGTACTCTCTTCCGTGTACCGGCCGAATAGTCGCCATGTCCGAATAATTCCACAAGTTGTTGAATATAATTTTTCATCACTCTTTTTCTTTCCTTTTGGGCTTTATATACTAAATACAATTATTACAAACACACTACTTAAAAATACCGGAGAAAAAAAACGCAAAGAGAAGTACTTTCTTCAAGTCTACTAATGCCAGATAGACATGATGCTCTATGGTACGGATAGATACATTGAGTTTTTCCGCAATTTCCTTATGACTCAATCCTTTGAAACGGCTGAGCTCGAATATCAGCCTCCGGCGCTTAGGCATCCTTTCCAAAGAGAGTTGAAGAATCATCAGCATCTCCTCGTAATACACATTATTCAATATCTCTTCTTTCTCGGTCAACTCACAAAGAAGCGCCTTTTCAGTGACCTCATCCTGGTATTCTTGCTCTATTTGCTGATGCTTAAATATGTTCAGGACCATATTTCTAGTCATTATAAAGATATAATTGTCCAAGTCCTTCTCACTATCCAACCAAATCTCTGGTTGTAACCAAAGCTTACAAAAAACATCCTGGGCCACATCTTCCGCTTCAGTTTCCGATTTAAGCAACATCTGAGCAAAGTTTTTCACCTTTGGAAAGTTCGCAGTAAAAAAACGTTGAAACTTCAGCTCTATTTGTTCATTTTCATTCTCCATCAATCCTGTATTTTCCGATTTCAATAGTGAAAGCAGGTGTTTTGTACTAAGGTTATATCAATAATATAATTATTTCAAAATATAATTTGTAAGCAAAACAAAATATTAATAACACAATAAAATATACACATTCAACAGACTTGTACCTAGTTTTTGAACCGAGCTAAACCAGGACTTCCTATGAATCCGATATGAATTCGTAATGTTATATAAAAAACAAAAGGCTTTACAAATCATCGATTCGCAAAGCCTTACAAGGAAATTGTACTCGAAGCGGGACTTGAACCCGCACAGCCGCAATGGCCAAGGGATTTTAAGTCCTTCTTGCCGGCGACTTAGCCGGTCGAGTATTATTGCAATATACTATTAATAATCAACATATTACAATGAGAGCTATATAAATCTTCCTACACTAATTATGCTCCGGTTCACATATTGGTTTACATCAAACCATATAAAGCAAGATTAGTTGTTCAATAAGTTAATAATCTCTTCGTAGGATTCGCCTACGTTACAAAGGTAGTGAATTATTCATATAATACAACTATTCAATCTTTCATAGATAGGGGGATTATATAAATATATCCTATAATAATAAGGTAGTATTAATAGTGTAAGGAAAGTAATTGATATTCAATAATAGTTTAATCGCCGATTCCTTATTTACTGTCTAATAGAGTATGGAATAGTTGCATTTAAACATATCTGTTGTACCGTATTTAAGATAGCGTTCCTAACATTGTGTTCTTCCCCCACTCTTTAGTATCTTTACAGTAGATAATTCAATTACCAATCTATTGACATTAACCCTAATATGAGAGTGACAGAGAAGTCTACCACAAGAGATTAGAGAAACTGCATATACAGATATTATATACAGACCTGTGACAAGGGAGATGATAGAACAGCTATTCTCAAATTCATCTAAGAAGGATAAGCACAAGTTAGTTAAGAAGAGAAGGAAGTAAATTAAAGGCAGCAAGTGAATTATATTTCAAATGCTGCCTTTGTTTAATTATATCTTTTTCAGATATTAAATTACCATTAATTAAAAAAACACTGATATTTGTTGTCACCATGTAAAACGGAACATATATCCGTTGCCAACTCTATAGCATTATAGGTTCTATCCAAGAATAAATCTATATAGCTGTTCTTATCAGTACCTGTGAGCAAGTTGTAAAAGTTCCTCTGCCTGAAAACTAAGCAAATCACAGTCAGTATTAATAATCCAATAAAGAACTGTGGCATTAAGACTATAGGTAGGTACAATTAGGATTGTTCCAATCGTTAATAACATCTTTATATTGTCAGATTCAAATAGATTGGCTACATTTGCATAAACTCATAATTATATGAATTATGGAATACATTAATGAATTTCACAAGCAATGGATAGAGCGTACCCGCCAATCAATAATCTCTTGGAGCAAGCAGCCTGTATCACCGGAAGAAGTAAGGAAGCAGCAGGAGAAGTTGAACCAACAGAGGGCTATAAGAGAAGGCAAATTAAAGAACTGATAGAATTTGCCAACGCCAACGACTTATGGATTGACTTGTCACACTTCAACATTACCTACATGGATAAGGGCGGTGAGAATGAAGTGTTCCATGACGGTAAATCGTCTGTTATCAAGCTGAACAACTTTGAGTACGCCGGGGATGATTTGGAGAATTTCTTCATTCGTATTACCGCACACAATAAGTTCTTTAGTAATGTACCCTATCAGATGATTGGCTTTTCTTATAACAGCCGCCAGGAGTTCTGTGCAGTTCTCATACAACCTTACATATTGGCAGAACGGGAAGCGACAGAAGACGAAATTGCCGAATACATGGAAGCGCTCGGCTTTGAAATGGATTATATAGACGAGTTTCATAACGACCAATATGAAGTGTTTGATGTCGTCCCCAACAATGTGCTGTATGGTATTGACAAGGATTTGTATTTTATTGACACTCAAATCAGAGTAAAGAAATGCCCATATCTGTGAAGTTAATACCACCCATTAAATAAGAGAATGTAAACATATCAACCGCCAATCTCTTATAAAAACGTGCCCCCGATACATCATACTCTATGACTTGCTTAACCTGTTCCTTTGTTATGACACGCTTAGCTGTTTCTTTATGTAACTTAGATACTTTATACTTCTTAGATGGATAGCAATCTACTTTCACTACTCCTTCAATCAAAGCTAAATTATAAACAGCCCGCAATGTTCTGAAACAAATACCAATAGTGTTATCTGCCAACCACAACGTCTCAACCACGATTCATACATTTTCAACCAATTTACATCTATTTCAGAGAAGTATATATCCAAATGCACTCTATATTTCAACAGAGAATTATATACCTGCTATACAGAAAGCGCATACCCTAACCTACCTTCATCTTTAGGTTGAACTATATATCCATCAAATAGTTCACCGACCGTTCTAACCTTCTGTACTGGAGTAACCGCTTCAATCAAAATAGCAGACGAGTATTGCCGTTTCTCCGCAGAGAACTCCAGTACACGTTCAGCTTACTTCTGTCCCTGTTCATTAATAATCTTAATTAACTGTTCCCTATTAGGACAACTACTCTTAGGACTATTCTTCTTAAAATCCCAATATTTAGGATTTACAGAGATTCCAAGACCGACATACTTCCGTTTACCGTCTTTGCACACACAAATCATTAATGGATGCTCACCATTACTAAGAGTTTTAAACCTGTAAAACAGCATATTAACTGATGCGTTCATACACATTTCCGGTTTACATCTTGGTTTACATAAGTCGTATAAATCAACCTAGAAACGGGCTTAAATCATAATTTACGTTGACCCATAATTTGAGACAGGATGAACAGTGATAAACGGATAAATTAAAAGGCTCCGTAAATCAATGATTTACGAAGCCTTACCGAGTACTCGAAGCGGGACTTGAACCCGCACAGCCGCAATGGCCAAGGGATTTTAAGT
>NZ_CAUCSQ010000053.1 GCF_958445495.1 uncultured Bacteroides sp. | reverse complement strand
GGTGCCCACTGGCTAATAGACAACTTGCGTTTATCTTCCATGATTTATATTTAAGTAAGGTTACAAAGATAACCCTTTATCTGGAACAAAGAAAGCGATAAGGATAAATCCCCTTTCTCACCCGTCTTTTATTCCGGACGGAAAACTGAACCATTGCTCAAGACATGCCGAAAGAACCGAACGACCTGTAAAAACCAACAGACATGCAGAATCCCCGTATCATCTTGCATAAATGGATTTACCCGGAGCAATCAAGAATCACTTGTAGAAATTTTTCCGGAAAGCTTCAAACTCTCCTCTCCCCAATATGCACCGCTGCCACCACGCACGCCAGAACCCCGTGCCGTAGCCGATAAGCTGAATAAAAGCGGCTGCAATGGAATATATGCCAATCACCAAACTCTTGTTCCGGACAGTGGAATCCACGCACACCAGCAAGGCATATAAAACAATCGGAGCAAAACTGAAAAGGCAAAACGGAACGCCCAACAACAGTATGGCAATTCCCAATGTAAAGACAGCCGGAAGCAAATGTACCACCTTCAAGGAATCCGGGTATTTCTTATAGAGATTGATACGGGCAATACCGGAATTATGCACCTGCTTGAAAAACTTCCTCAGGTTCGTTCGGCGTTTATGGTACACCCAGGCATCCGGGAAAAGGCAGCAAGTATAACCGTTTTTAAAAATACGGATGCTGAAATCTATATCCTCTCCAAAACGCATAGCGGAAAAGCCGCCTAAACTCCCGTACACACTACGGCGAACTCCCATATTGAAGCTGCGGGGATAAAACTTATCCATCTTTTTCTTTCCTCCGCGGATACCTCCTGTAGTGAAAAAAGAGGTCATCGAATAATTTATGGCTTTCTGAATGTCTGTAAAAGAATCATGGGCTCGGTCAGGACCACCAAAGGCGTCGACCGGACAAACTTGGAGTTCTCTTTCCACGGCATCAAAATATCCTTCGGGCAGAATGACGTCGGAATCTAATATAATAAGATATTCCCCTTCGCAACGTTCTGCCCCGTAATTGCGGGTTTGTCCCGGTCCAGAATTCGGTTTCGAGAAATATTTGATGTTCAGCCGCCCGGTATAACGCTTCACCACCCCATCGCAAGAGACAGAGGACCCATCTTCCACCACGATGACTTCAAAATCCTTAAAGTGCTGGGCAGTGAGGCTTTGCAACAATTCGTCCACTTCGTCGGGACGATTATAAACGGGGATTACAACGGAATAGCGCATAAGATAATCTGTCTAAAAATATTCTGCATGCAAAGTTAAAACAAAAGAAGCTTATAAAGCCATTTTTTTGTGTAAGTTTACAAAGATGGGAGAAAAGTTTATATTCTCTATCTTCAACTCCGACATAGGCAAAGGGCATTTTCAAACCGCTCGTTACCCCAACCGGCTAGCCGGATATAAAAGAAGAAGAAAAAGACTTACCGAAGGGACTTTAGACAGGATAACCCGGCAAGAATATTATTTGTAATTTACCTTTATCCTCTTTCCAAAGTAGCTGTAACTTACTTCCTGATGTCCCATCGAAAACCTGTTTTTACACCGAAGGAAAACTCCCGATTAAGCCCCAACTATAAATGAAGTTCTGACTATATAAAGCAGATTATGAGATTAAAACAATATTTGCCAGTTTATTTGTAACTAATCATATATCCCTAACTAACATTTTGCGAGGAAACATAAAACTATAGCTACAGCATTCTTACAAAAAATAAAAAGGACGTTCCTGGGAAATAAGGGAAATTGGAACGTCCTTTGAAATAGAGATTTATTGCAAGGTTGGACTTTCACAAGGGCAACCTCCCTCTCTATTCATTCAATAATTCAAGGATATAAAATCCTTAGTGGGAAATAATATCCACCTTTTCACAAAGATGAATAATTCAATAATTGTATCTGATATCACTATACCAGACCAATCATGCTATTAATAAAAAGGGTAACTCCGATAGGGGAAAACGGAGTTACCCTTTCTATTTTATTTCAAGAATATGATATTACTTCAAAGAAGCTTTTACCGTAATTTTCTCAATAGTTTCAATACCCCAATTATGACGAACTGTAACTTTCACATAAATATCTACAGACTGAACAATCGTAGTATTATTACATGTAATCACACCATTAGTAATTGTGTACGTATCTGGCTTTACAGAAGTGCTATAATCTACAATTTCATAGGATATACTACTCTGTTCTATACCATAAGCAGCCGCCCAAGGTGTAACCAACTTTCCTTTTTCAATGACTGTATTCTTTGGAGACACATTAATGTCCGTATCCAACATTGAAATCTCTGCTCGTTCTCCAACATTAATAGACTTATTCTCAGCACCATCAATATTCCAAGATATAGATGATTTTTTACTAATCAATGCACCGAGCGGAGAACGGAGTACTGGCTCACAATAGCTAACCTTCTCTCCAGCCGTATTCTCAATAATAGCATCGATATCGGTATTCTCAATTCTTGCTCCGATTTTAATTGCTCCCAACGTCTTCACATTTACGATAGGAGAAACTTTTATAACACTATTACTAATCTCTATTTGGTCATATATATTCTGTACAGCCTGTGACTGTTCACTCTTCGGAGCCACATAATACTCAATCTCTTCACTAGATTTCGAACCATCCGTATTGTATGCAGCATAAAGGTCTTTTAGATTTGCAGTCATAGTAAATGAGTGGTTTGTTTCATCCCATGCACCGGTAATAGTAGTCTTACCGTCTACGACAAATGCACCAATTTGTTTGATGATTACTTTACGTTCACACTTAACAAGCTCCTTCAACTTCAAAGTAAATTTTCTCGTAGTGCCATTTACAGAATGAGTTGTTGTCGATTTACGCCATGAGTAATCCTCATCACTTGTTATCTCATACTTCTTAGCTGTACCGGCGGCAGGCCATGTTTGGAATGAATACAATTGTTGTTCTCCGTTAATAACAGTCTCTGCGGGGAATATCAATTCCAGCAAATCCTTATCCGTAGTCTCACCCGGAGTAAACAGAATATATGCATCAACCTTATTAGCATAGGTTTTACCATCTTCGACAGTCTGATAGTACAAACCATACTGAACAGGAGTTAGATTTTCATTATCAGACATATAGTCACGTCCACCCAATGAATTTAAGAATGAACGAACATTCAATTCAATCCTCTGTTCGTTTGTACTATACTGCAAATCTGCCAGTTTTCCAGCTTCAGCGGCATCTTTCGTTTCTACATCAATATCAACCAATGCCGGAGCTACTTGCTGTTCACGAACTGCTTTCACTGCAAAATTATAAGAATTGATTTCTACACCTTTTTCATTCTTATAAGTAGCTGTTACATAGCACAATTCGTTGATAGCAGAAGCTTGTTCATCAGACTTAGTTGTAATGATGCCATCTTTTATTTCAAAAATACCCTTTCCTTTACCTTCCGTCTGTTTAAATTCAACAGTAATACCGCTAAATCCTAAATCCGCCATTGAAACGAATTTTTCTTCTTCACCGTGTCCTAAAGCGACGGAATCATTCAAATTATATGATTTATCATACACAAACGTATATTCAACGTAAGATGAAAAATCTCCGTCATCTATAGAAGATAAATCATCAACAGGAACTTCTACAGAATCTTTCGTATGGATAAAAGTCAAATTATCCGGAGTCCATTTTACAGCTTTGAAATTGAAATAATTAGAAGCTGTCGTATAACCATTAATTGTGATATCCAAGGAAGAAGCATAGGGAACATCCACTTCAATATTTTCAGGAGTCATGTTTACACTTAAGATTCCTTCTCTATTATCGACCCATTTAGCACTGCCTTCTACATATTTCAATGCCGGAACGACAGCTCTAGTTTTATATGTATCGGTAAATGCAAATGTAGCTTTACCTAAATCCATCGTTGTAGGCCATATTTTAAAAGTAGCAACAGACGCACTGGTTGCCAATAATTCTGCATCAGAATCAGCAGATGCCATCAAGCTAATTGACTGTACGAAATCGTCACTGTCATCAGCAGCTTGTTTTCTGTAAACAACACTTTGTAAACCATTATAGGCAGATCCTTCTGCCAACATTTTATATTCCTTACCATCCAGATTGATTACATATAGTCCATCTACTTCATTAATTACAATAGAAGGAATATGCGTATCGGTTTTCAGGGTTGTTACCACATCACCAATTACAATATATCCATCCTTATTAATAGAAACATTGGCCGACGCATCCTGTCCCGGCTCTCCCGGTTCACCTTTTTGCCCTGTAGCATTTACCTTATTTCCCTCTTCATCCAATACATATTCATACGTCTTACCGTCATCTGTACTTACCTGCCAAAAGTTATCATCAGATACTCTGAATTTAGGAATTACAGTGTTGCCATCTAACCCTGGCTGCCCATTCTCTCCATCTTTACCATTGGTAATAGTCAACGTAGAGCCATCGGAAAGAGCTAACTCGTACCCATTTGTTATAGCGGTATAGCTGACAATAAATTTACCGGCTTTCATTGCAGCTTCTACCTCTTCAATTTTACTTTTATTGGCGTTGACTTGCTGTTGCAAACCATCTATATCATCATCGTAGTCTTTACATCCTACGTAGCTGATAGCAGAAAGCGCCAACGCTCCGAAAAGCATCACTTTTACAAACTTTTTTCTCATAACTACTTAAAAATTACATTAATAATATATTATTAAACACTAAGTTTCAATAATAGTATGCCCGTTACTTTGTAGGTAACGGGAGAACCTTTACACCTGCTCTTCCGGAGTAATCTATGTAGGAAAACAAATAAATAAATTACGAAACATCTTTACCCCTGCTTCCGAAAGGCAGCAGAGGGAAGAGAAATCTTTGTTTTAATCAAGAGGTTGGAAACGGTCTAATAAAAAGAACTTCCCGGTTTTATCGTGTTATTTCCTTTTTTTAGCGGTTTCTCATAAAAAAAAGCAATTTTGTTTGCTAGTTTTCAGAAATATGCTCATATTTGCAGCGTCATTCAGTCCCGTTACCTACAAAGTAACAGGCTCAATTTCAACAGATTGTATTCAATGCGATACGTCTAACAAAATCAATGACCCTTTTATTGGCATCATCTATTTTCCTATTGTGAAAAGGCTTGAGATAGGTTTCCGTCACTGTTATGGACGAATGTCCCATTGCCTCTGAAATGATGCCGGGATGAACTTCACAATAATATGCAGTCGTCGCCCAAGTATGGCGGGCCGTATAAGAACTCAACTTATCGTCAAGCCCCAATAGTTTGCCCAGCAGCATCAACCGGCGGTTAAACGCACGCAATGCCAATTGGTATTCGCGATACGCTTCCAGTGTCCCCTCCCCGCTTTTTAACACAGAAAAAAGATAAGGGGAAGAAGTGTCACGGTTCATGTACTTTTTCAATAACCCCATCGCCTCCGTAGTCAGTGTCACCGATAAAGAACGCCCGGTCTTGCGCCGACGATAGGTTATCACATTGCCACGCAAATCACTTTTACGTAAGTAAGCTAAATCAACGAAAGGCAGGCCACGAAGTAAGAACATCAGAGTAAACAATTCCTGCGTACGCCGTAAAGCAGGAACAGAGACAGGAGACTGCAATCCGGCAAACATTTTTTTCACATCGCCGTTGTCTAACGCACGCTTGCGATCGGCACGAGTCCCGGTATAAACCGAACGAAACAAATGTGGCACATAGGGCGCTTTCCGAAGCTCCACCGCCCGGTTGTAAACAGCGCGGAAGGTGCGCAAATAAGTAGAAACAGTATTCCAACTGCAACCGCGGCCGCGAAGATGTATTTCAAAAGATTTCAACCACTCCGGAGTCACTTTATCAAAGGTGAAATCTCCTTTTCCATGATACATAATAATGGCATTAAGACTGCTGCGGTACACATGAGCTGTCCCGTAATTTCCCCCCATTTGTAGCTCTTTAGCTACCTGATTCATAAATGCTAGAACTTTCAACATGTTGCTATTATTTAATTACACAATAAACATACGGGTATTTTCGAAAACCGACAACCCCACCGTGTAACCAATAACAAATGAATGGCAGCGATGTTCCTCCGTCGGAACACAGGTTTCCGAACCTATTATGCCCGCAACCGCTATGCCTATCAACAGCAATCCCCTTGTTTCAGTCCTGGTTCATAACCACGCGGGGACTAAGACAAGGGGATTTATCTTAAAAAAGGGTATCAATCAAAAAATTCAGGTTTTCAAGGCCTATGCCGAAACCTCATTCATACGGAAAAGACAACCCGGCAGCAGTTTTTTACCGCTTATTTAAAATATCCATCGTATCGGAAGCTATCAGTAATTCTTCATCCGTAGGAACTACCACAACTTTCACTTTAGAAGCCGAAGTAGAAATAACAGCCTCGTCACCGTGAATCCGGTCATTCACCGACTTGTCGATTTCGACGCCCATGAATTCCAACCCTTTGCATACTGCTTCACGGCATTGCGACTGGTTCTCGCCGACACCGCCGGTAAACAAGATGATATCCACACCGCCCAATGCAGCAGCATAAGCGCCAATGTATTTCTTGATACGGTAATAGTACATCTTCTCAGCAAGAATTGCTCTCGGATTGCCCGCCTGACAGGCAGCATCCAGCTCGCGCATATCGCTTGACACTCCGGAAACCCCGAGCACACCACTCTTCTTGTTCAACAGGTTGGAGACTCCCGTAGTATTCAGCCCTTCTTTCTCCATGATAAACGTCACTGCACCGGCATCAATATCACCGCTACGAGTTCCCATCATTAAGCCTTCCAGCGGAGTCAGCCCCATAGTAGTGTCTATGCATTTGCCGTCCTTGATGGCAGCGATGGAACCTCCGTTGCCGATGTGGCAAGTAATGATTTTCAACCCTTCCGGTTTCACGCCCAAATACTCACACACACGTTTCGACACGTAACGGTGAGAAGTTCCATGGAAACCGTAACGGCGTACGGCGTATTTTTCATACAATTCATAAGGAATGGCGTACATATATGCATAGTCCGGCATGGTTTGGTGGAAAGCCGTATCGAATACGCCCACCTGCGGGATAGCGGGAAGAATGGCGGAAACCGCATTTACTCCTTTCAAGTTGGCAGGATTATGAAGCGGTGCCAAGTCATTGCAAGCCGTAAATGCTTCTAACACTTCCTTGTTCAGCAATACGGATTCGCTGAAACGCTCGCCGCCGTGTACCATGCGATGACCCACGGCATTGATTTCATCCAATGACTTGATAGCTCCATATTCCGGGCTAATCAATGTGTTGAGGATAAATTCCACCCCTACGGTATGTTCGGGAATGTCTTTCTCCAGGATTTTCTTTTCACCGTTTGGCAATGTCAACTTCAGGAAAGAGCCCTTCAAACCGATTTTTTCGATACCACCTTGAGCAATCACCTCTTTGGTAGTCATATCGAACAGTTTATATTTTATAGAAGAACTGCCACAGTTCAATACTAAAATCTTCATATCATTCTACTGTTTGTTATTAGTAATTTATAATCAATGGTTCGCTTTTGCAGCGATAGCCTGGTTTGCCGTGATGGCAATCATGCGGTACACGTCCTCGATAGAGCAACCGCGCGACAAATCATTTACCGGACGGGCGATACCCTGAAGAATCGGGCCGATAGCATCGGCATGTCCCAGACGTTGAACCAGCTTATAGGATATATTGCCCACTTCCAGGCTCGGCACAACCAGCACATTGGCATGTCCGGCTACGTGAGACCCCGGAGCTTTGCTAGCTCCCACTTCGGGAACAAGGGCTGCATCCGCCTGCATTTCACCGTCTAAATCAAGAGTCGGCGCCATCTCTTTAGCAATCCTGGTGGCTTCCATGACCTTGTCCACTACCTCATGCTTGGCGGAACCTTTGGTGGAAAAACTCAACATAGCTACTTTCGGAGTTTCGATGCCGGCAACCGCCTTAGCGGTCTGTGCCGTACAAATGGCAATCTGTGCCAATTGGTTCGCATCCGGAACCGGGGTCACAGCTACATCGCCCATGACTAGAATACCGTTCTTTCCGCATTCAGGGGCATGGGTAAGCAGCAACATAGCACCTGACACGCAAGTGATGCCCGGAGCAGTCTTGATAATCTGCAAAGCCGGACGCAATACGTTGCCGGTCGTGTTACGGGCACCCGCCAACTGTCCGTCGGCATCACCGCTCTTAATCATTAAACAACCATAGAACAAGGGGTCGTTCGTCAGATTACGGGCTTCCTCGATTGTCATACCTTTCTTCTTACGAAGCTCACACAAGAGTTGCGCATACTCCTCATGCTTCGGAGAAGTCTCCGGATCAATAATGGTAGCCTTACTGATATTTCCCAATCCCCACTTTTTGGCAAGTTCGTTGATTTCAGCCGGTTTACCCAGCAGGATAAGGTCGGCTACTTCATCTGTCAAAATCTGATTGGCAGCTTTCAATGTGCGTTCTTCAGTTCCTTCAGGAAGAACAATGCGCTGGCGGTCTGCTTTCGCGCGCGCCACGATTTGGTTGATTAAATTGAGCATAGATATATTGAATAATGTTATAAATCCCGGTTACAATCTGTAATAAACTGTGCAAAAGTAGACAATTTTGTAATATCCACATTACAATTCCGTCCATTTTTCGTTTCCAAGTCTAAATTATTATAATATTTAACACTGTACTTCTATTTTTCCTACCTTTGCAGCGTTTTCAAAATTATTCAATAGGTAATTAATGTATGATACGTCAGTGCGCCATCTTATTCGGCTGTTTGGCTCTGGGTGAATTAATCGTTTATCTGACAGGGGTTAAACTCCCTTCTAGCATCATTGGGATGTTGCTGCTCACCCTTTTTTTAAAATTAGGTTGGATTAAACTGCAATGGGTACAAGGATTGTCCGACTTTCTGGTAGCCAACCTAGGATTCTTTTTCGTTCCACCCGGCGTGGCGTTGATGTTGTATTTCGATGTCATCACGGCAGAGTTCTGGCCGATTGCCACAGCAACGGTAATAAGCACGGCCCTCGTGCTTGTCGTTACGGGATGGGTACATCAGATTGTGCGTAAGTTCAGGTTGGCTCGTCAAATCAAACTGGCGCAGAAACTCCGCCTGCCGGAGCTTCACTTGCCGGACAAACTGCATCTACCGGACAAATTACATTTAAAAGATAAAATCAATTTAACGGATAAAGACAAATGAGTTTCCTAGAAAATAACTTCTTCCTGCTGGCTGTCACTTTCGGAGTTTTCTTTTTCGCCAAACTCCTTCAGAAGAAGACAGGACTGGTACTGCTAAATCCTATCCTGCTGACTATCGCGGTATTAATCATTTTCCTTAAAATGACAGACATTTCTTACGAGACATATAACCAAGGCGGACATCTCATCGAGTTTTGGCTACGGCCGGCAGTCGTCGCCTTAGGTGTCCCCCTGTATCTCCAACTGGAGATGATTAAGAAACAATTATTGCCGATTCTCCTCTCCCAACTGGCAGGATGCATCGTGGGGGTCACATCGGTGGTGCTGATTGCCAAACTGATGGGAGCCTCACAGGACGTAATTTTGTCACTCGCCCCAAAATCCGTCACTACTCCGATTGCCATGGAGGTAACGAAAGCCATCGGGGGTATTCCGTCCCTGACCGCTGCTGTTGTTGTGGCAGTAGGCTTGCTGGGTGCAATCTGCGGTTTCAAGACAATGAAAATCATGCACGTAGGCAGCCCGATAGCACAAGGTCTCTCTATGGGAACGGCCGCCCATGCCGTCGGGACTTCCACGGCAATGGACGTCAGTAGCAAATACGGGGCGTACGCTAGTTTGGGACTGACGTTGAACGGGATATTCACAGCCTTGCTGACGCCTACCATTCTCCGGTTACTGGGTATTTTGTAAGAACAAAAACCTCTATTTTTCCGTTATATAAGAATTGAATCCTAAAAGTATCCTCATGATTTCATTTAAAGATATCACACTGGCAGATAAAGACACGATTACCTCATTTACAATGAAAAGTGATCGCCGCAACTGCGACCTCTCGTTTTCCAACCTTTGCAGTTGGAGATTTTTGTATAATACTCAATTTGCAGTAACCGGCAACTTCCTGGTATTCAAATTTTGGGCCGGAGAACAACTGGCGTACATGATGCCCGTAGGAACCGGCGACCTGAAAGCCATGTTGCACGAGTTGATAGAAGACGCCCGCAAGGAAAGCCAGCGCTTTTGCATGCTGGGAGTTTGCAGCAATATGCGCACCGAGCTTGAAACTCTCCTGCCCGAACGCTTCATTTTTACGGAAGACCGCGATTATGCGGACTACATCTACCTGAGGAGTGACCTTGCGACATTGAAAGGGAAAAAATTCCAAGCAAAACGGAACCATATCAACCGATTCCGCAATATGTATCCCGACTACGAATATGCACCCATAACCCCTGAACGCATCCGGGAATGCATGGAGCTGGAAGCTGAATGGTACAAGGCGAATGACTGTGACCAGCAGGAAGGAACGGGTAATGAACGCCGCGCACTTATTTATGCGCTCCATAACTTCGAGGCACTCGGACTGACGGGAGGCATTCTGCATGTCAATGGCAAAATTGTCGCGTTCACTTTCGGCATGCCTATCAACAACGAAACATTCGGCGTACATGTGGAAAAAGCGGACACCGGCATCGAAGGGGCTTACGCCATGATTAATTACGAATTCGCCAACCATATTCCCGAACAATATCTTTATATCAACCGGGAGGAGGACTTGGGCATTGAAGGTTTGCGTAAAGCCAAACTCTCTTATCAGCCGGCTATCATCCTTCCCAAATATATGGCTTGCCTTCAAGACAGCCCGATGGATATGGTAAAATGGTAAAATGTTCAGTATGGTAACAAAAGAAAAAGTAAAAGCATTATGGAAGTTATGTTTCGATGACAGTGATGAGTTTATCGAGATGTATTTCAAACTACGGTACAAAAGTGAAATAAATATAGCTATCAAGAGCGGTGATGAAGTCATTTCCGCCCTCCAGACACTCCCTTACTCAATAAACTTCTGTGGCAAGGAAGTAGCCATGTCTTACATATCCGGTGCCTGTACGCATCCTGATTTCAGGGAGAGGGGCGTCATGCGCCAGCTTCTATCGCAAGCTCTCACCCGGATGTTACAAAACAAGGTTTATTTCAGCACGCTGATACCTGCCGAACCCTGGCTGTTTGACTATTACGCACGCATGGGATATGCTCCGGTGTTCCGGTATTCGGCCAAAGAAATTATCCTCCCGGAATTCATCCCTTCCAAAGATATTTCGGTCAGTATCATATCCGATTACCGAGAAGAGGTTTACTCCTACTTGAACAGGAAACTTGCCGAGCGCCCTAACTGCGTCCAACATACCGCGGAAGATTTTCAAGTAATCATGGCAGACCTTGCCGTCAGTAACGGATACCTGCTCGTCGCAGAGAGTGACGGAATACAGGGAGTTGCCATCGCCTACCGGAGAGACGAACACATCCTCATCAACGAACTCGTTGCAGAGACCAAAGATGCTGAACACAGTCTGTTATACCATATCAGGCAACATACAGGCTGCAACCAGATGACTCTTCTGTTGCCTCCCGAAAACGGACTGCCTCAACAGACCTTGGGAATGGCACGCATCATCAACGCCAAAGAAGTATTACAGCTATACACTTCCGTTTTCCCGAACGACGAGATGCAGTTGGAACTCTCAGATAAACAGTTGTCCGCGAACAACGGATACTATTATTTATATAAAGGAAAATGTATGTACAGCACCGAGCGTTTGCCCGGTGCGCACATACAAATGAATATCAATGAGTTGACAAACAAAATCCTCCAACCGTTAAATCCTTATATGAGCCTGATGCTGAATTAGTTTCCAACCTCCGTAATCGTACGCGACTTGCTGGCATTCAAATAACGCACCCATTCGCAAGCCGCCAGATTAAGAAAGCACCGACTCCGAAATTCGAAGTGGAATTGGCGTCCACTATCTGTCCGGGGATTGCCTTTTCACTGATAGGCTGTACATATCCAACTTTCCCGTCAAGTTGCAAAGCCACTATCGAAAGATATTTCCAAGCCTTTTCAACTATCGGCTGGTATTGCCTGGAATCGAGGAAACTGCTGTTTATTCCCCATTGCAAACCGTAAGCGAAAAAGGCTGTCCTGCTCGTTTCCGGTCCGGACGCATGTTTCGGGTCGAGCATACTGCACACCCAATATCCTTCGGATGGCTGGCAACCGCCACTGATTTCGCCTGCGTACGGAAACGACTGATGTATTCCTGACGATACTTATCCGTCACCGGCATCACCATAAAAAGCACATAATCGTCGCTTTCCCCGTAACTGTATTTCCAGTTGGTCTTATTATCGGATTCGGCCCCTTTCCATTTGTTATGTTCCACCCACTTTTTCGAATATTCCAAATACTCCAATTTCCCCGTCAGGAAATAAGCCTCCATGTTACCTGTGTGATAAACGGTATTATCCCCAAAAGAACAGCCATGTTCGGGATGATTCGTCTGCCAATATCCGTTTATCCTGTGAATGATGCCGAGCACTTCCTTCGACGCTTCCGTGTCTTCATCGCCGCAACCAATGAAAGAGTTGCACTTCCAATTAAAAACGCCGATAAAAAGCAGTATATAATTTCCCATATCTTATTGCTTCGTATGTAAATCCATTTCTAAAACATACACCATCTGGGGTTCGATTTCCGAAATACGTTCTCCATCGCCCTGACGGGTATGCTGGACAAAGAGGTGCAGTTTCCGCCGCTCTTTCCAAAGCTCCGTATCATGAGAGGGTTCCCATGCCTCCACCGGAAAGTCCGTCAGGTCGGTCACTGTCCACTGCCCCGTATCAACATCAGCGGTATGAGCCATGGAGACGCGGCTTCCCCGCTCTTCGTCACGGAAAATATAGAAAACTTCCCCTTTCTCCACAACGATACGGGGACGGGCAACAGGAATCATTTTCGTTCCCCCGCCTTTCAATGTAAACGGGGTCTTTCGTTCGGTAACCTGCCGATAGCACCACTTTTTCCCGTCGTTCCAGACCACTCGGTATTGCGGCACATCGCTGTCCGGCTCTCTCCAATAAGTAGCGATATAGGGATTTCCTCCCGCATCGGCACTCATGCTCGTCTGGTTAATCAACTCGCAATTCTGCGGCAACCGGCACGCATATTCCGCATTCGATAATTTTATAGGAAGGTCGTATTTCGTCCCGTCCGACTTGTACCAGGTCATTCCGTTATCGAAGGAGCGGGCATAACAAATGTCATGGTTCGTCTCTACATGCCACGTCTCGCGCCATACCCACGAGAGATGAATCGTTCCCCTCTCGTCGACATACAACTGCCAGTAGGCATTCCTCTTGTCTTCTCCATCTATCAACACGTCCTGCACCCGTATCCACTTACGTTCTTTCAACGAATAGCGGTTCATCACCAGATTACCCCGCCCGGAAGATCCGGAGCGGTAGACAAACAGCAAATCCCCTCCCGCCAAAGGGTAAAACTCCGGATAGGTGACATTCTCTTCATCAATTCCGGTCATCGGCATCTTATCTCCCAGTTCCAAAACACCGGGAGCCACACTCCGGCAATAGTTCAGCGGATGTCCGTGATGGTCGAAAGAGACATGCAGATACCCTTCCCCGTCCACCGTCATACTAATAATGTTATGGGCGTCCTTCACGTTTCCCCGGTACTGAGTGCGCTGCAATGTCCACCGTTCCGACTCCAATTTCCGTTTTCCCAGCACTAGATATCCTTCGGCATCATAATAACTGATATATTGTTCGTCTCCGTAAGTAATCAGGGAATTATTGCGGAACACCGTCGTATTGACCGACGTACTGCTATACCCCTTCCCCACTTCTACCAGGTGTTGCGAATAGCCCCCGGCAGAGGCCAGCATTATCCCGCAAAGCAACAGCAATATCCGTTTCATACCCATCCTTTTTTATTTACCGAAAAGGGACAAGTTCCACTTCTCATACCAAGGAATCATGACGCTTCCTTCCTTTATCACCACAGGTAACCACACATAACGGGAATCTTCCAAGTCTTTCTTTTTCCAACGGTCGAACATGGCGATATAAGCATCCTTTTTTCCTACAATCGGTTGTACGTAAGTACTCTGCGCGTAAAATGTCTTGTCGGCATCCCTACCTGTACACGGATTACCGATTGTTTTCCACTCACCCATAATCGAATCGGCTACTGCAAGTTCGGCGACATTCGGGTCCCAGCCCGTACAGCCGGAACTGAGCATATAGTATTTCCCATCGTACTTGAATACTGCCGGAGCTTCTCTGGATTTCTTCACGAAATTACGTGTAAAGCGTCCGCTCGGTTTCAAGTAGTCGTCCGTCAGAAGGCTGATATACATCGTTTCGTTGTTTTCCGATGAATAAAACTGATAGGCGCGACCGTCATCATCTACAAAAACGGTCTGGTCACGACTCATAGCATTATTCGGCCGGAAACTTCCCAAATAGGTAAACATACCGGTGGGGGAATCGGAAACCGCCACTCCGGCACAAGCTTTACTGTAATCCGCACTTTCCACATGCGCCCACATCACGAACTTCCCCGTTTTCTTATTATAAATCACTTTCGGACGCTCCAATACCTTAGATGGATGCAAGTCATGCTCCGGGTCGTCCTTCACAGCCGGAAGCACGATACCTTCGAACTTCCAGTTCAGCAAATCTTTGGAAGAATAGCAGCTTACCCCGGTCACATCCGTACGATAGCATTCCCAAGTGGCCCAGTCCGGCAAAACCGTTTTTCCCTTTTTATATTCGCCATACCAATAATAAGTACCGTCATGGTAGAGAAGACCACCGCCATGAGCATTAATCGGATTTCCATCCGTATCCTTCCACACTTCTCCGGGTATAAATTCCGTATTCTTCCCGGTTTTCACTAATTTCTCCTTCTGCGCTGACACCTCCAACGAAGGAATCAGCAGAATTGCTATGAACAGCAGTAACATGCATCTATCCAGTTTCATGATATTATTTTAAGAATTTCGTCTGCAAAGATATCGTATCCTCCCTAAGGACAAGTTCAATTATGTGTCAAAAAGGGATACAAAACAACCATTTTCCTTTCAGTATATACGAAATCAATCCGGATTCCACTTATTTGACCATTCAATAAACGTACGCACTCATTCATCAAACCGTACAATCTTTACCTCCCCAGTAGCCAAACGGATGGTGACACTTTTCCGGTTTTCCGAGACCTCTACCGACTCCACCGGGTTCAGCTCCTTTTCAGTAAAGCCTTTCCCGTCATCCTTTCTCTTCCAAAGCTGGAGAGTGACATAGATTTTACTGCCCGCTTCCAACCTGTCGGATGCCATCAGCAACGCACACTTTTCACTTACCGGATGCAATCCCTCCGGATATACGGCATACACCTTCCGCCAACCGGCCAACGGTATCATCGCTAACTCGTAAGATCCGTCAGAAAGCACCGGAAACTCCTGTCCGCCCGCCCGGCGATGTGTCTCCCGAATACCCGCCTCCGGACATGGCAGGGAATAATGCCCCAGACAAATCTCGGCAGGTTCGGATACCGTAATCCTGTCCACCCGTAGAGTGCCGTCCGGCAAAGGTATGTCCGCCAACTGATACTTCACAGTGCTGTCCGTCTCAAGCACTGCATCCCGGCGATACACACCGTCTTCAAACCCTTTGAACGTATAAAGACGCAACACCTCCCACCGGCCTTCCCTGTTCCGGGTCCCGTAATTCATGGATATCTCTCCGTTCTTCCCGTCCGCCATCCACGGAAATTCAGTATGATAAGCAAGTTTATTATAATTCTCCGAACTGCGGAACTTTTGCCAGTCGCCGGCCACCGTTTCATGACACCACGAACGCATCTCCGCACCGCCGCAGTTCGGATAGTCCGTAATTAAAAGATTCGTTGCGGGCTGGAACTTATTGTAAACCTTCCCTTTCTCCAGTTCCTTCTCCCACGGTCCGTTATTTTCCGTAGCAGTCCAGAACTCCGCGTCTTCCGGCAACAACAAACTCAGGAAAGCCTTTCCACACCAATAGACACTTCCCCGGCAACTGTAAATCTGAACTGCAGGCGCAAAAGGACCGTAAAACCCCATTGTCGGAACGCCGTCCTCCAGAAACTCCGGCCTTTCCAGGAATTGCAGCAAGGTAGCGGAAGCAATCCTCCTCATCCAACCGTAATTCACCTCACCGCTCCGGTCATACTCCAGCAAAGCCAGCGGAGCCACTGCCGCAAAACGATAACAGATACTCCTTCCCCACATATTCATCCGCCCTTCCCGGCTAAACATATACGGATAATTGACCGCCATATCGTGCTGATTCGCCAGAAATTGCCGCGCCAGTTCCGGGAACTGCCTCTTACCGAACATCTCCGCCCAGATGGGACCGTATGTCTGATAAGCCCATGCACTATAATAATCGTAGGCAGGAGCATCATTGTACCATCCCTCGCCACGATAACGCGCCAGCAATTTCTTCAGATTCGATTCCAGGTAACCTTCATCGACCGTATACCCCTGTTCTTTCAGGAAACTCAATATAAACACATTAAAGAACATCCAGTTGGAACCGATTGTCGGCCCTTCTCCGTAACTCAGCATAGTCGCCGCCAGCGCATCCTTCTGCACCTTGGTCAAAGGCTCCCACAAAATCTCACGGGCCGCTTCCATCGAAATAGCCAGAGAACCCAGTTCCAACAATGTCTGACTCGGCCCTCCCTTACGGTGCGGGATATAGTTGTCACTTTCCGGATTGGAAATACTCGCCAACTGATGACGGTAATAATCCGCCACTTTTATCCCGTTCATCATCAAATCCGGATTATTCTTCAAGAGAGGTGCGGCAATAAACAGTGTCCGGGCGAGCCCTTCCAACTTCGCGACAGGAATCTGCCCGTCATTCTTCGGATATGTCTTTTCCAATTGTTTCGGGAAATACATTGGGTCATCCAATGTACGGATATAACCGAATGCACCTTTCAGCAGATATTCCCCGGCTTGTATCCAATGTTCCCGTGTCATTCCCGTATAAGGGCTCTTCCGGTAATCCGGTCGCCGCAAGGTAAATACCTCTTTCCGCATAAGATTAATCTTCTGGTCCAGCAATCCATTGACATATATACACAACACCCCTTGGCCGTATTCCATCCTCAACCGGAAACTCCTATACTTCTGCGGGAGATACCATTTCCCGCCCGTCTCACGTTCCGCCGTCTTCCAGCAATCTGACGTTCCAAGCACATTCATACTGGGGTAAACCTTCCCTTCATACCTTACCTCAGGTTTCATCGTCTCCCCGTTCAGATAGTATTCCAACGAACCGAGTTTTAACAGACACCCCCAGTAACAGTCCGTATCCAGCTTGACAGTCCGCTCCAGTACAAAAGCCCGTTCCGGGTCAAACCGGAAATCCCCGTCCCCGATGGAACCGCCTTGCTCTTTCACAGCCGGAAAACCCTTAAAATCACAAACAACGCCGGTACAATACCCTTTCGGATAGCGGGAGCTGACAATCCAATCGTAATAATCACCCCGCATCCACGCCAACCTCAACGGCGTACCTTCCGAAGCGGGAATCACATAAGGACGAACATTATTCTGCCGTGAGTCTCGTGTAACTGCCTCTTTCGAAACAACTCTTCCCTCCCCGTCCAAAGTAAACCTAACAATCTCATACATTTTGCCATATTTCCCCTCAACAGGCAACGAACAATACACCCGACAGGTATCCCCCGGATCTATCGCCATTCCTGCACTGTAACACTTTTCCAAATCCGGACTCTGGTGAAAATGACCTCCCGCATTAGCAAGAAACGTCTTTTTCCACTCACAGCCGTCCCATTTCGCATAATAATAGTCATGAGAAACCTTATCGGTACTGATACGCACCATAGCCACCACCGGATTCCCCTCCTTGTCGGAAGCTACCTGCCACACCCAATCACGCTCCGACGGGCTATCCACCAGCGTATGAGGATAGCGGGCCGCATAATCCGTACCCTTATCCACCCTAAACGGACCGTCCGCAATGGTCGAGAGAACATTACCTTTCACATCTTCCAGTTGCAACGTACGGATATTTATATAATTGAAGTACAGGAAGTTCGGATTCTCATTATCCGGATGCCCAGTAGTATAAGAAAAATAAATCTTATCCTTCCCGTTCGACATATATTTGGCATAAGGGCGCGCGCCGGTAGACTGCACCATCTGATAAGGCCCCCATACGATTCTAACATCGTCTTTCTCATCGGGTAACGACAACCTAGCTATAGTAGGATGCCAGCCAATACCGCGCCAGCACAAGTAAATATGATCGGAATCGTCCGATAAAATAAAAGGAGAAGGATAAGTCGTATTATGCTCCGTTTGAATCACCTTCTCCTCTCCTAATGTGGTAATGTCACCAGGAAAGCGGGAAACCCGGTAGTAGAAACAAGGCTCATCCGTATGTCTTGAATAGAATATCATGACCCGTTCGTCGGGCAAAATCAGAAAGGTAGGATTATTGTGGTCATCCGGCTGAAACCATGAACGGACCAGAACCTCATCCTGCCTGTGTCGGATAAAGTCATACTGCATGGCCTTTATATTACCGTGCACATCAATATAACCGATATACGTTTTGTTGATAGTTCCCTCCTCATTTTCATAATGTACGGCCCGCGGGTCGGCAAACCAACACCACGCCCCTTCAGCAGTTACCTGATATCCCTCTCCAACAGGGCACCTCACACCATTTTCCGCCTGTAACCGACCGGCGGACAGGCACAAAATAAGAAAAAATACGACCAATTCTGTTCTCATGGTAAAAATAAAGCAGTAACGTTCATGATTTCAAATATCATTGCAAAAATAAGCCTTAATAAACAAAAGAACGTCCAAATTACAATCATAAAGGTCTAAATTTAGATTATCCGCCTCTTTATGATTGATATTCCACCCTCTTTGACGGATAAACAACCATTTCGACTCCAAATATCTCCTATCTTTGCAAAACAAAATATTAACCAATACCTCAAACACATGAAACATTTTTCTGTAAAATTCCTTTTAGCGGCAAGCCTGCTCCTTATCGGAACGGCACAAGCAACACCGCAAAACAAAAAAATGCATAATCCCGTGCTGCCCGGCTTCCATGCCGACCCTGAAATCCTGTATTCCCACCAGACCCGGTGTTACTACATTTACCCCACAAGTGACGGCTTTCCCGGCTGGGGAGGAAGTTATTTCAAAGTTTTTTCTTCAAAAAACCTGAAAAACTGGAAAGAAGAAAAAGTCATATTGGACATGCAAAAAGACGCATCATGGGCGAACGGTAATGCATGGGCTCCCTGTATCGAAGAGAAGGAAATCGATGGAAAATACAAATACTTCTTCTATTATAGTGCCAATCCTGTCACCGACAAAGGAAAACAAATCGGAGTGGCTACAGCGGATTCCCCGACCGGACCTTTCACCGATTCAGGAAAACCGATTGTCACTTCATCCCCTACGGGACACGGGCAGCAAATCGATGTGGACGTATTCACCGACCCCGTATCCGGTAAGAGCTATCTCTATTGGGGTAACGGCTACATGGCAGGTGCCGAGTTGAACAATGACATGCTGTCCGTCAAAGAAGCAACAATCAAAGTGATGACTCCGGAAGGCGGGACCCTCCAGACACACGCTTTCCGGGAAGCTCCCTACGTATTCTACCGGAAAGGAATCTACTACTTCCTGTGGTCCGTTGACGACACGGGGTCGCCCAACTATCACGTAGCTTACGGAACCAGCGACTCACCACTGGGTCCCATCCGCGTTGCCGATAAACCGATTATCCTCATACAATCTCCTAAAGACGAAATTTACGGCCCGGCACACTGTTCAGTCATTCAAATTCCAAACAAGAGAGATAAGTGGTTTATTGTGTATCATCGTATTAATAAAGAGTATCTGGAGCACGGACCGGGATGGCATCGCGAAGTCTGTATGGACCGGATGGAGTTTAACGAAGACGGAACTATCAAACAAATAACACCTACGCCCTGACAGACTTTTTAGTCTCATCGAAAAATATAAAGACAAAGGGGGGCGATTCAAAAGAAAGGGAAAATCCGGTCACTTATTTATAAAAAGGTCGGATTTCCTCCTATATTTGATTAAAATACAAAGCTCCGGTTCCACAGATATTCCTTTTACTTGCAAAATCCAACCATCACAACATAGTAATAAAAAATAATACCAAATGAAAAATGTACTGATTACCGTATTACTCACCTTTACCTGCATGGCAGGGAATGCACAACTCAACCATGGATATCCGATAGACCCAGTCCCCTTCACCTCCGTCACAGTGACCGACACTTTTTGGGGACAACGCCTCAAGGCAAGCCGGGAAGTCACGATACCCCTGGCATTCAGCAAATGTGAAGAAACCGGAAGATATGAGAATTTTATAAAGGCGGCCCATCCCGGCGAAACATACAAAGTGGAAGGTTTCCCCTTCGACGACACGGACGTTTACAAGACCATCGAAGGTGCCAGCTATTCCCTCCAAACCTATCCGGACAAGAAACTGCAAAAATACATTGACAGCGTACTCATCATCGTCGCCGCCGCCCAGGAACCAGACGGTTATCTGTACACCGCCCGCACGATGAATCCTGCACATCCGCACAACTGGGCGGGAAAAGAACGCTGGTCGGTCGTAGAAAACCTCAGCCATGAGTTCTACAATCTGGGACACATGATAGAGGGTGCCATCGCGCATTACCAAGCCACAGGCAAACGTAATTTCCTTGACATCGCCATCAAATACGCCGACTGTGTCTGCCGGGAAATAGGAAATGAACCGAAACAAAAAAGACTAGTTCCGGGACACCAGATAGCGGAAATGGCACTTGCTAAACTATATCTGGTGACAGGTGACAAAAAATACCTCGACCAAGCCAAGTTTTTCCTGGACGCACGCGGCCATACCAGCCGAAAAGACGCTTACAGCCAGGCGCACAAACCTGTAGTGGAGCAGGACGAAGCCGTGGGACACGCCGTACGTGCAGCTTACATGTATTCAGGCATGGCGGATGTGGCAGCAATCACTGGAGACAGCAGCTATATCAAAGCAATTGACAGGATTTGGGACAATATCATTTCCAAGAAAATCTATATCACGGGCGGTATAGGCGCACGCCACGCCGGAGAAGCCTTCGGCAACAATTACGAACTGCCCAACCTCTCCGCCTATTGCGAGACTTGTGCAGCCATCGGCAACGTATATATGAACTACCGCCTATTCCTGCTCCACGGCGATGCCAAATATTTCGACGTATTGGAGCGCACGCTATACAATGGATTAATCTCCGGGGTATCCTTGGACGGAGGTTCTTTCTTCTACCCCAATCCGCTAGCTTCTAATGGTGGCTACAGCCGCAAACCGTGGTTTGGCTGTGCCTGCTGCCCTTCCAACATCAGCCGTTTCATCCCATCGCTTCCCGGCTATGTTTATGCGATTAAAGACAACCAGGTATATGTCAATCTGTACCTTTCCAACAAAGCCGAATTGAAAGTCAATCAGAAAAAGATTGTCTTGGAACAGGAGACCGGTTATCCCTGGAACGGGGACATCCGCGTAAAAGTAACGAAAGGCAGCCAGAAGTTCACCCTGAAACTCCGCATTCCGGGATGGGTACGCAATGAAGTGCTTCCAAGCGACCTATACACCTATGCCGACACCCAAAAACCTGCCTATCGGGTGACTGTGAACGGCCAGGAAGTCCTTGGCGAACTGAATAACGGCTATCTAAGTATCGAACGTAAATGGAAAAAAGGAGACGTAATAGAAATCCGTCTGGATATGCTTCCCCGTATCGTCAAAGCGAACGAAAAGGTGACCGATGACAGAGGACGTGTCGCCGTCGAACGCGGTCCGATAGTCTATTGTGCGGAATGGCCGGACAATCAATGCAATATACATACTGTACTTCTCAACCAGCGGCCTCAGTTTAAAGTCATTGAAAAGCCAGATCTTCTTTACGGAATAAATCAAATCACCACTGACGCCCAAAGCCTAAGCTACGATAAGAACGGGAAACTAGCCACTAAAGACGTAAAGCTGACCCTGATTCCTTATTATGCCTGGGCACACCGCGGCGAAGGCGATATGGAAGTATGGCTGCCGATTGATATCGGTGCCGCCTCAGCATTACCGCAGAAAACCGGGAAATGGGAAGATAACGGATTCTTCAAGAATTAAGAATAAGAAAAGCCGTGCAAGCCGGCTTTTCTTATTTTAGTAATTTGAAAATATAACCATGACCGCCAATAGCTTAAGAAACATACGGATATTACCCTGCCTGTTCTTCTGTTTCAGGACAAAACCGGCCATACATGCCGGTAAAATTCCTGTTCACCGACATCAATACCTCACAAAGATTGAGTAACAACCTGATACGCTACATTTTCCTGACGAAGAATCGTATTCCCAGCAGCGGCAATATGAACCTGTATGTCAGCATGCATACCGGTCAGCTCCACCGCACCGCAGAATGTGTATATCCATCAGAACGATATGACGGGTATTACCACATTATCGGAGCGGCGACTTCTTTTAGAGTAAATAAACAACTCTTAAAATGATGAGCCTTCCCGCCATTATTCTCATACGAAAAAACAGATGACGATTGTCATGAAGGCAGTCAACTTTAATTTCATCCTCCATTCCCAGTGACCATTAAGGCATTGCTTTCACCACGCGCAGAACCTTTTTGTTCCACAAGGAATCAACTCTTCTTATGACCTTTTCCTGGCCCAGTATCCCATCTTCATCACCATGAACTGAATAATCATACGACCGGAGATTCTTAAAACAGAAAAAGAAAACAAGAAACAACTGCTATCACAACCTGTCTGCAAAATAAAATCCCCTTATTTCAACCTTAACTTCAGAAAAATATCAGGTGAAATAAGAGGATTACTTTAAAAAAAATTCCAACCCGTCGGATTTTCAATTTTCAAAACCGGACTCAACCCCTCGTCAACATATCAACCTTATCACCAACATCATCGGATAGCAGGTTCAAAAAGAAAGGCTGCTCAGTCGTTTACCAACACGATTCCCCCCTGAGGAAGTATTTCCAATTGTACCTTGCCGTTTTTTTTCACCTTCAACGGCACGAGTTGTGGTTCTTTCTTCTTATCATCCTTATACAAGGAAACCGTTTTTCCAGTAAACATGTCCAAATTCAGTTCCAGCTTTAATGTCTCTTTCCCCGCATTTACCGCCGCCAGATACCAGGTATCGCCGTGACGGCGCGCCAAAACGACATATTTTCCCGGATATCCATCAATGAAACGTGTCTCATCCCAAGTGGTAGGAACCTTTTTCATGAAATCCAGACAAATGACGGAAGCGTCGTTCAGGTTGTTGGGGGCGAGTGCAAAGTTCTGCACGGGATTCTGGAACAACACCGCAGTAGCCAACTGAAACACATCTGTGGTACGACGAACGGTTCCCCCGTCATTGTTGCGGTTCAGCCGCTTGTTCAGGAAACAGCCGCCAAATTCCATGCAACCCACCGTGTTACGGATGAAAGGATGCAAACAGGCATTAAAAGCCTCATCGTCACAAAAATGCTGATTAAAAATCAGATTCTCAGATGCCAGTACCGCCTCACTACCCACATAATTCGGATACATACGTTCCCATCCGCGAGGCAAAGTACAACCGTGGAAAATTACCATCAGGCCATGGTCGTCGGCATCACTTAAAATCTCTTCATACAGACGCATTGTCTCCTGCTTGTCGCCGCCGAAGAAATCGACCTTGATACCTTTCACTCCAAGACTTTGCAGCCATTTCATCTCACGCTTGCGGATAATAGCATTGTCCATGTGGTTAATCGGACCCTGCTCTATATCATTCCAATAGCCGGAAGAGCTGTACCATAAAAACAATTCCACGCCTTTGCTGCGGGCATATTCCACTAGAGACTTCATCCGGTCACGCCCGATACGGGTATCCCACCAGTTGTCAATCAACACGTATTCATACCCCATAACGGCGGCAAAGTCCACATATCTCACCTGGTCATCATAATTGATGCTGCCGTCCTGCCAAAGTATCCAACTCCAAGTCCCGCGTCCAAAACGGTAATCATGTTTCGTCTCATAAAGAGGACTTACCACATCCCACGTAACTGTCGTCTCCACAATCGGTTTCAGCGTTTCGCCGACCGTTACGGTACGCCAAGGAGTAGCGCCAGGAAGTGCGAACGCCGGGGCGGAAGTACCGTTACCGTTGTTCTCTTCCGCCATCGGGAAAGCGACCGTGTACAGGTCGCCTTCACTCACATCGCTCAAACGGGAACCGCAATAGCGGCTATCCACGCCGGTCTCACTTATCAGCACCCAACCGTCGGTTCCTATACGGAACAAGCAAGGGAACGTATAACCATGCCCGTACTGTGACCGTTCACTCATAGGCGCGTCCGCCTTATATTCTTCCTCATAACTAGGTTTGGTACGTTTCCAGCCTATCATGGCATCACTCTGCGGACACAAAAAAGTCGTGGTCTGCTGCGGGAAACGGAAACCGGTTTTCTCAGCGGTGACAGTTACACTTCCTTTTCCATCCTGACGCGGCAAGATGTAACGGAAGGCGACGTCATTGTCGCTGACCCGGAAAACGATATCTATTTTCCGCCCTTTCGGATTCTCAAAATTACATACCAGTTCGTTCGCCTGGTAATGAATCTGAGAAGCCTTGATGCGGCTCTGCCGATAAACAGTGTCAATCGGCCTGACGGCATGTCCTGTCAATTTCATTCCTTCTGTAAAATCGCCTATGTTCGTATATATGCCCAAAGGGGAGTTTTCCAGCATATTTTTCCCGTTGTATGTAATGGAATAGCCAAAACTACCGGCAGAAGAAACGGATACGACCAACTGTAACTTTGCGTCCGGACCTTTTACGACTATATCCTGTGCCGCCAAAGAAAGCAGGCAGAAGCTTACCAACAGGGTACTTATTATTTTTTTCATATTATTCGTACGATTATACCAATTAATCAGGACATACTTGTCCGACATTATTTTTCACTCTCTTTTTCTATCCGGATTACCGTAAAAGAATAGGCAGGCAAACGGCAATCAAACTTTTCAGCTATTTCCACCGTATCTTCAACGGGCAACGGAGTATCCGACGGCTTACCAGCCAATACAGTCCGCTTCGCCGAAGTCCGGAATGTTCCGGTTTTGGAAAGGTCTACATGAGTATTTACCTCCACGGGAAGCAGGTTAACCAGCTTCACAATCACGTCACCGCTTTCCGAATCACGAACAATAGAGGAAGCAAAGCGTTTCCGTACCTTGTCGTCCTGATTGTCAAGGGTGATTTCCGAAGGCAGGTACTCATCCCCGGCATTCTGCCCATAGAGTTTCTGCACATGATATCCCGTAGTGGGATGTATCTCCCGGTTATTGAAATAAATCAAATCCGGATTCCACTGGGTATGCCCTTCCTTAGCAAGCAGCGGAGCATAGGAGGTCATGGAAACCACATCGCCGTTACGTTCCAAAGCTGTCAGATAAAGGGCTTCCGTAAGCGCCGTCTCCATATTCGATTTCCGTCCCGGTATGTGGGTGGCATATTCTCCCAAATATACTTTTGTCTTTTTCGCACGGTCGTATTTATCATAGAAATCCTGATTGTACAGGAACCATCCCGGCGACTGGTAATAGTGTTCGTCCACCATCGGAATGCCCAGCTTATCCGCCAGCTTCCATCCTTCCACATAATCCGTACCTTCATTGAAGGGGCCTACGGTTCCTATGACCGTTATTTCCGGATGTTTTTCCTGGATAGCGCGGTATATCATCGTAAAGCGTTCTTCAAAGATATCGGTAATAAGGTCTTCATTGCCGATGCCGATATATTTCAGGTTAAAGGGTTTCGGATGTCCGGCTTCTGCACGCACTTTTCCCCATTTTGTCTTCTTCGCATCCCCGTTCGCCCATTCTATCAGGTCCAGGATGTCCTGAATATAAGCATCCATCTCGCTCATCGGAATACCTCCCTGCTGGCCCCCTCCTAAATCGCCGTGACAGGCCGAATTCTGGCAAGGTACGCCGGCGGCAAGCACCGGAAGCGGTTCTGCGCCGATATCTTCACAAAACTGGAAGTATTCATAATATCCCAAGCCCATGCTCTGGTGATACCCCCAGAGGTTACGTTGTGCTTTTCTTGCTTCGAGCGGACCGACCGTATTCTTCCACCGGTAGATATTTTTCAAACCGTCTCCATGAGCCACACATCCTCCGGGAAAACGGATGAAACGGGGATGGATATCGGCTATCGTCTGTGCCAAATCCTTGCGAAGCCCGTTTTTACGTCCTTTGAAGGTATTCTGCGGGAAGAGGGAAACCATGTCCAAATTCAGTTCTCCGGCAGATTGGGGAAATATTTCGAGATGGGTGTCGGCCGTGGCTTTAGCGGTTATCACTGCTTTATATGTTTTCCATTGGCGAGAAGATACGTTCAGGGAAGTTTCCCCACATACATTTCCTTTTCCGTCTACCAGGCGTATCCGTAGCTTATTGGACTTTCCCTGCGGCACACGAGCGAAAAGAGAGAAGTCGTATTTCTCACCGTTATTCAATGCGATACCATCGAAACCTGCATTCTCCAACGTAGCTCCCGGCTGTTCGATTGTCAATACGGCATAATGCGGATTATTCACGTGGATAGGGTCGGCCGTACGGATGGCGAGAGTCGCTTTCTCTCCTTTCAGCATCCAGGAATGAATGCTGTTCCAATTCCGGTCTCCTTCCCTGTCCGACGGGTCATACTCAAAATCACGGTTTTGGATAAGCTCGGCATACAATCCGCCGTCTGCCGAATAATTGATGTCTTCAAAAAAAACACCCATCAACAGGCTGCTGATAGCTTTCGAACGTTCAGGACAGGCAACAACCGTCGCCTCTACCGGCTTCAAACCGGCAAAACGTTCGCCATCCTGCACCGGACGTTCTGCAAATAAAGCATTCCGGTATTGGTTCCATTCATAATTTTTGTTCAATCCGTCTACCAGACTCCAGGACACCCGGTTGACGCTTCCCGTCTGTTCTTCTCCGGCAATCATCGCTTTAATCCTCGTCCCGTCAAAATCCGGAACGGTACGGGAATATTTCTGACTGGTCCAGTAAATTAGGTCTTTTGACGTGGCCTGACCGTAACCGTCACGTTCATTCAATTTCCATGTACAGAGCCACTCTCCTCCGGGCAACCGCTTCAAACAGGGATTGAGCATTTTCTTCTGCGACCCCCAACGACCGTAATCGCAACGAAGATATCCATAATTCCGGCCGACTTCAAACCAATGTTCCTTATCCGTACTCCATGCGAAACGAAGCCCGCTACGCCCGTCGTCACCGGAAGTAGCGAATGAAAAAAGATAAACGGAATCAGGCACACTCGCCGTTTCTTCAGTAGTAGCTAGGATGACTTGTTGAAACGACAAAAACAAGACAATCAAAAACGAAAATAATTTTCTCATGGTATATATTGTATTAAGATTATCAGTCGCAAAGTTAAGATTTTCATAAATCTAACAAGCATATCTTGTATAATAATTGGCGATTTTACACTTAAGAGGAGTTCTATAAATTAAAATATTGTAGTACAGTTGTTTATATGGTTC
>NZ_CAUCSQ010000052.1 GCF_958445495.1 uncultured Bacteroides sp. | reverse complement strand
AGAGCGCATGATTCATAATCATGAGGTCCCCGGTTCAATCCCGGGTCCCGCTACTGAAAAGAAATAAGGTATTTGAGAGGCTTCCACTCTTGAGTGCCTTTTTCTTTTCGCTTCCGGTTTATGCTGGTTTATGAGCGTATAGTAAGGGGCAATGTAAGAAATTGTGTTTATATACTTAAATAGCACTCTGTTATAATCCTGAGCCAATGTAAAAAGGAAGGGATTTTTTACATAAATCATCGATAATCTGTGCAAAGGGAATGTGTTGACCTATAAACAAGAGTTCATTATAAAATTCTCACAATGGATAAAGAAGAGAAAACTTCCTTTATAGAAGGTATAAATAAACAATATCCAACTGCTTACTGCCAGCTTTATGATGAATATTATAAAGCATTAGTATTATATGCTATCAACTTCCTCTCTTCTCAACAAGTGGCTGAGGATATCGTCCAGGACCTTTTCGCAACAATGTGGGAAAAGAAAATGAAATTCTTATCTTTACCCTCTTTTCGCACTTACCTTTATAATTCTATACGAAATGCTTCTCTCAATTACCTGAAACATCAAAATGTTGAGTCACTCTACCTCGAACATCTTGCAAATACTTACCGAGAAATAACAGAAGAGGAAGACGTAAATGAGGAAGAAGTTTATCGTCTCCTCTTTCGTACTATTGACAAGCTTCCAGCACGTTGCCGGGAAATATTTTTACTGCACATGGACGGGAAAAAAAACGAAGAAATAGCCGTCACTTTAAACATATCTATAGAAACAGTGAAAACACAAAAGAAAAGAGCTATACAATTTATCAAAGAACAAATGGGCACATGCTATTTTCTATTACCATTATGTGACATTTTGTATAGTTCAAAGTTTTTTTCATAACAAAAATAATCTTTTTTAGAAAGTTTGTACCTCTTTTTACTTTCAAAGTTGTCTTATTAAAAAATAAGACAATTAAAAATGTATGAAAGTAAAATCAGATATAGAAATATTAATAGCAAAATATCTTCTTGGTAATATTACAACCATTGAAAAATCCCAACTTGATAACTGGTTAAAAAGTTCTCCCTTACATAAAGAACTTTTTAATCGTCTATTAATAAATACAAGCTTTCGTAAGCGTTATGAATCCTATACTCAAATTAATTCATACCGGGCATGGAAAAATTTTCAAAAAAAATACTGTAGTACATTTTATATTAAAACTCTAAAATTTCTCAAATATACAGCTATTCTAATATTACCTATAATAATTGTCACCGGGGGATGGTACTTTTACTCTTTTCCGAATCTAATAACAAATGAACTGGCACAAGGAGATGCCATACAACCCGGAATAGTTAAAGCAACCCTAATATCTGCTGACAAAAAAAAGAAACAACTTACCCGAGAACAATCAGCCTCAATTCAAATCAATCAATCTACGACTGCTACCATTCAGGACGGAACTTTGGTATATCCGCCACTTAACGTCAACCAACAGGAATCCCCTCAGCAAAAAATGGTAGAGAATAACACTCTAACTACCGAACAAGGAAATGAATTCAAAGTAATCTTCGAAGACGGGACCAGTGTACACCTCAATTATAATACGGAAATACGATATCCGATAAAATTCAGTAAAACCAAACGATTGGTCTATTTAAAAGGAGAAGCATACTTCAAAATAGCCAAAGACAACCGTCCGTTTTATATTATAACTGACCAAAGCATAATCAAACAGTATGGTACAGAATTTAATGTCAATACATTTACGCCTAAACAAACAGAAGTTGCATTGGTAAAAGGCCATATCAGCATAACTTCTAAAAGTAATAACCAAGAGCATCATATTCGCCCGGGACAATTAGCATGCATAACATCTGGGAATGATACAATCGCAATCCATGATGTAGACCTCACCCCATATATTGCCTGGAATGAAGGACGATTGATTTTCGATAACCGGCCACTGGAAAATATTGTTAGAATTCTTGAGCATTGGTATAATGTAAATATCTCTTTCAGTTCTCCTGAACTCGGATATCTTCGCTTTACAGGAAACATGGATCGTTATTCAACAATTACTCCAATATTAAAAGCAATAGCACGTACAACAAATTTACAAATAAAGATAGATGGAAGAGAAATTTTAATCACAGACAATTAATTACTAATTAAACAAGAAGAAAGAATGAGAAAGACAAAAAACAGAGAAAGAATTCGAATACTTTCTCTGGTAATAGTATGGTTGCTATTACCTACAATGATGTTCGCCATTCCGGAAAGTGGCAAGAAAGTAACTTTAAATCTGGAATCTGTTACTGTAAAAGATTTTTTTGACGCTTTAAGGCTGCAAACTGGCCTAAGTTTTGTTTACAATACAGAACAGACAAAAGTACTGAAATCAATCACGATCCACGTAAAAGACGAAACTGTGGATAACATATTACGCACTGTTCTTAACGGTACAGGACTTACCTACAGCATGGAAAGAGATATTGTCACTATATCAAAAGCAGAGCAGCAAAGCAACAAACGTATTGCCACAGGTATCGTTTCGGATGAAGAAGGGCAACCCTTACCTGGAGTCAATGTCGTTATTAGTGATCTCCAGCGTTTTGCCATAACCGATAACAACGGACAATACAGAATTGAAATACCATTCAATACACCCTGTACTATCACCTTCTCCTATATTGGAATGTCTACACAACAGACAATGATAAGTAGCGGTCGAAATGATATAAGAAAAAATATCATTTTAAAAAGTGATACTAGGTTAGACGAAGTAGTCGTTACTGGTATTTATACCCGTAAAGCAGAAAGTTTCACCGGCTCAGCCACAACCATCAGTAACAAAGACTTAATGCGTGTAGGTAATCAAAATGTATTTCAAAGTTTAAAAAACTTAGATCCGACATTATATATTGCGGATAATTTCAGTATGGGTTCCGACCCCAACACAACTCCTACAATGTCTATGCGCGGAACATCAAGTTTTCCCACAACTGAAACCAGCTCATTAAAAAGCAACTACCAAAATCAACCCAATCAACCTCTCTTTATACTAGATGGATTTGAAACGACAGCGGAAACAATCATGGATATGGACATGAACCGTATCGAAAGTATCACCATCTTAAAAGACGCATCGGCAAAAGCACTATATGGTTCAAAAGCAGCTAATGGCGTTATTGTTATTGAAACCAAACGTTTAACCGGTAATCAGCAGAGAGTTACATACAATGGAAGTATTTCCTTGGAAATGCCTGACCTAACAAGTTATGATTTATGTAATGCCTGGGAAAAACTGGAGGCAGAACGCTTAGATGGAGTATATAATTCTGATGGCAATGTTATTATACAAGAAGAGCTTACAAGATTATATAATCAACGTAAAAAAAATGTACTGGAAGGTTTGGATACTTATTGGTTATCCAAACCCCTTCATACAGGAATCGGGCATAAGCACAATTTAAATATTGAATTAGGAGATTCACAAAACCTCCGAGCCATCATAGACGTCACTTACAATCAAGTGACAGGAGTCATGAAAGGTTCTGATCGCCGCAATATATCTGGTGACTTCAATATCTCATACAGGCGCAAAAACTTTATATTCAGAAATATTTTATCTGTTTTAGTCAATAAAAGCAATGACTCTCCTTATGGCAGTTATAGTGAATACAGTCAAATGAATCCATATTGGGCAGCTACAGATAAAAACGGCAATATATTACGTTGGGTAGAATCTCCCAATGACATAAATACCCGCATAGCAAACCCAATGTATAATGCAACTATCGGTACTAGTTTCACTTCTAATTATCTAAAGTTTACCAATAATTTCTATGCAGAATGGCAGATTACTCCGGCATGGAAAGCTACAATGCGTTTAGGAATCTCACAACAAAGAGACAGGGCCGATGATTTTTATCCAGTAAACCATTCTATGTTTAAAAACTATACAGATGAGTCTACATTACTTAAACGCGGTAAATACATTTTGGAAAATGGAGAAAGTAATTCAATATCAAGCGACCTCAATCTCAATTATAACAAATTAATCGGAAAGCATACGATTTTTGCCAATGCAGGTTTCTTCATCTCAGAAGATAAATCTTCAGCTTATCAACATACAGCAGAAGGGTTTGGTAACAATCAGATTGCCGATATTACTTTTGCACGGCAATACGCAGAAGGCACTATTCCAATAGGATACTCCAGCATAAACCGACAAGCAAGTTTCTTATTGGCGGCATCTTACGATTACGACAATCGTTATTTGGCAGATGCAACTATTCGAGAAAGCGCTTCTTCTCTTTATGGTTCAGATAACCGTTGGGCTAACAGCTGGTCTTTTGGTATAGGATGGAATCTACATAACGAAACTTTCATGAAAGATTTTGATTGGTTAAAACAGTTTAAACTCCGTGCTTCCGTAGGACTTACCGGTAACCAAAACTTTGACACAAATGCCGCAATTGCCACTTACAAATATTATACAGGCATTAATTATGGAGGATTTACCGGTGCATATTTAAATAATATGCCTAATCCTAAGCTCAAATGGGAACAAAAGAAAGATTACAATATAGGTTTTGATATGCACATTTCAAAATTATCTTTAACATTTGATTATTACTCTGCAGACACTGAAAACATGTTAACTAATGTATCGATCCCCACTTCAACAGGTTTTGCAACAGTAAAAGACAACCTAGGTTTAGTTCGTAACTCAGGAGTAGAAGCCAAAGCAAACTACACTGTATGGCAGAACAAAAAAGGCTTCATCAACATATATGGAACATTCACATATAACAAAAATAAAATCATAAACTTATCCGAAAGTATGAGGTCATACAATGAAAAAATGATGAAAATGGCAGAAGAAACAGAACAGTCAACTCCGGTATTAATATATCAAGACGGACTTTCCATGAATACAATATGGGCTGTGCCTTCTGCAGGTATCGATCCGCAGAGCGGTAATGAAATTTACATAAAAAAAGACGGAACCTATACATACGAATACTCTTCCAATGACATGGTTGCCGCCGGTGATGCAACTCCCAAATATCGTGGGACAGCAGGTTTTACAGCTGAATACTGTGGTTTTGGTTTGAGTGCGACGATTAGTTATCTCGCCGGATGTCAAATGTATAATTCAACATTAGTCGACCGAGTTGAAAATGCCGATATCACCTATAATGTAGATCGCCGATTGTTACAAGGACGCTGGACTACTCCCGGACAACAGACACAATACAAAAAGTTCGACTCTTCAACTAGGACTCAGGCTACAACACGTTTTGTACAAGATCGTAAAGAGCTAAATCTATCCTCTATCAGTGCATACTATGAGTTTCCAAGTTCCATCTATAAGAAGTTATATATGCAACGCTTACGATTATCATTTTATATAAATGATATTGCTACATTCTCTTCCATTAAAGTAGAAAGAGGATTGAGTTATCCATTTGCAAGAACGATGTCTTTCTCTTTAAATGCTACATTTTAAAAAATACGATTATGAAAGAATACTTATTCACAATATTAACCATATTTGTAACGTTAACCTCATGTAGTGACTGGTTTGATGTTACATCCAGTTCTGAAATCAGAGAAAAAGACCATTACAATACAGAAACAGGCTTTCAACAATCACTGATAGGCTGCTATATAGGTATGACTGATGATGCTTTATATGGTAAAAGCCTATCATGGCATGCATTAGAAATACTTGCTCATCAATTTACCCCGGTCAGTTCCTCCAGCAGTACCCAAGTAGAATATCAGCTTCAGTCTTACTCATACAACGGAATTTACTCCAATCCTGTTATCGAAGATATTTGGGCTAAAGCTTACAATGTTATTGTTAATGCCAATGAAGCACTTCAAAACATAGATGAGAAAAAAAATATATTTGATGATACCAATTATCATGTCATTAAAGGAGAACTTCTAGCCATACGCGCATATATACACTTGGATTTGCTCAGACTCTACGGATACGGGAACTGGACAAACAGAGCCTCAGAACTAAATGAGAAGTTAACAATCCCATATGTCACCACTGTATCCAAAGAGATTACTCCTCAGGCAACAGGGGCTGAAACATTAAAATACATACAGAATGATTTGGAAGAAGCTGCAGACTTACTCAGGGAGTATGATCCTATTACAAAGAAACACAATGAGGACTTTTATGCGGAAATTAATACTGAAGGTTTTTACAAAAATCGTACAATTCGCCTGAACTATTATGCAGTAAAAGCATTACAAGCCCGCGCTTACTTATGGGAAGGAAGTGAAACAAGCAAAATAAAAGCTTTAAACGCAGCAGAAGAAGTTATATCGTTTATTGACAAGGGAGGCTTTAACAGCAATACTTTAAATACTTACGTAAATTTACTGGGAGCAGGAGAAATCAGTGCCAGTAATACATCACTGGCAAATGAACAATTATTTGGCCTGGAAATTCCCAATTTAAGTGAAAAACTTGCTTCATACATATTACCGAACTATAAAGATGAGAACTCACAAGCAATGCATATCTCCGAGGATAATGTACTCGCCCTGTATGAGAATATTCCCACAGATGTCCGTTTCACCCAATTGCTGACTCGAAGTAATTCGGCTACCACTGCCGAATATACTCCTCTAAAAATCTATCAAAGCACATCATTGTCAACTTATAACAAAAACAAGATCCCATTAATACGCTTACCGGAAGTATATTATATAGCTTCAGAATGTTACGCTAGTGCCACAACTCCAAATACGACGAAAGCATTGAAATATTTGAATATAATCCGTCAAAAAAGAGGAATTTATGATGATTTAGAAAACTTAGAACCTGCAGAAATTCTAACCGAAATAGGAAAAGAATATCATAAAGAGTTCCTTTCCGAAGGAGTCATGTTCTATTATTACAAAAGGACTAATGCTTCTACTGTACCTAATTTTAATGAAGAAATGAGTGATACGGAATATGTATTTCCTTATCCGGCATTTGAACTACAATCCGGTCGTGTACAATAACTAAATGATGATTTATAATATGAAAACAAAACATTTACTACTCACAGCATTTTACATAGTATTTACTATAGCCTTTACCAGTTGTGAAAAAAGTAATATTTCCTATTACAATGAGAAAGATGCCGCAGTCAGATTTCCGGTCTATAACACCGATTTCGATGACGATTTTACTGGTTACAACACATTAGATGAAATATTTTATTCTTCTTATTCCTTTCTGGATGCAGGCACATCTGATGAAGAAGTAATTATTTATGATATTCCAGTTATGCTGATAGGTAATGCCAGCAATAACTCAAGAAATGTTAAGTACATCATTAATGAGGAAACTACTACGGCACCCAAAGAAAGTTATGAGATTATAGAAGCGGTTATACCCGCCAATAAATATATTGGTTATATCCGCATAAAATTATATAATACAGAAGAGTTAAAAAATACGACTTATATATTGGAATTATCTCTAACTAGTTCTGATGACTTATCAGTAGGGCCGAAAGAATATATCAAAGCACAATTAAGCTGGAACAATCAAATTCCCGAACCTACTAGTACAAACTATATTAGAACATACAATATGCTCATAGCTGGTGAAAGTAACTTCATATCTACCAGTAAAAACAGTTATAGCAATAAAGCACTACGAGTTATCGTAGACGCACTGAATTGGACCGATTGGGATGATCCTACCGCTCATAACAATACGTATAACACTGATGGATACAAATATTTACCTAAATACTCTTTTATATACAACGATAATTCATATCAAGCTTACTCCGCCAAGATAGGAGAGTATATTAAGAAATATAATGCAGAACATCCAGATGAACCATTAATTCATGACGGAGGCAAAAACATCAATAAACCTATTCAAAGCAGATATCATTAAACAAAAAAAGAATCATGAAAAGTAAATTCAATTATATACTCATCTTGTTTTCATTAAACATATTTAGTTTAACAGGATGTTACGAAGATAAAAGTACATTTGCCGATAATCCTATTGATTATGTCACTATTGACACAACCGGAATAAAAGAATTACAATATGTAGGTTATCAGGAACAATTAGATATTATCCCCAAAATCCAATCGGAGAAACCTGGCTTACAATATCAGTGGGAATTGACTGATATTCCAAATTCTTCAGGCGAATTTGAAGTAATCAGTACTGAAAAAGAGCTTCATTACATAATGAACAGGCCAATTTCAACTCAGCCCTATTATCTACAACTTACTGTAACTGATACCGAACGTGGAAAGTTACAAAATACTTGTTTATGGAAAGTATATGTACAAAGTTCTTTTACCAGCGGTTTGCTTATTGCCGATTCCCAAGGAGAAACTTCTGATTTTACCTATATTAAAAATCAAACAGTATCTGAACAATACGATAAAGAAGAAAAAATCTATCGTCAAATATTGACTACGGCTAACGGAAAGCCTTATAAAGGCGTAATAACTTCCATGGCCTTCAATAACTTCAGTAATATAACCAACCAAGTTTGGGCAATCACCTCTGAAGGTTATTGCAGTCGCTTTGATTGCCAAGATTTCTCCGAAAACGGTAACTCAGACTCAGAATCCCTACTTCCTTTCAAGCCGGAAGGATTTAAATTTATTTCCTTTTTCAAAGGCCATCAACGTTTTTTCGCCAACACCAATAATGGCATATACAGTTTCATGCCACAAACTTCCAATCTATTTTCCGTACCCGATGGCACTGTAACAGGCTGCAATATCAACAATAATGTGTACGCTAATAATACTGACGAAAGTAATGCTAGTTATTACGTTGTATGGTTAGACAAAGAAAAAGGCTCTTTCCTAGCCTATACATCTCCCGGATTTAATCAATATGCTTGTGAAGGATATCAAGAGAATAATGCTTTTAATCCTAATGATATGGGAAATCAATCTGCAATTGCAGCAGTCACCACAGAAAACGGCAAACAAACCGCATTTTGTCTAAAACAAGATGATACCGGTTCATACGCAATTTACATTCTAAATAACTATGTAGCAGCAGTTACCCAGTGGAACGAGGAATTACAAGAAACAGTCGAAATATCCCCTGCAATAGAAGCCTCCGCCCAAAGTAAATATGTTATTCCAGATGAAGGGAGAATTCTGCTTGACCAAGCAGTTTCCGTATTTTTTGCCAAAAAAGAAAATATACTATATGTTGCTACCCAGCAAGGTATTTATGCAATTACTTACGGTATGGGAAGTACGGCCATTGTAAATACGATAGCTAAATTTACACCTGAAACAGGAGAAAGTATTACCTTAGCCAAACTTTTCCAACAAGGATATTATACTAGAAATCTCAATGCTGTTACAGGTACAAATCCGAGTATGCCTGAACTGGCATGGAATAATAAAGCTATCATCGTAGTAACACAAAAAAGCGATACTGAAGGGAAAGTGTATGTTATTCCCATGACATCACAAACAGGTACAGGTAATCTGGACGAATCCAAAGCTCTAAAATATGACGGATTCAATAAAATCAATGATGTAATAACAATAAGTTTCTAATTTTGCATCCTAAAATATAAATCGTAAACTAACATGAGAAAAAGAATTCTGTTACTTGCAGCACTAGTGGTAGCTTCGGCTACCGCTAGTGACGCACAACGCAAATTTCCATTCTTCTGGAAAAAGAAAAAAGTAAAAACGGAACAGACTACTCCGAAAAAGAAAGAAAGCGAATATGACAAACTGTTCAAAAAGAAACATGAAACAGCAAAAGGATTGATTACATTACACTTATTAGATGGAAAAGTTTATTTTGAACTTCCTGTGAATTTAATCAATAAAGATATGCTTATCGGCTCTACTGTCACCAGTATCTCTGATAATGGCAATGCAATAGTCGGTTCTAAACCGACCGATTTACTCCATGTCATGTTTACACGTAATAAAACACACGTACAGTTACGTCAAGTAAACACCGACTATATCACAAACAATACTCAAATTGATGAAGCTCTACGTAAAAGTACTCTAGGAACAATTATTAGTAACCAAAAGATTCAGGCATACAATAATGATTCTACAGCCATCGTATTCGATATGACTAATGTTTTCCTAAGTGATAACAAAAAGATGAGCCCGTTTGACCGTAATTCGATTTACGGTATGTACAATCGTACAGAAAACTATCAACCGGACTGTTCTTATATCTCACAAATAAAAGCTTTCAAAGATAATGTTTCCATTAAGAGTTGTCTGTCATATACATTTTCTGTCAGTAACTCGCAAGGAACATCACTGATAAAGAATCGTCCATTCACTGCAGAAATGACACGTTCTATCATGTTACTGAAAGAAAAGCCTTACCGCCCACGCATGGCGGACTACCGTATTGGTGTGTTTTTTACCGAACGCGAACGGTTAGGTGAGGGTGCCCAAACAACTGCACCAGTCTACTATGCCAACCGGTGGGATATTCAACCTTCTGATACGGCTGCTTACCTACGCGGTGAAAAAGTAAAACCTACCAAACAAATTATTTTCTATATAGATAACACATTCCCGGAAAAATGGAAACCGTATTTAAGAGAAGGGGTTACTCAATGGAATGAATTATTCGAACAAATCGGATTCAAAGATGTAATAGTAGCCAAAGACTTCCCAACCAATGATCCGGAATTCGATCCGGACAACATTAAATATTCATGTGTCCGCTATGCTCCCTCAAGCATTGAAAATGCAATGGGCCCGTCATGGGTGGATCCACGAAGCGGAGAAATCCTGAATGCTTCCGTGTATTTATATCATAACGTTATCAAACTTATCAGCAACTGGTTGTTCGTACAAACAGCACAAACGGATGAGAATGTACGTACAATCAATATTCCGGATGAAACGGTTGGAGACGCATTGCGTTATGTACTATCACACGAAATCGGTCACTGCCTAGGATTTATGCATAATATGGGAGCTTCTTCTACTTTTCCGGTAGATTCTTTACGTTCACCAGAATTCACACAAAAGTATGGCACTACTCCTTCTATTATGGATTATGCCCGCTTCAATTATGTGGCTCAACCGGGCGATAAAGAACGTGGTGTAAAATTAACCCCTCCTCGTTTTGGCGAATACGATAAATATCTAGTCAGATGGACATACACTCCGATATTCAATGTTAATTCTGCAGAAGAGGAATCTGCCGTTACAAGTAAATGGATTACTGATGCTATCAATAAAAATCCTGTGTACCGATATGGAAAACAACAAGTCTATGGAGTCGTTGACCCACGTTCACAAACGGAAGATATTGGTGACAACTCTATGAAAGCGACCCGATACGGTATCAAGAACCTTAAATACATTACGGATAATCTGGAGAAATGGATTTCTGAAGGGGATGATACCTACGAATACCGCCAAGATTTATTTATAGGAATCGTAGAACAACTTGCAATGTATATTACTCATGTAGCAGGAAACGTAGGCGGCTACTTCGTCAACGAAGTAAAAGAAGGGGATACAATGCCACGTTTTGCACAGATTCCGAAAGCACAACAAAAAGAAGCCCTGAATTACTTATTTGAAATCTACAACGATCTGGACTGGCTCGACAATAAAAAATTGTTAGCAAAATTCCCGATTTCCGGCTCACCCAAACAGACCATTCAAAACTTCATGTTAAGGTATATCCTACCGGTGCCCTTCCAAGTCTCCCAATATGAAGGGCTGGACGAAGATTCATTTACTGCAGCCGAAGCATTCAACATGATATACAATTTTGTCTGGAAACCGACCCTTGCTGGACACATATTGACGGAATCCCAAATGAATCTCCAGAAACAATATATATACATGATGATGCAGACTGCCGGTTTCACAATCAAAGGAACCGGAAAAGCATTAGCCGGAGAAAAGCCGTTTGATATAAACCAGCGCCAATTCGGATATATTTGTTGCCAAAGACATACTATCAAAAACGAAGCCAACCACAATCCCGTAGCAGGTTTCGAATGGAAACCTCTGAATCGTTTTTCCATGACAGCCAAAGTTACACAAGCAGATGTATATGCCTATATAACCAAAGCGAAACAATTAATGAAACAAAAGGCTGCTGTCACATCAGGAAAGACCAAAGCACACTATGAATTGTTATTGAAGATGCTCGACATCAATTTAAAATAAGGGAGGGATAAAAGATGAAAAGACTATTTTTATGGTTACTAGCTAGTTTGATAATCATAGGATCAACAAATGAAGCAAACGCCCGCTCTAAAAAGAAAAAAGGAAAAGCTAAAACCGAACAACAAGCAGATAGTGTACAGAAGAAGAAAAAAAGTGTTTACGATAAACTTTTCAAAGACAAAAAGAAACATACCGTTAGCAAAGGTACCATTACCGTCCATCAATATGAAGAAAAAATCTATCTGGAGATACCGGTTAAGCTAATGGGGCGTGACTTCCTTGTCAATTCCGCTATCACGGGTTCCAGTGACATATCATTGACAGGCACCAGGGCTGCCCAAAGCAGATATCTGATTATCGACCAAACCGATTCCTTGATTCTGTTTCGTGACCCGAAGTATAACATACGCCTTAATGAGGAAGACGATAATCAGAAAGAAGCTTTCTATCTATCACGCAGTAACGCCATTTACAAGACATTTCCAATAGAAGGTTATACAACTGATTCCACATCGGTCGTCTTCAATGCAACCTCCTTTTTTTCCTGCTCTAACAAAGACGTACTCAATCTAAGCGGGCGCAATTACGGGGGGATGCTTACCATTATAAGTGCTTCTCCTCAAAGCAGAACCTCTTTTATAGATTCTGTAGATGCATTTGATAATTGCGTCAGCATTACCCAAAATTGCACAGCCAAGTTAAGTATCAGTATTATGGGATTTGTATCCAAAGAACAGCCTGAACTAACGATGTCGGTACAAACGACATTAGCACTTTTGGCAAAAGATAAAATGGTTACCCGTGAAGCCAATCCACGTGTAGGAACAGGTTATATATCATACATAGACTATCGTAATGAGAAGCATTCCAAGAAAGGGTACTACGTAACCCGCCGTAACATGACCTCACAACAATCTATGATTTTCTATCTTGACACCTTGATTCAAAATAGCTGGGCTCAGGCTATCAGAAAAAGTGCCGACGAATGGAATAAAGTATTTAATGAGTTAGGGATGGGAAAACCAATCCTGATAAAACCGTATGAAAGAGATTCAGCTTTTCGTTCCAATAACCCGATGATAAATACCATCGCCTTCCTGAATAACAATAATTCGGAAGTTACCGCATATAATATTACAGACCTACGTACAGGAGAAATACTTAGTACAAAGATAGGGATACCACGTGACTTGGCATCCAGTGTCCGCCGTAATGGAGTATATCAAATGGCGGAAGTTGACCCACGCTTTCGTACTTATTACATTTCCGACGATGTAATCTGCGAAAATCTGACAGCACGTATGCTAAAAGCATTTGGGATTAGTTTAGGATTGACTACTAATCTGGCAGGTTCTGCGGCATACTCTCCCCAAGAATTACGTTCACCGGAATTCACCCAGAAATATGGTATTACAGCTTCGGTCATGGACAATGTATTATACAATTATCTAGCCCAACCCGGCGATAAAGAAAAAGGAGTAGTACTGGTTGTCAACAAACCGGGGGTATGTGATTCATTCACATTAAAATATTTATATGCCGCCACCAACGGAAATGAATCCGAAACATTAAAAAAATGGGCAATGGAACACGATGGAGATCCACGCTACTTTTATGGCAAACGTTCACCAGCCTACGCCACAGACCCGCGTTGCCAGAACTATGATTTAGGTAATGATCCGATAGCCTCTTTAGATGCACAAATCGCTCATGTGAAATACATAGTTAAAAACAGTCCTGCCTGGTTTCACGACGATAATATACCTAATGATTACCGGGAATTATTTCCTGATTTTGCGATTATAGAATTAATCAACAAAACATTGTCACCAGCATCTTCTTACATCGGTGGTATTTATATCAATGAAGCCAACGAAAAAAGTAATGTACCTTCATATCAGCCGGTACCAATAGATATGCAAAAGAAAGTATTACAAAAAATATTCAGTACTTTCTATAATTTAAGCTGGCTGGATTCCAATAAAGACTTTTTGCGTTTAGGCGGTGTTAACCCTGATATATCAACATGGATTTACAATAATGGCTATCCGATGATGTCATTAATGTTTCGTTTGATGCGTATGGGGTTAAGTGTAGAGAAATCAGATAAACCTTATACGCAAGAGGCTTATTTGAACGATATAGAAAAGCAATTATTCAAGGAAACCATAAGCGGAAAACCGTTAAGCAATCCAATGATTGCACAACTTTCCGTATATATCAGTTCTTTGAAAGGAATGTGTCCGACATTAAAAGCTATTGATAAGGCTGTATCAACAAGAGCGGCTTCCATTGCCCTCAATGAACAGGCCAGCCATAAGCTACAAACATTAGGATTGCTGATGACTTCCACGGACGTCACTTACCCAGAAGAACAAAATGGTATAGAGCCGACAACTGCAATAAATTTTTATTCAGGTACAGACATCGAGCCTATTTGCTATGATAAGTTGAAAAGTGCACGACGCTATCTGATACGAGCTCGTTCTTTGGCAAACAATGATATTGAACGTGGAAAATGTGATTATCTGATAACGATGATTGATAGAGTAATCTAACCTTTCCCTTAACACTTAACATGTATATTTGATATAAAAATTCAGTGATAGTAAAATACTCGACAAGTAAAAGATTATATTATGAAACAGATTATTTTATTCATTGTATTCAATTTTAATACAATGATATGTACATTTGTACAAGTCCCTCCCTCTCCCTCTTAACTAATCAAGGGAAAAGACAATAAAAGTAGTGAGCCTTTCAAAAAGACAAAATCACCATCCCGAGTTTTCTCCCTCTAATTCAAATAACAAATGGGGAAAACTCCGTTGGAGCCAACTTATATAACATACAACAAAGATTGGCAATTGCGTTACATATCCAATGAAGGAAAAATCATGAAACCATAGAAATTCTCAGACACCACACCATTACCCGTTTCAGCAAACAATTGATAAAGAATCTTCCAAACGGATATCTCCAAGAGTAAGAATCACAAATAATTGTATAAAAGTACACCAAAGACGCACAAAGCGATAAATAAAAGACTATAAAAAACAAAGACTTCCGATAAATTATCGGAAGTTTAATTATAGCTCCTCCTTATCGCTACAGCGATATAATCGGTCTACTTTCAAACAAAAAATATTTCTTAGAACGAATGAAGAACTTTACGCTTTCAGCCGCATCACAAACCGACTTCCTTTACCCAATTCACTCTCTACGGTCAACGTACCGCCGTGAGCCTCTACGAAATCTTTTGAGATGGATAATCCCAGACCGCTACCTTGTACTTTCGTTCCCGGAACACGGAAATAACGGTCAAAAATACTTTGGTGGTAACGCGGGTCAATCCCTTTTCCAAAATCCTGAACATACAACTCTATCATATTTCCATCCTGTTTGGCTCCAATGATGACCCGACCATTCTCTTTTGAATAACGTATGGCATTGCTTAATAAATTTGTCAACACCCATGCAATCTTCTCACTGTCGACAAACAGTTTACCAATCTTTTCTTCCGGATATTCCACTTCAATCTGAATATTGAATTTATCCGCCTGCACCCGATTAGCTTTAATGGCATATTCAATCAATTCGATAGGTTTTGTAATCTTAGGCATTAATTGAAGCTTACCAGCTTCTACCTGAGTCATGTTCAATAATTCACCCGTAATACTAAGCAGCCGTTCGCTATTTTCTTTGATACTTTTCGACAATTGTTCCTGCTCATCGTTTAAAGCTCCTACACGTTTATCTTCTAACAAATTAAGGCTCATCATAATAGCGGCAATCGGAGTCTTTAATTCATGTGAAATCGTTGAAATAAAAGTCGTTTTCGCAGAGTCCAATTCCTTAAATTCCGTGATATTTTTCAATAGAATCACATCTCCCAGCCTTTTCGGCCCATCTTTCTTTGCATCCGTATTATTAATTGGAATATAAGAAGCCTTGAAATAACTTTCCTTGTTATCCGCATAAATTTTTAAAGGTTCTTTTTGGTCGCTTGGAGTCACTAATTCACGAATCAGACGTCGTAACAAGTCATTTTTCAGAGAAAGTTCTTCTGCCGATTTACGAATAACATTTTCACGTTTTAAATTCAATACATTCAACGCTTCCTCATTTATAAACAAAATTTCACGTTCCGTATTCAGCCCGATAATCGGATCATCAATACTGTTTACAATGGCTTCAATAAATTTTTTAGCTGAAAGAATGTCAGACAAGGTACTGGCACGATACTCGGTCAAACGCTCCGCCATCCGGTTGAAACTATCCGCCACCTCGCTAAATTCGGCGTTATCGCTCATATCAAGACGTTTCTCGTAATTATGGTTGGCTATCTCCAGAATTCCATCTTTCAATTCTTTTATCGGCCGACTGATAGAGCGGGGAAGCCAGTATAACAATCCCAATCCGGTAAGAATACAAATACCTCCGGTGATAGAAATCCAAAGCAAAGCCCGTTCCAATCCAGGTACGGCCGCAGGGCTATCCGGTTCCGTAGCGGTTAAAATTTGAAGGTTAACTACAGAAAGTGTCACTAACAAAATAATCATTCCTGCCAGCATCCCAATACCAAGTACCAGTTTCGTTTTAATATTCATAACATTCATACGGATTAATATTATGCAAGTATAATCAAATCTATATTAGCTTGCGACAAATTACTTAAAAATTTTCTATATTTCAATATGGAGCAGATGGCCCCCGGTAACATCAAGTTGGGAGAACCCATACAAACGGTTGAAATCTGTTTATCTTTACAGGCCTGTATGATACTCCCCAAAATATCCTTAGACTGCACCTGCAATACTTCACCACCCAACTCTGTCACCAATTTAAAATGATTCAGTAAATAACGTTGTCTTGCCAAATCAATCCTGTCCATACTTTCTTGCGGAGTCTGCACATACAAAGCAACAAATGTCGTATTATAACGGGTTGCCAGCCGTGCAGCCTTACGAATAATGCGGCGGGGTGTCTTTTCATGGCTGCTGATACATGCCAAAAATTTCTCATGCCGCACTCCGACAGCTACCCCCATCACCACTTCATTTTCAACCTTTTTCTCCACCCGAAGCGCAACTTCTTTCAAAGCCAGTTCTCGTAATTGTAAAATGTTTTCTGCACGAAAAAAATTATCGAGCGCTGTCTGTATCTTTTCCGGACGGTATATTTTCCCCGCTTTCAGACGAGTGATCAATTCTTCTGCCGTCAAGTCAATATTCACGACTTCATCGGCTTCCTGAATTACACTATCGGGAACTCGCTCCTTCACCTCAATCCCTGTAATCTCCTGTACTTCTTCATTCACGCTTTCAATGTGCTGGATATTGATTGCCGAAATCACATTTATTCCTTCATCCAGCAATGTCATTACATCCTGCCAACGTTTCTCATTCAAACTTCCTTCCACATTGGTATGCGCCAGTTCGTCCACAATCACAATTTCAGGATGAAGACGGATAATGGTATCCAAATCCATCTCTTCCAACTCCTTCCCTTTATAGAAAATCTTCCGTCGCGGAATGACAGGGAGTCCTTGCAGCATCGCTTCTGTCCCGGCACGTCCATGAGTTTCGATGTAACCGATTTTCACGTCTACCCCATTTTCCAATAATTCATGCGCCTCTTGAAGCATACGATATGATTTTCCCACGCCCGCTATCATACCGATATAGACTTTAAACTTACCTCGCTGGGATTTCTTTATCAAGTCTAGAAAATGCTGTACACTTTGTTCTCTATCATCCATTTTATCTGTTTGTTTAAACATTCCAACCCGTAACAATCATCACGATCATCACGGGTCATACAAAAATTCATGAGTTAATTTATGGTCTCAAAGTCACACCAAACACTAAATGAGCATCCTCCATACGCGGATTCCATATAGCTTGTACAAATATAGGCAATGAAAATTTTGTATTGAAGTTTATGGCTTTCGTTGCTTTCAAAGCAACATTCGTTACAGCAAACCCACTGTTGGACACTCCATAAATGGGAGTAACATCGTTATTATATCCGGCTTCGTAAGGCAACATACCGACAGTAGCGTTCAAATCGACATCCTTCACAGTAAACGGATAGTTCAATTCAAGATAAGATGAATAATTTTGTTTTCCTTTATCATTCTTATCGGCTCCAGCAAACATAGTGTACCATGCTATTGACAAAGGGAATTTCTCAATAGGCAATGTATAAGATAATCCTGCTTCAAAATGGTGGGCAGTTTCGTGACTCTTAAAATGAAAATAATCATTAGCTCCCTGACCTGCCCACCAAAGGCTAGCAATGGAAATTGACGGACCCGACTCGCCAAACTTATAAGCTGCTGTCAAATCTATTTCCTTATTACTTTCACTCAAACTGGTTGATCCCCATGCAGTAAGTGAGAAATTACCCATACTGAATCCTAAAGTAGGCTGAAAAGAAGCCGCCCCTCCTTGGTAAACACCACGCCAGACATACGAACTCACCAAATCACCTTGTATAGTAAATTCTTGAGCCTTTACGCTGTTGGTTCCTAACATACATACGGTCGCAACGACCATTGTTCCTAAAATACTCTTTTTACTAAAAAACTTTTTCATACTTCTTATCTAATTCTATTTTATGTTTCAAAAAAGGCAGCGCCCTATCCCACCCTGTTACTTTGAACCGTCAGCATAGCAAAAACGGTCCGGACAGGAACGCTGCCCACAATTTTCACCTACTTACTACTTTCTTCAAGTGCTATATTCAGCTTCAACACATTCACTTTTTCCGTTCCTAAAAATCCCAGAAGTGGTTTTTCGATATTTTCATCAACGATTGCCTTCACCTGTTCTTCTCTTAATCCACGTGCCTGTGCAACTCTTTTTACCTGTACATAAGCACATTGGGGAGTAATGTTAGGGTCAAGACCGGAACCGCTGGCTGTCACCATTTCGGCAGGTACATCTGCACGATTCAAATACGGATGATGTACGAGAAACGTATCAATACGGGCTTTCACTTCATCCAGATATTCCGGATTTGTAGGACCTTTATTGCTACCGGCAGAACTGCTGGCATCATATCCGTCACCGGCACAAGAAGGACGTCCCCAGAAATAAATATCTTTTGTGAACATCTGTCCGACATTGGCTGCACCCACCACTTTTCCATTCAGCATGGCTACCTCGGCATTTCCTTTATTAGGACCTGCAACCTGGGCAAACAACCACAGGATAAAGATGTAGAATACAGAGAAAAAGACACAAAAAGCAATCGTTATTTTTAATGACTTCAATACAGTTTTCATTGCTATCGTTTTTAATTAAAAGAATAAACCTACCAATAAATCTATTAACTTAATTCCCACGAAAGGAACAATTACGCCACCCACACCATAAATCAACAGATTACGACGAAGCAAGGCACTTGCACCAATCGGTTTATACTGCACGCCACGTAAAGCCAGCGGAATCAGAATCGGGATAATAATCGCATTGAAAATCACTGCTGAAAGGATAGCGCTCTCCGGACTATGAAGATGCATAATATTCAAAGCTGCCAATTCCGGAATAGCAACCATAAACAATGCGGGAACAATAGCAAAATACTTGGCAACGTCATTGGCTATAGAGAAAGTAGTCAATGTCCCGCGAGTCATCAATAACTGTTTACCGATTTCCACAATTTCAATCAATTTGGTCGGGTCATTATCCAAATCCACCATATTTCCGGCTTCCTTAGCTGCCTGTGTACCACTGTTCATGGCAACACCCACATTAGCCTGTGCCAGAGCCGGCGCATCATTCGTACCGTCACCCATCATAGCTACCAGCTTACCTGCCTGTTGTTCTTTCTTAATATATTCCATCTTATCTTCCGGCTTAGCTTCGGCTATAAAATCGTCCACACCGGCTTTTTCTGCAATATATTTAGCAGTCAACGGGTTGTCACCTGTCACCATCACAGTTTTCACTCCCATCTTGCGCAAGCGTTCAAAACGTTCCTGAATACCCGGTTTAATGATATCCTGCAACTCAATAACTCCCGTTACTTTCTGATTCACGCAAACCACCAACGGAGTACCACCATTACTTGAGATTGCGGAAATCACTTCTTCAACTTCTTTCGGGAATTTATTTCCGGCTCCCTCTACAATCTTGCGGATAGCGTCAAACGCTCCTTTACGTATCTGTGTACCGTCAGCCAAATCAACGCCAGAACATTTGGTTTCTGCTGTAAACTTTATCATGTGCGCTCCTGTCGTATTCAAACTACGCATGCGAATACCGGATTCACGTCCTAATTCAACGATAGACTTTCCTTCAGGAGTCTCGTCAGACAGAGAGGACAACAGACAGGTTTCTACAAAATCATGTAACTCGACACCCGGAGCCGTGTGAAAATGAGTGGCTTTACGGTTACCAATTGTAATAGTACCCGTTTTATCCAACAATAATGTATCAATATCACCTGCAGTTTCCACAGCTTTTCCCGACTTGGTTATCACATTGGCACGAAGTGCGCGGTCCATACCGGCAATACCGATGGCAGAAAGAAGTCCACCGATAGTTGTCGGAATCAGACACACAAACAGAGAAATAAGTGAAGCAATGGTGATGACAGTATTACTATAATCGGCAAACGGTTTTAAGGTAACACACACAATGACAAAAACGAGCGTAAAACCTGCCAGCAAAATAGTTAATGCTATCTCATTCGGGGTTTTCTGACGGGAAGCACCTTCCACAAGTGCAATCATCTTATCTAAGAAACTTTCCCCCGGTTGGGTAGTCACCATTACCTTTATATGGTCGGAAAGCACTTTCGTACCACCCGTTACAGAGCTCTTATCTCCTCCTGCTTCCCGGATTACCGGAGCAGACTCGCCAGTAATGGCACTCTCGTCGATAGAAGCCAAACCTTCGATAATTTCACCGTCTGAAGGAATCACATCGCCGGCATCGCAAATAAACACGTCGCCTTTCTTCAATTGAGAAGAACTTATAGTAACAATCTTATTACCTTCCACTTTCTTTGCCGGTGTCTCTTCACGAGTCTTACGCAAACTGTCTGCCTGTGCCTTACCGCGTGCTTCGGCAATAGCTTCGGCAAAATTGGCAAACAACAACGTAATGAACAAAATGACAAACACGGCAATGTTATAAGCAAACGAACCCTGTGAGGAATTTACAATAGAATAAAGGGTAACGAACAACATGACTACCGTTGCCACTTCCACCGTAAACATAATCGGATTCTTTATCATCAATCGTGGATTCAGTTTCACGAATGACTGTTTCAAACTTTCCATAACTTGCTCCTTTGGAAACAAAGAAGCTGACGTATTATTTTTCATATCTTCTCTAATTCAGTATTACAAACTTAAATGTTCAGCAATCGTACTCAACGCATGTACCGGGAAGAATGACAGAGCAGCGACAATAAAGATAACGGCAAATGTCATAACTCCAAAAGTAACCGTATCGGTTTTCAATGTTCCTGCACTTTCAGGGATAAACTTTTTCTGAGCAAGTAAACCGGCAATAGCGACTTGTCCGACAATAGGAAGGAAACGACTAAGAATAAGTACGATACCACATGTCCAGTTCCAGAAATAAGTATTGTCTCCCAAGCCCTCAAAACCTGAACCGTTGTTGGCGGCACAAGAAGTATATTCATAAAGCTGTTCACTCAGGCCATGAAATCCCATATTGTTCAGCCAGCCGCCTTCACTTTCTACAAAATCAGGATGATGTGCATAAATATAACTTGAAATTGCTGTGAATACCAGTATCACAAACGGGTGAAGCAAAGCTACGATAGTAGCAATTTTCATTTCCCTGGCTTCAACTTTCTTACCCAGGAATTCCGGTGTACGTCCCACCATCAACCCACTGATAAACACTGCTATGATGATAAAGGTATAATAGTTCATCCATCCTACCCCGACACCTCCAAACCAGGTATTTATCTGCATGTTCAACATTTCCATCATTCCTGACAACGGCATTGTGGAGTCATGCATACCGTTGACAGAACCGTTGGAAGTTACCGTAGTAACGATACTCCACAATGCTGTACCACCGGCGCCAAGGCGTATCTCCTTACCTTCCATCGCACCGTTATCCTGTGCAATTCCCATTTCATCGATACGGGGATTACCACCCATCTCCTGACTGACATTGATGCAAACACCTACCAAAAAGGCAAACAACATTACTCCGTAAATACTATATGCCAATTTTCTCCTGCAAGTATAGAATCCCAACGCCAGTACCATTGCCATCGGAATAATCAGGATAGACCAGCATTCAACCATATTAGTAAGATAAGTAGGATTTTCCAGCGGATGAGATGAATTTACCCCAAAATAGCCACCGCCATTCGTACCAAGTTGCTTGATAGGAACAATCGCAGCCGTAGGACCTTGGGAAACCATCTGCTCCTGACCTTCGAGGGTCGTTATTTTCATTTTTCCATCAAATCCCATCGGCGTACCTTGCAGAATCAGAATGAAACCTACAATCAAAGAAAGAGGTAACAAAATACGTGTACAGCTTATTACAAGAAAATGCCAGAAGTTACCAATAGTCTTCGTTGTCTTTGCTGCAATACTTTTCATAATACCAGCCATAGCAGCCATACCTGTTGCAGCCGTTATGAATTGAAAGAGCATGATAACAAACAATTGGGTAAAATAAGTCAATCCGCTTTCACCGCTATAATGCTGCAAGTTACAATTGACCATAAAACTAATACACGTATTAAAAGCCTGGTCCGGTGTTTGCGGTCCATTGCCATCCGGATTCAAAGGTAACCAACCTTGTGAAACCAATAATACCATTCCCCATACAAACCAAAAAGCATTTAAAATCAACAATGCTTTCAAGAACTGTTTCCAGTTCATCTCCTCTTTAGGATTAATCCCGCATACCTTATAAATAGCTCTTTCGATAGGAGCCATAAAATCCGACCAAGTTTTTTCTCCTTTATAAACTTTGGCGATGTATTTACCCAGTGGATAAGACAGAATCACCAACAAGGTAATCTGCGCAACCACACCTAAAATTTCTGTATTCATACTTTTACCTTAAACTGTATAACCTTTAAAACTTTTCGGGTTTGATGAGTACATACATCAAATAACCGAAGATTGCAATACCTAATACAAATAGTGCTGTGTACATAATTAAAATCTCCTTTTTCTCTTTTTAGATTTTTTCAAACCAATCTACACACTTCCAAAACAGCCAAAAGCAAGCAAATCCGCTCAACAGGCAAAAAATAAAAGATAATGTTATTCCCATGTTTTTACTTTTTAAATAATTACTACTGATTTTATTTGCCACTCTTTATGCCAAATGCGTGCCATAAAAACAGAAGAAAAAACAACTGGCTTATATTCAACCAAATACGATAATCCATTCTATTCTTATTCGAACAACAGACCTTTTCATTTTGGAAAAAGGATTCTATTTTGAAAAGGTGTGCATATTTCCGGAGATATAACCGAACGAGAACTAAAGAAATTTTCATTTTGGAAGGCTATTTCCATTTTGAAAAGTATGCATATATAAATCATATTTCCATAACCTACTGATATATAAACACTAATATTACTCATCCTTCAATTGGTATATGCTTTGTCGATAAATAAGTATGAAACTTTATATTATTTCAAACAGATTACCGATAAAAGTAACCAGCTCAAATGGGACATTTTCCTTCTCACGTAGTGAAGGCGGGCTGGCAACGGGTTTGGACTCCCTCCAGATTTCTTACGAAAAACACTGGATAGGATGGCCCGGAATATGTACAGACAAAGGAACGGACCGACAAGAGATTGATGAAAAACTGCAAAGTATGAATTTTCATCCGGTTTTTTTGTCGGAAGAACAGATTCACAATTATTATGAAGGATACAGTAATAGTACAATCTGGCCATTATGCCATTACTTTTACGCCTATACCTTATATAAGAATTGTTTCTGGCAGTCTTACCGGCAAGTCAACCAACTTTTCTGCGAAGAGATTTGTCGGTTGATACGCCCTGGAGATAAAGTATGGATACAGGACTACCAGTTGATGTTACTTCCCGGAATGCTAAGGAAAATATATCCGGAACTATGTATCGGTTATTTCCACCACATACCATTCCCTTCTTATGAACTGTTCCGTATTCTTCCGGAACGCGCCGAAATCTTGAAAGGGTTGTTGGGAGCGGATTTCATTGCTTTTCATACCCATGATTACATGCGGCATTTTATCAGTGCCGTAGAACGTGTCCTACATCTTGACTTCAAACTGGATGAGGTACAAATCGGTAATCGGGTAACAAGAGTAGACGCACTGCCAATGGGTATCAATTACGAACTCTACCATAAAGCTTCGGAAAACGAAGAAGTACATAAAGCTATCGACCGTACCCGAAAATTGTTTGGCAAACATAAATTAATTTTGTCGGTAGACAGGCTGGATTATAGCAAAGGGATACTGCACCGCTTACACGGCTTTGCAACTTTCCTCGAACACCATCCCGAATATCATGGAAAAGTGACATTAGCAATGGTTATCGTCCCTTCACGAGACCAAGTGGGAAGTTATGCCGAATTGAAAACAAAAATCGATGAGGAAATCGGTTCTATCAACGGACGTTACTCCACAATGGACTGGACTCCTGTCTGTTATTTCTATCATGGTTTCTCATTGGAAGAACTGACTGCCATGTATTATGTAGCCGACATCGCCCTGGTTACTCCACTACGAGACGGTATGAATCTAGTAGCCAAAGAATATGTAGCCACTAAATACGATAATCCCGGCGTACTCATTCTCAGTGAAATGGCAGGTGCGGCAGTAGAACTGACCGAAGCTATTCAAATTAATCCAAACGACACGGAACAAATAGAAAATGCTATCTGCCAAGCGCTTGAGATGCCGGAAGATGAACAGAAAAGACGTTTACGACAAATGCAAAGTATCTTATCCGTGCAAACGGTCAATAAATGGGCTGCAGATTTTGTCAATGAGCTAAATATAACCTGCATGAAGAACGATACATTACGAAAGAAACGTATCGTACCGACCACCATCGCACAAATCAAACTTAAATATAATCAGGCAAAACAACGCTTGTTCTTACTAGATTACGACGGTACCTTAGCCGCACTCAGGCCACGCCCTGAAGATGCTCAACCTACACCCGAACTCATTTCTATTCTACAACATCTGGCAAGTGATCCCGCCAATCATATTGTTATCAATAGCGGGCGGGATCATTTCACATTAGAAAAATGGTTCGGCTCCCTACCTATCTCTTTAGCTGCCGAACACGGAGCTTTTTACAAAGAAAACGGTGTTTGGCATAAAAACATTAAAAAAATGGAGTGGGGAGCAGGCATTCTTTCCATTTTACAAATGTTTGTAGATAGAACTCCCCACTCACATCTGGAAGTAAAAGAAACAGCCCTGGCATGGCATTATCGTGAAAGCGATGCATGGCTTGGTACATTGAGGGCCCAGCAACTCGTCAATGCTTTAGTTTCTCTATGTACCCGACAAAAATTACAAATTTTGCAAGGAAACAAAGTGATTGAAATCAAATCACCTGATTATAACAAAGGTTCGGAAGCAGGGCGTTTACTGGCCAACAAGCGGTATGACTTCGTTATAGCAATAGGAGATGATACCACCGATGAAGATATGTTCCAAGCACTTCCTCCAAAGGCCATCACGATAAAAGTGGGTAGCGTATCGGAAGCAGCCAACTACAATTTACTTTCACAAACTGATGTATTACCTTTCTTGCGTTCCATGTTAAACAAACAAAAGCCTGCAACGACAGAAGGAATCATCAAAAACCGGCTGACTTCTGCTTTCGACTTTCTCAAAGATTTACTGAAAACTAAATAAAAACAACGATATTATGAGTAATCTGAATTATGGGGTGATAGGCAACTGCCGCACAGCGGCTCTTATTTCCCAAACAGGAAATATTGAGTGGTTATGTTTTCCCGATTTCGACTCTCCTTCTATTTTCGCCAGCCTACTCGACCGGGAAAAAGGAGGTGATTTTGGTTTTAAAGTATCCAACGATTATCACATCACACAAAATTATGTACCCCACACAAATATTCTATCTACTCGCTTTTCTTCCGACGAAGGAGAATTTGTAGTCCTCGATTACATGCCCTGTTACCGTTCTAAAGACGAAACCGGACACTACCTGCCTGCCGAATTATACCGTTACATACATTGGATAAAGGGAAAACCTCGTTTTAAAATAAACTATCATCCAGCTCCGAACTATGCACAGGGCAAGGTAATTCTTAATATTACTTCACAATATATTGAAACCTATTGTTCTTCCGATAATAAAGACAGGCAATACTTATACGCCTCCTTACCTTTACAGGCCATCACAGAACAAGAAGAAATCGTTCTTGAAAAAGACGAATTCTTACTACTTTCATACAATGAAAAGGTAATCCCCATTGATATAGAAAGAGAAAAGATAGAATATTGCCGTACACTAGTATATTGGCTAAACTGGACCAATAGAAGTAAACAATACACGTTATACAACGATGTCATTGAACGAAGTCTATTAGTTCTGAAATTAATGTCCTATCACAATGGAGCAGTACTCGCTGCCCTTACCACAAGTTTACCGGAAGCCATAGGAGAAGTCCGTAACTGGGATTACCGTTTCTGTTGGCTCCGAGACGCTTCCATGTCAATCGAAACCATGTTCCAAATCGGACATACCGGTGCTGCCAAGCGTTTTATGAAATTTATTCAATCTACCTTCGTTTCCAAACATGACTACCAAATCATGTATGGTATCCGGGGAGAACATAAATTGACAGAAATAATACTCGAACATCTTTCAGGATATAAAAACTCCAAGCCAGTACGGATAGGAAATGATGCTTACCATCAAAAACAAAATGACTCTTTCGGTTATTTAATGGATTTGATTTACCAATATTACCGGCTAATGCCCGGTACACTGGATGAAATTGAAGATATGTGGGAAATGGTAAAAACCATTCTGGCAACAGTAATAGAAAACTGGAGAAAACCTGATAAAGGTATTTGGGAAATCAGAGGAGAAGGCCAGCATTTTGTTTCCTCCAAAGTCATGTGTTGGGTAGCATTGGACCGGGGGGCCAAAATCGCCCAAATACTCAATAAATACAATTATAGTGAACGTTGGCAACATGAAGCTGAGAAAATAAAAAAAGACGTAATACAACATGGCTGGAATGAGAAACTTCAAAGCTTTACACAAAGTTATACCAACGAGGCAATGGATTCCTCATTATTACTCATGGAACCTTACGGATTCATAGAGGCAGACGATATACGTTACCACAAAACCGTTGAAAGTGTCAAAAAAGCTCTATTTCATAAAGGGTTCATGTACCGTTACAATAGCAAAGACGATTTCGGTCTTCCGACTTCCTCATTCACAATCTGTACATTTTGGCTCATACGCGCCCTATTCGTCACAGGAAAAAAGGAAGAGGCGCGTTGCCTATTTGATGAAGTCCTGAAGTATTCAAACCATCTCGGACTATTCAGTGAGGATATTGATTTCGAAACAAAAGAACAATTAGGTAACTTTCCTCAAGCATACTCACATCTGGCGCTAGTCAATACTGCCATACTTTTCGCACAAGAGGAGAAAAGGCTCGCTTTCATACGACCTTAAAATCTGTATGTATATTGCGTACCGAGCCCTACTGTATTACTTATCATATATATACGTCGAGAAGTACGGGGGAATATATTGTTCTGAAAGGGTATCATTCCCCCTGTTATCCTCGTACCTGTCGTTACATGCATATCTTATCGCATACCATATCGCTACACATTTAGAGAGATGTATCTAACCCTGTAAAGAACCCAACGTAGACTGAATCCCAACTGGATTTCTTCATATCCCAGCCATAGCTTTAAAGAACGATTGTTCAGGCTGTCAGACCCTATTTTCCGGGAGGGGAAGAGGAGGGAATACCTAACCATACAAAAAAGCCGGCCAATTCACAATGCTTCGAGCATGAATCG
>NZ_CAUCSQ010000051.1 GCF_958445495.1 uncultured Bacteroides sp. | reverse complement strand
TTGGTGCTGTGTTCCGCATCCGTCACAACATGGCGATTGCTATTCACAAGTTCTTCCATGAAAAGGGCTTCTTCTATTTCCATACACCGATCATTACGGCTTCCGATTGTGAAGGTGCCGGACAGATGTTCCAGGTGACTACCATGAACCTGTATGACTTGAAGAAAGACGAGAGAGGCTCTATCTCTTATGAAGATGATTTCTTCGGTAAGCAGGCAAGTTTGACCGTTTCCGGTCAGCTGGAAGGTGAATTGGCTGCTACTGCTTTGGGAGCTATCTACACATTCGGTCCTACGTTCCGTGCCGAAAACTCCAACACTCCCCGCCACTTGGCAGAGTTCTGGATGGTTGAGCCGGAAGTTGCTTTCAACGATATTACAGACAATATGGACTTGGCGGAAGAGTTCATCAAATATTGTGTGAAATGGGCGTTGGATAACTGTGCGGATGATGTGAAGTTCCTCAACGATATGTTCGACAAGGGCTTGATTGAACGTCTGCAAGGTGTATTGAAAGATGAGTTCGTACGTCTGCCTTATACAGACGGTATCAAGATTCTGGAAGAAGCTGTTGCGAAAGGCCATAGGTTCGAGTTCCCGGTTTACTGGGGCGTGGATTTGGCTTCTGAACACGAACGCTTCCTGGTGGAAGAACACTTCAAACGTCCGGTGATTCTGACTGACTATCCGAAAGAAATCAAAGCCTTCTATATGAAGCAGAACGAAGATGGTAAGACTGTACGTGCAATGGACGTTCTTTTCCCGAAGATCGGTGAAATTATCGGTGGTTCCGAACGTGAAGCGGACTATGACAAGCTGCTGACCCGTATTGAAGAAATGCACATCCCGATGAAGGATATGTGGTGGTATCTGGATACCCGTAAGTTTGGTACGTGTCCTCATTCCGGTTTCGGACTTGGTTTTGAACGTCTGTTATTATTCGTTACAGGTATGGCGAACATCCGTGACGTGATACCGTTCCCGCGTACACCGAGAAATGCTGATTTCTAATATTTCGGTATATTTATGTAAAACTCGCATAATCTTTGGGTTATGCGAGTTTTTTTATGTCTTTGATAGTTATATTCTCAAAATAAATATTTATATTTGGACATACGCCTTCGAGAGTGTTAACTAAAATCATACGACAATGAAAAAGCTCTTTTTCTTTACCATGCTTTCAATGATATTGTTGGCGGTAACAGATGCAACGGCCCAGAAGAAAACTAAATTCAAACCGGCCGAGTTAAAAGGAATCTGGCAACTTTGCCATTATGTGTCGGAATCTCCCGATGTTCCGGGAGCATTAAAACCCAGTAATACCTTTAAAGTCCTGAGCCATGACGGACGAATCGTCAACTTTACCATCATTCCCGGTGCGGACGCTATCATAACCGGATATGGCACGTATAAACAGTTGACAGATGATTCTTATAAAGAAAGTATTGAAAAGAATATCCATCTGCCAATGCTGGACAATCAGGATAATATTCTCGAATTTGAAATCAAGGATAGTGATTATTTGTGTTTGAAGTATTTCATCAAAAATGATTTGAATGGAAACGAACTGAATACCTGGTATTATGAAACTTGGAAACGGGTGGAGATGCCGGCCAAATTCCCGGAAGATATTGTGAGATAAAAGAATTGCTAGGTTTCGGTGACGAGAGGTGATGATGGCGTACTTTTCCTTTTTATAAGGGGAGTACGCCATTTTTTTTGTGGATAAAAACGGGGTATGGACGAAAACAAAAGAGTTTTGGATGAAATCTACATCGCTACATATAGAATCGAGGATGAAAAAATAGATATTTAAAGCCATTCTGACGGGTAACGCTTACTTTTGCTTCCAGTGAAATACTGATAAATGCGATATGATGAATCCACAAAAAAGTGAGTGCCCGGTGTTGCTGAAAATGATAGGCATGCTGTTTTTATGCAGCCTGGCGTTTTCGGGTGTTCTGGAAGCGCGCGAGTATACGCCTTCCCGTGTCCATGAGAATGAACGTGAGACACCTTATCCTCAAGAGTTTAATCAACCTTATTTGAATCCGGTTCCTTTACTGGTTCCCCAGAAGATGAAGCAGTCGGATTTTCTCCAGTTTGCCCTATCCCAGGAGAAAGATTTCTCCGGAAGTACGACTGTGCTCTCCAAATCGATTGCTTGGTGCATGTTCAATCCACATCAAGTACTTAACGCCGGAACTTGGTACTGGCGTTTCCGCTCTGTCAGTGCATCCGGCGAGAACATGCCTTGGAGCGAGACTTACTCTTTTACCATTACCGATGATATTCCTAAGTTCGTGACTCCTCCTTTTGAAGAAGTGCGGAAAGTGATGACAGAGAAACATCCCCGTCTTTACTGTTTCTTGGAAAATGAGCTGGAGGATGCACGTCTAAAGATGTGTTCACATCCCGAATATAACCTTATGATTAGCTCGGCACGCCAAGGACTTGCGGCAGATTATAGCACAGATACGCAGCCTTATAAACATGCCTCCGCCATGGTGGTTCATTGTGAGAAACTCCACACGGCTTATACCTTGCTGCAAAGAGATGTGTATGCCAATAAGATGGTGCAGCTAATTCGCTGGCTGCTTCCTTCTCAAGTGACCGATCGTCAGTTGGACAATGATTTCTATGCCGGGGATTTAGCATATCTTTTTGCCTGCACGTATGAGACTTGCCATGAACGCTTCACGGCTGACGAACGCACTAAGATGGAGCAGCTAATGGTGAAGATACTGAATCATTACCACCCTCGCTTCCAAGGTTCAATGGAGAACCACATATTCGATAACCATTTATGGCAGTTCACTTTCCGCAGATTATTGCAGACTTCATTAGTGCTGTACGATAAATATCCCGAAGCACGCGAGTTCTTTGAATACAGTTACGAGCTGTGGACTTCCCGTGCCCCTGCCACCGGCTTCAATCGCGACGGCACGTGGATAAACGGTACTTGCTATTTCAGTGCCAATGCAGTTACCTTATCCTACGTTCCCATTCTTTTCTCTTATCTTACCGGTACGGACTTCTTTCAGCACCCTTGGTATCGTGGGGTAGGAAAGGCGATGGTGTATGGTTGGCCTCCCCATTCGCAGAGTGTGAGTTTCGGTGACGGACACGAGCAGATGAACGATAAGCCGTTGATTGTACGCAGTGCATTTGCCGAATTCATGGCAAGAGAGACGGGAGACCCCTATTCTGCATGGTACACTTCTGTTGACAAAAGATATGAAATGGATGATGAAATGCGTCTGTATCGCATGGTGCGACCGGAATCCCGAAAGTCGCAAACAGACATTCCGGCAGACGAACCGAAGGCAAGATGGTTTCACGATAGTGGTGAAATGATCGCCAATTCGTCGATGACAGATTTTCAGAATAATCTGTGTCTTAACTTTCATTCCAGTCCTTTCGGTTCGGGCAGTCACACACATTCCGACCAGAATGCGTTCAATCTTCACTTCCGTGGTGTGCCCGTCTATGGTTCCACGGGTTATTATATGAATTTTGCCGATGCCCATAATTTGCTTTCCTACCGTCATACCCGTGCGCACAACACCCTGTTGGTGGACGGCATCGGACAGCCTTTTTCAACCAAAGCTTATGGTAATATCGTGCGCATGCTTGGTGGAGAGCACATTTCCTACGCTTTGGGAGATGCATCGAATGCCTATTGCGGCGTCAGCGAATATCCGATGTGGATTCGCAACTTTGCCAACCAACAGTTGGAGCAATCTGTAGAAAATGGATTTGGGGGGACTCCGCTTACTCTTTATCGCAGACATATCTTCTTGTTGCATCCGGACAAAGTATTGATTTACGATGAGATGGAGGCAAAGAAACCTGTTCGTTGGGATTGGCTGTTGCACAGTCCGGTTCAGTTCTCTGTCAATGAACAGACTCATCAGCTTATCACCCGAAATGAAGAGAAGCAATTCACTGCTGTGGCACAATTATTCAGCCGGCAGGATTTCGATATTACCCAAACGGACTGCTTCGTAGCACCTCCCGACGAGAAGAAAGCTGTACGTGGTGAAGTGCTCGCCAACCAATGGCATCTCACTGCCAGCTTCACCCCTTGCAGACGTAATCGGATTTTGACACTGATTCAGGTGAATCCCGACGGTACAAAGGCGGTGGAAGTGGTAAGAGAAGGTAATCGTTTTCGTTGTGGTAACTGGGATATTGAGGCTGAGTTGGATACCAAAAAGCCTGCCAGCCTGTATATCTTCAATGCCGTCAATCAAACAGTCTTCAGTTATGGCAAACCTTCTCCGCTGATTGGCGGAAAATCATACAAGCCTATTCACAAAGAATCTTCTATGCTGTTTGATAAGCTAAACGGGGAGTGGCAAGTGCAGGAAATGATAGACCGGAAGCCTCAACTTACCGGAAGTAATAAGTAAGGTCTTAGATAAGAAATGCATGAAATACAAAATTTAAAGAATAAATCACTAAAACTATAAATATGAAGAAGAAAAGAAAATTGTGTGTTGCGATTTTGGGAATGAGCCTGTTGACCGCTTGTAGTATTCCCAAAGTGGGTGCACCCGAATGGTTCGAAAATGCAGTGGAAACTTCTGGTCGTCAGTTGCTTTTCATGGCGGAGCAGTTGGAGAACGTGCCGGATACCGCTTGTTTCCCACGTTCTATCAAAGAAGATGGAAGTTATCGTCTGGAAAATGCCAAAGATTGGACGAGTGGTTTCTATCCCGGTTCCATGTGGCTGGCCTATGACCTGACGGGAGATGAGGCATTGGCGAAAGAAGCCCGGACGTACACTAACCGTTTGGAAGATATCCAATATTATACAGGAAACCATGATATCGGTTTTATGATGTTTTGTAGTTACGGACATGCTCACCACCTGAAACCGGAATCGAAAGATAAACAGATTCTGGTAAATTCTTCGGAAAGCCTTTGTGCTCGATTTAGTCCGGAAGTAGGTTTGATCCGTTCCTGGGACTTTGGTGATTGGAGCTATCCGGTTATCATTGATAATATGATGAACCTTGAAATGCTGTTTTGGGCATCCGAGCAAACCGGAAATTCAAAATATCGTGATATAGCGATTGCTCATGCGGATAAGACGTTGAAGAATCATTTTCGCGATGATATGACTTCCTATCATGTAGTCAGTTATTCTGTGCCAAGCGGCAAGGTGGAATCCAAAGGTACATTCCAAGGATATTCCGACTCTTCTGCATGGGCACGCGGACAGGCTTGGGGTGTTTATGGATATACGATGTGTTACCGCTTTACGAAGAATCCCGTTTACCTCGAAGCTGCACATAAGATTGCGCGCTTTATCATGAACAACCGTCCTTCAGAAAAAGACTATATTCCTTACTGGGATTACAACGCCCCCGATATACCGAATGCTCCCCGTGATGCTTCGGCAGCAGCTGTAACCGCATCCGCCCTGCTTGAGTTAAATGGTTACACTGACGATAAAAAAATGAGCGATGATTATGCAGAATATGCCGAAAATATCCTGAAACAACTTTCTTCACCCGAATATCTGGCAAAGGAAAAGGAGAACAAAGGATTTATTCTGCTGCATTCAGTAGGTAGTTTTCCGCACAACAGTGAAGTGAATGTACCGCTAAACTATGCAGATTACTACTTTTTGGAAGCCTTGAAACGTTATAAAGAGTTGAAGAAATTTAGCTAATTAACATATCATAGTATATACTGTGCTTTATCGAGAGAGAGTGATTTTTATCAGTCTCTCTCTTCTTTTTTAGTTGATACAATCTCTATTCCCCTTTAGCTTTCCCTCTTCTTCCCCTGATTTTTTACATAATCCGACGGCAGGCAACCCATATACTTCTTAAAACTGGTAGAGAAATAAGATGCCGAGCTGAATCCCACCTTGCTACTGATTTCAGAAATCGAATATCTTCCTTCCAGCAGTAATTTGCAGGCTTTGTTAAATCGTATGCGCCGGATGAAGTTGGCCGGTGGCTCACCCGATACGGAGTTCATCTTGAGATACAGTGAAGAGCGGCTCATAAATAACTTCTCCGCCAAATCATCAGCCGTAAAATTCTCATCGTCGATATTCTCTTCGACAATTTGTATGGCTTTGCTCATGAACTCTTCATCCAATGTGTTGGAAGTCATTTTCGCAGTATCGATGTCGATTGTATCCGAATAATAATGTCTCAACCGTTGCTTCGCTTTCAGAATATTATTGATTTTCCCTTTCAGCAGATTCATAGAGAAAGGTTTGGGAATATAATCATCGGCTCCGATGCGGATACCCGCAGTTTGTGCTTCGATGCTCCCTTTGGCAGACAGGAGAATGACAGGAATATGGCAAGTCTGCATATTCTTCTTAATCAGTTCGCATAACTTTATACCGTCAATACCCGGCATCATGACATCAGAAAGTACGATGTCCACCTTCTGCTCTTTCAGGATAGCCAGTGCTTCTTCCCCGTTTCCGGCGGTCAGCGTGATATATTTCGATTTAAAATTGTTCTTCAGATAATCAACCATTTCTTTATTGTCGTCCACCAACAGGATAGTCTCTGTAATATCATTCGGAGACTGTTCTTCCTCTTGTCCGTCTTGTCCGGCAGATGGATCGATTACCGGAAATTCACCGTCTTCTGCCATCGTTTCCGTAGCAAACGAAGAAGTCTGCCATTCAGAATTGTTATCTTCTTGTCGGCTCACTATTTCTGCCGGACTAAATTCCTGTATGTCCGAAGGCAATTCAATAACGAAATCACTTCCCTGACCTGGCTTGCTGTCGACGCTGATACTACCGTGATGCTTCTCTACCAGACATTTCACTAATGAAAGCCCGATTCCACTACCTTTCCGGTCTTCGTTCGCCTGATAGAAACGTTCGAAGATACGTGATAATTTCTCCGGCGGAATTCCGATGCCGCTATCCTTGATACTGAATCCGAAGCTATGTTCCTTTTTCCATAAAGAAAATGTTATTTCTCCACCATTCGGCGTAAACTTGAAAGCGTTGGAGAGCAGATTGGTCAGCATCATTTCCACATAAGTCTTGTCTATCGGGAGCGGACTGCCATTCAAATCGGAGTGGAACTGATAAGTAATATTTCTTTTCTGCGCATTTTCTCTGAACATGGCAAAGACATTTCCGGCAAGTTCATCCACATCGTTCATAGCCACATGAATAGGCAGTGCTCCCGATTCCGCTTTCCGGAAATCGAGCAACTGATTGACAAGATGCAACAATTTGCGCCCGTTTCTGTAGACATACGAAAGTTTCTGCTGGACCGGAACATCAAACTTATTCTTTTCTTCCGTCAGTTCTTCCAGAGGAGCCAATATCAAACTCAAAGGAGTGCGTAGCTCATGAGACATATTGATGTAGAAGCGGACTTTCTCCTGACTGATTTCTTCAATCTTGTTCCGTTCGAGATGATCAATCTGCATCTGCATTTTCATCTTTGCTCGTGCAATGAAGAAATAGAGGATGAAAGCGATTCCTCCCAATATCAGCAGAACGAAAATCGACTTCGCCCACCACGTCTGATACCACATCGGGGTGATATGTACGAAAAACTCGGTGGGAGTAAGGCTCCAACGTCCGTTATTGTTGCACGCTTTTACTTTAAAGATATACTTTCCGGGTGGCAGATTAGAGTAAGTGGCTCCCCGTTGGGAGATAGCCTGTGCGGAAGATACCCAGTCTTCATCGAATCCTTCCAGCTTGTAGGCAAAAAGGTTCCGCCTTCCCGAAAGATAATTGATAACAGAAAAACGGATACTGAACAACTTGCGGTTGGAAGGAAAGGACATACCCAATAATCTTCCGTTGCTTGCCTGGAAATATTTGGATACTCCGTCTTTGATGTCTACCACCGGTTGGTTCAGGATAGTAGCACCGGTGACAACGGCATTGGGAGAAAACGGATTGTCTACAAATTCATAAGGATTGAAATAGGTGATACCTTTCAAACTTCCCAGAAAGAAGATACCATCTTGTGTCTTGCATGCTCCGTAGGTATTGAACTGTCCGTGACTCAAACCGTCTAGCACCGTGTAGTTGAGAAACGTTTGTTCGGAAGGGTCGAAGCAAGACAAACCGCGGTTGGTCGTTATCCACAGACGTCCGCGTCCGTCTTCCAGCACGCCATAGATGAAGTTGTTGGGTAGTCCGTCTTTGGTGGAGTATCGAGCTTGATTGTTGGTACTTCCGTCGGGTGACTTGTACAGACCGACAGAAGAGCCAATCCATATGTGCTGATTGCTATCTTCCTGTATGCAGAAAGCCTGTATCAGAGACGGAGTTTTGGAAGTATAATCCTTCCATTCTTCCAGTTTGCCGTTGGCATATACAAACAGACTCTCTTCCGTACCAATCCATATCCGGTCTTTCGAATCACGATAAAGTACGGAGATGAGTACAGAGTTCAATCGGGGATATTTTTGTGCCAAAGGATGCAGGGACAGTTTCTTTGTCTTTTTGTCAAAACGGTGCAGCCCGATGATGGAGCCTACCCACAGCGTTCCGTCTTTCCCGTCCAATAGGGAATAACAACTATTGTTGAATGAAACGGCATTGGGGAAAGTATAGTTTTCAATTTGTCCGCCCGTACCGGACAGATAACTCAATCCTCCACCGTGGCTGCCTATATACACACCATTCCCATCGGGGAGGGCGCATTTGATATTATCCGATTGCAGCGCACGCGGATTATTGCGGTTGGCCCGATAGACGGTGAAATGATTCTTTTTCCGGTCGTATTCGTTCAGTCCTCCGTCGTTGGTTCCTATCCAGAGATTGCCTGTGCGGGAATCTTCCACAATGCAACTGACTGTGTTGTCGCTGATAGAATTCTTGTAGGCGGAATAGGTCATCGTATCGAATGCCGGTGCCATGGGATGGTAATAGTTGAGTCCGCCGTAGAAAGTACCTACCCATATCCCTCCTTGATTATCTTTCAGGATGGAGCGGACGGAGTTGTGTCCCAGCGAGTTTTCGTCTTCATGCGAGAACGTGTATTTATCTATCGTGCCCGTTTCCGGTTCGAGAATGAACAGGGCGTTGATGGTTCCTATCCAGATTCTGCCTTTGTCATCCTGTGCCAGTGTGCGGACAGATTCGAAGGGGGATTGCCGTTGCCGGTCGTTGTAAAGATAGTGCTCTTTGATTTGGAACTTTTCGTCCATCGAGTACACTCCATTGATGAAAGACCCTAGCCAGCAGGTACGTTTTCGCGGGTCATAAACGACGGATGAAATCGCTTCGTTCTTTAATTCGGGGAGTATCCGGACTACGGAATTATCTTGCGGCCGATAATGATAGATACCGGAAGAACTGCCAAGCAGAATCCCTTCGTTAATCTGGCAGATGGAATAGATGGTTGTCCCCTGCAAGTGGGGGTGAAGGTTCATATATCCGGTCTTTTTGTCGAAGACAACCAGTCCGTTGCTGGTCCCTAACAGTAGTTGACCTTTGTCGCTCAGGTCTTCGATGGCGAATATTTGCACGGGCAATCCTTCGGGTAAAGAGTAATTGGTGAAGTTGTTTCCTACAATATTATAGCGTGATAGCCCCGTCAAAGTGCCTACCCAAACCGTGCCTTCGGCATCGGTGCAGAGTGAATATACATGATTGTTGGACAAACTGGTGCTGTCGTTCAAATCTTTGTAGAGCGGGGCGAAGCGGTAACCGTCGTACCAGTTCAGTCCGTCTATGGTTCCCACCCAGATTTTGCCGTTATGGTCTTGTGTCAGTGCCAGAACCGTATTTTGCGACATTCCGTCGTTGACGGACAGCCGTCGGAAATGGATGCGACCCGATTCGCCCGCCATAGCATAACAGATAGAAACGGATAAGAAACAAAAAAAGAATTTGAGGGCAAGTCTGATTTGCATATGTCGGTTTCTCATGGGTGTTGGATGATAATTGTGAGTGTTACAAACATAAGGTAAAGATAATCATCTTTCTCCCAACTACCAAATATCCATCTGTAAACTTCGTTATTTTGATATATCAATCACAATTGGAGACGCTGCATAAAGGTCGGACTGATAGTTGTAGCGCAATTCATCCCTTATATCCGGTATTTCAACGACAACTTTCGTACCTCCATTCTCTGGGGAGATGGTCACGGTTTCTCCCTCCAACGGATAGATGCCTTTTGTCTGATACGCATACGTTCCTGCCGTAAGAGGAATGTTGGTGTGGAAAGTCAGTCTTTGCTTCTTTCCGTCCGGCATGGGATTGGAGACGGACAGTGTCCAGTGGTCACCATTCTCACGAAGTATGATTAATGCTGCGTCTTCCGAAGTTACTTCAACCTTACCTATGGAGATTGTGCCGGATTTGAAGAAAGCATATTGCCGGATTCTGTCCTTACTGGAATATACCGCATGGGCAGAAGCGGTGTGTCGAACAATGGCAATATCCTTTTGCAGCTTTTTCACTTTTGCTTTCATTTCCTCTTTGCTGACATTAGGTATCAGATAGTACGTATAATTGTCGTCCAGACTGCTTCCCGGATTCATTCCATGATTAAGGGCGATAATGAAATTGGGTTGCTTGTCGGCTATAGCCCGGTCTGTGGTATTTATTTCTTTGCCGGTTTTTATCAAGAGTTGGAGCTTGGTTTCCGGCAAGATAACGTATCCTTTTTCACCTTGATGAAGCCAGCAGACAGATTCTATATCTTGGATGATATTTACGGATTCTTCCGGTTTCACTGTTTGCTCCTTACCGTTGATGCACCATGTCAATTCGTTTTTCAAAGCAGACTGGTCGATGAAAGTAGTAATCTCTTTCTCCTGTCCCGGGCGAAGGCGTGCTATTCCGCTTCCCAATGCGATGATTTTATCTTCGATGAAGTGATAGGTTTTGAAAGCGGTAGCAGAACTGTATGTCTCCTTCGGCAGATGATGATAAATGCCCATCCCGGTTTTTCCGTCAGCCAGTACTCCGGATATTTTGTTCATCCCCGGCAAGGATGCCTGTGCACCGCCACCGGCAGGCAGAGCGTCGGTGCGCCACTCTTCTGTCAGCCCCGGTAGGGCGTGCCAGTCGTAATTCTTCAAAGTTCGGCTGGCATATTCATCTCCCCGCGCTTTGAGTTGTAGAATGCCGTATCCCAGATGCCAGGATTTACGCACTTTGCTGAAATCCTCGGCACCAACCGTACGCTCTGATTTCAATTTCAGGGAAGCATAAAATGCAGGTTCGTGTTCCCCTCGGCGGTGGACGAGAAATTCATTTACCCAATAAGCGTCCGTGCCGGAATATTCGTGTGTGTTGGCTTTGATTTGCTTGGCGACAGTTTGTAATTGCTCTATCCCTGCCAGTCGTGTATCTTTGCTACGTGCTTTCAGCATATCATCGACAGCCTTGGGGTATCGCTTGACTGCAAATTTCTTTAAATCATCCAGATAGGAACGTCCCGAAACGAGAAAGTCCATCTGTTGCTTGTAAATCAGTTTGGGATAAACATTCAATAAACGATCTAGCTGGAACTGATAATAATGGTCGTCCACTTTGAACGGAGTATCTTTGAAATAGTAGTAACCATTATTGCAGTCCGTCAGCCATTCAAATCCGTAGGCTACCATGGCTGCGTCAGTGGCATGTCCTATGTGATGTGAAATGGTGCCATCCGGCTGAAATCCCGATTGAATATATTTGTGTGCAGGAATATTGTATTTAGTCATCCATCGGCTGACATCGCCAATCGCTCCCTGCGGACTCCATCCGGGTGAGAAGCTGAAATCTTTGAATGGTTTGTCTTTATAGAAATCGCTGTACCAGTATTGCACATACGTCAGCGGGCGGTTGTAATCAGCCCAGATAAGAGGTAATGCCAGCATGGTGCGTGAACGATGTCCCAGATTGGCGTCCGCCCAAGCTCCTGATGAATAAAGCGTATCTTGTATTTCTCCCCAACGTTCTGTGGGATTGTCAATTGCTCTACGTTTTTTTACAATAGACATAAATAGCTGATTGTAGCGTATCAGCGCATCATGCACTTTCAGGCAAGTGGTGTCGTTCTCTTGCATCCCTTTTCTTATATCGGGAATAAGATAGAGCGAAGGTACAATCAGCGGGTCTGTCAGTACCCATTGGTGGGTAGGTATCTGATTGCCCGCCAGTTTATTGGCTTGAAGAAGACTGAAACCATCCCCTGTGCAATTGCCGATAGGCTTCCCGTTTATTTCCACCTCTTTACCTTCTATGGGAACGGATAGTGTATAAGCCAATATCGCTTTATACAAAGCGTTGCGCAACTCTTTCCGTTTGTCAGGCAAACCTTGTGGCCCATAGACTTTCGATGTGGCATAGGCATATCCGAGTCCTCCGATTTGATTGGCTACCTTTTCCCATTCGTATTCGATGGTTCCGGTATTGGCGTGAGTGTTCTCGGAAATGAATTTGCCTTTATAATCTTGTGGATGGGATGTGTAGCATCTGAATGCCTCAAAGCATCCGTTGTTCTTTTCCAATTCATCTATTTTTGATGCCACTTCGCTGTCCGAATATTGTGTCCGTCCATACAACCGGCTGTTACTGATTGCACGGGGCAGGTAACGATTGTATAATAGTGTCCATAAGGTGTTCTTTGCGATGTGTACGGTAATGTCGAATTTCTCTATCTGTCTGTTTTCGTCTTTCAGGGCTAACGTCATAGGATAGGAGGATGCTATGGAACCGGTATTCTTCTTTTCGTCTACCACCAGTACTCCCATGATACGTCGGGACAAATCGTAACGCGTTTCCACTCTGAATAGTGCGTCGGCAGGTTGGCTGACGATTTCGAACTTGTATCCTTTGGGAATGGGAGAAGTCAGTACATCTTTATTTCTTTCCAGATGAATGCGTCCCGTAACTTCCGTCCCGGCACCACTGTTGACGGGTATATCAAAATAAGTGGCAAATATCTTTTCTTGTACTTGCGCACAAGTCGAAAAACTGATGCATGAATATACGAGATATACAAGCAGAAAAGGGATGAAGTTTTTTTTCATGGTATTGTGTCTTTTAGTTCTCACACGGAGCAAAGGTAGGAATAAGTAAGCTAAATGGCTTTTAGAAATTGCTTAAAGAATTTCATATTCTAACAATTTAGTTGCAAAAGGAGGAACTTAATCCTTCTTTTGTAAATTTGCATGAATGCTGTATATGTATTGCTATTTTACTAGTTGAAGATGGGGCTTGAATAATACTGTTTGGAGGATTACTTTATTCTTACAGAAAAAACGTTGTTTCTAATAAATTAGCTCTCTGTTTCTAATAAACTTTTGGATAGTTTTTAATAAACGGTATCTAAGTTTATTATAAACTGTTTTTAGCCTCTTTGAATGGCGGGAAACGAATAATGCATACGAAAATGGGATGAAATCCTTGTAGATTCCATCCCATAGTACATTGAGGAGTGCGGTGATGCACTCTATATGGTTACTTATATGTCTTGAATTATGTATGATTCATATTTATTTCTATTTTAATGTTTCTACAAATATACGAAATAAAAAAGGGAAAGTCAATAGCCTCTTGTTTTTTATCCCTGTTTAATGGGTTTTAGTTATCGCAATCCATCTTAATAGTTGACTGCCCGTGTAGAGGCGGGAATATAGTCTGTTTGCTCCGTCACGCCATATCTGCCGTTCGTTTCGTCGTAGAGTAGCGAAGAGCGAGGCGACTTTCGCAAATATACTTTCCCGTCAATCATCGGATTGTTGGGGGAGTAGCTAAATACGGCATTGTTTGTTCGGTTGGTGATGAGGAGCTCTGCCGGTTGAGAGGCATTCAGAGCAGCTTCAATGCGCCAATCGTCACACTGGATCACATCACCGTTACGCACTACGGCAGATGAGGCTTGTTCCGAATCGGGCACGATTTGGATAATAGTCAAGATGCGGTTTTGAGAGGAAGGCGTGTAGGTGGCCGTCAGATGCCATTGGTCGGGCGCAGGCGTGGCGGGTGGCACAACAAAGCGGTCGGTCTGTGTAAACTCGAAAGAAGATTGGCTGAATTGGCGGACTACGGTTTGGAAGCCCTTTGCTGGATTTTCGGTGGTGACGGTCTGTTGTCGGCTATCCATGTTGAAGCGGGAGGGGCTATGCAGCAGCCAATCCCAGCGGACAGCTTCGGAGGCTTCCAGTTCATCGTAGACAACCACGGTGTGGGGATGGAGCAAGAGGACATGGCGCAGATATTTGGTCAGTGGCGTTTTGCCGAAGCCATTGTCCGGAGTCTGGGTAATGCCTGCGGCTGCAAAGGCTGCCACCCACATGGGGTCGTCGCTGATGCCACTGTAGGCATGAGATGCATCTCCCAGACAATAGGAGATGTGATTGCCACCCATGGCACGGGTGACGTTGCCGTATCCTTTCAGGGAATAGGGCTGGCCGATACCGTTCACCAAAATCGTGTTGTGTGCACGGGTGTGGCGGTAGGACATCAGGTTGTGGGCGTCGCTGAAATTCTGATAATATCCGCTGCTGCGATACACATCCACTCCTTTATACAGCAGGTTGAAGCTGTTCTGATTCGCCACCGTGTGGCTGCCGGAAGCAAAGGTGCTGGAGCGGAAACCGATAGTCAGGTTCTGCTCCGGATTGGAGAGGTTGGAATGGATGGCTACTTCTCCTGCATCCTTATACCAGATTAGTTTGGGAGCGTTGGAAGGCAAGGTGGTGGCGTAATTTTGATTGCGAACCATGCGGTAGAGTCGCAATTCGTAATCCTGATAGAGCGTGGACTGACATTCCTTGGCATACCATCCGGCATACGAATCTCCGGTTTCTCTTGCGATGAAATCGGCAAAGGCAACTTGCAATCGGTGCGGTTCATCGCCACTTTCACTGCCATCGCCGAAACCGGCACTTTTGGAATGGGGAGGGCAGGAGTAGACCAGTGCTTTGCCCACGTTCTTATACCACGGGTGTTGCAGGAAATCTTTCTTAGTGATATAGGAGAAGAGGGAAGGCATGTAGAACAGCGTTTTTATGTTGGCGTTGAAATAGCCTGTGCCGTTGTGCCATATCCCGTCGCGGTTGAAGCCGGAAGCGGGGGCACGTGCCGTCCATAATTCATAGTAGTATTCCAGCATGGGAAGTAGTTCGTCCGCATAAGCGGATTTGTCGTAGAGGAGGAAGCAGGCTTGGAATAAGACACGCATGTTGTGCTGCCAGAAGTGGTTGTCGAAAATATGGTTTTCCTGCATTCCACAGTAGCTTTTAAAGTAATAGCGGGTGACGCGCATCAGTAGTTCTTCTGTGGACTGCTTTTCTTCCGGAGTGAGTTCGTTGTAGAGTAAGTCGTAGATTTCGATAAAGATAATGGCAATGTCGGTGGAGCCGAAGTTGCTGGCAAACAGTTGGGCATCTGATACGGGGAAGGCTAGGAGGAGCTTTAATATCTCATGCAGCTTGTCGGCGTATTTTTTATCTTGTGTGAGATGATAGGCTTGATACAGGTGTTGGACGGAGTTTTTAATATCCGATGCTTTGTCATAAGGGTTGGGCAGGAGGGAGTAGTCGGTGTTCAAGGCTGTTTGGGCACGACCGGTCAGATTTTTGTATTCCGGATGGGAGGTTACTTTGCTTCGTGCCTGCTCCAATCCGTTGTCGAGAAAACAGTAGAGCCGCGGATGTGTGCGGGGGGTGTTGGTGATGAAAGTCTCGAAGGCGGGAGTAAGGAATTTGGGTGTATCGTCTTTTACCTCAAAAGAGTAGGTTTCGCTCCATGATTGCGAGGTTCCGTCGCTCGTGATGGAACGGAAACGCCAGTACCATGTGCCGGTACTTAATGTCTTGTGTGGGTTGTACATACACCATTGCTGTGGGGTAGATACGGTTGTTGCTTCTTCGGGGAAGCTTTCCTGACGGGAGAGTGCGAATTGCAGTTTATCTCCGGTTTTCATGGATTGGGGCACGATGAGCGGAGCGGGGTTGAGGTAGAGCTCATTGTCCGCTTTCGGATAAGGCTTTTCACGTTTCTTGTCGTGCAAGGCGTCGGGAGCTGTGGCTGGCTGTTCGGTTCCGTTGTCCGATGGGTCGGGCAGGGAGTCGTCGCTGCAAGCTGTGACTAGAAACAGACAAGCAAGAATAGGAAAAAGGATTCGGAAGCGGAGGGCTGTTTTCATAATAGATGATGTTATATAATAAGGTGTAAGATTCGGAATGAATAGGAAAAAGTCTTGATAAGCAAGGCTTGTTGGGGGCGCCTTGCTTATCTTGACTTATCTGTTGTGTTACGTTTTTGGTTGTTTTATTCAAGGATGGTGAGGATTGGACGGATTTGTCCTTGTACACCAGCTTTGCTTGCGTCAGTATTAAATATTGTTTGTACTCTGGTATTGGCATCTAATACATTGTTGTTCAAAGTAACAGGGGCAACCGATTTATTGCTGATGCTACTAGAAAGCATATAGCGAGCGGACGCAGGAGTGTGAACAAATTTGTTTGCACCGTCTATGGCATTCACTGCATTCACTAATACGTCATTTGCTGGACTTTCTTCAAAGCCATAATATCCAATTACCATTTCTTTCAATTGTCCGATAGATGGAATATACCATCCGCTAGACTTTTCAGGAGTTGCAGTTTTTTCTTTAAAAGTGATGAAATCTACAATTATAGGATAAGCATCTTTATGCTCTGTGTAGCGACTGTCAGTCAACAAAGCTTGAGTGTTTTCATATCCTGTTTTTGTCAATTGTAAGTCGGTGAAGTCAATCTTACCATTCATGGTGTTGGAGCAGAACTCTTTGCGTGTATTTAATGGAGCACTTTCCAATGCCATCACATATCCCTTGATGCTGGTGTAGCTGCCATAACTGCTTGCAACATCACCGTCTATTGCTTTAGTTGCAAAAACAATACCGATACACGGATTGCTTGCATCTTCTTTCAGCTCAGAAGAATAAGTTCCATCACTATAGTAATAATCACCAATTTCCGGATTAACCGTTGGCACACTCGGTTCAACATCTCCATTGTCAATGTCCGGATTCCATTCCCCGAAATCAGTATCAATCTGTCCGTTGTTCTGCGATTCGGCAACAAGATAGCCTCTTACCAGTGTGCGTGTATTCTTTTTTACCGGTACATTGGCAGGAATAGCAATCTCACGGCTACCATCAGTCGTTGCGAAAGTCATGGCGATTTCACCTAAAGCGTCATCGTCTGCAAAAATGTAACAAGAGAAGAGTTGTAAATCATGCGACTCTCCTGTTTGCTCTCCTGTTCCCAAAGGAGCAGTAGCAGGTAAAGTAACTTTTGTCATTTCAGAAGAAACAGTACCCGTTGATGCATCAAAACCGGCAGGTATTTCTTGGATTACACTGACCGTAGTGCATTTGTCGAAGTTCTCTTTGCTCTTGTCGGAAACAATCAGTTTGGCAAACGGACGAATCAGGGTGACGCTTAGCGGGTTTTCAATCGTGGCCTGTCCTTTTTCAAAAGAGCCATGACCGCTGAAAGCATCGCAAGCATCCGTATTGTAAAGAGCTGCGGGGTCTATTACAGTAATCTTTGTGAGGTCTTCCGTATGGAAGAACTTATCTGCATATCGACCGGTGACAGGGTCTTTCTCTTGGCCGTCGGCGTCAATGAAGTCCGCCCACATACAGTAGTTATACGTGCCTGCTGCTTCGATGGCGAAAGAGAAAGACAATTTGCCATCCGCGTTTGCATCCGTTCCCAGTTTCTCTTCACGGTGCACTCTGTTGCCATCCATGTCCGTGATTTCAAGGATGCAGCGAAGATAATGATTCTCTACGGCCGGGATGGCACGGGTATTAGCCCTGTACTCGGTGGGAAGCTCAGCCGTAATGCTGAATAATTTGCTCTGACTGGCAGAAGCGTCTACAGTCTCTTCTTGGCTACATGAGGAGAATAATCCCACGAGTAGCGTCATTGCTAAATAGATAAAGTTCTTTTTCATGATCATAATGATTAAAGTGTATATTGATTATTTTGATATGCTATTCTATTTGATAATCGGATTGATGTCGATAATGATGTCTTCATCCTCGAAATCGGGGTCGAAGTTAATGCCCGGGCTGGCGGTCAGGAAATGGCCTCGCAGGTTGGTTTCCTTGTTCCGTTCGTAGGGTATCTTCAGGTTCTGATAGCGGGCAACTATAACTTTGCTTTCGTTCGCCACTTCAATCGTGACCGGAGTGGACGAAGGAGTATCATTGTTGATGAGCAGATAGTCGAAGCCAATGTTGAATCCTTCTAGTGCGTTTTCTAATTTCTGAAGAGTGGCAAGCTCTACCGTCTTATTATACTCCATGTATTGGAGCGAACGCTTCAACCGTCCGGTGAGGGCATCGAATCCGGTAGGCAGATAGTAGTTGTATTTCACGGTGATGGTGAACTTCTTGCCGGTGATTTCTTTGTCGGCAATCTTCTGCAGGAATTTCACTACGTCGGTCGCAATGAGGTTGTAGCGTGCCATCGGACGGCTCATCTTGACATCTACGGGAACTATTACGTTCCATTGGTCGCGATAGGCGGTCAAGTCCAGCGGGGTGTTTCCGTAGAAAGCATCGTAGTATTGGGAGTTTCCTTTGTAAGGCGTGGCGCGCAGGATGAATGCCATGTCGTCCGTGTCGTAGAAAGTCTGGCTGATGACTTCGTCAGTTTTCACCGCATAGTCTGCCCACACGGCAAGTTGATAGTTACGGGCATGCAGCTTCATCGTAAGTGGGATGCTCACTGTGGTTTCTCCTGCCTGTATTTCCTGATAGACCACCTGTTGGGCTACCTTTTGCGTGCCTTCATAAGCTGCCACCACAAAGCGGTGCATATAGGTGTCCGTTGCCGCACGGGTGCTCCGGTTAATTTCCACCGGTTCAAAGGACGTCTCCAGAGTCAGATTCGTCATGATGTTCACGGCGGTGGGGTCTACTCCGAGTTCACCGTCGGCCGTAAGTTCCGGTTCTTCGTGGAGGCAGCTACTTACGAAAGCCGGCAATAACAGCAGGCAGCCCAGTGCCCGGATGATGGATGTATAAATGTTCTTTTTCATAATCATGCTGACTTAAAATTGGTAAGACAATGACAAGCCGACGCGGGTGATTCCCCAATAATTGCGGCTCTTTGTTTCAATCTTGGCACCGTTGTCTATATTATAATAGGTGTCATACTTCATATTCGCATATCCTGCGCCCAGCGTGAACTCCGCTCCCCAATGGCGGGAGAAAGGAAGTTTATAACCGTAGCTGACACCTGCACCCAGCAGCGGACGACCCGTGTCCTGATAGCGGTTCTCGTCCCATTTCACATTGAACAGTGCCATGTGCGCATGCACACCGAAGAAGTGTCCCGCGCCGGCGGCTTTCAGCCACCAACGCCCTTCGGGCTGGATAGCGAAAGTGCGGACTGCGTGCTCGCTGCTCACATCCCAGCCGCTGAACATCACAGGCAGTTCGACAGAGATATGCTTGCTGCACTGTATCTCGAAAGCCAGATTGGCCACTGCGAGGGCATCGTAGGCAACGTTGGTCTTTAGCGCCATGAAGCGTTCCTTTCCATCGGAGGATTTCTTCCGGCGAGGCTCTTTTACGTTTTTTTTGGTCGTTTCTTTTTGTACAGCTTTGCCTGCATTCGCCTTTCCGGCTTCGGCAGTAGGCTTGAATACGATTTCCTGTTCGCTGGCGGAGGTCTGTATGCGTGGTCGCCTACTTGGCTGTTGTGCCAAAGCCGTTACCGAGCAGAACAGAAACAGGAATAGGGGGATGAAATATCTTTTTGTTTTCATATCTTTCTACTGATTCGTTTAGATTTCCAATTCGGGGAATTTGTCTACCAGAGTCGTTTCGTAACCGTCTTCGCGTACGATGGTCGCTCCGCCTTTGTAGGTGATGTTCACATCTTCTCCCTTGCGGGTGGAACGGATGAAGAACGAAGGAGTGCCTTCCGAAGAAACATTCACTTTGATAATCCAGCTACCCACTTTGATGCGTCCGTCGGAAAGTATCTCCGGGTCGGGCACGGGGCGGGTGAGCAGGTGGGTGTTGATAATCGTCGCGAAACGGTATTTCTGCTGCTTGTCCGAGCTGGCCTTGAAATGCCAGTGGTTGGGATAAGGGGCAAACTTGCCGTTTGCATCGGCACGGAGCCAGTTCACGGCGGGTTCGAAGAACTGGCTGGTGGTGTCGGTCTTCAATGCTCCGCTAGAGAAGAGGTAGGCGTCCGAAGCTCCGTTCTTATTGGTGGCTTGTATGTGCACGTACTGGTCTTTCTTGGTCACGCTCATCGGGTTGATGACGGTGTGGAGCAGATAGTCCCAGGTGACGGGTTGGTCGGCTTCCAGTTCGTCATAGATAAATACAAGGCCGGATGTGCCCAGTGCCACGGTGTGGCGTCTGAAAGTTTTCAGGTGGTTCTTGTCCCAGCCGTTGGCAGGGGTATATTCCACTCCTGCTTCTTTGCCGCGCTCCTGCCAAAGGGGAGAAACGACTTTGCCATAGGCGTTGGAAGCGTCGCCGAGTACATAGCCTATCTTTTCGCCTACATAGTAGCGGGGAATCCATCCGTAGCCTTCCGTACCGATTCGCTGGCCCATGCCGTTGACCAAAATGGTGTTGTGAGCACGGGCGGCACGATGGCAGAACATACTGTGCTTATCGACGAATGCGATGTGATGGCCGCTGCTGTAGAAGAGCGAACTTCCGCCGAAGAACGTGTTGAACGCGTTCTGGTTGGCAATGGCGTGGGAAGTGCTGCCGTAGGGACTGCTGCGGAAGCTGTACATGGCGTTGCCGCCCACGCGGTCCCAGTTGGTCATGAATGAGGCGAGTCCCGTTTCAGGAAACACGTATCCCATGGGCAGGGCTGTCAGGCCGTCGCCTTCGGGCAGCGGTTTGTCGCATTGGAGGCGGAACCACGCGAGGCTGCCGGATTTCACGGTGAGCAGGCGTTTGTGGAAGTCGGGAGCTTTGGCGATGCGGCGTACATAGTCGGCAGCATAGGTGTTGCCGGTCATGCGTGCCAGGGCGTCGGCATATCCCACACGGATAGAGTTAGGCTTCATGTTGCCTTGATGGCCGCTTCCGTTGCCGCCCGATTTGGAGAAAGGCGGTTGCTGGTAGATTGTGTACATGGCGGAGCCTTGATACCACGGGTCGCTGAAAAAGTTGAATCCGGTGATGGTGGTATAGAAGTAGGGCACTTCAATCAGTGTGCGGAAGTTGACGGCAAAGTAACCGTCGCCGTTGTGCCACGCACCGTCTTTGTTGAGGCCGGGGAAGCGGGCTAGCCAGACGTTGTAGCAGTAGTCTGTCCATAGGTCGGCTTCGGGCAGGTCGCCATATACGCTGAAGGCGGCAAAGGTGAAGATGCGGAGCGTCATTTGCCAGACATGGTTGTCGGCGATATGGTTCTCAAGGCGGTTGTTGAAATTCTTATAGAATTCGTTTCCGCGCTTCTTGATTTCTTTCAGTAGTGTCTGCTTCTGAGATTCATCCAGCAGGTTGTAGAAGGAGTCGTAGGCAAGAGAGCTGAGCGAGAGCATGGTCGAGGCATTGAAGTCACCCATCACGCTTTGATGCTTGTCCCAGCTAATCATCTCCAGAATTCGTTTGGTGGCTTCCTGGCTGTACTTCGTGTTTTGAGTCAGCAGATAAGCGCGAATCAATAGTTCCACATTCGCCTCTTCCTTGTCGATGATGCGGCGGCTTTCGCGAGTCAGCATGGCTTTGCGCTGCATCTCGTTGTCGAGTCCGGCGGCAAGATGGCTCTTGATGTCGTTGACGGATTGCATCGGAGTTTTCAGTACTTGGTCGGCACGCTCCAGATACCATTGGTATTCGGGTTTGGACTGACTGTTCTTCATGAAGTCTGCCCATTTATCTTTTTGCACCAGGATGCGCGGATGGCTTTTGGGCAGGCTTGCCTGCATCGTCTTTAGTGACGGCGGACAAAACTTGTCCGGATTGGCGGCTACGGTGAATTGAAGAACAGGCGACCATTTCGTGTTCCCATTTTCCACATATCCATATTGCCAGTACCACACGCCGGAAGCAAGATCTTTCTCCGGATTGAAGAAAGGCCAGCGCGTTTCGGCTTGCACCACGTTGTTTTTCATGGCTGCATCCTGCGAATAGCGTAATTGGTATTTCAGTTTTGATTTGTCTACTTTCTTTTTGTTGGAATGCACGCCGTCCAGTATCTCTTCCGAGGTGTCTACATCTGCTTGGAGCGGCCATTGGAAAGATACGGCACGGTCGGCCACCGTCGCTTTGTCGAGCGGGGAAGGGGTGGCGCGCATCTCGTGCATGAGGGTCACGTCGGTAAGTCTGATTCTGGCAGACTGCTGCTGTGACTGTGCCTGCACGCCGGTGGCGGCGAGGCAACAGCATACTATGGTGCTGAGTAATTTATTCATGGTGTAGTATTTAAAATTTGCTGCTATTAATAATTAGGGTTGTTTTTGCTTTCAAACATCGGGTTCAACTGTAATTCATCCAGCGGAATGGGGAATAACTCGTGTTTTCCCTTTTGGAAGTTGTCTCCTGCCGGATAAGCAGTCGTTGTACTCGTGTTTACTTCCGAGCGGCTGCTGAAAAGAGACAACGCATCTTTTATAATTCCCCAGCGAATCAAGTCATACTTGCGCTGTCCTTCAAAAGCCAGTTCGAAGCCACGCTCCCAATAAAGTGCCGTGCGGAACTTACCGGCATCATCTCCGTCGGAAATGAATCTCAACTTATATACTTTCTCTTTCATCAGTTCGGTATAGTTGGCAGTAGTGATTTCTCTGGCTCCGGCACGTTTGCGCACGCTGTTGAGCAGTTTCCACGCTTCGGGGGTGTTTCCCGTTTCGTTGTAGGCTTCGGCAGCCATCAGCACGACGTCGGCATAGCGCAGATAGCAGAAGTTGACGTCCGTCACGTTCGGGTCTTTGTAGCCGATGGGCATCCATTCGCGACGCCACTTGCCCGGATACCAGTCTTTTCCGTTCTTGTTGATTACCTTTTTGTGGTTGTACAATTCCTTGTCCCAAGTGTATTTGTAGGTGCACACCATCACGTCGCGGCGTTCATCGCCCACTGTCACATTGCCGTCCGCATCTTCTTCCTGCACGTCGAAGAAACCTTTCCATTCGGGAACTACCCGAAACATGGCGTTGGCACGTCCCATAAACTGGTTGACTTCGGTCACAGAGATGGCGGGATGAGCCACCGACGGGCCGATGTAAGTACCCCAATATCCTCTGGCTCCTGTCTTTCCGTCGGGACTGTAGAATGCGATTTCGAAGATACTTTCTACCGAATTGAGGGTTCCTGCTGAGAATCCTTTGAACAGCTCTGTGTAACCTCCGGGGTAGAAGTCGTGGTATCCGTTTGCCTTGAATGCTTCCCATTCTTTAATGACGGCATCGAAGTATGCTTTGCGCTTGGCGTCGTCTGGGCGGGTGATACTGCCATCCATTTGCAGGCTGTAGCCGGCACGTTGCAGCAAGACACGCATCAGCAGTCCGCGTGCCGCTCCCTGTGTCACCTTTTCGGGGAAAATGGATGCGGTGGCCCATGCAAGATGAGTCTTTGCAAAGTTCAGGTCTTCTACAATTTGGTCGTAGATGATTTCGCGGCTGCAACGGGGCTGAAACACGTTCTTGTCTACATTGGTAGAGGTGGTCTTGAAAGGAACGTCTCCCCAGTAGCGCACGAGGTTGAACGCATACAAAGCTCTCAGGAACTTGGCTTCCGCCACCATCGACTGCAAGTCTGTGTCTTCTTCGTAGCCCGGCATGCCTTCGATGCCCTCGATGGTGTAGTTGGCACGCTCGATGCCGGTGTAGTTGCCTTGCCACACACTGTTCACCCATGTGTTGGAACTGGTCACTTTGTAGTGGGCGATGTCCCGGCGGCCTTTGTCGGCGGTAAGTCCTGATACATAATAGGTGTCATCTGAGCAAGGGAACACCATGTCCATATAGCTATAAAGAGTAGGAAGCTCTTCGTATACTCCAACCACGGCCATTGCCGCTTTCGCTTTCGTTGCAAAGATGTCTTTCTTCTCGTAATAGGAATTGGGGTCCTCTGTCAGCAGGTCGGAACACGAGGTGTGGAGTAAACTTCCTGCCAGTATGCTCAGAACGTAAAGATATGTTTTATAGGTTTTCATTTTCCGTAATGTTTTTAAGGTGAATTAAAAGGTCACATTCAGTCCGAATACGTAGGAGTGGCTTCTCGGATAGGCGCCGTAGTCCACTCCGGGAGTCAGGTTGTTGCCTTTGGTAGATACCTCCGGGTCGAATCCGGTGTAGGGAGTCAGCACAAACAGGTTGCTGCCGGTAGCGTAGAGCCGGAGTTTCTGGATGCCAGCTTTGCGTATCCACTTGCGGGGGAAGTTGTAGCCGATGGTCACGTTGCTCAGTCGCAGGTAGGAGGCGTCTTCCACCGCCCATGAGTGGATAAAGGTGTCGCCTTGCTCCATGTCGTTGACAATAGCTACGCTTTTGCCGGCATTCATTGCGGCAAGTTCCTGAGGGTCGGTCACGATGTCGCCGTTTGGATTGATGGTCATCCAGCGATTGCTGCTGTTGACGGCGTTCAGCACGTTGTATCCGGCTTTTCCGGCTTGCGTGTTGGTCAGTTTGGTGGCGTTCAGCACTTCGCCTCCGTAGGAGAAGGTGAAGAATACGCTCAAGTCGAAATTCTTGTAGGTGAACGTGTTGTTCAGTCCGCCGTAGAACTTCGGGTTGGCGTTGCCGATAACGGTCTGGTCGTTTTCATCAATGACCTTGTTGCCGTCGGTATCGGCAAATTTCCACATACCGGGTTGGGTTTCGCTGCGGGAACCTCTGTAGGGGATACCTTCTTTCAAGGTGTATTTCTTTGTATTCGGGTCGAAGTTGAAGTCTTCCGTCTGATAAAGTCCCAAAGTACGGTATCCGTAGAATTGACCGATAGGTTTGCCTACCTCTATCTTATGCGTCTTTTGATTGTAGCCGAAGCGGGCTTCTTCGAGGAAGAAGTCTTCGCCGGACAGCGCTTTGATGGTGTTTTTGTTGTGTGAAAGGTTGAAGCTGGTGTTCCAGGTGAAGTATCGTTTCTGTATGTTCACCGAGCTGATAGTCAGGTCGACGCCAATGTTCTGCGTCTTTCCGATGTTGCGAATCATGTTGCTGTAGCCCGAAGAACTGGGGATGCGCGAGTTCAGCAGCAAGTGCGTACTTTCGTTCACATAGAATTCCGGAGAGATGGTCAGGCGCTGGTCGAAGAAGCCTAAGTCCAGTCCGACGTTGAATGTGTTGTTGGATTCCCATTGGAGCATCTCGTTCGGGATGGCGGTGGGGACGTAGCCCGGAGCGTTGCTTTCGCCATTCGGATATTTCACGGAGCTAAGCAGGTCTAATGAAGCATAGCTGCCAATGCGGTTGTTGCCCGCCATACCGTAGCCGACACGCAGCTTCAGGTCTGAAAACAGATTGAGGTCTTTGATGAACTTTTCTTCACCCATACGCCAGGCAGCAGAGACGGAGGGAAACATTCCCCACTTCTTGTCTTCGCTGAATTTGGAGGAGCCGTCGGCACGCAAGGTAGCGGTGAACAGATACTTCTCTCCGAAGTTATAATTGAATCGGGTGAAGAAGGAGAGCAACTTATCGTCGTAGTTGACATTGGACGTGATGGCGCCGGGGATACCGAGGTTCATATCGTCGAGGTTGATGTCGTTGTTGGGGAAGTTGGTGGCGCTGGCGCGCAGGTTGCGTGTCCAGCGGGACACCCATTCCTGACCCACCATGGCGATGAGTTTATGCTTTCTCTTCTTGTACTCGTAGTTGAGGACGTTGGAGGTCTGGAAACTGCTGTTTTCCGAATATTGAATGTATCCGTTGGCGCTGGAACGCTTTCCGATGCTCGACTTCTCACCGTAGAAGACGTCATTGCGGGTGGTCTGATAGCGCATACCGGTGTTGTTGCGGAAGGTGAATCCTTTGGCAATGTTGAAAGTCAGTCCGCCGTTCGCCTGAAAAGTGCGCAGCTGTCGCTTGTTTATTTCTTCTTCGGCCGAGGTGAGCGGGTTTTGCATCGGGTTGCCGTCTTCATCGTTGACATTGTCTTCTTCTCCGTTCAGTAAGTCTTGGTCGTTTCCATAGATACCTTTGGTGGGGCGGTATTGAAGGATGTGCTCCATTTTGTTGAAACGGGTGTTCTGGTCGGATGTCCCCATACCATATATATAAGATTGATCATAGTTGACGCGCGCATTTACAGAGATGCGTTTGGTAGGTCTGTGGGAGATGCTGAAGGAGATGTTATGCTTATCGTTTCCGCTGTTGATCATTGCTCCGAGGTCTTTGAAGAAACTGTAGTTGAGCGAGTATTGCAGTTCCTTGTTACCGCCGGAGATGCGAACACGGTAGTTCTGCGAGGTGGCGGTTCTTCCCAACATCTCATCCTGCCAGTCTATGCCGGCGTAATTGCCGTAATTTTCGTTGATGTCGAGGAAAGAGCCATAGGTGGACTGGAAACTCTTCACGCCACTCTCCCCGTTGAATTGCAGACGGCGTTCGTAATCCAGCAGGACGAACTCCTTGGTGGAGAGCACCGGTAGCTTGCGTGCCAGTGTTTTCACACCGACATAGCTGTCGAAGCTGACAGACATCTTGGTGCCATCCTTATTTCCTTTCTTGGTGGTGATTACTACTACACCGTTCGCTCCGCGTGCGCCATAGATGGCGGTTGCTGAGGCGTCTTTGAGTATGTCGATGGTTTCAATCTCGGCAGGGTCGATGGTAGACATTCCGTCTTCGTTGGGGAAGCCGTCGATAATATAAAGTGGCTCATTGCTCTGTGTGATGGAGATACCGCCGCGTACGCGGATGGAAATGCTGGAACCCGGAGCACCTTCGCTTTGGGTAATCTGCACGCCTGCCACGCGTCCGGCAAGAGCCTGTGTGACATCGGAAGTGGGTACTTTCATCAAGTCTTCGCTTTTCACCGAGACTACAGAACCGGTCAGGTCACTGCGCTTGCTCGTGCCGTAACCTACCACGACCACTTCGTCCAGTGTCTTGGCATCGTTTTGCAGAATAACGTTGATAACTGTTTTTCCTTTGATGGGTATCTCTTGCGTTTTCATTCCTATATAAGAGAACACAAGAACATCCTTTGCGGCATTGTTTACTTTTAGTTTGTAATTTCCGCTCAGATCGCTGATTGCACCGATGCCACTCGCACCCTTGACGGTGATGTTGGCACCTATCACCTCCAGCCCCTCCGGGTCTGTCACCTTTCCGGTGACGGTGAGGCTCTGTGCTTTGACCGTTAGTGCGGTGCAAAGGCATACCGCAATAAAGAGAAGTTTTTGAATGTTTTTCATATCAATTCAATTCGTTGTTTTTCCGGGTTAAGAATCTGTAGCAAAAATACTGGCTTTCCATCAATTGCTGTTTAATTATCGTTTTTACTTCCTTAGAAAATAGATAAAGTGCTTTTGAATTCATCCCAAACCCTTTAGGTTTTATCTAAAATGCTGTTTCTAAGGGGAGTTAGGAAGGGAATAGCTCATAATTCAAGGAAAATGAAAGACGGCTATTCCCGTTCCTTATATAGTAAGAATACCTATTGTTTTTTTCTTCTTTGCTTCAAAACGAAGCGATTTCCTAATCTTGCTTCTGCTTCTTGAAGCTGAAAGCCAATGCTTCTTTTTTCAATCCTTTCGGCAGTGTGACAGTCACTTTGCCGTCTTTACAAGTGTATTTCACCTGCTTTCCGGTTTGCAGCAGCGTCATTTTACCTTTCGGCTCGTTTCCTTCCCATTCAATGGTGGAAGGCAACTCTTCTCCTTCGGGCAGCGCATAGATGGCATAGAGCGTTTTCTTATCCTTATTGGCAGTAAACCAAACGTTACCACTGTTGTAATTGGGGGTAGTTCTTGTGGCATAAATAGCAGTACCGTTCTTCTTCAGCCATTCTCCTACTTGTTTCAGTCGCTGGATGACTTCCGCTTCAATGACACCTTTTCCGTCAGGTCCTACATTCAGCGCAAAGTTACCTCCTTTAGCTGTTATTTCGGCAAGGGTGTTGATGACCCATTCGGCCGATTTGAATTTAGGTTTCGGATTCCAACCCCATGAGTTGCTCAGGGTGATGTTGCTTTCCCAAGGATGATTCATCTGTGTCTTAGGAATGCGAAGCTCCGGTGTCTGATAATTCTCGTTTCGTCCGGCAATGGTTCTGTCGGCAACGATGAGCCCGGGTTGCTTTGTGCGGGCATGGTCAACAATCTCGTCCAGCTTGATGTCCTGTTGAGGCTTTCTCACCCAGCCTCCATCCAGCCAGAGGATATCTATCTTTCCATAGTCGGACATCAGTTCATCAATTTGATTGGCGGTGAATTGCTGGAATTTTGCCCATTTCTCCGGTTGCTT
>NZ_CAUCSQ010000050.1 GCF_958445495.1 uncultured Bacteroides sp. | reverse complement strand
ATACAAAAAGTCGGAACATAAGTTTGTGTATGCATGGTTTGACAACAGTGAAAAGTCACCTTACAGCCGCAGCCAACACCTGACGGATTTGCCCGACAGCATTGATGTCGTGATACTGATGCATCCGGACAATCTGGTGGAACGTGAGTTGCAGGAAATGGAATTAATAAAAAGTAATAAGAATACAAAGGTTATTTATCCTATCAGTTTTGATGAAATCAAAGTTACATATAATAAATCAATCGAGAAGGAAGTGACTGAAGAACCGGAAGCGCAGGATTTTCTCTCTTATATGGTAGATACGTTGCAATATGCTCTTTCTATGGCAGACAAATATGGTTATGACGGAATAGCAATTGAATATGAAGGGAAAAACATATTACATATGACGGAAGCTGAAAAGAACGAATATGTGCAAAATGAAAAAGCATTTGCCGGAATAATGAATGATTGGTTTCAGAGGCATCGGCAACATATAATTGTTTTTAAAGGTAATCCACAGCATTTGGTAAATAAAGAACTGTTAATTGACTGCTCTGTAGTGTTGGTGCCGTGTTTTGATGTAAGTAGCGTAGAGAAACTGACATTCAATTTGCAACTGGCAACCGTAGAAAATGTTCCGATAGATAAGCTTGGGGTCATTATTCCAACGGCATCCCCTGATAATAGCAGAGAAGTCGGTTATTTTGATGACGGGACAAAAATACTTGCAGGAGTGGCGGAATGGATTCTTAGTATCGACAATATAGATATTGCAGGGCTTGGGATTTATAATATTTCCAATGATTATTATCATCCTTCGATATCATTTAAAGATACTAGAGATGCAATTGCTACATTAAATCCACCAATAAAAAAATGACAGTCATGAAAAGATATGAATTATTTTCCATTGTAATATTGTTTGTTGTTCTCTGTTTTACAGGTTGCCAGAATGATACAGAAACATTCGATAATAAGATATATATAGATAATAATAAAGTGGGAACTATATTACTGAAAAAAGACATGGAAAGTCTGGAGAGAGTGATTCAGGCATCAGTGCCTAAACCTGCAGAAACAGATTTCATGATAACATACGAAATCGCTCCGTCGTTGGTGAATGTGTACAATTCGACTTATTATAACCATGCAACCATGTTACCTGAAGAGTGTTATGAAATAGGGGATGGACAAGTCAGGATACCCAAAGGAAGTACTAAGTCGACAGAATTAACCGTCCGTTTCAAAAACTTGTCCGTTCTTGACCGTGAATTGATGTATGTTCTTCCTGTTACGATAGCTGATGCGGACATTGCTATTCTTGAAAGCGCGCGGACCTGTTATTATGTTTTTAAAGGAGCCGCATTGATTAATACAGTAGCTAATATCAATGAAAATAATATATATGTGTCTTGGAAGAATCCAAGTGTGGTAAGCAGGTTGTATAAGTTGACGGCAGAAGCACTTGTGCGTGCGGATAAATTGGATAATAAGATAAGCACTTTAATGGGAATTGAAGGCAAGTTTCTTATTCGTCTTGGTGACTCCGAACCGTCCAATCAGATTCAAATAGCTACGGAAATGGATAATGTAACATCTGCAGATTGGATTCTTCCCATTAAAACATGGGTACATGTTGCTGTGACCTATAATTATGCTACCGGACTTGTTGAAATGTACATTGACGGGAAGAAGAAAACGGAACAAACCCTTGAATTCAGGAGTTTTGTAAATTGGGGAGTCGCACATTCTGATGAGTCAGACGGTAAACCCCGTTGTTTTTGGATTGGTTATTCTTATGATAAGGAACGGTACTTTAACGGTGATATTTGCGAATGCCGTATTTGGAATCGAATACTTAGCGAAGAGGAGATAAACGTAAAAGACCATTTTTATTATGTAGATTCCAATTCGGAAGGGTTGGTCGCTTATTGGAAATTCGATGATGCAGACAGTAACACGATTAAAGACCATACGACTAACGGGAATGATGCGACAGCATCTTATACATTAGTGTGGAAACCGGTGGAACTGCCTCAAAAATAAATAGTACCTTATTTAAATTATCAAAAATACATGACTATGAAATGCAATAGGCTTATGAATGTATTAATGTTTACATTGATATTATTTCTTGTAAATTGTTTTACTGCTTGTGAAGGAGATATTGAAACATCGCGGATAGATGAAGAGACCTACATTGTAAGTAATGAATTATTGGGATATGTGACAAATCAGGAAGGCAGTCGTACTGTCAGTAACGTTGAATTCCGCAATGAGGGAACTTCGTCTTTCTATCTTAATTCCACATTAAAATCAACGCAAGATTGTGCTGCGTTTTTAACATACGACAAAAGCGTTTTGGAAGCGTATAATGAAAAAAATCAGAGTAATTATAAGGCTTTTCCTGAACAACTTATAACAATGGAGAACAACGGCAGATTAACAATTAGTGCAGGTAACAGAAAATCGGAGGAAATGAAAATATCATATCATAGCGACAATACATTAACTTCCGAAGATACCTATGTTATCCCTCTCTCTGTTAATACAGCATCAGAAAATATGGCAATCTCTCAGGAAAATCAAAACTTCCTGATATTTATTAAAGATTTGACGTCTGTTATGGATTGTAATAAAGCAAATGGAGTAAAAATCATCAGTTGTATGGAAATTAACGACGCCAATCCTTTGAACCATCTTTGTTTCAAATTGAAGAATAGTAATAAATTGTTGGTTGATATGGTTATCTTATTTGCAGCTAACATCAAATATGATAAAGAAAAACAAAAAGTATATCTCTATAATAATCCTAATATACAGCATATACTTTCAAATCATGAGAAATATCTTAAACCTTTGCAAGACAGAGGAATGAAAATCCTTCTTGGAATAATCGGCGACCATGACCGTGCGGCTGTCGGTAATCTGGCTGATGCTACAGCTAAAGTATTTGCAAAGGAAGTAAAAGCAATGTGTGATGCTTACCAATTGGATGGTGTTTTTATGGATGATGAACATTCAGAAGAAATGCATCCTGCACCTATCGGATTTGTTGATAGCTCATCTAAGGCTGCGGCAAGGTTGTGTTACGAAATAAAGCAAGTAATGCCCAATCGTATAATGGCTGTTTATGTTTATACGACAACATACAGTCTTCCGGCAGTGGATGGACATCCATCTGGGGAATTTGTAGATTATGGAATTAATGACTATGGAAGAAGTTTTAATTTAAGCGGTAACTACCCTGGCATGTCGAAGGCTAATATGGCATTATGGTCGCAGGAATTGAATCTTTCTAAGGGAACAGAAGTCACAGAATCCCAATTAAGGACAGCACGAGACAATGGTTATCTAAGTCATATGTTTTTTGCTTTGGACCCGGCAAGAGCTTATTTTGAGTATGACCAGCTTCCTGTTTTGGAAAAGATAGCCAGGGGGTACTTCGATGACGAATTAGTATATGATGGGGAACCTTATAAGAAAGATTGGTAATGATATCCCCAATGAATTTAATTAATCTATAAAATATAGGCACATGAAAAATATTCATAAATCAGTATTCTTATTTTGTATTCTGGCATTAATGCTGAATAGTTGCAGCAACAATGATGAAAAGAATGATATTCCGACTATAAAAGATATTCCAGAACTTAATATTAGTGACGAGTCAATCAGTGTAATTGTTGATAAAGAAACAAATGTTGAAATAACTCAAGGAGGAAATGAGTATATGGCATTTTCACTTAATCCGGGAATAGCAGAGGTTGCAATGGATGATGATAGCCATATCATAATAACCGGGAAATCCGGTGGAAATACATTTATGATTGTATCCGACCAAGAGGGACAGTATAAAAAGTACCCGGTTATGGCTTATTATGACCTGTTAGTCCTCAATAAAGATAAAGTCGATATTGAAACTTCCACAACTAAACCGAATACTACTGTGGTAAAGGTTATTAAAGGAAACGGAAAATATTCGGCAACATCCGACAATGATGAAATATTGACATTGGATGTTTCGGAAAGCGATATAAAAGTTACAGCCCTCAAAGAAGGTGATGCCAATATCATAGTAAAAGATGCGATGGGAATGCAGGCTGGTTTTTCCGTTCATATAACCATCTCAACAAATCCTTATAATGAAGAGGAAATTGCACGAATTATTAGTGATTCCAGGGAAAGATATGAATTTGAAGGTTATAAGGTGGAGAAAAGTAGCCGAAATACATTTTATTACGGAATAGAAAACGGAAAGAACAAATATGGCTGGGATTATTATGGTGAATATGTGACTATCTTGGCATCCGGAGATAAATCTGTGGGTAAGAAAGAAACTGCATTATTGTCTCAATCTGTGTACGGGAACACTAAATTTACGAATGAACCTGTTCATTTTGAAGTTATAAAAAATGACGGAAGCAAAATCTGGGCTGTATATTCGGTAATTAAAAACGAGAAGATTTACGGTTATCTATGTACTAAGGTAAATCCATAATTAAGGATTTATTTTAATATTCTTCTGGGATGATAAAAGAAGAACATTTATCGTAATTTACAACATGTAATAAGAGGCGGCTTAATATCGGGTCGCCTCTCTATATTATGGGATTAGGAGGTCTGTTTAAAATGATATATACTTATATATTACAAAAGAATTAAACTTAGAACCCGCTGTCTGTCGTTTTTATTATCCGATTATATAAGGATTCTTCCTCTTGTTCTTTGCAAATATGTAATGGGAAAGATTGTTACAATCTGTTTATTACACTGTTTATTGCATAAACTGACAGAAGGGAAACACAAGAGAACGAAACAAAAATCCGTGCCACCGTATTGGCACAGTTGTGCCATTTCGATGTCACGATTGTGCCAATGCGATGGCACAACTGTGCCGATAAGCTGTAATTTATGTGCCGGCAAGATAAAATCGGTGTGCCGGTTAAACGTACCGGTTGTGCCAGGTGGAGAGAACCCTGTTACCAGTCGTAGTTTTCGATATATGCATCGAACTCTTTGGGGTGGGTTACTCCGCAATTCTTGAGGATAGCCAATACTTGCCGCTGTTCGGAAGGTGTGAGCAGTCGTTCTCCTTTACGTGAACGGTAGTAAGTCCTGCGGCCCAGATAGCTCATCAGGTATGGAATGACCGTTTGCATTTGTTTGTGGGGGAGATTCTCCAGGAGGCCGATGAAACCTTTGGCATACCGTACTTTTGCACTGGAACGGTAGTGAGGGCAGCGGTTTCCTGCGGCGGCCAAATATTTGGGACTGATGATAACCCATTGTTCTACGTTTTCCGGAACACTCTGTTCGGTGAGTTGCCGTAAGCATGTGTCTGCTTGGGGACATTGCCGGTTGAGGCACATTGCATACTGGTAGGGGACTTCTTTGAAGTCGATTTTTTCTTTCATGGCTTGTATGTCGTTTATCCGGTAAAGGTAGCGAAAGGTTATTGAAAAATAGCCTGAAAGCGAAGAAATCCGCTTTCAGGCTATTTTTTAGTTGCCGTCTTGATTAAGAAACAGACCGTTTCCCCGGAAACTGGGATGGGGAAAAGGAGTGGCAACCTGCTATGGCAAAGGTTATTTTTCTTTGGAGAACGAATAAGGCATGTCTTCTTCTTTGACTCCCCTGTTCATATTGGGTTTGTCGCCCATTTCCACCTTGAGTGTGCCTCCTTTGAATAAATCCGCATGCCGGAGGTAATTCTTGGTGTAATCTGTTCCGTTGAACGTCATGGAGCCGATATAGAAATTCTTCTTGCTGTTGTTGGGAGCGTCGACTACCAGGCTGTTGCCGTTCTCGAAATGAAGGGTTGCCTTCTTGAACAGAGGAGCGCCTACGACATATTCGTCCGTTCCCGGACAGACGGGGTAGAAACCCAGTGCGGAGAAGACATACCAGGCGGAAGTCTGCCCGTTGTCCTCGTCGCCGCAGTAGCCGTCGGGGGTGGGAGAGTACATTCTGTCCATGACCTGACGCAGCCAGTATTGCGCTTTCCACGGTTGGCCGGCGTAGTCATACAGGTAAATCATGTGCTGAATCGGTTGGTTCCCGTGCGCGTAGTTGCCCATGTTCATAACCGTCATTTCGCGAATCTCGTGAATTACCTGCCCGTAATAACTGTCGTCGAAAACGGGAGGCACGGCAAAGACGGAATCCATCATCGTGATGAACATCTCTTTTCCTCCCATCAAGTCAATCAGCCCTTGCGGGTCATGGAATACAGACCAGGTGTAGTGCCAACTGTTGCCTTCCGTAAAGGCGTCTCCCCATTTCAGCGGGGAGAACGGCGATTGGAATGTACCGTCTTCATTGCGTCCGCGCATCAGTTTGGACTCCTTGTCGAAAAGGTTCTTGTAGTTCATGGCGCGTTCGGCAAAGAGGGCGATTTCCTTCTTCGGACGTTTCAACTCTTTCGCCAACCGGTAGATACACCAGTCGTTGTATGCGTATTCCAACGTGCGGGCTGCGTTTTCGTTGATTTTTACATCATAAGGCACATAGCCCAGTTTGTTGTAATATTCGTGTCCCAGGCGTCCGGTCGAGGATACTTGCGGATGCACGTTTTCCGTTCCGTGAATCAATCCTTCGTACAGTGTTTTCAGGTCGTCTACCCGGACACCCTTCATATAGGCATCTACCAGGACAGAGGCGGAATTGTTGCCTACCATGCATCCTCTATGTCCTGGACTTGCCCATTCGGGGAAGAAGCCGCTTTCTTTATATGCGTTGATAAGCCCTTCCTGCATCTCTTTGTTTACTGAAGGATACATCAGGTTCAGCAGAGGGAACAGGCAGCGGAAGGTATCCCAGAAACCGGTGTCGGTGTACATGTATCCGGGCAATACCTGGCCGTTGTAAGGACTGTAGTGAACCGGTTTTCCGTTCGTGTCCAGCTCGTAGAATTTGCGGGGGAAGAGCAGGGAGCGGTACAGGCAGGAATAGAAGGTGCGGTATTGGTCCAGATTGCCACCTTCTACTTCAATTTTGCCTAATACCTCGTTCCACGCTTTTTTCCCCTTTTGGGAGAGTTGTTCGATATTGTCTTTGCCCAATTCTTTCATGTTGACGGCCGCCTGTTCGAAGCTGATGAAGGAAGAGGCGATTCTGGCATGCACCTGTTCGCCTTTGTGTGTCCGGAAGCCGATGACGGCTCCGGCATGGCCGGCGGTCTGCTCCGTGACGTTTTCCTGCAAGTTGCCGTCGGCTACCGTAGCTTTATAGGTGAAGGGCTTGTCAAACTCGATGATGAAATAGTTCCTGAAGTTTTCGGGGACTCCTCCGCTGTTGCGGGTGCTGTAGCCGATAATCTTGTTCTCTTCCGGAATGATTTTGATGTACGAGCCTTTGTCGAAAGCGTCTACCACGATATACGAATGCTCGTTTTCCGGGAAAGTGAAACGGAAGAGGACAGCGCGTTCCGTCGGAGACATTTCCGTCACTACGTCATGTTCTGCGAGGTACACCTTATAATAATAAGGGGTGGCAGTCTCGCCTTTGTGGGCAAACCAGCTTGCGCGCTTTTCTTCGTTGAATTCCGGTTTGCCGACTACCGGCATCACGGAGAATTGTCCGTAGTCGTTAATCCACGGGCTGGGCTGGTGCGTCTGTTTAAACCCGCGAATCTTGTTGGCCGTATAGGTGTATTGCCACCCGTCGCCCATCTTTCCTGTCTGCGGTGTCCAGAAGTTCATGCCCCAGGGGCGGGCGATGGCGGGATAGGTATTACCTGTCGATAGCTCGAAAACGGACTGGGTCCCCATTAGCGGGTTGACATACTGTGTCCAGTCTTTGGCTTTTGCAAAGAGTGTGCATCCAAGTACACAAACGATGATTAGCAGTCTTTTCATGGCATATATGTTTTTTATAGTTATTTTTTATAGTTCGCAATCTGATGTTTTTTATTCCGTTCCCCATTTCGTAGGACGGTCGGTCATCCTGATTTCCAGTGTCCCTCCCTTTACGATGTCCTGATGGGTGAAGAACGGCGTGTTCAGCGGCTTGCCGTTGAGCATTACGCTCTCGATGTATTTGTTTTTCTTTCCGTTGTTCCTGGCTATGATGTGGAAAGCCTTTCCTTCGGGCAAGTTGATTGTCGCCTTGTCGAATGCCGGGCGTCCGATGGAATAGACCGGCTTGCCGGGACATACCTGGTAGAATCCCATGGAGTTGAGTATGTACCATGCAGACATCTGCCCGCAGTCTTCGTTGCCCGCCAGTCCGTCTACGGCGTTGGCATACTGGCTCCGGTACACGCTGTCTACCAGCTCTTGGGTTCTCCACGGGCGGTTTACGTAGTTGTACAGGTGGATAACGTGGTGGCTGGGTTCATTGCCGTGCGCATACTGCCCGATAAGGCCGGTGATGTCTGCCGAGGTCGTTTCGCCTTCGAGCGCCGAGTCTACGGTGAACAGGGAGTCGAGCTTCTGCACGAAAGCTTCTTCACCACCCATCAGGTTGACAAGTCCCTCTATGTCGTGGGGGACGAACCAGGTCCATTGCCAGGCTGTCCCTTCGCAATAGTCGTCATTACGGTGGGTAGAGGCGCGGGGATTGAAGGGGGTACGCCATTCTCCTTTTGAATCCAGTCCGCGCATGAAGCGGGTAGATTTGTCGAAATAGAATTCGTATGCTTTGGCGAAGCGTTCGTATTTGGCTTTGGTCTCAAAGTCGCTCATCGCCTCTGCGAAAATAGATATGCACCAGTCGTCATAGGCATACTCCAATGCTTTGGCTACGGATTCGTTCTCGCGGTCGCAAGGGATGTAGCCGATTGAGTTTTTGTAATATTTCGCCTTGGGCATCAGGTGGGGCAGCACCAAGTCCGGGCATTTGATTCCGGCCGTGTCATACTCGGCGGCACGCAGGGAAGCTTTGTATGCTTCTTTGGCGTCGAAATTGCGGTAGCCTTTCATGTATGCGTCTACTATTACCGGGACGGCATGGTAGCCAATCATTGTGCCGGTGTAGTTGGAAGCCAGGTCCCACATGGGGTATATTCCGCCTTCCTGATGTTTTCTGATGAGCGAGTTGATGAACTGGCTGTTCAGGTCCGGGTCGATGATTGTCATCAGCGGGTGCAGTGCGCGGAAGGTATCCCATAAGGAGAAGGTGGTGTATATCGGACGAAGGGTGTCGCCCTGATGTATTTCAAGGTCCATTCCCAGATAACGTCCGTCCGCGTCCGTGAACAGGTTCGGGCTGATTGCCGTGTGGTACAGGGCGGTGTAGAAGATGTGTTTGTCGTCCTTGTCGGCAGTCGTTATGTCTATCTTGGATAAGTAACGGTTCCAGGCGGTACGGGCGTCTTTGCGCACTTTGTCGAAATCCCATCCGGGTATTTCCGTTTCTACGTTCTTGCGTGCGCCGGCTATGTCTACGGCGGATATGCCTATTTTCACCAGGACTTCTTCGTTCCGGGCGGTGTTGAAGTGCAGCAATGCCTTGCAGATGGGAAGGCGTTTGCCGTCGTCCATCGTGACGGAATCGGTAACCATCGTGTAAGAGAAGGGTTTCGAGAATTTTGCGTAAAAATTGATGTATTGGTCGAAGGCCCAATAGGTCGATTTCTTGTGTCCGCAGATTTCCGTGTCGCTGATGACTTCTATCTTCATTTCGGAGTTGGTCTGCCGTTGCAGGCTGTAGTCGAGGTCGAGTATGAACCCGGCTTCGGCGCTTTCGGGGAACGTGTAGCGGTGGATGGCACTGCGGCGGGTAGCTGATAATTCGGCTTTTACCTGATAGGTGTCCAGAAACACGGAGTAGTATCCGGGTTCTGCCGTTTCATTCTCATGGGAGAAAGTGGAGGCGTACGCCAGTTGTTGTTTTTGGGGGTCGGTTGTCAGATATTGCTGCTTGCCCACGGTGGGCATGAGCAGCACGTCTCCGTAATCGCAGCAACCGGTTCCGCTGACGTGCGTGTGAGAAAAACCGTTGATGGTAGAATCGGCGTAATAGTAGCCGGAACAAGCGTCCCAACCATCGATACGGGTGTCCGGACTGGGCTGAATCATTCCGTGCGGAACTACCGCGCCGGGGAAAGTGTGTCCGTGTCCGCCGGTGCCGATGAAGGGATTGACATAAGCACTGTAGTCTTTTACATTAGTGGGGGCTGTGCAGGAGCTAAGTGTGAATAATCCTCCTAAACATCCTACAACTAGGAATGTTTTTAATTTCATGGTGTAATAGCTTTTTTTAGTTTTGCCGGGAACGGTATTTTTATTGGGGAGAAATAAAAATATTGTTTCCGACGATTTTATAATCAATAGGAATAGAATTCTGTAATGACTTCAATACGGATTCGATAGTAGACTTCTTTTTCAACACTCCCGAATAGGTTTTGTCCGCCTTTATGTCGGGAGACAGGATTATCTTCACGTCATAAAAGCGTTCCAATGCCTTGGTGATGGTGAAAATGTCGGCTTTCAGGAATGGAATCAGGTTGTCGTGCCATACGGCGTCTAACTGGGCATCCACTTGTTTCACGGTCAGGCGTCCGTTGCTTTTGTTCAGTTCCGCACGTTGTCCGGGGGTAAGGATGATTTGTCCTTCTTCTTTGTTGCCTTTCACTTCGATTTCGCCTTCTATCAGCGTCGCTTCTGCTATCCGGCAGTGTTTGTCGGATTTGAAGTTGAACGTTGTGCCTAATACTCGCACGCGCATGGCGTCGCTCTGTACGGTAAACGGTTGATGGCGGTTCTTGGTTACTTCAAAGTAGGCTTCTCCTTCCAGGTAGACGTTGCGTTCTTTTTCGGAGAACTCGCGCGGGTATTTCAATATCGCGGAGTTGTTCAGCCAGACTTTGCTTCCGTCCGGCAAAACCACTTCTTTTACGATACCTTCACCGGCAACGGCGACCATGAGCTGCTGGCTGCTTCCGTGTTGATGGAACCAGTATCCGGTTCCGCCTCCTGCAATCAGGAGGGCGGCGACGGCAGCGGCGTATTTTATCCGGCGGCGTATGCGCAGTATTTTGCCTTGCTTCCCTTTTTCTTCATCCAGCTTTTTATACAACCGCTTTTCCGCACGGGCTATTTGTTGCCCGTCGGTGTAGCGGCCGGATTTACCCAGATGATAAATTTCTTCCATGCGGAAGAGCCGGCGGGCATTCTCTTTTGATTCCTTCATCCAGGTGTTTATTTCGATGAGTTCTTCTTCAGAGCATTGTCCTGCCAGATATTTGTCTACTATCTCTTCGCTCAGATTTTTCATTTTCTTTTCCTTCATATAAATAATACAATTCAGAACCTAAAAACACTTATCTTATGGAAACAAAAATATGAATAAAATGAACCAAAGGTAATCAAGACGGCTTCGCAGGTACTTTAAGGCTTTGTACATATGCGCTTCTACCGTGCGAAGCGAAACCCCAAGAACGTCGGCTATCTCTTTGTTTTTCATGTCGTGGAGGTAGCTGAGCTTGAAAACTTCTTTGCATTTATCCGGAAGTTCATTGATGGCGTCGTAAATTTCTTTCCGCAACTCCCGGTCTTCTATCCTTTTGATTATTTCGTTATTGTCCGGTTGGTAGAATTCGGCGCGTCTCTGGTTGATTTCTTCCATGGCGGCGCAGTAACCGTCTTCTACATTACGGTGTTTCAGCACATTGAGGGCGCGGGTATAAACGGCACGGTAGAGAAAGGCTTGAATCTGGTCGCCTATCTCTACGGTGTCTCTCCGTCTCCATAATTCTACAAACACGTCCTGTACGATGTCTTCCGCCTCTTCTTCTCCTACCAGCCGGGTGGCGTAGAACAGGAGGTAGGGGTAGTATCTGCGGAACAGCGCCTTGTAGACGGAATCGAAGTTTTCGTTCATTCTCTCGTTGGATTGGTTTAGGTAACTTACGGTTTTTCCCTTTCGGATATGGCTCCTGCCGCCTGCGGCGTATCGCTCATCTCGAATTCTACAATGGATCCGTTCATGATTTGTTCATGGGTGAGATAAGTTTTGTCATAGGGTTGCCCGTTTATTCTGACTGACCGGATGTAGATGTTTTTCTTGCTTACGTTCGGGGCGAGCACCGTGAAGGTTTTGCCGTTTGCCAGGTGCAGTCGGGTTTCGGGGAACAAGGGGGTGCCTATCTCGTATTTTCCGCTGACCGGATTTACCGGATAGAATCCCATGGCGCTGAATACGTACCATGCGGACATTTGACCGCAGTCTTCATTGCCGCAAAGTCCCGCAGGTTCGTTCCTGTAGAGTTCGTTCATCACTTTTGCTACGTATTCTTGCGTCCGGTTGGTATGTCCTATGGCGTTGAACAGGTAGATGACGTGATGGCTGGGCTCGTTGCCGTGAGCGTATTGTCCTATCATTCCCGTACTGAAAATCGGAAGTTCTTCGTCTGCCGCCGGGTGATAGGTGAACATGCTGTCCAGTTTCTCGGCGAATCTGTTTTTGCCTCCTGTCAGTTCGATGAGCCCGTCGATGTCATGCTGCACGGACCAGAAGTATTGCCATCCGTTGCTTTCGCATATATGAGGGGTGTACTCGTCTGCCTTGAAGCCTTCGATAAAGGCGCCTTTGTCGTCCCGCGGCTGCATGAAAGAGGTGGCCGGATTGTAGATGTTGCGGTAGTTTTGGGAACGTTTGTAGAATTCGTCGGCGATGTCTTTCTTTCCCATTTTCTGTGCCATCTCGGCGATGCAGTAATCGTCGAAGGCGTATTCCAGGGTCTTGGATAACGACCAGTTTTCCGCATTGTAGCTGTCTGTCACGTTGTAGGGGATGTATCCTAGTTTCTTGTAGAGACCGATGCCCCGGTAGTGTTCCAGGTTGGCTGTCGCTACGCAGGCGTCTAGCGCTTTCTCTGCATCGAAATCGCCGATTCCTTTCAGGTAGGCGTCCGCGATTACCGGAACGGCATGGTAGCCAATCATCATGTCTGTTTCGCTTCCGTAGAAATTCCATACGGGCAGGCGTCCGTTTTGTTCGTAAAAGGCGATGAAGGATTTTATCATATCGTTGACACGTTCCGGTTCGGTGTAGGTGAAGAGGGGATGGGCGGCACGATAGGTGTCCCACAGGGAGAAGGTGCTGTAATTCACCCAGCCGTCTGTCCGGTGTATTTTCTTGTCGGGACCGTAGTAGGCTCCGTCTACGTCGCTGTAGATGGTGGGGGCGAGCATGGAGTGGTACAGGGCGGTGTAGAAGTTGACTTTGTCGTCTTCGTTGTCGCTTTTTATTTCTATTTTTCCGAGTTGCCGGTTCCAGTCAGCTTTCGTTTCGGCGAGGTATTTGTCGAAATCGTTTTCCGGGACTTCTGCCTGCAGATTCTTGGCCGCTCCTTCCATGCTCACGCCGGAAATGGCTGTACTGACTAGGATTTGTTCGCCTTCACCGGTGTGGAAGTCGAAACGGGCGATGGTGGCTGTGCCGATACGTTTACCGTTTTTGATAATGGCGGTTGTGTCCAGCTCCATCTTCTCGAACGGTCTGGAGAAACGGGTACGGAAGTAAATGTGCTGGTCGCGTGCCCAGCCGTCGGAAAAGCGGTATCCCTGAATGGTGACGGAGTCTACCTCTTCGATATGGGAGTCATTGGTGAAGTCCCAGTTCATGGCTTTCTTCAGGTTCAGGAAGATGGCGGATTGGGCTTCGGGGAATGTGTAGCGTTGGATGCCGCAACGTTCGGTCGCTGTCAATTCGACGTTGATGCCGTAATCGGTCAGCCGTACTTGATAGTAGCCTGCATAGGCGCTTTCGTCTTCATGGGAGAATTTGGAGTGGATGCCTAACGGGGCTTCCGCTTCTTTGTAGGGCAGGGTGACGGGCATGAAAGAGATGTCATACAGGTCGCCGGCTCCTGTGCCTGACAGGTGGGTGTGGCTGAATCCGGCAATGGTGCTGTCCGGATAGAAATAGCCGGCGATGCGGTCCCAGCCGGGAAGTCCGTTGTCCGGACTGAGTTGTACCATTCCGAACGGCGCTTGTGCGCCGGGATAGGTGTTGCCGGTAAAGTCTGTCCCTATAAACGGATTTACGTAGGATGTGTAATCTACTTCGTGTTTCTCTTGCTTTGGGGCACAGGAAATCAGCATGCAGGTTAACAGCAGGCATAGATAAATCGGTGTTCTCATCGTTCTTTTGGTATTAGTGATTACTTATTTTTATTTGTTTTGAAGGAAAAGAAAAATAACTAATCTGTTCGCAAAGGTAGGAAAAATATAATAAAAAAAGAGATTAGCTCCTTTTTTTCAGGGAGACTAATCTCTTTTTACCGGTTTTTATGTCGTCCGGGGATGTTAAATCCCTGCGAGTTCCAATACTTTTTCAACGGCTGCGTTCAGGCCGTCTGTGTTCTTGCCGCCGGCTGTCGCGAAATGAGGTTGGCCGCCGCCCCCGCCTTGAATCAGCTTGGCGGCTTCTTTCACCAGGTTGCCCGCTTTCAGTCCGCCGGCTACCAGGTTGTCGCTAATCATGACGGTCAGCATCGGTTTGCCGTGGTCGACGCTTCCGGCTACGAAGAACAGGTTTTCCGTTATTTCGCCGCGGAGCTGGAAGGCGATGTTTTTCACGACTTCCGCCGGCAACGGGGCACAGAACTTTATGACTTTGACGCCATGTATTTCTTGTACGTTTTTCAGCAGTCTTTCTTTTAAAGCGGCTTCTTTTTCTTTCATGAAGTCTTCCACTTGCTTTTTCAGGCCTGCGTTTTCTTCGATATATTTGCGAATGGCGATGCCCAAATCCGGCGTATTGTTGAAGAGCGCTTTCAGGTCGTTAAGCGTATCCTGGATGGTGTCCAGCATTTCTTCTACACGTGCTCCCGTATAGGCTTCGATACGGCGGACACCGGCAGCGACGGAACTTTCCGAAATGATTTTTACCATGCCGATGTTTCCCGTTGCGGCCACATGTGTGCCTCCGCAGAATTCGATGGAGGACCCGAACTGGATAACACGTACTTTGTCACCGTACTTTTCGCCGAAAAGAGCGATGGCTCCCAGTTCTTTGGCTTCTTCGATGGGGATGTTGCGATATTCCGTCAGGGGGATGTTGGCGCGGATTCTGGCGTTTACGAGGTGTTCTACCTTACGTATTTCTTCGTCTGTCACTTTCTGGAAGTGGGAGAAGTCGAAACGCAGAGAATCCGGTGTGACTAACGAGCCTTTTTGCTCGATGTGCTCGCCCAGCACTTCCCGGAGGGCGGCGTCCAGCAGGTGGGTCGCCGAGTGGTTTGCTGCACAGGCGGCCCGCTTGTCTGTGTCTATGCATGCCATCATCGGGGCTTCCGGATGTTCCGGCAACTTTTTGGCAATGTGTATCGGAAGGTTGTTTTCTTTCTTGGTGTCGATGATTTCAATCGTTTCGAATTCGCTTACCAGTACTCCCGTGTCTCCTACCTGACCGCCGCTTTCCGCATAGAATGGGGTGTAGTCGAGCACGATTTGGTACAATGTCTGGTTTTTCTGCTTAATCTGGCGGTAGCGGAGGATGGATGCTTCGTACTCGGTATAGTCGTAACCGACGAATTCGGTTGCTCCTTCTTTCAATACTATCCAGTCGCCGGTCTCGATAGCGGCGGCATTGCGCGCGCGTTGTTTTTGCTGCTGCATTTCCGCATTGAATTCTTCGATGTTTACGGTCATTCCGTTTTCGCGAAGGATTAGTTCCGTCAGGTCGAGCGGGAATCCGAAGGTGTCATATAGGGTAAAGGCGTCTTTTCCGCTGATTTCCGTCTTTCCGGCAGCCCTGGTTTCTTCCATGGTTTTGTCCAACAGGCGGATACCGGTTTCCAACGTGCGGAGGAATGCTTCTTCTTCTTCTTTGATTACTTTCTCTATCAGTGTTTTCTGTACTGCCAGTTCAGGGTAGGCGTCTCCCATGTTGTCGATTAATACCGGGAGCAACTTGTACATGAACGCTTGTTTCTGGCCGAGGAAAGTGTATCCGTAACGGACGGCGCGGCGCAGGATGCGGCGGATGACATAACCTGCCTTTGCATTTGACGGCAACTGCCCGTCTGTGATGGAGAAGGCGATGGTACGGATGTGGTCGGCAATCACTCGCATGGCGATGTCCTGTTGTTTGTCTTTTCCGTATTCCGTGCCTGCCAGCGAAGCGATGTATTTTATCATTGGCTGGAATACGTCCGTATCGTAATTGGATGTTTTGCTTTGCAATGCCATGCATAGACGCTCGAATCCCATACCCGTGTCAATGACTTTGGCGGGAAGGGGCTCAAGGCTGCCGTCGGCTTTGCGGTTATATTGCATGAACACGAGGTTCCAGATTTCGATTACTTGGGGATGGTCACGGTTCACGAGGTCGCGTCCGGAGATACGGGCGCGTTCTTCTTCCGGGCGAAGGTCGATATGGATTTCGGAACACGGACCGCAGGGGCCTGTGTCGCCCATTTCCCAGAAGTTATCGTGTTTGTTGCCGTTGATGATGTGGTCTTTCGGCAGGAATTGTTCCCAGTAGGAAGCGGCTTCGTCGTCACGTCCCAGCCCTTCTTCCGGACTTCCTTCAAATACGGTGGCATAGAGGTTTTCCGGATTTAGCTTCAATACGTCTACCAGGTATTCCCACGCCCAACTGATTGCTTCTTTTTTGAAGTAGTCGCCGAACGACCAGTTACCGAGCATTTCAAACATGGTATGATGGTAGGTGTCGTGTCCTACTTCTTCCAGGTCATTATGTTTTCCGCTTACACGCAAGCATTTTTGGGAGTCCGCGACTCTATGGTATTTCGCCGGGTGGTTGCCCAGAATAATATCTTTAAACTGGTTCATACCCGCGTTTGTAAACATCAGGGTAGGGTCATCTTTTATTACCATCGGAGCCGAGGGGACAATGTGATGTCCTTTCGACTCAAAGAAACTCTTGAACGAATCTCTGATTTCTTTTGCAGTCAACATATTATGAATTATGATTTATAATTTGACGGTTCATGAATCATGGTCTGTGAGTCGTTGGAATCCCAATAAATCATAAATCATAATTCATAAATCTATAAAAACGGTGCAAAGATAGCGTGTTTTTATTACTTTTGCGGTATTAACAAGCGAAATATTTCCAAAAAGATGCGCAAAGTTTACTATATCTATAATCCACAGACCCAGACTTATGACCGAATTTATCCGACTGTGCGGCAGCGTGTGCTTAGCTATTTGCGCAGGCTCTTTTACGGTATGGGATTGGGAGCGGGATGTTTCATCATATTGCTCTTGATTTTTGGTTCTCCGTCGGAAAAGGAGTTACGGATAGAGAATAGCCGTTTGCAGGCGCAATATAATGTCCTTTCCCGCCGTCTGGATGATGCGATGGGGGTGCTTCAGGATATTCAGCAGCGTGACGATAACTTATATCGGGTGATTTTGCAGGCCGACCCGGTTTCTCCGGCTATCCGCCAGGCGGGTTACGGGGGGACAAACCGGTATGAGGAACTGATGGATTTGGCAAATGCCAAATTGGTGGTAAATACGACGCAGAAACTGGATGTGCTGTCTAAGCGGTTGTATATTCAGTCCAAGTCTTTTGACGATGTGGTGGAGATGTGTAAGAACCATGACGAGATGTTGAAGTGTATTCCGGCTATCCAGCCTATTTCCAATAAGGATCTTCGCAAGACTGCTTCCGGTTACGGTACACGTATCGACCCGATTTACGGCACGACGAAGTTTCATGCGGGAATGGATTTTTCGGCTCATCAGGGGACGGATGTATATGCCACCGGAGACGGGACTGTTGTGAAAGTGGGATGGGAAACGGGATATGGCAATACGATTGAAATAAATCATGGGTTTGGATATATGACCCGCTACGCTCATTTGCAAGGGTTTAATACCAAGGTCGGCAAAAAGGTGGTTCGTGGGGAGGTCATCGGAAAGGTGGGCAGTACGGGAAAGAGTACCGGTCCGCACCTGCATTATGAGGTGCACGTGAAAGGGCAGGTTGTGAATCCGGTAAATTATTATTTCATGGATTTAAGTGCGGAAGATTATGAGAAAATGGTTCAGTTGGCCGCCAATCACGGTAAGGTTTTCGATTAATCTCTTAAATAAAGGAAGAATGTTATGCTCAGTACGGATAAAGAGTTGAAACTGTATTACTCAATCGGGGAAGTCGCTGATATGTTTGGTGTCAATCCGTCCCTGCTTCGTTTCTGGGAAAAAGAGTTCCCGCAGATTTCTCCCAGGACTGTCGGGAGGGGGATACGCCAGTATCGTAAAGAGGACGTGGAGACTATCGGGTTGATTTATCATTTGGTGAAGGAAAAGGGAATGACGCTTCCGGGGGCCCGGCAGAGGTTGAAGGACAATAAGGAGGCTACTGTCCGTAATTATGAAATTGTGAGTCGGCTGAAAGCTGTCAAAGAAGAACTTCTGGCTATCAAACGGGAATTGGACGGTCGGGAATAATATCCGGACAGTGGAAGGGTGTTTGTATAAAAAGGGGTGTTTGCATAAATATGAAAGCAGGATTTACGGTTATAAATTACTTTATATCCGGATGTGTTTTTAACGATAGAAACAGGGGTATTCATAGAATAAAAAAGATAGGGGTGTCAAAATTCAATTTTAGAGGAAATGAACTTCTCATCTGAAACTCGGCACTCTTCATCGGCAATAAAAAGACCGTATCAACTCTATTTTTGAGTAATGATACGGTTATTTTTATGTTTATCAGTTAGATTCTGTAACTGTTCCGAGTGTTTATCTTAGTTTTGACACTCCCTTCGGATATCTTTAAGCATATCTGCCGGTTTCATGTTCCTTCTCCTTTTCCTGAATTAGCTGAAAAAATAGGAAAATGCTTCGTAGGATGTCAAGGTTGTATATAACTGGCAACTACGGCTATGGGCTTCTACTTTTGTGTTTATTCCTCTATCCGGTTGGCTTGTTTGATGTTCTGGATTTTCTTCAAGTTGTTGCAGATTGTTTTTACGTCGTCTACGTCGTGTACCCATAGTTGTATTTTCCCTTCAAAGATACCGTCATTGGTTTCGATGGTCAGTTTGCGGATATTGACGTTTAGTTGTCTGGAGATGACTTGGGTGACTTCGTTTAAAAGCCCCATGCTGTCTATGCCTTTTATGTAGATATAAACGAGGAAAGACAATTCTTTGTGAGTGTCCCATTCGGTAGCCAGAATGCGGTTACCGTAGCTGCTTTTTAGTTTAGCGGCAATAGGACATTGGCGTTTGTGAATGATGATACGGTCGTTCTCGTCAATATATCCCAATACGTCGTCCCCCGGAATAGGATGGCAACATTCTGCCATGATGTATTTCTTTTGCAGGCTTTCTTCCGTTAGTTTGAGAATCTGTTTCGGATTAATCTTTTCTTTTTCCTGCGGTTCTTTTTCTTCTTGCTGCTTTTCTTTGTTGTTGCCGAAAGAGAAAGTCAAGTATTTTTTCCAGTTGCTGGTTTGTTTCTCTTTCAGCTCGTTCTTGTCAGCTTCTCCCAGAACGATTGTTTTGCTGCCGATAGCAGCCAGCAACTCTTCCTCATTCTTTGCATTATGCAGTTTCCGTAATTTCTCGATTACAGCATCTGTCGGGCGAATCTCTTCTTTCTTCAGGAACTCGCTTAGAATCTCTTCGCCTATTTTCTGATTTGCCTTACGTTCTTTGCGGAGAATTGCCGCTATCTTGGCGCGGGCGCGGGCAGTGGTGGCAAAGGCTTCCCATTGCGGTTGCACGCGCTGTGATTTGGACGTCAGGATTTCCACTTGGTCGCCGCTTTGTAACTTATGGCTTAGCGGAACTAATTTATGATTCACTTTGGCGCCGATGCAATGGCTGCCGATGTCCGTATGCAGGGAGAAGGCGAAATCGAGTGCTGTCGAGTTTTGCGGCATCGTTTTCAGTTCTCCTTTGGGCGTGAATACGAATATCTCGGAGGCAAATAAGTTAAGTTTGATTGTATCCAGAAAGTCGATAGCATCCGGTTGCGGGTCGTCCAATATTTCCTTGATGGTTTTTAGCCATTTCTCCAGTTCTCCTTCATCTTCACTTCCTCCTCCCTCTTTGTACTTCCAATGGGCGGCGAATCCTTGTTCGGCAACATCGTTCATCCGTTCGCTACGGATTTGGACCTCAATCCACTGGCCGTTGTTGCCCATCAAAGTGACGTGCAACGCCTGGTAGCCGTTTGCCTTGGGATGGCTCACCCAGTCGCGCAGGCGGTCGGGATGAGGCTTGTATATCTTGGAGATGGATACGTAGATGTCGAAACAGTCGTTCAACTCTTCTTCCATATTGCGCGGCTCGAAGATGATACGGACGGCTAGCAAGTCATATATTTCTTCAAAAGGGACATGCTTGGTCTGCATCTTGTTCCAAATGGAGTAGATTGATTTGACACGGGCGAGAATCCGGTATTTCAACCCCATTTTGTCAAGTTGCGTGCGGATAGGAGCTGTGAAGTCATTGAATACTTTATCTCGTTCGGCAGCAGTGGCATTCAGCTTTTCTTCTATCTCCGCATACTCTTCCGGATGCTCGTACCTGAAACTCAGGTTCTCAAGTTCGGTCTTTATCTTATAGAGCCCCAGTCGATTGGCGAGCGGAGCGTAAATGTAGAGAGTTTCGCCTGCTATCTTATACTGTTTGTTAGGCAACATGGAACCAAGGGTACGCATGTTGTGTAGCCGGTCGGCTATCTTGATAAGGATTACCCGGATATCGTTGGACATCGTCAGCAACAGCTTTTTGAAGTTCTCCGCCTGTGCAGAGGCGCGGTCGCCGAAGATGCCTCCGGATATTTTAGTGAGTCCGTCTACAATCTGGGCTATCTTGGGTCCAAAGATATTTTCAATGTCTTCCACCGTGTAGTCCGTGTCCTCCACAACATCATGCAGCAATGCCGCACAGATGGAGGTAGAACCGAGTCCGATTTCGTTGCATACGATGCTCGCTACAGCAATCGGGTGCATAATATAAGGTTCGCCGGAGCGGCGTTTGATTCCTTTATGCGCCTGGTTGGCAAAGTTGAAAGCCTTGGTGATGATTTCAACTCGTTTGCGATGTTTGGTGTTGAGATAATCATTCAGTAATTGGTGAAATGCCTGATTAATCATCTCTTCTTCTGCTATGTCTTTGGGGGTTAGATTGTCCATAACTGTTCTTCTTTCACTTGCTTATTTTTGCAAAAATAAGCAAATTTCCGAATGATGCAAGCGGGAAGAGGTTTATTTGTATATTTTCAATCGTTTTCCTGCTGTAATCCTGGTACCGGACAATCCGTTCCACCGTTGTATGTTCCTTACGCTGACACCGTGTTTTTCCGCAATGGAAGATAAAGTGTCTCCGCTTTTTATCTTGTAATAGGACAGTTTTCCCTTTCCTGCCACAGCGGTTGTATTTCTGCGGGCACTGGAGGTCTCTTTCACGGCGACGACTCTTCGGTTGCGGAACAGCTCGTTGGCGCGGTGTGCATAGATTGTGTCCTGTTTGTCTATAAAGTTGCTGATTGCGTCGATTGGTAACCGCAGGGTGTACGGTTTGCTGTTGCCGGGGATGATTTGCTTCTTGTATTGCGGATTCAGGCTCTTTATCTGGTCCAGCGGGACATTGCAAAGGTCGGCTATCTGCTGGAAATGCAGGTTTTTGCTCACCTGTACGGTGTCTGTACTTGCCGGAATGTTTGTTTCCATCGGACAGATGTTGTGGTCGCAGTAGTATGTCATTACGTAATTTGCAGCGATAAACGCCGGTACGTATCCTCTTGTTTCCCTGGGCAGCAGGTTATATATTTTCCAGTAATCCGTCTCGCCGTTAGCGCGGCGGATTGCTTTGTTGATTGTGCCGGGACCGCAGTTATAGGCGGCGATAACGAGGTTCCAGTCTCCGTAAATGGCATACATCTCTTTCAGGTAACGTGCGGCCGCCCATGTCGCTTTTATCGGGTCGCGGCGCTCGTCTACCAGGCTGTTCGATTCCAGACCGTAGATTTTACCCGTGCCAATCATGAACTGCCACAATCCCGATGCACCGGCGCGTGAAACGGCAGACGGGTTAAGGGCGGATTCGATGATGGGGAGGTATCTCAGTTCCAGCGGAAGGCCGTAGGCATCCAGGGCTTCTTCGAAAATCGGCATGTAAAAGTTGCAGGCGCTTAACATAAAAGAAACCTGGTTACGCAGGCGTCCGGTGTACATGTCGATAAATTTGCGTACGATGTCGTTATAAGGCATTTCCATGATAGCCGGAATGCGTGACAAACGGTCCATGTAAACCGAATCGCTGAATATCGGATTGACTTCCGCCGTACTGCAATCTTTACCTAAATCAATATAGTTTTTTACTTTCCAGTCATTCAGCAAGCTGTCGAGCGGATAGGTCATACTCATCGGCAAGTCGATGCTTTCTTTATGTTCTGTTCCGTTTTCACGAATCACTACATCTACGCTTTGGGCTTTTACCTGGGATGCCGCCGATAGTAAAAGAAGAACAATCGAACAATAGTTTACTAATTTCTTCATGCTTCAATAATAAGATCAATCTAATTTGTGTTTTTAAAATCGTAATACGCATTGCAGGCCTACTGACTTGCTCTTTAAGCTGCTCGGCCGGAACTGGCTGTTATTGTTGTCGTTGTCGATAACTGCCGGTTCCACCTTCATACTCAAGTCCGGGGTGATGTCGAAGTTGGACAACTCCGCATCCACGTAAGCGTCGATGATGGAGATGAGATAGACTCCGATGAATGCAAATATACTAAGGTCCCGATAACGCCGGAACATATCTTTCCTTCGTTTTAACGTATTTTTTAGTTGCTCCTCGTTGTAAGTTGCATTGGGAGGCAGCAAATCTTCGTAACTTTTGGTGTTCGGATTGCTGTCCATGATATCTAGGTAAGCCTGTGAGTAGTCTTTGTACATTTTACCGTTCCAGCTTAAAGCGTAGGCGCAACCGGCAAACCCTCCGTATATAATCGGCAGTTTCCAGAATTTCCGGTTGTAAATCTGTCCTCCGCCCGGAAAGACGACCGCCAGCCATGTCGCTTTGGTAGGATTGGGCATGAATATTTTTTTATTGATGTCCTTGGAGGGAGGCGGAACGCTGTCGGGGTCTATCTTGACGGATACCGGTTGTTCTATTTTTTTCAACTCTTTCCGGTTGATTGCGTCGAGACTGTCCGCTATCTGTATTTTGGCGGCTGACAGGCTATCGATTGATTGAAGCTGCCGAAGGGGCAGGATGATGGAATCTTTCTTCAACGAATCTGGTTTCTGGGCCGGTTCCCGGTGTCTCCTCGCACGGGCTTTCGGAGGTTCCCGGCGTAGGATGGCGGTGTCCTTTTGTACCGGGGTTACCGGGTCTTGTGCATACATATCAATCCCTGCCACCTGTAAAAAACAGAGAAGCAGGGCACTGACTAGTACTTGATATTTCTTACTTTTTCTTGTCATTTACTTTTTTAGCGTATCGAAGATTTCCATGATACGTTCCAATTCCTCCTCATTGTTGAAAGGAATGCTGATTTTCCCTTTCCCTTTTTCGGAGCAAGTGAGCTGTACCTTGGTACTGAAAAAACCTGAAAGCTGTTGCTTCAGCAAGTTGAATTCTTCCGGAAGTTTGGCGCGTTTCGGAGTTATTTTCCGTGTGCCGCTTTTCACTGCTTCACCTTCGCTTAATGATTTAACGATTTCTTCTACTTTACGGACGGAATATCCGTGTTCCTGTATCTCTTCGAATATTTTTACTTGCAGTTTAGGGTCGCCCAACGAAATCAATGCACGGGCGTGTCCCATGTCCAACTGTTTGTTTTGCAAAGCCATTTGGATAGGGGCCGGCAATTTCAGCAGACGCAGGTAATTGGCGATTGTCGTTCGGTTTTTACCGATGCGTTCGCTCAGGCGTTCTTGGGTAAGTTCATACCGGTCGAGCAAATGCTGGTAGGCCAGGGCGATTTCTACGGCATTCAGGTCTTCGCGCTGTATATTCTCTATCAGCGCCATTTCCATCATGTTCTCGTCGTCGGCCGTGCGGATGTAAGCGGGAATGGTTTTTAAACCTGCTTTTTGTGAAGCGCGGTAGCGGCGTTCGCCTGCGATAATCTGATATTCGTCGTCCGATACCTTTCGTAAGGTAATCGGTTGTATGATACCTATTTCCGCAATTGAGTCCGCCAGTTCCCGCAATGCTGTCTCGTCAAATTCGCGGCGGGGCTGGTTGGGATTGACGGAAATCTTCGCCAATTCTATTTCGTTGATGGAAGAAGAACCTTCGGTTTTCACGTCATCCATTGAGAGCAAGGCGTCGAGTCCGCGTCCTAATGCATTTCTTCTTTGTGTTGCCATATCTTCTTCGTTAGTTGTTTCGGTTGATAATCTCTTTGGCTAAAGCCAGATGGTTCTTGGCTCCGGTGGAGTCCGCATCGTAGAGGATGGTCGGAATGCCGTAGCTGGGGGCTTCGCTTAGCTTTACGTTTCTTTGAATTACGGTGTTGAACACCAGTTCTTGGAAATGGCGTTTGACTTCATCGTAAATCTGGTTTGCCTGGCGCAGGCGCGAGTCGTACATCGTCAGCAGGAAGCCTTCGATTTCTAAAGCCGGATTTAATTTCGATTTGATGATTTTGATGGTGTTCAGCAGTTTGCTGATTCCTTCAAGGGCGAAGTATTCGGCTTGTACGGGGATAATCACGGAGTCGGCTGCCGTCAGAGCATTGATGGTGATGAGTCCTAGTGAAGGAGAACAGTCTATCAGGATATAGTCATATTCTTTCTTCAAAGGGGTGAGTACTTCCTTCAGTATCTTTTCGCGGTTTGGGAGGTTCAGCATTTCAATCTCTGCTCCTACGAGGTTGATGTGCGAAGAGATAACTTTTAAAGAATCGATTTCGGTGTCATGAATAGCGTCCTGTACATTGGCTTTGTCAATAATGCATTCATAGATAGTGCATTCCGATTGCTTGATGTCTACTCCCAGTCCGGAAGAGGCATTAGCTTGCGGGTCGGCGTCTACCACGAGTACCTTTTTTTCAAGTGTAGCGAGTGATGCGGCGAGATTGATTGTAGTCGTTGTCTTTCCTACACCACCTTTTTGATTAGCCAAAGCAATAATTTTTCCCATATTCTCTAAATTTATTGGCAGCGAAATAAGTGATAAATCCTTAGAGCGCCTACGAAAAAAGAGAAACTTTGCAATTTCTGTTGATAAGTCGCCTGTTTTGTTAATAACTGTCGGACGAAACGGTTACAAAACTTCAACAGGTTCATCATCTTCTTTTCTCTTTAACGAGCTTGCAAATATACATATTTATATTGGATATCTATTTCTTTTTTTGCTCGCTTGCAGAAGATTAAGATTTGTAAACGGGTAGGAGAGCGTTCATTTCCGCACTTTGCCGTAAGGTCGGAAAAGGTATTTTTATTCGCTTCTTGCAACTGGCAGGCGAGTTTTACCCGATGCCTGTATGAGAATGGATTTCATGGTGTTAAACTGTTATTTCTCGAATATGCCGTGCATATCGGGGAACCTCTTCCGTGTTTTGCGCTCATTCCGCCTTTTCCATTTTTGCTTTGAGAGTAAAACTCATAAAAATGACGTAATTATAATAACTGAGACGCTTTTGGCCGCTATATTTTCTGTGGTATTGGATTTTTTATTAAATTTGAATAATTTTGTAAAACAATTACTGACATGGTAAAACTTCTTCTGTTGTTTGTTCCCTTTTTGTGCGTGATTTCCGTTCAGGCACAATATTTCAACGCCAAGAAAGGTGCGGTAGCGTATTATATTACTGTAGACCGTAAGAAAAATGAGATACTGAAAGATACGGCAAGTGTCATTGACGTAAAAGATGAAGACAATCGTCTGACAATGAGGCAGACGGTTCACGGCGACCGCTATGCCGTCCGGAGCATAATGAATGGAAATAATCTGCAGACTATGGACGGAAACAGCCTGCAAACTTATGTTTATCATAAGGATACCGGTGTTACGGAAATCAATCTGCTTGATAGCGAGATGGAAAATGAATGGATACGGAAACGCATACTTTCCACTTATCCCGAAAACCGGCGGGAGGAAGCGGAAAAAGCATGTGCGGAATATAGCAAGGTCATTCGTACCGAAGGACGTATCATCATCCCTTTGAGAGAAAATGCCAAAGAAGGGGAAGAGGTACCTCCTTGCACTTATTGTCAAAAAATGAATACGGTGACGATGAAGGCATATCTGAAAGGGAAATATAAAGGCCGGGAAATCATCCGTACCCCTGCCGGCGATTTTGACTGTATCAAGGTTTATACGGAAAACAAAGCGAAGTTTATGTTCTTTTCCGAGACGGAATATACCATGGAATGGTATGCGGAAGGAATCGGGCTGGTGAAGTCTGAGGAACTTACTAAACGGGGAAAAGTGTTGTCTACTACGCTTCTACAAGCTATAAAAAAGTAATGCGGTCTGTTCTGTTAATCGGAATTTCCATCTGTCATCCGGCATAAGAGCAGAAAGTTCTGTTTGGCGTTCCAGCTTCTTTTTGCTACTTTTGTGCAGATATTAAAAAGGAAAGGATTGAATATATGGAAAATGAAAAGCCGTTGATACTCGTTTCAAATGATGACGGGGTTATGGCGAAGGGGATTAACGAACTGGTAAAGTTTCTCCGTCCCTTAGGGGAAATTGTGGTAATGGCGCCGGATTCTCCGCGTTCCGGTAGCGGTTGTGCGCTTACAGTGACTCAGCCTGTTCATTATCAATTAGTCAGGAAAGAACCCGGACTGACTGTCTATAAGTGTTCGGGAACGCCTACCGATTGTATTAAGCTGGCGCGGAATGCGGTACTGGAACGCGAACCGGAGCTTATTGTGGGAGGCATCAATCATGGAGATAATTCCGCGACTAACGTGCATTATTCCGGTACGATGGGAGTTGTAATCGAAGGTTGCTTGAACGGTATTCCCTCCATCGGTTTTTCGTTGTGTAACCATAGCCATGATGCCGATTTTGAAGCGGTAGGTCCTTACATACGCAAGATTGCCGCTATGGTATTGGAGCAGGGGCTTCCTCCGTTGACTTGCCTGAATGTGAATTTCCCGGACATAGCCGATATCAAAGGGGTGAAGGTTTGTGAACAGGCAAAAGGGCGCTGGACAAATGAGTGGGTGTCTTGCCCGCGGCCAGATGATATGAATTATTTCTGGTTGACTGGCGAATTTGCCGATTGTGAGCCTGAAAATGAAAAAAACGACCATTGGGCATTGGCCAACGGATATGTAGCCATCACTCCGACTACCGTCGATGTGACAGCTTACGGTTTTGTAGATGAGCTGCGTGGGCAGTGTCTGCGGGCAGGACTCTAATCTTGGCATGACAGTCGAAATTATAATTCATTAAATAGTGACCTTCCATGAAATATTATCTGATTGTCGGTGAAGCTTCCGGTGACTTGCACGCTTCCCATCTGATGGCTGCTTTGAAAGCGGCAGACCCGCAAGCGGATTTCCGTTTTCTCGGCGGAGATTTAATGGCTTCTGTCGGCGGAACTATGGTGAAGCATTACCAAGAATTGGCGTATATGGGGTTCGTTCCCGTGTTGCTTCATTTGCGTACTATTTTTGCAAATATGAAACGCTGCAAGGAAGATATAATGGCATGGAACCCGGATGTCGTAATCCTGGTGGATTATCCCGGTTTTAATTTGGATATCGCCCGGTTTGTGCATGCAAAAACGCGGATACCCGTCTATTATTATATTTCTCCGAAGATATGGGCATGGAAAGAATATCGCATCAAAAATATAAAACGTGATGTGGACGAGCTTTTCTCCATTCTTCCTTTTGAAGTAGAGTTTTTTGAAGGGAAGCATCAGTATCCTATTCATTATGTCGGAAATCCTACGGTAGATGAGGTGACGGCTTATAAAGAAGTCCATTCGGGAGATTTTGCGGAGTTTGTCGCAGAGAACCGGTTGGAGAATAAGCCGGTAATCGCCTTGTTGGCGGGTAGCCGGAAGCAGGAGATTAAAGACAATCTGCCGGATATGTTGAAAGCGGCTTCTGCTTTTCCGGATTATCAACTGGTATTGGCAGGCGCACCGGGTATCTCTCCGGACTATTATAAGGATTATGTAGGCTTGTCAAAAGTAAAGATAATCTTTGGCAGGACATACCAGCTTTTGCAGCATGCGGACGCGGCTTTGGTTACTTCGGGTACGGCTACCCTTGAAACCGCTTTGTTTCGGGTTCCGCAGGTGGTTTGTTATCATACTCCGGTTGGGAAAATAATCTCGTTCTTGAGACGCCATATCCTGACGGTAAGGTTCATCTCGCTGGTTAATTTGATTGCTGACCGCGAGATTGTGAAGGAGCTGGTCGCTGATACCATGACGGTGGAAAATATGCAGTGTGAGTTGAGACGTATTCTTGAAGATAAAGAATATAGGAATGGGATGCTTGCCGGGTATGATTATGTTGCGGAACGGCTGGGGCCTGCCGGTGCTCCCCGCCGTGCGGCCTGTAAGATGCTGGACCTGTTGAAAAAATAACTTTCTTTTTCTGAATAAACGTAAAGCCGATGCAGTAAATGCACGGCTTTTTTATTTATAATACAGAAGGTTTGAATAAAGAAAAAGGAATGAAATATGAAAAAGTTTAAGTGTTTTTTGAGTTTATTGGCACTGGTATCATTAATACCGGTGATGCAGTCTTGTGACGATGACGGGTATTCTATCGGAGATTTCAGTTGGGATTGGGCTACGGTCCGTACTACCGGTGGTGGAGGTTATTATTTGGAAGGCGACCATTGGGGGATTATTGAACCGGTTGCCACCTCTATTCCTTGGTTTAAACCTGTGGATGGTGAACGGGTAGTTTCTTTCTTTAGGTGAGTTCTATCAATTCAATTTATCCTCTTGTATCAGACAGCAGAACTC
>NZ_CAUCSQ010000049.1 GCF_958445495.1 uncultured Bacteroides sp. | reverse complement strand
TGTTAACCTTAAATCTAATACTATGAAAAACACATTGCAAATGTACATACTTTTGAGTTATCTGCAAATAATTCAAGAGAAAAAGTGTGTTTTATAACATTGATTAATGGTTGAGTTGCTCAATTCAAACTTTATTAAGAATCAGATGTAATCTGAATGCCTTTATTGAACCGGGTATTCTGAGAATAATTTATAAAGTAATCGGTATTCTGTGATTTTTATGGTTTATGTATTTTTAATTTCGTTGTTTGTATTCATTAGGGGTGTATCCAACATATTTTTTAAATAGTCGGGTGAAATGTTGAGGATATTGAAATCCCAATTCGTAGGCAATTTGACTTACTGTTTGAGACCCTTCTAAAATTCGTTCTTTGGCTAGTTCTATAATCCGATGCCGGATATATTCCTGAGCAGTCTTACCGGTTTCTTTCTTTATCAAGTCACCGAAATAGTTGGAAGAAAGACAAACTTTGTCTGCGAAATATTTTACTGAGGGCAATCCTTCAGTTTGTACCGTTTGTCCTTGAAAATATTCGTCCAATAAATGTTCGAATCGTACAATAATGTCTTTGTTTACTTGATTACGTGTGATAAATTGTCGTTCATAAAAACGCATGCAATAATCGAGCAGCAACTCGATATTACGGACGATGAGTTGTTTACTGTGTTTGTCGATGGTATGTTCTAACTCGATTTGTATTTTGCGTATACAGTCTGTTACGATTTCTTTTTCCTGGTCGGACAAATGTAGAGCTTCGTTGACTTCGTAAGAGAAGAAAGAATAGTTCTTTATGTTTTGCCCTAGGGAAGTTCCCCGGATTAAATCCGGATGAAACAAGACACCTATGGATTTTGTATGTTGAGGGATGTTTTTCCGATTATCTATTCCGACTACTTGTCCCGGTGCCATGCAAACAACCGTTCCTTCCTGATAATCGTAATATTTGCGTCCGTATTTTAGGTCGCCACATTTTATGTCTTTTAAAAACAAAGAGTAGAATCCGATATTCATACGATAGTATTCTACTGTTTTTGTCGCTTTTGAAAAATCAATCACATTTACTAAGGGGTGTAAGGTTTCCAACCCGAATAGCTGGTCATACTGGTCAATAGTTTCAATTTTAGTAATTTCGTTCATAGGTCTTATGATTTTATCTGGTGACAAAGATAAAACTTTTATGCATATATTTTTAATGTATATTTGTAAATCAGTAATATAGGTATGAGAAACCGTAATTTATATACAACGGATTCGATAGAATGGCAAGCTGATTTTTAGTTGTCAGCCAGAGAGAATAGTATATGTAGCACTTGTAGTGAAATAACTCCTAGTGATTGCAGAAGATGAACATCAGAATTAATACCTTTGTGAAAATTCTGTTTTCATAAAAACAGGGCTTTTGCAAAAATGAAATTAGTATATTTTTTAATTGTTAGCTTATGAGAGTATTATTTATTGGTGGAACGGGTACAATCAGTGCTGACGTTTCTGCATTGGCACAACAAAAGGGATGGGAGGTAACTTTGCTTAACAGAGGAAATTGGAATTTACCGGATGGTATGCGTAATATTATTGCAGACATTCATAATGAAGAGCTGATAGCCAAAGTTATCGAACACGAAAACTATGATGTGGTTGCTCAATTCATTGCTTATACTGCAGAAGATGCAGAGCGCGACATCCGCTTGTTTCGTGGTAAAACAAAACAATATATATTTATAAGTAGCGCTTCTGCTTATCAAAAACCATTGGCTGATTATCGTATTACGGAAAGTACTCCGCTGGCAAACCCTTATTGGGAATATTCCCGTAATAAGATTGCTGCGGAAGAAGTATTGATGAGGGCTTATCGTACAGTTGGGTTTCCTGTTACTATCGTTCGTCCTAGCCATACTTATAACGGGACAAAACCTCCCGTGTGCGTGCATGGCTCTAAGGGGAACTGGCAGATAATCAAGCGTATTCTTGAAGGAAAACCAATAATCATTCCAGGTGACGGAAGTTCGTTGTGGACACTGACTCATTCGAAAGATTTCGCTAAAGGATATGTTGGTTTAATGGCAAATCCCCATGCTATCGGGAATGCTTTTCATATAACTACCGATGAGAGTATGACGTGGAACCAGATTTATGAAATCATTGCTGATGCATTGGGAAAAACGTTGAATGCAATGCATGTCGCTTCGGATTTTCTGGCACGACATGGAGAGAATTATGATTTCAGAGGAGAATTGTTAGGAGATAAGTCGTCAACAGTTGTTTTCGATAATTCGAAAATAAAAAGACTTGTGCCGGATTTTGTTTGCCATGTCTCAATGGCAGATGGTTTGAGACAATCTATACGTTATATGCTTTCACACCCTGAAGTACAAATTCCTGACCCTGAATTTGATAGATGGTGTGATCGGATAGTTAATGCGATGTCTGCTGCAGATAAGGTTTTTGAATCAGGAGAGTTGTAAAACTGGAGAAGTGAGTCTGAAGACAATATGAATTAATAACTGATATTACTTCTGTTTTATAGGGATATTCAATAAATTCTATCTTTGGGGATTTAAAAGAAGAGCAACCTGTTTCTTTCCAATGGAACAGCTTTTCATTAAATCGAAGAATGGGACATTTACTGGATATCCCTATAAAATAGGTATCCAAAATATCATTTGAGATATGGCTCTTTTTTATAGTTAGTAGAGAAATGGTTAAATCTCGGACTAAAAATCGTATTCTCCTGTAATTGACGGTATCTTTTTCTATAAGAGATTATTTATGACAATAAGTAACAATCTTAATAAAGACTGTTCCGTCCTTGTTGTACTTCAATCCGTATGCCAAAATTTCCATTGGCTGATTTAAGTTCAAATGCTCCCCGAAAATTGTTTTTTTCCCACGGCATCGCACTTCGGTTGGGTATTTTCCACCCATCTTTATCATAATCTCCATAAGTATTGATTCTCATTCCGTTTTTTAATTTGAAAGAGCCCATTTGCATAAACTGGGGAGAGGCAAACAAGCCCCATCCGTATCCGAAATTAGAGAAGGAAGGGGAAAATGTGCTTGTGAATCCTTGTGAGTAGATTGCATCCGTATTTAAACGGAATATTTGATTGTAATCTTTGCTCATATCCGGTATGTCTAAACTGAATTTGGGAAGTTTGGGAGGTGTTACATTCATTAATCCCATATCCAGTAAAAAACCGCCGAATTCTTTAATATTGGTTGACGGGACACGGTGAATACTGTCGGAAGGAACTTCCGACTGAGCAAAGACAAAACCGACCGATAATGTTAGTGAAAGAAATAAAATTAACTTTTTCATCTTCATATAAAGGTTGATTTACGACAAAGATAGAAAATTTCTGGTTGATAATCTGCTTTTGTTATGTTTTCTTTTGGTAAACAGATAAAAACTAATGGGATATGGAATGAGAGAAAACATTGATGACTACTACGCCTGCAATAATTAGACCTAATCCGATGATTGCCGGTAAGTCGAGGTGCTGTTTAAAGACAAAGAAACCAATCAAAGCTATAAGTATGATACCGACTCCTGACCAAATGGCATAGGCAATGCCGACGGGAATACTTTTTAATACTATGCTTAAACAATAAAATGCTGCGGCATACCCTAGAATTGTGATAATGGAGGGGAGAAGCTTTGTGAATTGTTCGCTTTGTTTCAGATAAGAGGTAGCAATTGTTTCAAAAATAATCGCTAACAGTAAAATAAGATACATTTTCATTGTCTATTCATTTTTGAATGTTTGAGTGTCAAAGGTAATACTATTTTGTTAAATGAAAAATATGTATTTTGATAGTTTCAGAATTTAATTTTGGGAATAGATAAGGGAGAATATCATTTTCCAGAAATAATCAATATGCCAAGATAGAAGTTGACACTGGTATGACGATAGATTACAGGAGTAAGATGAGTGTGTTCTGTAGAGGTAAGCCGGAATTTGTCAAAGCACAGAAATCCTTTTGTGCTTTGACAAATTTGCTTCGGATTATCTCCCTGATTTTATTTATTTCTTATTGATTTCCGTTTATTGGATAGCATGCTTTCCATGCTTGGGCATATTCTTCTAATACACGTTTGATACTTTGTCCGATTTTTATGTAATCAACTTCATTCAAATTGGCAAGCGATACTCGAACGCTCCATTTAGGGCCGGCAAAACCACCGCCGTTTAACAGTACAAGCGATGTTTCGTTAGCGAGACGGAAAACGACATCCAACGGATTGTATTTCTTTTGTAAATATGTGACAAAATCATTTCCGTAGAATTTCTTCGCCCATACCAACATATCAATTTCTGAGTAATATCCGGCACGCAGTGGGTCCTCTACTAATGTGAAACCTGTATTGTTCCATAAAGCGTGTAAACGACGACGAATAATTTCCTGCATTTTATTTTTATAACTGTCTTCTTTATCCAGCAATGAGAAGATGGCAAATAAACTCATCTGTATTTGCTGGGGTAAGGAAAGTCCGGCGGTATGATTCAGTGCAATCTGCCGACTGTCTGCTACCATACGGTCGATAAATTTCATCTTATCCGGTTGTAGGCTAAGACTGGAATAACGTTTGTTTAATATTGATTTCTGCTCCTCCGACAGGTGGGCAATCATTTTGTCGTAGATGTTGTCTTCGTGCAAGGCAATGACTGCGGTTCTCCATCCTGTAGCTCCGAAGTATTTGGAAAAGGAGTAAACGCAGAGTGTATTATGCGGTAATTCTGCCATCAGTGAACGGAAATGAGGGATGAATGTTCCGTATACGTCATCTGTGATAATCATTAAATTCGGATTATCATTCTTTACAATGTCGATGATATGTTCGGTTGTCTCTCGGTTTAACGCATAACTGGGTGGATTACTTGGATTAGTAATAAATAATGCTTTAATTTGCGGGTCTTTTAATTTGTTGATGTCCTCATCCTTATATTGCCACGTATGTAGCCCGTCGGATGTCATCTGATCGGCGGATATTTCCGTAACGTCGAATTGATAACGCCGTAGTTGCGGAATCTCAATGTAAGGAGTGAAAACTGGAATCATTAATGCAATGGCATCCCCTTGGTTTAGCAGAAAATTTTCTTGTAATGAATCGAATACATAACACATGGCTGCTGTTCCTCCTTCTGTGGCAAAAAGATTGAAATTCCCTTTAGGAGGACGACGGTCACACATTTCTTGTGCCAGATAATCTTGTATAATCAACTCTGTAAAATGTAGGATACGGTCAGGGACAGGATATTGGTCACCAATGACTGCTTCAGTCCATTCATGGATAAGTGTATCCGGGTCGACGGCATGTTCCATCAACATGTAGTTATAACCTTTCTTCAGTAAACTGGCACCAGGGGTTTTTTCATTGTTTTTCAGAAATGCCTCGAAACGGGCGGCTATTCCTGATTTTTGTGGAATTCCTGCTATTCCTTCTTTTGATGAGAATACGCGGTGACATTCGCAAAGTCCGAATTGTCCCAATAGGAAAAATGCTTCGCGTGGTTCGGTGGCAATCCAGTTCGGATTACCCCTTCCGGCATTCAGCATGGTGTGTGCAATCTTTTTGATACTTTCGTCTGCCATATCAATAAGTTTGTTTTTCAGTTCGAATGGACTGATTGTTTCCATTTTCTTAGCATAACTTTTTGTAATGGTTGGGATATTTGTTTTCTTTTCCATAATGATATTTTGTTGATTTATATATGAAATAAACGTGAGTACAAGTTTTTGAACGACAGGGGTAATTTCCCAGCCTGTCTTTGTTTAGGTTATGGGCTTGTTTAATTAGTATTTCTGAAAATAAATTGATACAAGAGTTACATAAGTAGCACGATGACAACTCCCCAAATAATCAATAGAGTGTTACCTACAGCATATGTTACTGTATATCCCAAAGCTGGCGTGTCGCTTTCTACTGCATCTTGAATAGCTCCTAGGGCAGCAGTTGTGGTACGTGCCCCTGCAGTACATCCTAGTGACAGAGCCGGATGGAACCTAAACAAGTATTTTGCCATAAGTAATCCTGCCAATAAAGGAATGGCTGTTGCCAATGCACCGACAATAAACAGACTGAAACCTACTTCTTTAAATCCGGCAATGAAACTGGGACCGGCAGCAATGCCGACTACTGCAATAAACATATTCAGCCCTACATTGTTCAGTACCCATAAGGAGGGTTCTGGAATACCGCCGAAAGTAGGATGTTTACTACGTAACCAACCAAATAGAAGTCCTGCAATCAATGCTCCGCCACTAGTTGAAAGGCTGATAGGGACACCTCCCAAATGAATAGCTAATGCTCCGAAAAGACCACCGAGCAGGATTCCAAGTCCGACGAAAATCATATCTGTTTGATTAGTAGGACGGTCAACGTATCCCATTTGTCTGGCAGCATCTTCTACTTCATGTTTAAGTCCTGTAAGTTCGAGTATATCACCGGAATCTATTATGGTTTTAGCTAATACTGGAACATTGATTCCAGCACGTTTGATGTTGCGGATACTTACTCCATGCATGAATTTCTGCGAACGGATTTTAGAAACTGTTTCTCCGGCAAAGGTCCGGTGAGTAATCATTACCGGAAGAGTTTCTGCCGGAAAATCAAGTAATTGCGCATCAATCACTTCCGGTCCTATCCAATCCTCCTCTCCAATTACAAACTCGCGACGTCCGCTAAGTACTATTTCGTCATTTCGGTGAAGAATCAAATTTGGGTTAACTTCTTTTACGATGCCTGCCTGACGGACACGTTCTACAAATAGACGTTTATCATTCTTACATAGATAATTTTCAAGTTCACTGACTTTTTTCCCGTTACCAAACCATTTATTCGTAATTTTATAGGCACGAAATACGACCGGACGGAGTGCCGGTGCAAATCCGGGTTCATCCGCTTCCGAGGTTCCCATTTTGGCTTCCAGTTCTTTACAGTCGGATTTTACTTTGTCTAATCCTCCAAGTATTTTCGGACCCAGGGAGGCTAGAATCCAAGCTGAACCTGCCGTACCGAAGATATAAGTTACGGCATAGGCTACCGGAATAGCATTAATATATGTTGTTTTCTGTGCATCGTTGATATCTAATTGGTTGATAGTGTCACTAGCTACGCCGATGACTGCTGATATTGTTTGCGAACCGGCTAATAACCCTGCCGCTTCTCCTGGGTGGTAGCCCATGATTTTAGCGAGTATCCATGGTGCTATTAAACTGACGATACACATCAGTATAGCGAATCCTACTTGAGGCAGGCCATCTTTTTTCAGTCCACGGAAAAATTGTGGTCCAACTTTATAGCCGACAGCAAATAAGAAAAGTAGGAAGAATACGGCTTTCATTGGACCGTCTACGGTAATATTTAATTGCCCAACCAATACACCGACAAGAAGAACACTGGTTACCGTACCTAAAGAAAATTTTCCGATTTTAAACTTACCAAGCCAGAATCCTGCGAAAAGCGTTAAGAAAATGGCAAGTTCGGGATGTACCCTTAATTGATTTATAATCCATTCCATAATTAAGTTGTTGTTTAAGTTATGTATTAAACAACAGTATTAGTCAAAAAGAGTTTGTTCTTTTATGTGGATTTTATTTTATCTGAAATATTTTATTTCTCTAATGCTTTATTATTTACGATATATCCAGTGAGTTTTTAATTTTTCATTCTCGCTTTTTTATTATACTTTTGTTCTTTCAAATTAAAAACTAATCATATCTGTATGAAGTCAGACATAGAAATTGCTCGCAGTATTGAACTAAAAAAAATAAAGCAAGTTGCTGAGAATATCGGAATTCCTCGTGAAGAAGTGGAAAATTATGGTCGCTATATTGCAAAGATTCCCGAATATTTGGTTGACGAAGAGAAAGTTAAGAAAAGTAATCTTATCCTAGTAACTGCCATTACGGCAACTAAAGCCGGTATTGGTAAAACGACAGTGTCTATCGGGCTTGCTTTAGGGCTTAATAAAATTGGGAAAAAAGCGATTGTCGCTTTGCGAGAACCGTCTCTCGGTCCATGTTTTGGCATGAAGGGGGGAGCGGCTGGAGGAGGATATGCGCAAGTGCTTCCTATGGAAAAAATTAATCTCCATTTTACCGGGGATTTTCATGCTATCACTTCTGCTCATAATATGATTTCTGCCTTGCTTGATAATTATCTTTATCAAAATCAGGCGAAAGGTTTCGGGTTAAAAGAAATCTTGTGGCGGCGAGTTCTCGATGTGAATGACCGCTCTTTACGCAATATTGTTGTCGGACTTGGACCGAAAACAAATGGTATTACTCAAGAATCGGGTTTTGATATAACGCCGGCGTCAGAAATTATGGCGATTCTTTGCCTTTCCAAAGACATAACAGATTTGCGCCGTCGAATTGAGAATATCCTGTTAGGCTTTACTTATGATGATAAGCCTTTTACGGTAAAAGATTTAGGGGTAGCAGGAGCAGTCACTGTATTGCTGAAGGATGCTGTCCATCCCAATCTGGTGCAGACTACGGAAGGAACTGCCGCTTTTGTGCATGGTGGTCCGTTTGCTAATATTGCTCATGGGTGTAATTCCATTTTGGCAACTAAATTAGCTATGTCGTTCAGTGATTATGTAGTTACAGAAGCTGGTTTTGGTGCAGATCTCGGTGCAGAAAAATTTTATAATATTAAATGCCGCAAAAGTGGGCTTCAACCACGATTGACTATTATTGTTGCTACTGCACAAGGATTGAAGATGCATGGGGGTGTTAGCATTGACCGTATTAAGGAGCCGAATATGGAGGGGTTGAAAGAGGGATTGCGTAATCTGGATAAGCATGTTCGTAATCTTCGTACTTTCGGACAGACGGTAATCGTTGCTTTTAATAAGTTTGCAACTGATACGGATGAGGAAATGGCGTTATTGCGTGAGCATTGTGAACAATTAGGAGTGGGGTTTGCTGTCAATAATGCATTCAGTGAGGGAGGAGAAGGAGCTGTAGATATGGCGCGGTTAGTGGTAGACACCATTGAGAATAATCCGTCCGAACCTTTATGCTATACTTATAAGGAAGAGGATAGTGTGCAGCAGAAAATCGAAAAAGTGGCTTGTAATATTTATGGAGCAAGTGTTATTACTTATAGCAGTATTGCCCGTAATCGTATCAAACTGATTGAGAAAATGGGTATTGCACATTATCCGGTTTGTATTGCTAAAACGCAGTATTCATTTTCTGCCGATCCCAAGATTTATGGTGCGGTGAATAATTTCGAGTTCCATATTAAGGATATAGTGATTAATAATGGGGCGGAAATGATTGTGGCTATAGCTGGAGAGATTCTTCGTATGCCCGGTTTGCCCAAAGAACCACAGGCGTTGCATATTGATATAGTGAATGGGGAAATTGAAGGCTTAAGTTGATTGATACGATTGTCTGCTTTTTGGTTTATTTTGAATAGTACTGTTTTATAGCGACGAATATGAAGTAAATCCCCGTCTTTCCTTATGACATAATGTGGAAAGATGGGGATGATTATATATAGAGTCCAGTGTGTTTCCGGATTCTTTTTCCGGTATTTTCACACTGTACATTTGTTTCCCTTTTTCTATTATATGGTGTTTGCTAATGGCATCCGATGTATTTCTTGTTTTCATTGTAGTAAGAAAACAGATTTCTTTATGGATAGTTTAGAATGAATTGTTAAATAATAAAAAAGTCTGCACTCTTTTTTAAGTGCAGACTGGATAAAATTAATAATAAGAAAATTATACCTTATATTATAACTATTGATTTCCAAGTATTTGCGAGCTTTAATTTTAATATGCAAATAGAGGATATTTTTTCATTGTCTCATTGACACGTGTACGGACTTGTGTAATAACCTCTTCATTTTCCACATTAGATAATACTGTTTCAATCATTTCAGCAATTTCAAGCATCAAGTCTTCTTTTGCACCGCGAGTAGTGATAGCTGGTGTGCCCAAACGTATGCCAGAAGTCTGGAAAGCTGAACGGCTGTCAAACGGAACCATATTTTTATTGACAGTGATGTCTGCAGAAACCAAAGCCTTTTCTGCTACTTTACCTGTTAAGTCTGGATATTTAGTTCGTAAATCGACCAACATGGAGTGATTATCAGTTCCGCCGGAAACAATGGTAAATCCGCGGTCTATCAAAGCTTGAGCAAGTACGGAAGCATTTTTCTGTACCTGTTTTGCATATTCTTTAAATTCAGGTTGTAGGATTTCGCCGAATGCTACAGCTTTAGCTGCAATCACATGCTCCAACGGACCACCTTGAATACCGGGAAATACAGCAGAGTCCAATAACTGAGACATCATCTTGATTTCACCTTTCGGGGTTTTCTTTCCCCATGGATTGGGAAAATCCTTACCCATCATGATAACACCACCGCGAGGTCCACGAAGCGTTTTATGTGTAGTGGAAGTAACAATATGCGCATATTTAACAGGGTTCTCCAATACTCCTGCAGCAATCAAACCTGCAGGATGCGCCATGTCAATCATCAGAATGGCACCAATTTTATCTGCAATTTCACGCATACGCTTATAATCCCATTCACGGGAATAGGCAGAGCCGCCGCCAATAATCATTTTCGGTTTTTCACGCAGGGCAATTTCTTCCATTTGGTCATAGTCAACACGTCCCGTTTCTTTATTTAAATTATATTCACAGGGAGTATAGATAATACCGGAAGTGTTTACCAGTGAACCATGAGAAAGATGGCCGCCGTGTGCGAGATTTAATCCCATAAATTTATCACCTGGATTTAAAACCGCCAAGAAAACAGCAGCATTTGCTTGTGCTCCTGAATGGGGCTGTACGTTCGCCCATTCGGCATCAAAGATTTTTTTCAGACGGTCGATGGCGATTTGCTCGCTTTGGTCTACGACTTCACAACCTCCATAGTAACGTTTACCGGGGTAACCTTCTGCATACTTGTTAGTCAGGCAAGAACCCATTGCCTGCATAACCTGATCACTCACAAAGTTTTCAGATGCAATCAGCTCAATACCTTTAAGCTGACGTTGATGCTCTTTTTCGATGATGTCGAAAATTAAGTCGTCTCTTTTCATGCTTTTATTATAATAAGTAAGATTAAATTTCTGATTCTAGATACCTTATTTAAGTGTGCAAAGTTAATGAAAATAAATAAAGAACGAAGGAAGTATAAGAAAAATGTTAGGGAAAAATGGAGTTTGATGGATAATAGTCAGTTAATTTCTTAGAATGAATTGGTATTGTTTTTAGTTATATGACTTTACCATACAGCTTGTTTGTCTAGAACATGAATCCGAGAGAGAAACTTAATGCACTGTCACGTCGATTGAAAATAATTCGGCTTATTCCTATACTGCCGTCTGAATTGATATTGTCATAAGTGATGGATTTGGATATATTTCCTATTCCCTGTTCATAGCGGAAATCAAAGAAAATACGGGAAATGTTGACACCTACGCCGATTACGGCACTTATATTGAACGGATATAGTTTCTCGTGAATACCTTTCTGGTCGAAATTGCTGAAGGTAATTTCGTTTTTCTTACCCCATAGATAACGGAGTTTCGGACCAATGAAAATAGACATTCCATATGGTCCTTTTTTTACTACATTGTATCCGTATAAAATAGGAAAGTCGATGCTGTGTAATACGGATTGTACAGATGCATAATCCGGTTCGATAGCTGGGTGCTGGGACCCCAGTTTGTCGAAAGTAATTTCACATTTGGTTACATTGTATGACACTTCCGGCTGAATGAAATGCTTTTTCATATTGATACGCATAAAAAGTGCTCCAAAATAACCTATTTTATAATTGTTCTGCACTTCATCAATGGTTACATCTTTTATTTTCAACTCAGAAACCATAAACATGGAGGAATTGAACCCAGCTTTGATGCCGAAATTTATTTTTTTCGTATTGGGACGTCCTACCTTGTCTGTAGTACCGGAATTTTGCCCGAAAGCACTACAAGCTATTGTCAACAAACTGAGGAGAAGCGTTTTATGTAACATAAATTATTGTTCTGTTGATTCGCCTGCCAATTAGTTAGTTAATAATGCAGACAGGTCGTATTTCGTTTATTTTTCTTTTTTGTTTTTCTTTTCTACGCTCCAACCGAATTTCCCGATTTTTGTCCCTAACTCATAGTATCCTCCATGTACATATACTAATGGATTGGTTTCTGCCAGCTCGAATTTACCAGTTTCCCGATTCAGATTTTGGTCGTCAGCACGTACGTTTACCACATCCGCAATGAACATATCATGAGAACCAAGGGATATGATTTCTTTTACACGACATTCAATACAAAGAGGGGATTCTTCAATTAGGGGAGCATTGACTATTGTACAACGTCCGGGAGTCAACCCCATTTCTTCGAATTTATGATAATTGCGTCCCGAACGAACTCCGCACCAATCGGTTGCAAAGGCCATGTCTTTTGTTGTCAGATTGATGACGAATTCCATATTTCGTTTGATAATTTCGTAGGAATACCGCTCCGGACGAACAGATATATAACACATGGGCGGGTTAGTACAAATGGTACCCGTCCATGCTATGGTAATGATATTGTATTCATTTTTGTCTTTTCCGCAACTGACTAGTACAGCGGGTAATGGATAAATCATCGTTCCTGGTTTCCAGTCTTGTTTCATAATTTATCAGAGTTTTCATCACAAATGATAGGCTTTCCTGTTATCTGAATAATCAAGGCGAAAAATATATCGTTATACAATTTAATAGTCATCATCACAAAATTAACCTTTGGCAATGTAGTCTGTGATGAAAAAAGAGTTAGAGGATGCTAATCTCTTCTCTTTTTTGTTCTTTCTCACAATAATGACATTTCACGATACAATTTTCTTTGTCTATCACATGAAAAATTGTAGACATTGGCTCATTATTTGTAATACATTTCGGGTTAGCACATTTAACAATTCCGTGGAGTTCATCCGGCATCTTTACTTCTTTTTTTTCTACTACTTCATAGTCACGGATAATGTTAAGTTTAACATGAGGCGCAACAACGGAAATGCGATTGATTTCCTCATCGCAGAAAAATTTGTCTGCAATCTTAATAATGCCTTTTTTACCCAATTTCTTACTGTCCAGATTGAATCCGATGGTAATGTTGCCTATCATGTGTTCTACACCGAGCAGTTGTACTACGGTAAAGAGCTTTTCAGAAGGAATATGGTCTATTACCGTCCCGTTTTTCAGAGCTGCTACTTGCAATGCTTGTTTATTCTCATTCATAATAAAATATCATTTTTAACGTCCTCTAATGTAATACCTAACACATCGCAAAGAATAGCTTCACGAGCATACAAGCCATTTTGTGCCTGTTGGAAATAGTATGCTTTCGGATTATTGTCTACATCATAGGCAATTTCGTTGACGCGGGGTAATGGATGCAGGATACGTAGGTTGGAGCGGGTATTTTCCAACATTTTGTTACGTAGGATATATACATTTTTCACCCGTTCATATTCCATTAGGTCGGTAAACCTTTCGCGTTGTACCCGTGTCATATACAGGATATCTGCATCTGCAATGATTTCTTCCGTAAAATCAGTGTATTCCACATATTTAATTTGATGAGTTTTACAATAGAGTTTATACTCTTCCGGCATTTTCAGCTCATCAGGAGCAATAAAGTGGAATGTAGGGTTGAAATGGCGCATAGCCATTAACAGGGAATGTACGGTACGGCCGTATTTTAAATCACCTATCAAAAAAATATTCAAGTTTTCCAATGTACCCTGTGTCTTGTAGATGGAATAGAGGTCGAGCATCGTTTGTGAAGGATGTTGGTTAGCTCCGTCACCGGCATTCACAATAGGCACCGGAGCAACTTCACTGGCATAACGGGCAGCTCCTTCAAGATAATGACGCATGACAATGATATCTGCATAATTGCTTACCATCATAATGGTATCTTTTAACGTTTCTCCTTTGGAAGAACTGGTCGCTTTAGGATCGGAAAAACCGATGACTCGTGCACCAAGCCGATTGGCAGCCGTCTCAAAACTTAGGCGGGTACGAGTGGATGGCTCAAAAAACAAAGTTGCTACTACCTTACCTTGTAATAACCGGCGATTAGGGTTCATTTCAAATTGCTTCGCCATTTCGAGCATGTAGAGAATTTTTTCTTTAGAATGTTCGGCAATGGTTACTAAACTTCTGTTTTCCATTTTGTTATATTTTATGTGGATAGAACTTGTTTTACCGGAGTGTAAAGATAAGAAGAATTTGTGAAAATATAGTATGCCTATAAAAAAAATAACAGAAAAAACATATATCTCAAGTAGTGTTTTGTCGGGCACAGGTTATCTTTGTGTAATGGGTATATTGTCTGTTCATGTGTATATTAAGTATATTTCTTCATATCTGTCGTTTTCGTTATTTTTATACTTGAAATATTTATTCTGAGGAAGGTGTTAGAAAACTGAAATAATTGCCAAACTCGTTGGTCGGATATTAGATTTTATCTAACTTTGCGACTTTATCAAATGCGTCTTTTTAAGTAAGAAAAAACATGATTCGAAAAATAATAAAAGCTCTTTGGATTTTGTTGGCAGTTGTTCTGTTTGCAATAGTTATCATTTTTGTTTCTATTTCTAAAGGTTGGATTGGCTACATGCCCCCGGTGGAGGAATTGGAAAATCCCAATTATAAATTTGCAACGGAAATATTTTCAGAAGATGGGAAAGTACTTGGCACATGGTCCTATAGTAAAGAAAACCGCATATATACAGCTTATAAAGAATTATCTCCCGGTATTATCAATGCTCTGATTGCAACGGAAGATGTTCGTTTTGTAGAGCATTCGGGAATTGATGCCAAAGCATTGTTTCGGGCATTTGTGAAACGGGGATTGCTATTTCAGAAAAATGCGGGTGGAGGCAGTACTTTGTCTCAACAACTCGCGAAACAATTGTTTACGGAAAATGTAGCTAGAAATACACTTCAACGTCTTTTTCAGAAACCGATTGAGTGGGTAATCGCAGTGAAATTGGAACGTTATTATACTAAAGAAGAGATTCTGAGTATGTATCTCAACAAATTTGATTTTCTAAATAATGCTGTGGGCATTAAAACCGCAGCACATACGTATTTTGGCTGTGAGCCAAAAGACCTGAAAATCGAACAGGCAGCTACATTAGTCGGTATGTGCAAAAATCCTTCACTTTATAATCCGCTTCGTTTTAATGAGCGCTCTCGCGGTCGTCGTAACGTGGTGCTCGAACAAATGCGGAAAGCCGGGTATATTACCGAGGCGGAATGTGATTCGTTGAAAGCCCTTCCGTTGAAATTGTCCTATAATCGCGTGGACCATAAGGAAGGGCTGGCTACTTATTTCCGCGAATATCTTCGTGGGGTGATGACGGCGTCGAAACCCGTTAAAAGCAATTATCGTGGTTGGCAAATGCAAAAATTTTATGAAGATTCTCTAGCATGGGAAACGAATCCGTTGTATGGTTGGTGTATGAAGAACAAAAAGAAAGACGGTTCAAATTATAATATTTATACAGATGGATTGAAAATCTATACTACTCTGAACTCACGGATGCAGCAGTATGCCGAAGAAGCGGTAGAAGAGCATTTAAATTATTTGCAACCGATATTCTTTAAAGAAAAGAAAGGGAGTAAAAACGCTCCGTATGCAAGAGATTTATCGGCAAAGCGTGTAGAGGAACTACTGACAAGAGCAATGAAACAGACTGACCGTTATCGCCTGATGAAAGAAGGAGGGGCCTCTGAACAAGAAATTCGAAAAATGTTTGATAAACCGGTGGAAATGACTGTCTTCTCATGGAAAGGAGCTAAAGATACGATTATGTCACCGATGGATTCAATTCGTTATTATAAATCGTTTCTACGTACCGGATTTATGTCAATGGATCCTTCGAACGGGCATGTGAAGGCTTATGTGGGTGGGCCGAATTATGTATATTTCCAATATGACATGGCAATGGTTGGACGGCGGCAAGTAGGTTCTACCATCAAGCCGTATCTGTATACATTGGCTATGGAAAATGGCTTTTCGCCCTGTGATCAGGTTCGTCATGTGGAACAGACGTTAATTGATGAAAATGGAATACCTTGGTCTCCTAATAATGCAAATAACAAGCGTTATGGCGAAATGGTAACTTTAAAATGGGGATTAGCCAATTCGGACAATTGGGTTTCTGTCTATTTGATGGGTAAATTGAATCCATATAATCTGGTGCGTCTGATTCATAGCTTTGGTGTACGCAATAAAGTTATTGACCCAGTCGTTTCACTTTGTTTGGGTCCTTGTGAGATTTCTGTCGGTGAAATGGTAAGTGCTTATACAGCATTTGCTAATAAAGGAATTCGTGTAGCTCCTTTATTTGTTACCCGTATCGAGGATAATGATGGAAATGTGATTTCTACATTTGCACCGCAAATGGAAGAGGTTATCAGCGTTTCAAGTGCATACAAGATGCTTGTGATGCTCCGTGCCGTTATTGATGAAGGAACAGGCAGACGTGTACGTTATCGTTACGGAATAACTGCCGATATGGGTGGAAAGACTGGAACAACTAATGATAATTCTGATGCATGGTTTATGGGATTTACCCCTTCACTGGTATCCGGATGTTGGGTAGGAGGCGATGAACGTGATATTCATTTTGCTAAAATGACTTATGGACAAGGAGCTGCTGCGGCTTTACCTATTTGGGCAATTTATATGAAAAAAGTATATGAAGATCCGTCTTTAGGATACAGTCAACAAGAGTCATTCGAATTGCCTGAAGGATTTGATCCATGCGCCGGTTCAGAAGTACCGGACAGTGAAGTTTTTGAAGAAACGGGGTTGGATGACCTTTTCAATTAAGAATTATCAATTGAAACAGTTTCTTTACTTAGTTTGTAAATCTTGGTTTTTGATTTTTAATTGTCATTTTTTATTAAACAAGTGCATAAGTGTATTATTTGTATTGGAAGTAATTATAAACGGAAGGAAAATCTAGTTCTGGCACGACGTAAATTGATAGATTTATTTCCGACTATCCGTTTTGCGTCCGAACAGGAGACACAGCCTTTGTTTTTTCGAAGTCCGGCATTGTTTTCTAATCAGTTGGCATTGTTTTTTTCTGAAATAGAAGAAGAGAAAATAAAAAAAGCACTGAAGGCAATTGAAAAATCTGCAGGACGCCATCCGGAAGATAAGAAAAAAGAGAAAATCTGTTTGGATATTGATTTGCTTTCTTTTGATGATCGGATATTAAAACCTGAAGATTTAAAGAGAGAATATGTCATGAAAGGATTGGAAGAATTAAAATGAATTCAGATATGAAATTTTTGGGAATTATACCTGCTCGTTATGCATCTACCCGTTTCCCCGCGAAACCATTAGCTATTTTGGGTGGAAAAACCGTAATACAACGTGTATATGAACAAGTGGCGGGCATTCTTGATGACGCCTATGTTGCTACTGACGATAAACGGATTGAAGATGCAGTAAAGGAGTTCGGGGGAAAAGTCGTTATGACATCTGCAAATCACAAAAGTGGCACAGACCGCTGTTATGAAGCTTGTACTAAAATAGGAGGAAATTTTGATGTCATTGTAAATATACAGGGTGACGAACCGTTTATTCAGCCTGCACAGCTTAATGCAGTAAAGGCTTGTTTTGAAGATGTTACTACGCAAATTGCTACTTTGGTGAAACCTTTTGCAACTGACGAACCGTTTGCTTTGTTAGAAAATATAAACTCTCCCAAAGTGGTCGTCGATAAAAACTGGAATGCATTATATTTTAGTCGTTCTGTCATTCCTTATCAACGTAACGCGGAAAAGAAAGACTGGTTGAAAGGGCATACTTATTATAAACATATTGGTTTGTACGCTTATCGGACAGAAGTACTAAAAGAGATAACGGCTCTTCCCCAATCTTCATTGGAATTGGCTGAATCTTTAGAACAGCTTCGTTGGTTGGAAAACGGCTACAAAATAAAAGTGGGTATCAGTGAAGTGGAAACTATCGGAATTGATACTCCGCAGGATTTAGAACGTGCGGAGATATTTTTAAAAAATAATCATGAATAGTATAGACCGTACAATACAGCCTGAAATACAATCATTGAAAGATTTCCACATATTTCCTCCTGTTCGGACTGTTTTGCCGAATGGTGTCCCGTTGAGTATTGTTAATGCCGGTGAACAGGAGGTAGTGCGCATAGATGTGCTTTTCGGTGGAGGGCGCTGGCAGCAATCGCAAAAATTACAGGCATTGTTTACCAATAGGATGTTACGTGAAGGCACTGTGAAGTATTCAGCTTCAGCAATTGCCGAGAAACTTGATTACTATGGTTCGTGGCTTGAATTGTCCAGTTCATCAGAATATGCTTATGTTACTGTTTATTCTTTAAATAAGTATATAGCAGAGACATTGGAAATTGTAGAGTCAATGATTAAAGAACCGCTTTTCCCGGAAAAAGAATTGCAGACCATTTTGGATAGTAATATCCAGCAGTATTTAGTCAACATTTCAAAAGTGGATTTTCTCGCACATCGTAGTTTACTGTATTCTCTCTATGGAGGACAGCATCCATGTGGAAAGATTGCTACGGAAGATGATTATCGTGCTGTTACCAGTGATATTCTCCGTGATTTTTATCAAAGGTATTATCATTCGGGGAATTGTTCTGTTTTTCTTTCGGGAAAAGTGACAGAAGATATTGTTTGGCGGGTAACGGATGTATTAGGTACTCCATTCGGGCAATATCAGTTAAGAACCCCCGAATTAGACTTCCCTCATATAACGGTGCCAGAGAAAAGGATTTTCACAGAGCGGGAAAATGCCATGCAGAGCGCAGTGAAAATGGGATGTATTACCATTACCCGCGAGCATCCCGATTATTTAAAATTGCGGGTGTTGATGACTTTGTTCGGAGGATATTTCGGTAGTCGTCTGATGTCTAATATTCGGGAAGACAAGGGATATACTTATGGGATATCGGCAGGAATCATGTCATATCCGGACAGTGGAGTATTAATGATTTCGACAGAAGCTGGGAATGAATACATAGAACCTTTGATTCAGGAAGTATATCATGAAATTGAGCGGTTACATCAAGAACTTGTGTCTACGGAGGAGTTGAATATGGTGCGTAGTTATATGTTGGGCGAGATGTGTCGGAGTTACGAATCACCTTTTTCGTTAGCAGATGCATGGATATTCGTTGCCACTTCCGGTTTGAGGGATGATTATTTTTTGCGTTCTTTACAGGCTGTGCAGGAGATTACCCCTAACGAAATGCAAGGTTTAGCCAGGAATTACTTGTGCAAAGAGAAATTAAAAGAGGTCATAGCAGGTAAAAAGTTATCATAATTTGCTATCCGGTAGGTACTTTTTGGAAGAGAAATCGTATCTTTGTCCAAATTGTAATTTAAAAAGAATAACTACTAAAACCAATGAGGAAATATCTATATACTACACTTTTATTAGCCCTTCTTGTGCAGGGAAGAGTAATGGCACAAGATAATGAAGGGAAAAAAGGCGGATTTTTCGGAAAAATAAAAGATGTATTCTCTACTGAAATAAAGATTGGGAATTATACTTTTAAAGATGGTAGTGTCTACACAGGTGAAATGAAAGGACGCAAACCGAATGGAAAAGGAAAAACAGTCTTTAAAAATGGAGATGTTTATGAAGGGGAATATGTTAAGGGGAAACGAGAAGGATTCGGAATTTACATGTTTCCTGATGGAGAAAAATATGAAGGACAATGGTTTCAAGACCAACAGCACGGGAAAGGTATCTATTATTTTATGAACAATAACCGGTATGACGGTATGTGGTTTCAGGATTATCAGCACGGTGAAGGTACAATGTATTATCACAATGGTGATTTATATGTCGGTCAGTGGGTAAACGACAAGCGTGAAGGCGAAGGTACTTATACCTGGGCGAATGGTGCCAAATATTCCGGTCATTGGGCAAATGATAAAAAAAATGGCAAAGGAACTATGAATTGGGATGACGGCTGTAAATACGAGGGTGATTGGAAAGATGATGTCCGTCATGGCAAAGGTACATTTGAATATACTAATGGAGATAAATATGAAGGGGATTGGGCAGATGATATTCAACATGGTAAGGGCACTTATTTTTTTCATACGGGAGATCGTTATGAAGGTTCTTATCTTTTGGGTGAACGTACCGGGGAAGGGGTTTATTATCATGCCAACGGTGATAAATACATAGGAAACTTTAAAGATGGTGCGCAAGAAGGGAAAGGTACTTTTACATGGGCAAATGGTGCCGTGTATGAAGGCGACTGGAAAAATAACAAACGTGAAGGTAAAGGGGTTTATAAGTGGAGCAATGGCGATGTGTATGAAGGCGACTGGAAAGATAATCGTCCGAATGGCCAAGGAACTTTAAAAACTGTAGCCGGTGTAGAGTATAAAGGTGGTTTTATAGATGGTTTGGAAGATGGGCAAGGAGTTCAGACCGATAAGGATGGTAATCGTTTTGAAGGCTTTTTTAAACAAGGAAAAAAGAATGGTCCTTTTGTCGAAACTGATAAAAATGGGAAAGTGATTAAAAAAGGAACCTATAAGTTCGGAAGATTGCAATAAATATCAATGATTGTTGAAAAATGATAGTGGACTACGGTATTTCGTGGTCCATTTTTTGTGATTATGTGTGTTGTAAGACAGATGAAGTTATACAAATAAAAAATGGACAATAACTGAAGTAGTATCGTCCATTTTTTATTTTCTGTTGAACGGTAAATTCAACATTTAACCTATCATTTTATATTAAATGATGTATTGTGAACTGATTGATTCGTTATTCATTACGCGCCTGATAGTTTCGGCAAACATATTGGCGATACTTAGTTGTTTTACTTTTGCACATTTCTTTGCATAAGGGATACTGTCAGTAAACACCATTTCAGTCAGAGCCGATTCCTGCACACGGAAAGAAGCCGGATCAGACATAACACAATGACTGGCAATGGCACGTACGGACTTAGCTCCGGCTTCCATCATAATATTAGCAGCTTTAGTGATTGTGCCGGCTGTATCAACAATGTCGTCAATTAAAACAACATTTTTATCTTTTACATCGCCAATAATTTGCATGGAGGCTACCTCATTGGCTTTTTCGCGTGATTTATTACAAAGTACCAACGGTACACCAAGATACTTGGAGAAAGTACTAGCTCGCTTTGACCCCCCTACATCGGGTGTTGCAATCACTAAATCATCCAATTGCAATGATTGAATATAAGGTAGGAATACTGCTGACGCATACAAATGGTCTACTGGGATGTTGAAAAATCCTTGAATTTGATCTGCATGCAAATCCATTGTAATCAGTCGGTCAATACCCGCTACTGATAATAAGTCAGCCACTAATTTGGCTCCGATAGATACACGCGGTTTGTCTTTTCTATCCTGACGCGCCCATCCGAAATAAGGAATGACTGCTACGACACTTTTTGCAGATGCACGTTTGGCAGCATCAATCATCAGGAGAAGTTCCATTAGGTTGTCTGAATTCGGGAATGTGGACTGAACCAGAAATACGTGTGCGCCACGAATTGATTCCTCATATGAAACTGCAAATTCGCCGTCGGCAAAATGGGTAATGTTCATATTTCCCAGAGGACAATTGAGGCTTGCGCAGATTTTCTCTGCAAGATATCTCGAGTTTGTTCCCGAGAATACCATAAAGGGTGCTTTTTCGCTCATTTTGTAATAGATGTTACCTATTTGTTAATTTGTTTGCAAAGGTAGGAATTTCTCTTATTATTTAGAACGACTTATTGTATAAAAAATATTTTTCTCTCTAATCTTATCGGAAATATTTGTAGATTTGCTTGCTGAATATAGTAAATCACAAAAATGAGCTCACGTTTTCCTTTTTACATAGTAGGTCTGGTGTTGTTTGTCTCTTTCTTTTCATGCACGGATATGGTGCCTACAAAAGAGGTGCGTTTGATTGATTCGCTTAATGGAAAGGCGTATGCTTATCGTTATCGTAGTCTGGATTCTTCTTACAAATACGCCGATGCCGCTTATTCTATGGTGAATTTTTATAAATCAGGGAAAGCGGAAGCATCCAACAATTTGGGTTTTTGTGCATTTATGAATATGGATTTCGACCGTGCGGAAGCATTGCATAAAGAGGTCTATAAGCTGACGAAAAATGAACTGGAATTGCTTGTTGCCGATATTGGGCTTATGAAAATCTGTCAACGGACAGCAATGAATAAGGAATTTTATGATTATCGGAACAGTGCTCTCCGTCGGATGAAACGCATTCGGGAAGAAAGTGATTTGTTTGTAGACCGGCATGAGAAACTTCGATTAGATTATGCTTTTACTGAATTTTTCATAGTTTCATCCATTTATTACTATTATCTTCAACAACGGAAAGAAGCGTTTGAAACACTTAGTCAAATCCCGGAAGATGAAGCGTTGGCAGATACTAACCAATTGCTTTATTATCATTATATCAAAGGGTCGGCATCATTGATGGAAGCAAATAAGCCGGAGGAAAGAAAACTTCGTGAGTTTGATCAACTTTATTTTACGTGGTGGACCGCTGTTCAAGGTAAACATTTATATTTTGAAGGAAACGGATTACAAGGATTAGCCAATCTGATGGTTTCTCCTGCCAATTTTAATTTTTATCAGACAAGGAGAGGGCATGCGCTTGAACAGTTTGACTTTCCCGTAGATTCACTAATGCCCTTACGCCTGGCGCAGCTTGCACTCAGAAAATTTCAGGAATATGATGATTTATATCAGATTGCAGGAGCTTATGTCTCTATCGGTAAGTATCTGAATGTGCATGGACGTTATTCCGAAGCGTTAGATACGTTGACGAAAGCACTGGATTGTGTAAACAGGCATCACATGCTCTATTATCATAATGAAACGGATACGTTAGACAAATTGCGTCCCTATGTCGAAGGAGATACGACTTATACAGGAGTGCCGTGGATTACGGAAGGTAAGATAAGGACTGTACCAGAGTGGATTTCCAGGATTCGGGAGCAGTTAAGCGTTTCGTATGCAGGGTTAGGGATAAAATATGCATCTGATTATAACCGGAATATGTATCTGGATATCTTAAATTTTACCCGGCAGGATAAAGAACTAGAAAGCCGTTATGCTTCACTAGAAGCCGGTTCACGGCAAATGACCCTTGTACTTTTTCTAGTTATTGTCGGTCTGTTACTGGTGATTATTCTCTGGTGGTTCTTTAATCGACGTTCTAAGATACGGAATCAAACGGACGTTGAACGTTTACAGCGAATTTTATCTCTTTGTCGTGACATAACTTCTTCTATTCCGATGAATGTACCTTTAATCCAACACGGTATTGACCTGTTGTTCGGCAAGGGAAGACTGACTTTGAAAATTACGGATGAAGGAAAAACCGTACTTGTCCCCATGCATCGGCTCAATAAGGATGAAAAGGCTTTGGTGCATGTGCTTGAACCTTATATTGTATGGGCCGCCGACAATGAACAAATAGTGGCAACATTGAGTGACGAACGGAGTCTGTTAGAGAAACAAAGATATGTGTATGAACAGCATATCGCCGATAATAAACGCCAAAATCTAATTAAAAAAGCCTGCCTGGCAATTGTGAATGGCATTAATCCCTATATAGACCGTATTTTAAATGAGGTGCATAAATTAACGGAGAAAGGATATATTGATAATGAAAGAATAAAAAAAGAGAAATACCTGTATATTGACGAACTGGTAACCACTATAAACGAATACAACGATATCCTTGCTCTTTGGATTAAAATGAAGCAGGGGACGCTTAGCCTGAACATTGAAACATTCAATCTGAATGAACTGTTTGAATTGTTGGGAAAAGGACGACGGGCCTTTGAAATGAAACAGCAGACATTAGAAATTGAACCGACTGCTGCTATGGTAAAGGCAGACCGTGCATTGACCTTATTTATGATTAACACCTTGTCCGAGAATGCCCGTAAATATACTCCTGCTGGAGGTATAATAAAAATATATGCACGTACAACAGATACGTATGTAGAGGTTTCTGTGGAGGATAATGGAAGAGGAATATCTCCGGAAGATGTCGTACGGATTGTTGGTGAGAAAGTTTATGATTCACGTGTCATAGGTATGAAAAGTGCTATAGATCCGGATGAATTGAAAGAAAATAAAGGAAGTGGCTTTGGATTGATGAATTGTAAGGGAATTATTGAGAAATATAAAAAAACAAATGAGTTGTTCCAGGTATGCGTATTTAATGTGGACAGTGAGTTAGGGAAAGGAAGCCGTTTTTATTTTCGTTTGCCTTTGGGAGTACGTAAGGTCATTGGAATATTATTATGTTTGTTACTTCCGGTAGGAATGGAATCCTGTTTATATGATTCTATTCCATCAATATCACAAGGAATTGATTCGCATGTCGTTGCAACAGATTCTGCTTATGAGTATTTATTGGATATGGCATCTGATTATGCGAATGCCGCTTATTTTGCCAATGTGGATGAGCAGTATGAAGTTGCATTGCATTATATAGATTCTGCCATGACATTGTTGAATAAGCATTATGAAAAATATGCCCGTCCGGATTGTCCGCATCAATATATGAAACTTGTAGATGAAGGTACACCTGCCGAGCTTTTATGGTGGAATGAATTTTTTGATTCGGATTATCATGTAATTTTGGATATAAGAAATGAGGCGGCAGTCGCTTTTCTGGCCTTGAAGCAATTAGATGCATACAGTTATAATAATTCTGCATTTACGGATTTATATAAGTTACAGGGAGAAGACCAGACATTAGAAGGATTTTGTAGACAATTGGAACGTTCGAATACGAATAAGACAGTGGGAATTATTTTGTGTTTTGTCTTGCTGATTGTATCTTTGATAGGATATTATCTTTTATATTTAAGAAAAAGAATACAAAACCGTTTGAATTTGGAACAAGTACTTGAGATTAACCAGAAAGTGTTTGCTGCTTCTTTAGTCAGGTCGCAGGAACAGGAAAATGTGGAGGCTCTTCAACGGGAAGAAAGTACGCTCAAGGAAATTCCGCAACGTATTGTAGACGAGGCATTCAGTTCTGTGAATGAGTTGCTGGTTATCGACCGGATGGGAATTGCTGTTTATAACGAAACGACACATCAGTTGGAATATGCCTCACATCCTGGACAGGAAATGCCGGAAATGATACGACATTGTTTTGATACGGGAGAATATTTTTCAGAACAGTGCTTTCAAGCTATTCCTTTAAAAGTGGAGGCAGGAGGAGAACATCAATGTGTCGGTGTACTTTTTTTGGAACGTAGAGAAGGAACAAGGCAGGAAACCGATCGTTTGCTTCTTGAATTAATTGCCCGTTATGTAGCGATTGTCGTGTTTAATGCTGTGGTAAAATTAGCTACGAAATATCGGGATATCGAATCGGCGCATGAGGAAACACGGCGTGCTTCATGGGAAGATGGAATGTTACATGTACAGAATATGGTACTTGATAATTGTCTTTCGACAATTAAACATGAAACGATTTATTATCCGAATAAAATTAAGCAGATTGTAAGCCGGTTGAACGTACAGGAACTTTCGAGAGAAGAGGAGAGGGAGGCGGTGGAAACGATGACGGAGTTGATTGAATATTATAAGGGGATTTTTACGATTTTAAGCTCATGTGCTTCCCGGCAATTGGAAGAGGTTACTTTTCGGCGGACAACAGTTTCAGTACAGGAACTTTTTGCTGCTGCTGAAAAATATTTCAGGAAGTCGATAAAGAATTATCAGGAGAAAGTAGAATTAAAAATGGAAATGATAGATGCTGAAGTAATAGGAGATGTGAATCTGTTACGTTTTTTGCTTGAGAGTTTAATTGATGAAGCATTGACGGTTCATGAAAAAGGAATATTACGTTTGCAGGCTTGTAAAGATAATGAGTATATACGTTTTCTTTTTACGGATACAAGGCGTGAGAAGAGTGTATCGGAATTGAACCAGCTATTCTATCCGAATCTGGCACGCATGACTTCTGGAGAAGAGGGTGAATTGAGAGGAACGGAATATTTGGTATGTAAGCAAATTATTCGAGACCATGACGAATTCGCAGGACGTAGAGGATGTCGTATCAATGCCGAACCGGCTGAAGGCGGAGGATTTACCGTTTACTTCACTATCCCATGCAAGTGATAAAAAATAAATTATAAAGTTATTAAAATAAGGAAATGGAAGGACAAAAGTTTAAAGTTATTATTGTAGAGGATGTTAAGTTAGAACTGAAAGGTACAGAAGAAATATTTCGTCATGAAATACCTGATGCAGAGGTTATAGGTACAGCTATGACGGAGAGTGAATTTTGGCCTTTAATGGAAGCACAACTTCCTGATTTGGTATTATTGGACTTAGGACTAGGTGGCTCTACTACTATTGGAGTTGATATTTGCCGGAATATATTTAAACGTTATAAAGGTGTTCGTGTATTAATTTTCACAGGTGAGATATTAAATGAAAAGTTATGGGTAGACGTACTTAATGCCGGTGCTGACGGAATTATTCTCAAAACAGGAGAACTATTGACCAAGACTGACGTACAAGCTGTAATGGATGGGAAAAAACTTGTTTTCAATTATCCCATTTTGGAGAAAATTGTAAATCGTTTTAAAAAGTCGGTAGTCAATGATGCAAAACGTCAGGAAGCAGTGATTAATTATGATATTGATGAGTATGATGAACGTTTTTTGCGCCATTTGGCTTTAGGATATACGAAAGAAATGATTGCTAGTTTAAAAGGAATGCCTTTCGGGGTGAAGTCATTAGAAAAACGGCAAAATGATTTGATTGGGCGTCTTTTTACGAATGGGGAACGGGTAGGAGTGAATGCCACTCGTTTAGTGGTTCGTGCTTTGGAGTTACGTATTCTTGATTTGGATAATTTAGAGGCTGACGAAGAGTAGATTCGACAATCAGCCTGATAAGAAATAAGTTTTAAGATAAATGAAGAGTAAATGGCGTATGCCCCATCCTGCCACAATGTATCTTCTGTTGACGATGGCAGTTGTCTTTCTTTCCTGGATATGTGATATTTATGGGTTGAAAGTCACATTACCCCAGACAGGTGAAAATATTCGTGTACAAAGCCTGTTAAGTCCGGAAGGAATCCGTTGGTGGTTACGAAACGCTATTCAGAATTTTACGGGATTTGCTCCGTTGGGTATGGTAATTATTGCCATGTTTGGATTGGGGGTTGCCCGGCATTCTGGTTTTATTGACGCATGTATCCGTATGGGAGTAGGAGATAAGCAGAAAAAAAAGAAAATCATTTTGTGGGTGATTATTCTGGGATTGTTATCTAATGCTATCGGTGACGGAGGATACATCATTTTATTACCTATTGCCGCAATGTTGTTTCAATGGGTGGGACTCCATCCACTTGCAGGAATCATTACCGCTTATGTTTCTGTAGCATGTGGGTATAGTGCCAATATCGTGTTGAGTACAATGGACCCATTGTTGGCACATACTACACAAGAAGCTACGCTTGCCCAGACAGGATATCAGGGGAATACGGAACCATTATGTAATTATTTCTTTATGAGTGCCTCCACCGTCGTCATTGCCGCTATTATATATTGGCTGACTCAAAAGTGGCTTCTTCCTGTTTTGGGAAAATATGAAGGAAACGTAACAATGGAGACCTACCGTCCTTTGTCCCGTAAAGAACGGCGGGCAATAATGATTTCAATTATTGTTGCGGGAATTTATATAACTTTGATTCTTTGGCTTACTTTTTCTTCTTATGGAATATTACGCGGTGTGAATGGAGGTTTGATGCATTCTCCTTTTATTGCAGGTATTCTTTTTCTCCTTTCCTTGGGAGCGGGAATTACGGGAATGGCGTATGGTTTCAGTTCCGGGCATTATCGGTCAGACAATGACGTAATTGAAGGACTTATCCAACCGATAAAACTTTTAGGTGTTTATTTTGTTATAGCTTTCTTCGCCGCTCAGATGTTTGCTTGTTTTGAATATTCTCATTTGGACAAGTGCCTTGCTATCATGGGGGCAAATATGCTTTCTTCTTTTGAACCGGCACCGTTATTTTCACTTGTTCTTTTTATTTTGTTTGCAGCATTTATCAATTTAATTATGGTGTCCGCTACTTCCAAGTGGGCATTTATGTCTTTCATTTTTATCCCAATATTTGCGCAATCGGGGATTTCTCCGGATATTGTTCAATGCGCTTTTCGTATTGGCGATAGCTCGACAAATGCTATTACTCCTTTTATGTTTTACATGCCTTTAGTGTTGACATATATGAGACAGTATGACAAACGGGTGACCTATGGGACATTATTCAAATATACTTGGCGTTATTCTCTGGGTATTTTAATAATATGGATACTCTTTTTTATTATTTGGTATGTGTTGAAGATTCCGATGGGAGTGTGAATCTTATTTCCAATTCTATCATTTGATTATTTTTTGTGTTGTGAGAAAAAATTATCTATAAAACGAACAATATAGATTGTAGCGACTCCTGCTATAATTAGCATAATGATACGGGTTAACATAAGCTTTATACTGATATAAAATAATTAGGGACATTCAGTAAATAGTATAAAATTAGCCAACTAATTCATACTTAAAGTATTGCGAATTAGTTGGCTTTTTTGTATCTTTAGGTATTCCCCCGCAAACAAGGTTTGGTAGCCAAAACGGGGGAAATTCCCAAACCAAGATATGGCAAAGATACGAAATATTTCAGAAATTCACCCGACTTTGGGGTTTACAGAATTCGATATTCTGGAAAAATATCGCAAGAGTTTTAATGAGAGTGAGCTTGGCAGGCTTCATTCCGTATTCCCATTTGAGAGTATGGCAAAAGTCGCCGGTCTATCCCAGTGCCGC
>NZ_CAUCSQ010000048.1 GCF_958445495.1 uncultured Bacteroides sp. | reverse complement strand
CGACCCTAACCTTGGCAAGGTTATGCTCTACCAACTGAGCTATTTCCGCATTTTTTCAACGGGTGCAAAGATAAACAGTTTACTTGTTTCTGCCAAATCTTTTCGAAGGAAAGTTTTAAAAACTATCCTTCGAAAAATTATTTACCGACCGAGAAGCGCTTTTTCTGCGTTCTCTATTCCACAGAAATTGAACCCTTCGACAACCTGTTGCATCAACGACGTTATCTCAGCATTGCACAAGTTACCGATACTGCCTTCGTGAGTATGATGCACCTCTTTACTATGAGAGAATTTTCCTGCTTCAATGTCCAATCCCACTTTCTTATAAGCATCACGGAAAGGCATGCCTTCACGGGCCAGACGATTGACCTCTTCCACACTAAATATCAGCGAATATTTGTCATCATCGAGAATATGCTCGTTTACTTTAATTTCATTCATGATATAGGTTGTCATCTGCAAACAATCTTTCAATTCCTGAAAAGCAGGAATAAAAACTTCCTTTATTATCTGCAAATCACGGAAATAACCGGAAGGGAGATTATTCGCAATCATCATAATCTGTTGAGGAAGCGCCTGTAATTTATTACATTTGGCACGTGTCAGTTCAAATACGTCAGGATTCTTCTTATGCGGCATTATACTGGACCCCGTAGTACAGTCATCCGGCAACTTGACAAAACCGAAATTCTGGCTGTTGAACATACAGGCGTCAAAAGCTAGCTTCGATATCGTACCGGCAATTGTCGCTAAGGCAAAAGCCACATTACGTTCCATCTTGCCACGCCCCATCTGCGCATATACCACATTATAATTCATCGAATCAAAGCCAAGCAAACGGGTCGTCATCGTCCTGTCCAAAGGGAAAGAAGAGCCGTATCCGGCAGCGGAACCTAACGGATTGCGATTACACATTTTAAAGGCTGCCTGCAAAAATTGCATATCATCCACCAGGCTCTCGGCATACGCCCCAAACCATAGTCCAAAAGAAGAGGGCATGGCAATCTGCAAATGTGTATATCCCGGCATCAAAACATTCTTGTACCGTTCGCTCTGGCTAATCAGCACATGGAAAAGCTGCTCCACCGACTCGGCGATTTCCTTAATCTGCGTACGGGTAAAGAGTTTCAAATCTAACAGGACTTGGTCGTTCCGCGAACGCCCGCTGTGAATTTTTTTCCCTACATCACCTAAACGGCGGGTTAACATCAATTCCACCTGGGAATGTACATCCTCCACTCCGTCTTCAATTACAAATTCCCCTTTTTCCGCTGAAACATATATATTTTTCAACTCGGCCAACAGTTGTTCCAACTCTTCCTTTGCCAACAAACCGATACTTTCAAGCATCGTGATATGAGCCATGGAACCAAGCACGTCATGTTTAGCCAGATAAAGGTCCATTTCACGGTCACGCCCTACAGTGAAGCGTTCGATATCCTTGTTTACCTGTACGGATTTCTCCCAAAGTTTCTGTGCCATAAAATCAAAATTAATAATTAACGACAGCCAGCATTTCGACCATTTTTTCCAATCCTTCCTGAAGCGGTTTCTGTATCATCGCTTTCATAAACGGATTGACCTCTATTCCGATAGTCACCTTCACCTTGCACTCCTCTTCCGTGATTTTCACCAATTGAATCCACATATTAAAAGGAAGGGGTGAATCGGTAGTCGCCAGTTTAATACATTTACAGGGGTCACGCTCTACAATCCGCAACGTCAACCGCCCGACAGGAGCGACTTTAAAACTCAACGTATCCGAGTCAAAACTCAGGTCCTCCACCTTATCCTGCGGCAAACGGTCTTTGATTGCCTCCAGATTACTCAAATCGGAAAGTTTGTTATACACACGTTCCTGACTATAAGGTATTACCTTGACACTACTCTCAAAATTTACCATAACTTCTATTAGTATAAAATAAAAAAGAACAACTCGAACAATTTCTGTCCGAACGGTTCTTTTTTCCAAATATCTGATTCAAAAATAAAATCTTATTTTCCGGCATCCCAATGTGCAGGGTCCTTACGCCATTCGTTCAATGTCTGTATGTCTTCCTCTTCAATATAACCCGTACGAAGCGCCACATCCAATACCGCTTCATAATTAGTCAACGTCACCAAAGGCACTTTAGCGGTTTTGAACGCCTCTTCCGCAATGGGGAAACCGTAAGTATAAGCCGCAACCATACCTATCACGTCGCAACCGTCACGACGAATCGCCTCTACCGCTTTCAAGCTGCTGCCACCGGTAGAAATCAAATCTTCCACCACTACCACTTTCATTCCCGGACGAAGTTCTCCTTCAATCAGGTTTTCCAATCCATGATCTTTCGGGGTAGAACGAACATACACGAACGGCAAATTCAATGCGTCAGCAACCAAAGCTCCCTGTGGGATAGCGCCTGTAGCTACGCCGGCAATCGCATCCACCTGTCCGAATCGTTCCAATATCAGACGTGTAATTTCAATCTTCACAAAATTACGAAGAGAAGGATAGGATAGAGTTTTACGGTTATCGCAGTAAAAGGGGGATTTCCATCCAGAAGCCCATGTAAAAGGGTTGGCAGGCTGAAGTTTAATAGCCTTAATCTTCAGCAGTTTCTCCGCAAATAGTCTCTCTAAGTTTTTCATAACTAAACTAACTATTAATTATTTGCCGCAAAAGTACAGAAATTGAACGAGAATAAAAAGAAGAATCCGTTTATTTTTTCAGTCAATTTGTTCCTCTTCATCGGGAATGTCGATACAACGCTTAATATCTTTCAGTTCAAATCCACGACTCATGGCAAATCGCATCAGCTTTCCATTCAATTCATAATCGTCTGCCGCATGGATACTTTTCCGCTTGGAAGCCAGCAGGTCACGCAGAATAGAAAGGTATTCTTCTTCATCAATTTCATTCAGATAACGCCATGCCACATCAGAAGGGATCTTCTTCATGTAAAGCCCCTGGGCTATTTTCATTTTCCCCCACTTGGCAAAGCGGAACTTGTCATTCACAAAAGCTCTGCAGAAACGTTCATCATCAATGAACTTCTCTGATTCCAGTCGGTCAAGAATACGCGCAATGGTATCATAGGCAATTCCCCAACGTTGTAACTTCTCATTTATTTCTGCCCGGCAATGCTCGGCAGTGGAGCAGTAAGAGGCTACGCGATTTAAAGCCTCTTCATCAGTTAATTGTGCACTCATCGGTTAGCTGTAACTATTCTATCTTTTCCAAATATGTCTTTAATAACACGCACATTACAATATTGGTTCATTTCGAGCATGTGCGCCGTTTCCCGGCCATAAGCCTGGTTTATTTCGAAATAAAGCCTGCCGCCCGGCAGAAGCAAATCATTCCCCAGACCGGCAATCCGACGATAAAACCGCAAAGGATCGTCGTCAGGGACAAACAAGGCAATCCCCGGTTCCCAGTCAAGCACATTCGCTTCCATCCCCTGTTTTTCCGCCTCCGTCACATAAGGAGGATTACTGACAATGACATCGTAACGGGAAGACTTGTCGAAACCGTCGGCCATCACATCCTGCCGGCGGAACACAACCCGGGCATTCAGTTCGCCATTATTCTTGCGGGCAATAGCCAACGCCTCTTCCGATACATCCCAGGCTTCCACTTCCGCATCCGGAAGACTTTTATCCAAAGAAATCGCAATACACCCGCTTCCCGTACCGATATCCAACAAACGGGAAGCGCCCGGATTCTCCTTCACTATCAAATCCACCAATTCCGCTGTTTCCGGACGCGGAATCAATACTCCGGGAGCGACTTTAAACCTCCTCCCGCAAAACTCCGCAAAACCGCGAACGTACTGTATCGGCTCATTTTTCTGCAAACGGAATATAATGTTTTCTAATTCACGCTGTTTGCATTCGGATAAAATTATATCTTTGCCCATGTAAATATCGAGCGCATCTAAGCCTAACATGTCGCAACAAATCAGCATCGAAAGGGCTTTTACCTCCTCCGGTGGATAGATTTCCTGCAAAGACTGGCGAATGTAAGCGGTGATACGATTCATATTTTCACAATTTCGGAGTGCAAAAGTAAGAATAATATGGCGAAGAGCACCAAAATGGAAGAAGAAAAATACATGAGGCGTTGCATTGAGCTTGCAAAGAACGGGTTATGCAATGTGTCTCCCAACCCGATGGTAGGGGCTGTTATCGTATGTCACGGACGTATTATTGGCGAAGGTTATCACATTCGCTGCGGAGAGGCACATGCGGAAGTCAATGCAATCCGTTCTGTCAAAGATGAGTCTTTATTGAAACATTCTACGATTTATGTCAGTCTGGAACCTTGCTCCCACTACGGGAAAACACCTCCTTGTGCGGATCTGATTATAGAGAAACAGATTCCACGCATTGTTATCGGATGCCAGGACCCCTTTTCTGAAGTAGCCGGACGGGGGATTCAAAAACTACGGGATGCCGGACGAGAAGTTACAGTCGGCATATTAGAGGAAGAATGTCAATCACTGATTCGTCGTTTTATTACTTTCAATACACTTCATCGGCCTTATATTACATTAAAATGGGCAGAGTCAGCCGATCGGTTTATTGATATAGAACGTACAAGTGGAATGCCTTTGATACTCTCCTCTCCTCTCACTTCAATGCTAGTACATAAAAAAAGAGCGGAGGCCGATGCTATTATGGTAGGCAGGCGAACAGCTTTATTGGATAATCCGTCGCTAACGGTACGCAACTGGTATGGACATAATCCAATACGTGTCGTATTAGACCGCACATTATCTCTTCCGAATGATTTACAAATATTCGATGGGAATGTACCAACATTAGTTTTTACTGAAAAGAAACAGCCAGCAAGAACCAACATCACATATATCTCCATCGACTTCAATCATAACCCACTGGAGCAGATTATGGAAGTACTGTATCAACGGAAAATACAATCCTTACTGGTAGAAGGAGGCAGCCAATTGCTGCAATCGTTCATTAATGACGAGCTATGGGATGAGGCGTATATCGAGAAGTGCCCCAGCAGACTACATTCCGGTGTTCAAGCACCCCAAATGAACGATAATTTTAGTTACTCGATAGAAGAACACTTCGAAAGACAATTTTGGCATTATGTTCATCGGATATAGCTAAAATAGTTCTATTCAGGGGATTTTACGTCGATAAAAACAGTGTTATTATCTATAATTTTATATAAAACTTACCTGTAATGTTCATTATCGGAAAAAATGTTTCTATTTTTGCAACTTGTAAATAAACACAATCTTTCAAATGAGAATAAAGTTTTTATCATTCATTGCGAGTTTCTTCATGGTGTCATTAGTTATAACGTCATGCCTTGACGATGATAACAACATCGAATACAGTCCTGATACGACCATCCATGCGTTCGAGCTTGACACTATAGGCTACGGAATCACTTATAAGTTTACGATAGACCAACTCAGAGGACTCATTTATAATGAAGACTCCCTTCCCGTGCATGCCGATACGATAGTTGACAAAATTCTGATTAAAACACTGACTACGGCATCCGGTATCGTAACCATGAAAAATAAAGATGACCAAGATTCAATAATCAACATCAATGATTCTATCGACCTGACCCCTTATATCAATGCCAACGACGAAAATAATAAATACTTAAAGATTAAAGTCTGGTCCCAGAATTGGGAAAAAACCAAAGATTACCGGATTTCCATCCGGAAACATAAATATGACCCGGACTCGTTGAAATGGGAATATGCGGGAAAAATGGGAGATAAGATACAATCCGAACAAAAATCCGTTGTCTTCAACAACAGCATCCTTACCTATACGGTAATTGACGAAACGGTTTTAAAGGTATATCAGAGCAGTCCTTTATCCACCGACCCAATGAGTTGGGAGTCAAAAGAAGTAAAAGGGCTACCGGCAGGCAAGCTTCCCACTTCCATCCTAACATTTAAATCCAGGAACGACGATTCTCCCCGGTTATACGCTACTTCGGTAGACGACAAGGTCTATGAATCTTCAGACGGTATCGAGTGGAAAGAATCTGAAATGTTCAAAGAAGAGGAAGGAGTCAAACTATTGCTCGCCACATTCACAAATGAAAAGATTGACGTAAATGAAACAAACAGCAAAATAAGTTATATTAAGGAAGACAAAGACGGGAAACGCCGTTTCTATGCTCTGTCTGACTCTCCGGTCAACAACGAGACGGGAAAGACATCGGACAGCAACCAAAACGAAAGCGAAGGAGAAGTTCCGGAAGAATTTCCAATCGGTAACATCTCTTATACAATGTACAAATCCTCTACAGGCGTCAATTCCGTTTTACTGGTAGGGGATACCAAGGATGAGACAACTCTGGACGACGGAACAGCAACGACTCTGGTATGGGGATACGACGGAAGTAAATGGGTTAAAGTCTCAGCAACGACTTCAATCGCGCATTGCCCGCATTTCACCCGTCCGTCCATCATATATTATAATGAGTTGATATATGTATTCGGAGAAGAATTCAAGTCGATATACGTTTCTAAGAGTCAAGGTTTCGCCTGGGAAAAAGCAAATTCCAAATTCGCTTTCCCGCGCAAAGACTGGACTGACGGAAACAGGACGACCGGTTCCCAGGCTGTCCCCGAATTCAGAGGCAGGAAGAACTACTCGATGGTACTGGATACAGCCAACCAGTATATATGGATTCTATTCAGTCAAGGCGAAGCAAGCTTCGATGAAGAAGTAGCGGATGACGAGGATGAAGAAGAAAGTACAAAGTCTACTATCAAGCAAAGGTACACATATAATTCCGAAGTTTGGCATGGCCGTCTAAATCAGCTATGGTTTGAGTTGGACCGGGCAAATGCCGGTAAATAATAAACGTACACGTTTCAAATAAAAAATGTCCTATATAGAACAAATAGACAAAACTCGGATTCCCCAACACGTAGCCATCATTATGGACGGCAACGGACGGTGGGCCAAGCAACGGGGAAAAGAACGTACTTACGGTCACCATGCAGGCGCGGAAACGGTACAGAGGATTACCGAAGATGCGGCTCGTCTGGGAATCAAGTACCTGACTCTATACACATTTTCAACCGAAAACTGGAATCGGCCACAGGAAGAAGTGGCGGCCCTGATGAATCTATTGCTGGATTCTATCGAAGAGGAAACATTAATGAAAAACAATCTCCGTTTCCAAGTCATCGGTGACTTCACGAAATTGCCGGCAGATGTACAGACAAGCCTGAAAACATGTATAGAGCACACTGTCAATAACACAGGTATGTGCCTGGTTTTAGCATTGAGCTACTCTTCCCGCTGGGAAATAACAGAGGCGGTCCGGCAAATAGGCGCACAAATAAAAAAAGGAGAATTATCTCCCGAACAAATAACGGATGAATGCATAGCATCCCACCTGTCGACTTGTTTCATGCCCGACCCGGATTTGTTAATCCGTACGGGAGGCGAAATCCGATTAAGTAATTATCTGCTATGGCAGTGTGCTTATTCGGAACTTTATTTTTGTGACACCTTCTGGCCGGATTTCAACAAAGAAGAACTCTACAAAGCAATTTGCGAGTATCAGCAAAGAGAACGTCGATTCGGCAAAACCAGTGAACAAATCAGCTAACATAATTCGAAACATCAAATAATAACATAAATGCATTATCGTATTTCCTTTATATTCGTAACGTTTATCTGCTTGTTCTGCTTTGCGGCAACAGGCATCGCGCAAGAAGCCAACACCGATGCGGACTCGAAACCCGTCATCTTATATTCCGGTACGCCCAAAAAGTATGAGATAGCGGATATCAAGGTCGAAGGCGTGAAGAATTATGAAGACTATGTATTGATAGGATTATCCGGTTTGTCGGTAGGACAGACAATCACTGTGCCGGGCGACGAAATTACCGGGGCAATCAAACGCTATTGGCGCCACGGTTTGTTCTCCGACGTGCAAATAACCGCTGAAAAAATAGAAGGAAACAAAATCTGGTTAAAAATCAGTCTGACCCAACGCCCGCGTATTTCGGACGTACGTTATCATGGCGTAAAAAAATCGGAACGCACCGATTTGGAAAGCAAACTGGGAATGGTTAAAGGCATGCAGATTACCCCCAACACGGTAGACCGTGCCAAAACATTGATTAAACGCTATTTCGACGATAAAGGATTTAAAAATGCTGAAGTCATTATCTCACAAAAAGATGACCCTTCCAGCGAAAATCAGGTAATTGTCGACATCGATATTGATAAGAAAGAGAAAATAAAAGTCCACGAAATTCAAATTGTCGGAAATACGGCAATCAAAACTTCCAAGCTGAAACGGGTAATGAAGAAAACCAATGAAAAGGGAAAACTTCGCAACCTGTTCCGTACAAAGAAATTCGTACCGGAAAACTATGAGGCGGACAAACAGCTTATCATCGACAAATACAACGAATTGGGATACCGCGATGCCATGATTGTGAAAGACAGCATATCGCAGTATGACGAAAAGACTGTCAATGTTTACCTGAACATAGACGAAGGACAGAAATACTACCTCCGCAACGTTACATGGGTGGGCAATACACTTTATCCGTCCGAACAGTTGAATTACCTTCTCCGCATGAAAAAAGGAGACGTATATAACCAGAAATTACTGAACGAGCGTATTTCTACGGACGACGACGCTATCGGTAATTTGTACTATAACAACGGTTACCTCTTTTATAACCTGGACCCGGTAGAAGTAAACATTGTAGGTGATTCCATCGACTTGGAAATGAGAATCTACGAAGGCCGCCAGGCTACCATCAATAAAATCAATATCAGCGGTAACGACCGGTTGTACGAAAACGTAGTCCGCCGCGAACTCCGCATCCGTCCGGGACAATTGTTCAGCAAAGAAGACCTGATGCGTTCGCTACGTGAAATTCAGCAAATGGGGCATTTCGACCCGGAAAAGCTGCAACCGGACATCCAACCGGACCCGATGAACGGAACAGTGGATATAGGCCTGCCCCTGACTTCTAAAGCCAACGACCAGGTAGAATTCTCCGCCGGTTGGGGACAAACCGGTATCATCGGTAAACTCAGTTTGAAGTTCACCAACTTCTCCGTTGCCAATCTATTGCATCCGGGCGAGAATTACCGGGGTATCCTGCCGCAAGGTGACGGACAGACATTGACTATCAGCGGACAGACGAATGCCAAATACTACCAGTCTTACAGTATTTCATTCTTTGACCCGTGGTTCGGCGGCAAACGTCCGAATTCATTCTCCGTATCAGCTTTCTTCTCCGTACAGACGGATATCAGCAGCCGCTACTATAACTCTAGTTATTTCAATAACTACTACAACAGCCTGTATAGCGGATATGGCGGTTACGGCATGTATAATTACGGATACAACAATTACGAGAACTATTACGACCCGGATAAGTCCATCAAGATGTGGGGACTCTCCGTAGGATGGGGTAAGCGTCTGAAATGGCCGGACGACTATTTCACCCTCTCCGCAGAGTTGGCTTACCAACGTTACAATCTGAAAGACTGGCAGTATTTCCCGGTTACCAACGGTAAATGTAACGACCTGAGTATATCATTAACTTTGGCGCGTAACTCCATCGACAATCCGATTTTCCCGCGCACAGGTTCGGATTTCTCATTGTCGGTACAGCTTACTCCTCCATACTCGATGTTTGACGGTAAGGATTACAAAGGTTACTACTCCGACCCTAAAACAGGCAGTATCACCCAAGACAATATGAACAAACTTCATAAATGGGTGGAATATCATAAATGGAAATTTAAAGGCAAGACATACACTCCGTTAATGGACCCGGTTGCACATCCAAAATGCTTGGTATTGATGACCCGTACGGAATTCGGTCTGTTAGGCCATTACAATGAATACAAGAAATCACCGTTCGGTACATTCGACGTCGGTGGTGACGGTATGACCGGTTATTCCAGCTACGCAACGGAAAGCATTGCCTTGCGCGGTTATGAAAACAGCTCATTGACCCCGTATGGTTCGGAAGGTTACGCTTATACACGCCTCGGAATCGAATTAAGATATCCGTTAATGCTGGAAACAAGTACCAACATTTATGTGTTAGGTTTCTTAGAGGCCGGTAATGCCTGGAACGATATTAAGAAATTCAATCCGTTTGACCTGAAACGTTCAGCCGGTGTGGGTGTCCGCATCTTCCTGCCGATGATTGGTATGATGGGTATTGACTGGGGTTACGGTTTCGACAAAGTATTTGGTTCTAAACAATATGGAGGAAGCCAGTTCCACTTTATCTTAGGACAAGAATTCTAATGTATCATCAAAAACTAAACGTTATGAGAAAGTCTGTTCTATTAATCATGATGCTATTTGCTGTCAGCATGGCAGCAAATGCACAGAAATTTGCACTGATCGATACGGAATATATTATGAAGAATATTCCGGCAGCTCAAAGCGCTAATGAGCAAATGCAAGAAGCTACGAAGAAATACCAGAGTGAAGTAGAAGCTCTGGCTAAAGAAGCCCAGAAGATGTTCCAAGATTACCAGGCAAAATCTTCCACTCTTTCTGCCGCACAAAAAACAAAGACAGAAGATGCAATCGTAGCGAAGGAAAAAGAAGCAGCCGAGCTGAAGCGTAACTACTTCGGTCCGGAAGGCGAATTAGCCAAGATGAGAGACAAGTTGATTACTCCGATTCAGGATGATATTTATGAAGCAGTGAAAGCTATATCACAGCAACATGGATATGATATGGTAATTGACAGAGCCTCTGCTACAGGTATAATATTTGCAAATCCACGCATAGATATTAGTGATGAAATCCTAAGAAAATTAGGATATTCAAATTAATTTCATACATTTGCAGCTGGAAATAACTAAAAATCATTCAAATAAATTATAGAACTATGCTAAAAAAAATTGCACTTGTAATGTTGCTTGCACTCCCGATGGGTGTATTTGCACAGAACTTAAAATTCGGTCACATCAATGCACAGGAAATCATCACGGTGATGCCCGAATTCACTAAAGCCCAAAATGACATTCAGACTTTAGAAAAACAACTTACAGCCGAACTTCAAAGAACCCAAGAAGAATTCAACAAAAAATATCAGGAATTCCAGCAAGCTATCGCAAAAGACTCCCTTCCGCCGAACATCGCCGAAAGAAGACAAAAAGAACTGCAGGATATGATGCAAAGACAAGAACAGTTCCAACAGGATGCTGCCCAGCAGATGCAGAAAGCACAGAGCGATGCAATGGCCCCCATCTACAAAAAGCTGGATGATGCCATCAAAGCCGTAGGAGCTGCAGAAGGAGTCATATACATCTTCGACCTTGCAAGAACTCCGATACCTTACGTTAATGAAACACAGAGCATCAATCTGACGGCCAAAGTAAAAACCCACCTCGGCATCAAATAAACCATAAGGAGCAAAAACAAAAAGAATAAGAAATGTAAAAAGAGGCTGTCTCAAAATAGAAAAATGGGACAGCCTTACTTATAATTGATAAGTTATAACATAAAATCCCTCCTATTTTAACCTTAACTCATTACAATACAAGGTAAGAATAGGGGGATTTTCCCTTTTAAAGTTTCAATCTATAAGATTTCCGACTTTCAATTTCCAGTTTGAGACAGCCACTTTTTTCATGTATATTTGAGTATAATTCCTATTTGCCATGAAACAGCAGTTACCCCATACGCCCGGCCCTATCGGAGTATTCGACTCAGGATACGGCGGACTGACAATCCTGAACAAAATAAAAGAAGTGTTGCCGGAATATGACTATATCTATCTGGGAGACAATGCCCGTACGCCCTACGGGACAAGGTCTTTCGAAATCGTCTATGAATTTACCCTGCAAGCCGTCAACAAACTCTTCGAGATGGGTTGTCACCTGGTCATACTCGCCTGTAACACAGCTTCCGCCAAAGCGCTGCGCAGCATTCAGATAAATGACCTGCCCCATATCGATTCCGAACGCCGTGTGCTTGGAGTGATTCGCCCCACCGTAGAATGTATCGGCAGCATAACCCGAAGCCGCCACATCGGAATACTGGCAACGGCAGGAACCATCAAATCCGAATCCTACCCGCTGGAAGTACACAAGCTCTATCCGGACATCCTAGTTAACGGGATAGCCTGCCCGATGTGGGTTCCGTTGGTGGAAAACAACGAATCGCAACATGAAGGAGCAGACTTTTTCATCCGGAAATACATCGACCAGCTTTTGCAGAAAGACTCGGAAATAGATACAATAATCCTGGGCTGTACCCATTACCCGTTACTGCTCCCCAAAATCCGGAAATACGTCCCGAACAATATCCGTGTGATTGCACAAGGAGAGTACGTTGCCGAGAGTTTAAAAGACTATTTGCGCAGACATCCGGAAATGGACGCCAAGTGTACGAAAAACGGCAGTTGCTTGTTTTATACGACAGAAGCGGAAGAAAAATTCATCGAATCCGCCTCCACCTTCCTCAACCAACAAATCAGTGTAAAACGAATTGTAATCGAATAAATCTCTGAAAAAATAACCGTTTATGCCTTCTTTTTGTTATATTTGTGAATAATAATCCCTAACATCACAAGATTATGAAAGAAGAAGATTACAGCAAGTCAATAGAAGTATTCTCCGGTTCACCGTGGGAAGCCGAGATTATCAAAGGATTATTGGAAAGCAATAACATCCGTTGCGTCATCAAAGACGGCATTATGGGAACATTAGCCCCTTATATCGCCCCGGCAGTCTCCGTTCTTGTCATGGAAGAGGAATACGAGGCCGCCACAGAACTCATCAGAATCCGTGCCGAGAAAGATAGTGACTGATACGTTCCAGCCCTTCCCGGATGTTCTCCAATGAATTTGCATAGGAGAAACGTATATATCCTTCGCCTCCTGTGCCGAAATCAATGCCGGGAGTTACGCCTACATGTGCATTCTCTAGAATATCAAAAGCAAAACGGTAAGAATCGGAAGTAAACTTGCGGGCATCGGCAAAAATATAGAACGCTCCCTGCGGTTCTACCTTAATCTCGAAACCCATCTCCCGAAGACGTGCAATCATATACCGCCGGCGTTCGTCATAGATTGACCTCATTCGTTCCATATCGGCATCAGCATGCCTCAAAGCGGCAATCCCCGCCTGTTGCGCCACACTGGACGCACAAATAAACAAATTCTGCTGCAGCTTCTGCAAAGAGCGCATACAAGATTTGGGTGCTATCAGATATCCCAACCGAAGTCCGGTCATCGCAAAACGTTTGGAAAAACCGTTCAACACAAACGCCCGGTCGGTATATTCAAGAATACTGTGTGCACGGTCGCCGTACACCAGTCCGTGATAAATCTCATCCGAAATAATAGGAACCCCAAGCGATGCCGCCTCTTTTAGAAAATCTTCTCCCAGCAACATCCCCGTCGGATTCATCGGCGAATTGATAAAAATCGCCGCCGTACGTGAGTTCACGCATTTCCGAATTGCCTCCATATCATATTGAAGCCCGTTTTCCTCAGACAAAGGAACCAGAACAGGCTTAGCATGGGCAGCCAACACGAAATTACGATAACAGGCATATCCGGGATTCGAAAGAATCACCTCACTGTCCGCATTGCACAACAACATCAGTACAAGCAAAATAGACGGAGAAGAACCGGAAGTCACCACAATACAGTCCGGATCAACCGCCACCCCGTATTCCCGCTGATAGAAAGCCGCAATCTCATGGCGCAACTCCGGCTCACCCAAAGAATGCGTATAATGGGTAAGATGTCTGTCATAAGCGGATTTCGCAGCTACCGCCACACAAGGCGGCACATCAAAATCCGGTTCGCCTACCTCAAGATGAATAATATCAATCCCCTGTTTCTGTAACTCATTAGCCCGTTCCAATACATCCATTACGATGAAGGAAGTCATCTGTTCTACTTGTGGATTCGTATGTTTCATTGCTTATCTTTTCTCAATCAGGCTGCAAAGATAATTCTTTTTAGCCTGTTTTAGTAACATCTCGGCAAAAAGCTCTATATTTGTGCTATCAAATCGTTAGTAGACTAATGAGGATGAAACAAGAATTTACACGAATCGCAGTAAAAGTAGGCAGTAACGTATTGGCACGCCGCGACGGAACGCTGGACATCACCCGCATGTCGGCACTTGTAGACCAAATAGCGGAATTACATAAATCGGGAGTGGAAATCATACTCGTTTCTTCAGGAGCCGTCGCTTCAGGACGTAGCGAAGTACATCCGCAGAAAAAGCTTGACAGCGTAGACCAACGCCAGTTGTTCTCCGCCGTAGGTCAGGCGAAACTAATCAACCGTTACTATGAACTTTTCCGCGAACACGGTATCCCCGTCGGACAGGTATTGACCACCAAAGAAAGTTTCAGTACCCGCCGCCACTACCTGAACCAGAAAAATTGCATGACCGTCATGCTCGAAAACAATGTCATTCCCATCGTTAACGAGAATGATACTATTTCGGTCAGCGAACTCATGTTCACTGATAATGACGAACTGTCCGGGTTAATCGCTTCCATGATGGATGCACAGGCGCTTATCATTCTGAGCAACATAGACGGAATTTATAACGGTTCCCCTTCCGAGCCGGGTTCCTCCGTCATTCGGGAAATAGGACACGGGAAAGACTTGTCCAGCTACATCCAGACATCCAAATCCAGTTTCGGGCGGGGCGGCATGCTGACAAAGACCCACATCGCCCGGAAAGTAGCCGATGAAGGAATCACAGTCATCATTGCAAACGGAAAACGCGACAATATCCTTGTAGACCTGCTGCAACATCCGGACGAAACGCTTTGTACGCGCTTTATCCCTTCAAACGAACCGGTCTCCAGCGTCAAGAAATGGATTGCGCATAGCGAAGGTTTCGCCAAAGGAGAAATCCATATCAACGAGTGCGCCACGGCAGTCTTAAATTCGGAAAAAGCGGTCAGCATCCTCCCAGTCGGCATTACGCATATCGAAGGCGAGTTTGAAAAAGACGACATTGTTCGTATCATGGACTTCCGGGGAAACCAAGTGGGCGTCGGAAAAGTGAACTGTGATTCCAGACAGGCGCAGGAAGCAATCGGCAAACACGGAAAGAAACCGGTAGTACACTACGACTATCTATATATTGAATAACTATCGGCAGAGAGTTTTCTCTACCAAACAGCCTCATCCTTGTGTTTCCGATGAACTGTTTCAGCCACATCGCTACAGACACCCATCACCCGGACAGATATCTGTCCGGAAGCGGACTGTGGTCCCGTATCCCCCCATAAAATCTCTCCTAGTAACACAACAAACAGAAATACAGGAACTTTATTTGCAACAGAACATAAAAACAGTACATTTGTATCCGAACAAAACAACATGCCTCCATGCGACTAAAATACCGGAACTTCATATTCGTCATATTCACACTCTCAGCCCTATCTTGCGAAAACGGTAAAAACAAACCCGAAACAAACTTCACACCAACATTTCCAAGCGGTAAAGAGTTTAATGTCAGCCTAAACATAACCCCTTTTCTTGAAATAGACGAACAACCCTTAAATCGTTCCACCTCCACACCGGCTGATGAGATATATGCAGTCAACGTATTCTGGAGAGGAAAAGGGCTCACCTCCTTCCAACCCTACGCCTCAAACCTTTTCGACAATCCATACCAAATAGAAATCGGATTAATCGAAAGCTATACATACCGTTTCGATTGCAGCTTCCTGGAATATAAAGAACGTCCATACCACATCGTACGGAATGACAGCATATTTTATGGGCTTCCTTTATATAGCAAAGGTTAGGACAATCTCGTTTTTTAGCTGAGTCAGATAAAGACTTTGGAGTTATAAATACCTGATGATGCAAAGGTAAAGCCAGAACCCTATTTGGGAGAAGGTGAATTTCTAATCTTTAATCTGAAACCCGGCTATCCCCGCCAAAATAGAGTTTGATACGGTTCTTTTATGTTTACCTGTTACAATCCGTCACTTTTCTGAATACACAGTCTAGTCTTGCATACCTTCGTTATTCACTTTGCAAAAAGCCACACCGGACAAAATCTGATGAAACATAAAACCCAAAGAACTTTTAAACTGACCCGGATACTGACAGAACGGAATTTTATAAGAAACAGGGATAAATACTCCTCTCCTTTCCCGGTTCCCTTTTTCACTCCTTAGTTTAAAAAGGAATATTATCAGTAAAGAGCAACATTTATTTCAATATTCAACCTGTTTTATTCACATCATTCACTATATTTGCATTGTTTTTCTTTCCATTTAACGCAAAAAAGGAGTAAATGACTACAAATTTAAATGAGACCTTTGCTGTGGTACAGGCAGCGAGCCGGGAATTAGCCTTACTGAACGATGATACTATCAATCAGATTTTAAACGCAGTGGCGGATGCGGCAATTGCAGAGACCCCCTTCATTCTTGCAGAGAATGAAAAAGACCTCGCACGGATGGACAAGAATAATCCGAAGTACGACCGGTTGAAATTGACGGAAGAGCGTTTGAAGGGTATTGCAGCCGATATGCGCAATGTAGCGACCCTTCCCTCTCCTGTGGGCAGGATATTGAAAGAAACCGTCCGGCCTAACGGCATGAGACTGATTAAAACAAGCGTTCCCTTCGGTGTGATAGGAATCATCTACGAAGCACGTCCCAACGTCAGTTTCGATGTATTCTCCCTGTGCCTGAAAAGCGGGAACGCCTGCATACTGAAAGGAGGGAGCGACGCGGACTTTTCCAACCGTGCCATAGCCAGCGTGATTCATAAAATACTGGAAAAGTTCAATGTCAACCCGCACATTGCAGAACTGCTTCCCGCCGACAGAGAAGCCACGGCAGCACTACTGAACGCAACAGGCTATGTAGACCTGCTCATCCCCCGAGGAAGTGGCAACCTGATAAATTTCGTGCGCGACAATGCCAAAATACCGGTCATTGAAACGGGAGCCGGCATCTGCCATACCTATTTCGACGAATACGGAGACATCAATAAAGGAGCAGCCATTATCCATAACGCAAAAACCCGCCGGGTCAGCGTGTGCAATGCATTGGACTGTACCATCATACACGAGAAAAGGCTTGCCGACCTTCCCGCACTCTGCGAAAAGTTGAAAGACAGCCATGTGATTATCTATGCCGACCCGCAGGCTTACCGGACACTGGAAGGCTGCTATCCCGCCGAACTGCTGCAACCGGCAACGGAAGAAAGTTTCGGAACCGAATTCCTGGACTATAAAATGGCCGTCAAGACCGTAAGCAGTTTCGAAGAAGCCTTAGGACATATCCGAGAAAACAGTTCCAAACACAGCGAATGTATCGTCACCGAAAACAAGGAAAGAGCCGCTTTGTTTACTCGAATAGTAGACGCAGCCTGCGTATATGCGAATGTATCCACCGCCTTTACTGACGGGGCACAATTCGGGTTGGGAGCCGAAATCGGCATCAGTACCCAGAAACTGCACGCACGCGGGCCGATGGGACTGGAAGAGCTCACCTCTTACAAATGGGTCATTGAAGGAGACGGGCAAACAAGATGGTAGAACCTATAATAATGCATTAATAATAGATAAAATGAAAAAATTTACTTGTGTACAGGACATCGGCGATTTAAAATCTGCCCTTGCGGAAGCATTCGAAATTAAAAAAGAGCGTTTTAAATACGTAGAATTAGGCCGGAACAAGACATTAATGATGATTTTTTTCAACTCCAGCCTGCGTACCCGCCTCAGCACCCAGAAAGCCGCACTCAACCTGGGCATGAATGTCATCGTGCTGGATATCAACCAAGGCGCCTGGAAGCTGGAGACCGAACGCGGTGTCATCATGGACGGCGACAAGCCCGAACACCTGCTCGAAGCAATCCCTGTGATGGGCTGCTATTGCGACATCATCGGAGTACGCTCATTCGCCCGTTTTGAAAACCGGGATTTCGACTATCAGGAAACCATCCTCAACCAGTTCATCCAATATTCAGGACGTCCGGTATTTTCGATGGAAGCAGCTACCCGCCATCCTTTACAAAGCTTTGCAGACCTGATTACCATTGAAGAATACAAGAAAACCGTATGTCCCAAAGTCGTTATGACATGGGCCCCGCATCCGCGCCCGTTACCGCAGGCAGTTCCTAATTCCTTTGCGGAATGGATGAATGCAACGGACTATGAATTCGTCATTACACACCCCGAAGGATATGAATTGGCTCCGCAATTCGTCGGAAATGCTAGAGTAGAATACGACCAGATGAAAGCATTTGAAGGCGCCGACTTCATATACGCCAAAAACTGGGCTGCATACACAGGTGACAACTATGGGCAGATATTGAGCAAAGACCGCGAATGGACAGTCAGTGATCGGCAAATGGCAGTCACCAACAACGCCTATTTCATGCACTGTCTTCCGGTTCGTAGAAACATGATTGTTACAGATGATGTCATTGAAAGCCCGCAATCAATCGTTATCCCCGAAGCCGCCAACCGGGAAATATCAGCTACGGTTGTACTGAAAAGATTACTGCAAAACATCTGACACAATGATTAAAAATAAACTCATAGCCACCCTGCTATGCCTGCTTGCCGCCGGCATAGCAGACGCACAGGAAAAAGCCCCTCAGGTAATCAAATCAGAACCGCAATTGGAAGACATTTACAATGTCTTGGAAGCGATGAATGTACATATCTTCCGCTTCGATCTGAAAGAGTTTCTGAACAAGACCTATACAGTCAGTCTCTATGTGGACGAATACGAGAAAGGCAAATCTCCCAAACAAGCACATAGCATCAGGCTCGGCAAAAACATCGCATCCTTGGATGAAGTGCCGGAAGAACACCGCCAGGCATTCCGGAAGATAAAACACATTCCGGAAGGAAAAAACGAATGGGAAGAAATCAAGGAACTGGCTATATACCTCCGGAAAACCGATGATTCCACCTCAGTCTGTACCATTCACGTACCGGGAGTCATGCAAGGAGGCACACCGTTAAAACTAAGACCGGTAGAGAAATACCACTCTTACAATTATTATCCGCGTCCCTTCAAATTCCAGGCAGTCAAAGAGACGGAACACTTCAAGATACCGTTGGTATTATACGGCTCCGCCTGGCTGGATAAAAAGTACGACATTATCCGTTTTTGTGGAGAAAGGGAAATAGACCCGGACATGAAAGCGGCAATACTTGAAGACATACCGCATTATTACGTGATAGGAATAGAATACACCGCCCATCCCGCCTCTCCCTAATAAAGAGAGGCAAAGAAGAAAGGAAAAGAAAAGACCTTCCTTAATGCTCAATTTCCTTTCCTGCCGCCTGCCAGGAATTGAATCCCTTGTCAAGCTCAAAAACTTTGTATCCTTTCCCGCTCAAAATTGTCGCTGCTTTCTTGCTCCGCTTGCCGCTACGGCAATACACAGCTACCGGTTTGTCCTTTTGCAGTAACGAATCGGCCATTGCGGCAAAAGAATCGTCCATCACATTGATGTTAATCGTTTTTACGATATGTCCTTCCGAATATTCCGCAAGAGTACGGACATCCAGACGTTGCACATCCTCATTTCGGATAAAAGCGTCAAACTCCTCCACATCCATAGACTTAAAATCCCCTTTCTGCTGGCAAGAGAAAAGAGAAGAAAGAAACAAAAACAGTCCCACAACCCATTGATTCATTTTAAATACCATATATCTTAATCCTTTCAGTTTTCTCCCGGAACATATTCAAATCCGGGAACAGCATATTTGTCGGATTCCACGACATTATCATCCTCATACGTGTAATACCTGAATTTAACTGTTATCTTCCCTCCGGAATTCACGCCATCCGCATATTTTTCCAAAGGGACAGAAACATAAACCCGTTGATTGTAAAATTCTTCATCTCCGTTTGCATTATGGTACAGCAACATATCTACCACCCCTTCCGATTCAAAATCCGTCAAATCCTCTACTATACCGAACACATGCTGCCTGTTACCACTGACCTTCATACTCAAAATCATGTTCAGGTAATCTCTCCCCAACCAAATGCTGACAATCTCTACGGGGTCATGCTTCAAGCCGTCTTCATAGACATCATCATCCGCCGGCTTGGGAACCGGCGTCAGAAGTGACTGCAGAGAATAAATAACCGCTGTAGCCGTACCTCCCTCCGAAAGCGTTTGATAATTACTCATCACACGCCTGAAAGTGTTCGGGGAAATGGTAGAACCCGTGCGGTCCTCGGATACGGGCAATGCCTCTCCTTTATCCGGGATAAGCGTCTGCATGCACCCGTCCTCGCCGGCCTTTACCGTGACAAATTCAAGCTTGACCGGAGGATAATAATAATCGTCATCTCCGCATGCGGCCATCAGTAAAAGCATCCCCCACAGCCAGACCCTATGCAACTTATTTCCTTTCATCGGCAAGCAGCTAAATGATTGATTAACGGATTGGCATACATCAGCAACAACTTCTCACGCAAAAAGTCCTCATCTTTGCCGGGAATTGTTATTTTGGCAAGCTGACTCTCAATATAATCCACAAACCGCCGTTTCTCTTCCGCCGAATAAGTCCCCTCGAACTCCGTCGTCCCGTTCAACCAGTCATAAGCGACGTAATTGCCTGGATACATCTTGTAATTACGAAAAATCCACTGGTCGATACATGCCGACACGGCCGCAAACAGTTCGGGCTTCGGCAATGAACGGTCAATCCGTCCCAATTCCTCATTTATGCAGGGAGCGGTTTGGAAATGTACTCTTCCCTTATAGCCGAAAAGCCCGGTCTGCATGTTAATCAAATCATCCTGCGTCGTTTTCTTATACCCTTCCACATCTCTTTTCAATTGAAACTCCTGCGCTTTGAGAAAATCACAAGGGTCGTACTCATAAGAAATGGCAAGCGGAACCATATTCATTTCCATCAAACGGTCTACCGAATCACCCTCACCGCCCATAGCCAACATCTTCAATACACTGTCTTGCGTCCGGTCGTTCGAATCCTTCGCCCGTCCTTCACGTTGCGCAATCCAGATAGACTGTTTTTTCTCCGTAATGGTATAATGCATATAACGCGACATTCTCGCCGAAGCTTCCAACATCTGGCGCATGGAAAGCGCACGCTGGACAATGAAAGACTTGTTGACACGCACCAGTTTCTTAATCCAGGGGTAAATCAGCAGGTTATCGCCGATAGCTATCTCCACCGTATCCATTCCCTGATCGACCAGCAATATGGAAAGAAAACCCGAGTCCAGAATAATATCCCGATGGTTCGAGACATAAGTATAAGCTCTGTCCTTATCCAGCAAAGCCGTATGATTCAATGTCAGCCCGTCGGTATGCTCCCGGACTATCTTCCACAGAATACCGTAACAAAACGCTTTCTGAAAATCAAGCTTAGTCTTGCAAGTACGCATTTTCTGTGCCAGAAGTTCAAACGGCACATCCGGTATAGCCCCGACAGCAGCCTGCCGGAAAGCCGGGTCGGCAATCAGCTCCTCAAATATTTGAGGAAGTTCCTCGTCATTATAAGGACGAATTTCATCAAACTCTGTCATATCCATACGTTTAAGAGAACTTGTTTTCTATTATATCAGTCATCACATCCCTCATCTCCATACCTGCCGCATGCACTTGCTGCGGTATAAAACTCGTTGCAGTCATCCCCGGAGTCGTATTCACCTCAAGGAGGTTAATCTTTTCACCGGCAGTGACAATGTAATCCACACGGATAATGCCGGAACACCCCAGTATATCATAAATAGCCGAAGTTAACGCTTGTACGCGCCGGGTAAGCTCCTCCGAGATACGTGCAGGAGTTATCTCGTCCACCTGCCCGTTATATTTGGCATCATAATCGAAAAACTCATTATGCGTCACCACCTCCGTAGGCGGAAACACCACACTTTTCTCCTTCGTCTTATAGCAACCGCAAGTCAATTCGGTCCCTTCCATGAACGCCTCGACAACCACCTCTTCCGCTTCTCCGAAAGCCTTAACAATAGCCGGCTGGATTTGTTCTTTCGTCTTCACCTTCGTAATTCCGAAACTTGAGCCTCCAAGGCTGGGCTTGATAAAACAAGGCAAGCCGATTTTTTCCATCACCTCTCCGTCGGATATGGTCTGTCCCCGACGTAACAACAAAGACTCGGCAATGCGCATACCGAAAGCTTTCAAGTACTGGTTACAGGCAAACTTATCGTAAGTGATGGCGGCTGCCAACACCCCGCAACAGGAATACGGAATACGCATCATATCAAAATACCCCTGCAGACGGCCATCTTCGCCTGGCGTGCCATGGATAGTGATATAAGCAAAGTCGAACACAACCTTCTCCGACCCGTCCATGAAACTAAAATCGTTCCTGTCCACCGGCGCCTTGTTTCCGTCCGGCAATTGCACCTCCCACCGGCGCCCCTCCATCTCCACTATGTACAAATTATACTTTTCCTTATCGATAAAGGAATAAATACCCTGTGCGCTACGCAGGGAAACTACGATTTCAGAGGTATCTCCTCCTGCTACGATAGCGATGTTGCGTTTCATTCTAATTCTCTATTACTTATATAGCCTCTCCACTTCTCGATAAGCCGCGTCATGTCATCCGGGAGTTCGGAAGTAAAATACATCTCCTCACCGGTGACGGGATGTACAAACCCCAATGTCATGGCATGCAAAGCCTGCCGGGGACAAGTGTCAAAGCAATTATTTACAAACTGTTTGTATTTACTGAAATGAGTACCTTTCAAAATTTCGTGCCCTCCGTAACGTTCGTCATTGAACAGCACATGACCGATATGTTTCATGTGAACGCGAATCTGGTGGGTACGTCCGGTTTCGAGCACACACTCTACAAGAGTAACATAGCCCAGCCGCTCCAGCACCCGGTAATGGGTCACGGCATATTTTCCCACCGTAGGGTCGGACATCACCGCCATCTGCATCCTGTCTTTCGGATTACGGGCAATGTTGCCGACAATCGCCCCTTCATCCTGTTCCATAATTCCCCACACCAGAGCGCGGTATTTACGTTTGGTAGTCTTATTAAAAAACTGTATTCCCAGATTCGTCTTGGCATCCGGCGTCTTTGCAATTACCAGCAAGCCGGAAGTATCCTTATCAATCCGGTGGACAAGCCCGACATGCGGGTCATTAGCGTCATAATCAGGCACATCCTTCATGTGCCACGCCAGCGCGTTAACCAACGTGCCATGATAATTCCCGTGTCCCGGATGCACCACCAGTCCCGCCGGTTTATTCACCACCATTACATATTTATCTTCGTAAACGATATTGAGGGGAATATCCTCCGGAATAATTTCATTTTCGTAACGCGGACGATCCATCATCACGGTAATCACATCCAATGGCTTCACCTTATAGCTACTCTTCACCGGTTTGCCGTTAGCCATGACAAAACCATCCTCGGCGGCTTTTTGAATGCGGTTACGCGAAGCGTTGACAATACGCTCGAACAAGTATTTGTCAACTCTCACCATCGACTGCCCCTTATCCACCACCACACGAAAATGCTCGTAAAGTCCGGATTCGTCGCCGATAGGTTCTATATCATCCAAATCATTTTCCAATCCATCCGGAAGTTCTTCCTCTATCATGCAAGTCTATTCTGTTTTATCCGATTAAAACCAACTGTCTTCCTGTTCGGGCGACGATTCTGAAGCCACAGACATTTCAGTATCCGTAGCTGTCTCCGTAGAGTCGCTCTCCAACGTGTCGCCGGCCCCGTCTCCCACTATCAATGTCAGGGAAGCACCTACCGGCACTTCATCACCCGCCGCCAATTCTCGTCCCTCATATTTTACACCGTACACCCAGTCTTTCTCACCGTTCACCAGCTCCACCTCATTCAGTTTGAAACCGGAGCTCAACAGTCTCGCCTGAGCCTGGCGGAACGAGCTGTTATCCGCCACATCGGGAATTGCACGCAACGGAACGTCGAGCGTGTTGACAGTCAGGTAAACCATACGCCCCTCTTTCACCTTCTCGCCGGCTTCCGGTTTCATCTCAAGCACCACCCCGGCAGCCTTGTCCTTGACATATCTCGTATCCGACACCATGCATGCCAGTCCTTGTTTCTGAAACATCTTCGCAGCTTCTTCCATAGCTATCCCCTTTACGTCGGGAACGACGACAGTTTCCCCGTGATGGGTGTATATGTCTATCCATTTCAGCACGCCGAATATCACTACTATCACCACAACAATCATGGCAGCGATATTCAACCAGAAAAATTTATTTGTCCCAAAAGAAAAGAATTCCTTAATAGTCATACGCTTTGCTGTTAATATGCGCCAAAGATACGATAAAATAGTCGAATTTCTGAATAGTAAGCAACGAAAAATGTCCTCACTTATGACGTAAGGACATTTATCATTGCCAGCATTGTTGCAGTTATAATCCCCACTCCTATAGATTTCAATAGCCTCTTCTTGTTTATACGTTTTTTCCACATCGTGATTATACTCTTCCATCCTCTATGCTCGCCTACGGAGCCAACCTTGCCGTACAAAGAAAAAACAAAAAGTGACGAATAAGGGTAAATAACAGCTTTTTTAATATTCCATCTCACTGAAAATCAGAAGAAATAAAAAAGGCAGAGAGGATTATTCTCTGCCTTTTTTATTTCTTCTGATGACAAGCGATTACCACTTCTGTCCGTTATACTCGTCAGAAACAGTCAGTTTCTTTCTGCCTTTCGCACGGCGGGCCACTAATACTCTACGACCGTTGGCCGTTGCCATTCTCTCACGGAAACCGTGTTTGTTCTTTCTCTTTCTGTTAGAGGGTTGAAATGTTCTTTTCATTACTGTATCTTGTTTTTATGTTATTATTCTACGTAATCGGGCTGCAAAAATAGGCACTTTTTTTAAATTAACCAAGAGATAACTCATTTTTGCTCAAAAGTTTTTGTGTTTTTTACCGATTTAGATTACTTTTGCAGTCGATTTTCCTGCGGAAACAATTAAATAACAACATATAATAAGAAAAATAGCAATATGATTAACGCTCAAGACATTAAGATCGGAACTTGTATCCGTATGGATGGCAAATTGTATTTCTGCATCGATTTCCTCCATGTAAAACCCGGTAAGGGTAACACCTTCATGCGTACAAAACTCAAAGATGTAGTCAACGGTTACGTCCTCGAACGCCGCTTCAACATCGGTGAGAAACTGGAAGACGTGCGTGTGGAACGCCGCCCGTACCAATACCTCTATCATGACGGTGATAACTACCAGTTTATGAACCAGGAGACATTCGATCAGATTCCCATCGCCCACGACCTAATTAACGGAGTTGACTTCCTGCTGGAAGGAATGGTAGTGGATGTTGTTTCCGACGCTTCTACAGAAACCGTTCTTTATGCCGATATGCCTATCAAGATACAGCAAAAAATCACTTATACGGAACCGGGACTGAAGGGAGACACGGCTACCAACACATTGAAACCCGCAACGGTGGAATCAGGGGCAACGGTACGTGTTCCGTTGTTCATCAATGAAGGCGAAACGATTGAAATCGACACCCGCGACGGTTCTTACGTAGGGCGTGTGAAAGTATAAATGTCATACAAATGACACAAAGAAACGGTGGATTTGCTACGGCATATTCACCGTTTTTTATTACTTTTGCCTTCAAACCAATCCTACTAAAATACAAAAAAATGAAAAAGCTAATCTACACACTTCTCTTTGTCCTCGTTGCCGTCACTGCGAACGGTCAGGCAAAGTATGTTTTCTATTTCATCGGAGATGGAATGGGAGTCAATCAGGTGAACGGAACCGAAATGTACCAGGCCGAACTGCAAAACGGGCGCATCGGTATCGAGCCCCTGGTATTTGCACAATTCCCGGTAGCCACGATGGCGACCACATTCTCTGCGACTAACTCTGTAACCGATTCCGCCGCTGGAGGAACCGCATTGGCTACAGGAAAGAAAACCTATAACCACGCCATTTCCGTAGGTGAAGACAAGAATGCCATACAGACCATAGCGGAAAAAGCGAAGAAGGCAGGTAAAAAGGTAGGCGTCGCCACTTCCGTAAGTGTAGACCATGCCACTCCCGCCACATTCTACGCACATCAACCGAGCCGCAACATGTATTACGAGATTGCCCTCGACCTTCCGAAAGCAAACTTTGATTTCTATGCAGGCGGCGGCTTCTTAAAACCGTCTACCACATCTGACAAGAAAGAAGCTCCGAATATTTTCCCCATCTTCGAAAAAGCCGGCTACACAATAGCGCGCGGCTACAATGACTACAAAACAAAAGCCGGCAAGGCGCAAAAGATGATTCTCATACAGGAAGAAGGCAAATCCCCTTCCAGCCTGCCTTACGCAATCGACCGCAAAGCGGACGATTTGACACTCGCGCAAATTACGGAAAGTGCAATCGATTTTCTGACTAAAGACAACAAAAAAGGATTCTTCCTGATGGTAGAAGGCGGAAAAATCGACTGGGCCTGCCATTCCAACGATGCGGCCACCGCATTTAACGAAGTAAAGGATATGGATAACGCAATTAAAGTGGCCTATGAATTCTACAAGAAACACCCGAAAGAAACTCTCATCGTAGTAACGGCAGACCATGAGACCGGCGGTATCGTGCTAGGCACAGGCAAATATGCCCTGAACCTGAAAGTGCTTCAATATCAGAAACATTCCGCAGACGGGCTTTCTCTACAAATCAGCGAACTGAGAAAATCCAAAGGTAACAAGGTGACATGGGAGGAGATGAAAACATTCCTCGGCGAAGAAATGGGCTTCTGGAAACAATTCCCTATCTCATGGGAACAAGAGAAAAAACTGCGTGACGAATTCGAACGGTCATTCGTAAAGAACAAAGTGGTATTTGCAGAAAGCATGTACTCCAAGAGCGAACCGATGGCAGCACGTGCAAAAGAGGTCATGAATGAAATCGCAATGATAGGCTGGACCAGTGGAGGACACTCGGCAGGTTTTGTTCCCGTCTTTGCAGTCGGAGCGGGTTCCCAACTGTTCGGCGGAAAAATCGACAACACGGAAATCCCGCAGAAAATAGCCAAAGCGGCAGGATATAAATAATAAAGAAATCAAAAACAATCCCTTTATTTCAGCCTTAGGACTAAAATAAAGGGATTCAATTTATAAGTACCCGCCATCGCAACTAAACTTGCGTCTCGCCTTCTATATATTCTTCCAGAAAAAGATTCTCACCGTCAAACACCGCGTATGAGAAATAATTAATCCAATCTCCGAGAATCAACACACGGGCAGTGGCACTTAGCATCAAATCCAGCTCAATATGCCGATGTCCGTAAATAAAAAAATTGATGTCTGGATGGCTTTTCAGGTATTCCTTCGTGTATAATACCAGATGTTCCCGGTTTTCTCCCATATAATCCGGCTCTTTCCCTTCTATTCGTTTCTGTCTGCTATGCTTTGCCCACGTCAATCCCAGCTCTACGCTCCAACGCGGATGAATGGCGGAAAACATCGTCTGCAATGTCCTGCTGTGGAACATTGCACGAAGTAACTTGAATTTTTTATCCGGGTCACCGAGTCCGTCACCATGGGCAAGATAAAACTCTTTCCCATAGATTTCAGTAGTCAACGGTTCGCGGTGCAAAATAACGCCGCATTCTTTAGCAAGATAATCCCCGCACCAGATATCATGATTGCCGGTGAAAAAATGCACTTCCACCCCCCTGTCCGTCAGTTCGGACAGTTTTCCTAGAAAACGGGTATATCCTTTAGGAACCACCAGCCGGAATTCATACCAGAAGTCAAACATATCTCCCAGCAGATAGACGGCGGACGCCTTATGCTTTATACTATCGAGAAAGTTTACCAGACGCCGCTCCTGCGTACGTCCATGTTCAATGGCACGAGAGCCGAGATGCGCATCGGAAAGAAAATAAACGTTCTTCATGAGTCTTTAAGTTTTAAATGACAAACGGATGGTCCGGACCGGCAAATGACAAAAAGCAAGCAAGGCACGGCAAGTCCATTACCTGCCCACAACTACAGAAATCCCAGCTCCAGTTTGGCTTCCTCACTCATCATGTCCTTATCCCATTCCGGTTCAAAGACAAGGTTAACGGTGGCCGTCCCCACTCCTTCCACCGATTCTACTTTCTGACGGATATCTTCCATGATAAAGTCGGCAGCAGGACAATTGGGTGCTGTCAGGGTCATATCAATCACCACATCCCCTTGGTCGGAAACATCAATCTTATAAATCAATCCAAGCTCGTAGACATTCACCGGAATCTCCGGATCATATACCGTTTTCAGCATGGCTACAATCTTCTCTTCTATCTCAAACTTTTCCATAGACTCTTCTTCCATTAAATATTACCGTACAAATATAAGAATAAATTTATTCAGAGCAGCCCTTCGTCTGCAAAACTATAGAATTCATCCTCACAAACAATAACATGGTCTATCAAGCGAATGTTCATCGTATCCGCCGCCTTGCGGACACACTCTGTCAATGTACGGTCGGGCTGGCTGGGACGACTGTTACCGGAGGGATGATTATGTACGACAGCCATCTGCGTGGCCCTTTGCAACAACGCTTCCCGGAGGATAGTGCGCACGTCCGCATAAGTCCCGTCTATACCCCCGATACTGATACGCACTTTATCAATCAATCTGGCTGCCTGATTCAACAACAACACCCAGAACTCCTCCCGTTCCAAATCGCACATAACCGGCTGAAAAATATTGTAGATATCCTTGGAACAAGAAATCCGAGGCCTCTCCCGTGTACTTTGCAACTTCCGTCGCTTGCCAAGTTCCAACGCCGCCATTACCGTAATGCTCTTCGCCGGTCCCATGCCTTTGAAACGGGAATAGTCGCATATCTCCCATTTTGCCAGGGAATTCAGATTATTGCCACAAGACAGAAGCAAACGCCTCATCAGCTCTACAGCCGTCTCTTCCGTGTTTCCGGAACCTATCAATATCGCGAGCAACTCGGCGTCACTCAACGCACCCGCCCCTTTTTCCATCATCTTTTCCCGTGGACGGTCTTCCGGTGCCCACTGGCTAATAGACAACTTGCGTTTATCTTCCATGATTTATATTTAAGGTGAGTTCTATCAATTCAATTTATCCTCTTGTATCAGACAGCAGAAC
>NZ_CAUCSQ010000047.1 GCF_958445495.1 uncultured Bacteroides sp. | reverse complement strand
GAGTTCTGCTGTCTGATACAAGAGGATAAATTGAATTGATAGAACTCACCATAATAAGAAGTTGCCAAGGTTACGGTTGAGGTTGAACTGTAATTACCGAATGATAACTAAATGAATATATAATGAAGAAAATACTTTTATTGGGAACCTCCCTGTTATATACCACTTTTATATTGGCAATAGAAATTCTTTTTCAGAAGTCCGAAGTTAAGTCTATCATACGAAAAGTTGCGGATTGGCAGATTGCTAACCCACATCCTGCTCCTGAACATGATGATTTGAACTGGCCGCAGGGTGTTCTTTATGCCGGTATGGTGGATTGGGCGGAATTGGTCGAAAAAGAAGACGGTGATGATACATATTATGAGTGGCTTATTCATATAGGTCAACGGATTTGTTGGCTGCCGGACAAACGGTTTTATCATGCCGATGATATTACTGTATCACAGTCATTCTTGGATTTATACCGCAGGTACAAGGATGAAGCGATGATTGTCTCTACACTTGCCCGTGCGAAATGGATTGTCAATCATCCGTCTGAAGGCAATTTTAAGCTAGTAGAAGGAGATTTAAGGACCTTGGAACGCTAGACCTGGTGTGACGCTCTTTTTATGGCTCCTCCTGTATATGTAAAGTTGTATATGTTGACCGGAGATAAGAAATATATCAAGTTTATGAATTGTGAGTATAAAGCGACTTATGATTATTTGTTTGATGAAAGAGAAAACCTATTTTACCGTGACTGGCGTTATTTTGATAAACGGGAAGCCAATGGTAAGAAGGTTTTTGGGGGACGTGGTAATGGTTGGGTGCTTGGTGGTCTGGTTGAAATATTAAAAGAGCTACCCAGGAAGGACAAGAGCCGTAAATTCTATGAGGAATTATTTGTAAAACTTGTTACACGTATTGCCGGATTACAGTATCCGGACGGTTTCTGGCATGCCAGTCTTTTAGACCCTATTTTTTATCCATCGCCGGAGACTAGTTGTACAACTTTTATTGTGTATTCCATAGCTTATGGTATCAATGAAGGGGTGCTGGATAAGGATATGTATCTTCCTGTAATGGTGAGAGGGTGGAATGCATTAGTCTCGGCTGTAGAGTCTAATGGTAAGGGTATGTGCAGCAAATCGGTGCTGACCCGAAGAAGGTGCCCCGTGATATGACAGAAGTTTATGGAGTCGGTGCTTTTTTGATGGAGGCAATGAAATTTATAAAATGGCAAGATAATTTATTCTTTTCTTTATGGAGAGGAACTATGTTAAAACTAAGAAGTTTTTTGTAAAGTTCAGATGCTAGCTATTAAATGTAGACGAGTTATATCAAATTCCGTTTTCTGAGTGATGATATGGCTCTTTTTATTATAGAAGAATATGCTAATTGATAAAGAAAGTTAATATTAAGTGCTTTGACCTATATAATATATAAAACTGTGCGCCTGTCAATATATAAAATAATAATCTAATTAAATGGAAGACCTGGAAAGAGAACTTTTGTTGATTTCCAAAGGGGATGAACTAGCTTTTAACAGTTTCATGAACCGGTATTCGAAGAGGTTATACTATCATGCCTTTGGTATTCTTAGTAATAAGGAAATGGCTGAAGAGGTGGTAGGCGATGTTTTCTTTGAAGTGTGGAAACTGCGTCATATGCTTTTGGAAATTGCCAGTATGTCAAGTTGGTTGAATACGATTGTTTATCGTAAATCAATCTCTTATGTACGTAAAGAGGCGAAGAGTAATCAGGAAATCTCTTTTGAGGAACTTCAGAATTTTTCTTTTCCTGATATGCAGACTCCAATGGATGATATGCTTTCGCGTGAAGAAGTACAGTGTTTGAATGAGGCAATCAATAGTTTGCCGCCCAAGTGCAAACATGTGTTCTTTTTGGCAAAGCTGGAACAGATGCCTTATGTGGAAATTGCACGTATGTTGCAGATTTCACTTCCTACAGTGAATTACCATATAGGATATGCTATGAATACTTTGCGAAAAAGGCTTGTAGATGGATAATTCTGAAAAATATAGTACTTAAAGAAAAAAATGGAAATTAAACCTATAGATAAACCTGTTTTTTGCGTCTTTATAAATAGAAAGAAAGTTCAGGTGAAAAGATTGTTGGAAGGAAAAATATTGAAAAGATAAAAAGATTTGAAGATGGATAAAGATATCAATGATTATAAGTATGGTGATTTGTTGGGCGACATCAAGTTAAAGTCGTTTGTGCAACATAGTACTCCGGCCGAGATAGATATCTCTGCCATTAAAAGAAGAGCTTTTCTGAGAATGCGCCAACACGAGCGTAAGTCCAAGCGGCGCATTTTTATGTATGTGGGTTCGGTGGCTGCTATGCTGTTTCTTTTGATAGGTGTTAAATATATAGTCGGAGGGGATGTAATGGATGGTTTGCACCGTATAGATGTTACGGAGTTGATGTCTGATACTTACGATGAAGAGGTAGAAGTGCCTGTTGGTGAAAAGATGACGTTGATGCTGGCTGACGGCACTAGGATTATAGCTAATTCTCGTACGGTTGTCCGTTATCCCAAACGTTTTAATGGTGAATATCGTGAGGTGTACGTAAAGGGAGAAGCCTATTTCGATGTGGCACACGATAGGGAACATCCCTTTTTAGTTAGTTCTGATAATTTTAGGGTAAAGGTACTTGGAACCAAGTTTAATGTGAATAATTACGATGTTTCGGACTCGCAAGTTGTATTGGTTCAGGGTTCGATCGAGCTAAAAACGTCAAATAATGACAGGGTTCGCATGAAACCAAATGAATTGGTGAATTTACAGGAGGGTGGTTTCGCGGAGAAACGATTAGTGAATACAGATGAATATACTTGCTGGATGCAAGGTATGATCAACCTTGCCGGTGAAAGTGTAGAGTCTGTGGTCCAACGACTCAGTCATTATTATGGGGTGACTATTTTATTTGACGATAAGATATCGGCAGATAAGCTGTATGGCAAACTGGTACTTGATGGTCAGGTGAAGGAAGTCTTGAAAGCCATTGAGGCCATGACACAAACCTGTATGAAAATTAATGGTGATACGATCTACTTAGTGAAGGAGTAATTACTATTGTTATTATTCCTGAACAAAATAATTACATAAGAATTTATTATTAACCAATTTGTAATGCCTTCATTGTAAGGTATAGGAGATTTGTACCCCTTTTCGAAGAGAGATGTAATACTCCATTAATACCATTGAAAAAGATGAGAAGACACACTTTATTACGTACATGTATGCTTTTTATAGCAGTTCTGATGTCCTGTGCATGGACTTCGGCACATATGCAATTAGCAAAAGGAGTAAAGGTACCTGAACAGACTGTCTGTTTTAAGCCGGATACCCTTTCGGTACTCAAGAATCCTCTTACGGGTTGGGTAATGTATTTAGGCCGTATGTGGGATGAAAATTTTTGGCAAACTTACCATTATGACGCTATGCCCGTGAATGGTGGGGACTCTACTGTTCGTGTTAGCGATTATGCCGGTACATGCTATATTCGCACTAATTGGAACATGCTTGAGAGTCAGGAAGGGAAATATGTATGGAACGATCCCGACTCGCGTATCTATAAATTACTTGCTTCGGTACGTGAGCGTGGTATGCGGTTGGCTTTTCGTATCAATGTAGACAGCCGTGACCAGGGACAGAACACGCCACTTTATGTAAAGGAAGCCGGTGCTAAAGGTTTTCAGGATCCCAATAATCCCCGTGTGTGGTCACCTTATCCTGATGATGCTGTATTTCAACAAAAATACGAAAAATTCCTTCAAGCATTTGCCATTGCCTTTGACGATCCTGATAAAGTGGATTTTATCGATGCTTACGGACTTGGTAAGTGGGGTGAGGCACACGGTGTGAAATATAATAACTATTCTCAAAAAACGGAAGTATTTGAATGGATTACTGATGCTTATGCAAAAGCTTTCAAACGTGTACCATTGGTGATAAACTATCATCGCTTGGTGGGAGATACCATCAGTTGGGCAGAACCACATCCTGATAGTAAAAGGTTACTCGAAAGAGCTATTGCAAAAGGATATATCATTCGTCACGACGCTTTTGGTATGACCGGTTATTACGAACAATGGGAGAAAGATTTTGCTCGCACATACCGCTATCGTTTACCTATTATTATGGAGGGAGGATGGATTACCGGAGCGCATCACCGCTACTGGATTGATCCCTGTGGTAAGTATCGCCAGGGGCATTCGGAAGATGTGCGCTTGGGCGAGTACGAAGAGAGCCGCAATGCTCATGTTAATATGATGGATCTTCGCATTGGTGATGAAATAGCCTCGTGGTTTAATACCTCTTTTGACTTAATAAAGCGTTTCGAACGTGAAGGAGGATATCGGCTTTATCCAGTTAAGGTGAGTTTCGTGAATAAGGCTTGTCAAGGTGAACGAGTGAATGTGCAGCACAATTGGCGCAATTTGGGTTGGGGATATTGTCCTACTAACATCCCCCAATGGAAAGGAAAATATAAAGTTTGTATCGCTTTGATGGATACCGGTTATAACATTGTGAAAAAGCAGATTGTGGATGAGGCTGACCTTTCTACCTGGGTACAGGGTCATGATGGTCATTACACCACAGTTGTCAGTCTGGATGGTCTTCAAAAAGGAAGTTATACTTGGCTTGTTGGATTAGTTGATACTACCAAGGCATGTCAGCCGGGTTTGAAGATGGCTGTCGACAAGGATTTTCTCTTCGAGGGATGGTGTAAAGTTGGCAAACTCGAGATCAAAAAGTGACCGGTACATTAATCGTAAATTGTTATGCAATAAATACTAATTATTAATCTTAATATTATGAATCGGAAAACAATCGCAACTATGGCGGCAAGCTTTGCTAAGGCTTTTTGTATAGCTGGACTGCTGTCTACGCCCGTTTATTTGGGTGCGTCGACTGTTTCATTCGAGAAGGTAAACGGGATGTATATCCTCAAAGCCGAAGATTCGACGGTGAAACAAGTGTTCGACTACATTGAGAAACATAGTAAATATGTTTTTGTCTATGATCAATCGGTGAAAGACCGTCTCGAGAATAAAGTAAACATCGAATTGCAGGGCAAGTCAATCGATGCAATTTTGGCGGAGGTGTGTCGGCTGGCTGATTTGAAGTATCACATTCAGAATCGTCAAGTGACTATCACTGTTAATTCCACTAAAAAAGTTACTACTCAGGTGAAAAAAAAGAAGCGTATTTCGGGGCAGATAGTCGATGTTACCGAACTGCCGATGATTGGTGCTACGGTTCGTGTGAAGGGTAGTGATGTAGCTACCATTACCGACCTTAACGGCAAGTTTCAAATCGATGTTTCCGAAGGTAGCGAGCTGCTTATCAGCTATGTAGGTTACGTAGATAAAATAGTGCGGATAGATAGCAAAAATATGTATGTCATTGTAATGGAAGAAGCTAGCAAAGCGCTCAACGAAGTAGTCGTTATCGGTTATGGTGTGGTGAAGAAAAAAGACCTCACTGGTGCGGTAGCGGCTGTGAAGGGAGAAGAACTGGTAAATAAACGTACCGCCATGCTCTCCAATGCTTTGCAAGGTTCACTTTCGGGTGTGATGGTAACACGTAACAGTTCGGCTCCCGGTTCAGGCGCAGCCTCTATCCGTGTGCGTGGTATTACTACTATGGGCGAATCAAGTCCGTTAGTGATTGTAGACGGTGTGCAGAGTTCACTCGACTATGTGAATTCTAACGATGTAGAGAGTATCTCAGTATTAAAAGATGCTGCGGCTGCCAGTATCTATGGCTCGAAAGCTGCTGCTGGTGTTATCTTGGTTACTACTAAGCGTGGTAACGACAGTGGTAAAATCAACCTGAAATATAATGCAGAATTTGGTTGGGAAATTCCTACTAAACAACCGAGCATGGTGGGGGTCACCCGTTATTTGGAGATGAGTAACGAATTGAAGTACAACGACAATCCTACAGGTGGCTTTTTTCAGGAATATACAGCCGATCAGACTAAGAATTGGGTGAAATATAACGCTACAGATCCAAACAACTACCCCATTACTGATTGGACTGACCTGATTTTGAAGTCGAGCGCTCCCCGTATGACTCATACTCTCTCCGTATCGGGTGGTAACAAGACTGTGAAGTCGTTGGCTACTCTTTCATATGACGAGGTAGATGGTCTTTATGATGGTCGTGGATTTCAACGTTATATGTTCCGTTCGAACAACGATTTTACTATTAATGATAAACTCAGTGCCCAAATAGACGTGAATATCCGTCATGCCAAGAGTTGTGCCACAAATTATGATCCTTTTGATACTATGCGTAAAATGCCTGCTATCTATCCTGCCACTTGGAGCGACGGTCGTTTGGCTTCGGGCAAGAGTGGGGCAAATCCTTATGGTTTGCTTGTTGCAGGTGGTAATTCTGTGGCCCATAGTACCCAAGTGGCAGGTAAAGGATCACTAACTTTCAAGCCTATCAAGGGATTGAGTATCTCAGGTATTGTATCTCCTTTCATCAATTATCAAAAGAAAAAGGCATTTAAAAATGCATGTGGATATACTTTGGCAGACGATCCTGAAACATTTGGCGGTTATTTCGATTCCGGTAGTACTTGGACTACCAATTCGCTCACAGAGACTCGTAATGACGATTACCACGTTACCAGCCAGGCTATTGCCAATTACATGGGGACCTTTGGTAGCCACAATCTTACAGTGATGGTAGGTTTCGAAAACTACTACATGAAGAGCGAGAATCTGACTGCTGCGCGTGATAAATACGAACTGACCGGTTATCCTTATCTTAATATCGGTTCGGAAGACTTCCAGACTAATAGCGGTACTGGTTCTGAATATACTTCAAATTCAGTTTTTGGACGTGTCATCTATTCATATGCCGATCGTTACCTGTTTCAGGCTAATGTGCGGCATGATGGCAGTTCACGCTTTGCCAAAGGGTATCGCTGGGGTACTTTTCCTTCATTTTCGGCCGGTTGGGTAGTGAGCGAAGAGAAGTTTATGAAGAGTCTCAATTGGGATTGGCTCTCATTCTTGAAGTTGCGTGGATCATGGGGGATGTTGGGTAACGAACGTATTGGCGATAACTACTTTCCTTACATTGCTTTGATGAGTTTTGGTAATTCACTATTCTATATGGCTGATGGAAGTATCGTTTCTGATAAAACGGCCCGTCCCGCTGTGCTGGCTGTGGAAGATATTACTTGGGAAACGACTACCAGTACTGACTTAGGTCTGGATGTAAACTTTTTGAACAACCGTCTGTCGTTTCATTTTGATTACTATTGGAAAGAGACCAAGGACATGTTGCTGAATATCGAAATCCCCTACTTCATGGGATATAACAACCCTAGTACGAATGCAGGTAAGATGTCTACTCATGGTTATGATATTGAAGCAGCATGGAATGACCAAATAGGAGATTTTAAGTATGGTGTAAATGTGAATTTCTCCGACTTCCTCTCAAAGATTGATTATATGAATGATGGGGAGCAAATCAGCGGTGGCAAGATTAAACGTGCCGGCGTATTTTTCAATGAATACTATGGTTATGTGTGCGATGGTATCTATCAAACTCAGGAAGAAGTGAACAATTCGGCACGTACTAGTACTACTGTTACGGTAGGCGACCTGAAATATCGCGATATCAGTGGCCCTGACGGTGTACCCGACGGCGTTATCAGTCCTGAGTATGATCGTGTCCCTTTGGGTAACTCACTGCCTCGCTTCCAGTATGGTGGTACATTCAATGCTTCATACAAGGGTATTGACCTCAGTATTGCTTTCCAGGGCATTGGCAAACAGAATTCATACCTTTCTACTGCTATGGTACAACCTTTGCGTGATAACTATGGCAACGTGCCGTCTATTATCGAAGGTAAATATTGGAGCCCTTTTAATACTGCTGAAGAGAATTTGTCAGCCAAATATCCTCGCCTTTCAAATGTGTCGAAAAGTAATAACTACGCCACTTCTAATTTTTGGATGTTCAACGGTTCATATTTCCGTTTGAAGAACCTCACATTGGGGTATACTTTACCTGAGACTTGGACACAAAAAGCTGGTATAAATCGTGTTCGCTTCTATGTGAGTGGTAGTGATCTCTTTTGTTTGAGTAATTTCCCCGATGGTTGGGATCCTGAAATGGGTACTACATCTTACCCGATTACAACTTCTTTGGTAATGGGTTTACAAGTTAACTTTTAAATAAATTGGAGTAGAATATGAAAACAAAGATATTATTAGTAGCTGGAATGTGTCTGGGGCTTACTGCTTGCGAGAGCATGGATTTGGTCCCTAAATCGCAAGGCAATACAGAGTCATGGTACACAACTGAAACAGAGTTGCGTATGGCTTCCAATGATTTTTACATCTTAGGTTATTGGCAAGAACCCCTTAGTTCATCCGAACAATGGTCGGACAACACTACCTATCGTCAGACGAATCGTAACCCGGGAAGCGGTGGAACTATACTTGATGGGACCATGAATGGCCAACAATATGAAGTATATGCTTTGTGGCAGCAATCGTTTAAGCTTATAGCCCGTGCTAACACAATGCTCGAAAATATTCACAAGGCAAAAGGTTCTGTTACGCAGGAGGTCTATGATCGCTATGCTGGTGAGGCTTATTTCTGTCGTGCCTGTAAATATGCCGACCTGCTCTTTTTTTATGGCGATGTCCCTTATCAGGAGGAGACTATTACTATTTCCGAAGCTTTGCAACGTGGTCGCAAGCCTAAAGCTGAAGTAATTCCTTTGGTATACGATGATTTCGATAAAGCCGTTGCCGGTTTGCCCGCAAGCTACGGAAAGGATGAAAATATCCATCCCACCAAGGGAGCAGCTTTGGCTATGAAAGCACGGTTTGCCCTTTATATGGGTGACTATGAGATTGCTGCCCAAGCCGCCAAAGCTTGTATGGATCTCAACCTCTATTCTTTGGAGTCCGATTATGCCAAGCTCTTTAAGCAAAGCACCAAACTGAATGATGAGAAAGTATTCGTGATACCTCGTTCTATTGAAAACGAAGTGATGCTCGATTCTTGGATTGTGAAAAATGGTCTTCCTCGTAATGCAGGAGGTTATGGATCGTACAATCCCTCGTGGGATCTCTTGGCTTCGTACCTTTGTACCGACGGTTTACCAATCGACGAGTCCCCACTGTTTGATCCAAAAAATCCTTTTAAGAATCGTGACCCGCGTTGTACAATGACCATCGTTGAGTTCAATACCGAGCATTGTGGTTTCGAGTATGATCCCAGTCCCGCAGCTAAAACCGTGATGAACTATACTACCGGAAAGATGCAAAGTAACCAAGATACCCGTATTGTGAATCAGTACAGCTCATATACAGGATTGTTGTGGAAAAAAGGTATCGATGCCAGTTGGGCAGTAGATCAAAAGGTAGAGCAGGATTATATCATAATGCGTTATGCTGACGTACTGCTGATTTATGCTGAAGCCATGATAGAGCTGAACCGGATTGACAGCAGTGTGCTGGAAGCTATCAATATGGTACGTGCCCGTGCTTATGGTGTAAATGTAACTGCAACTGACAGTTATCCTGTTGTAACCACTACTGACCAGACAGAGTTACGCCGTGCCTTGCGTATAGAACGTCGCATGGAGTTTGCCATGGAGAACCAACGTCTGCAGGATTTGATGCGTTGGAAATTGGCAGAGAAAGCGCTGAATGGTTACAATTATATCATGCTTATCGACCCTACGGAACTGTTGAACAATGTGGTCAATAAGAACCTTTGGTTCTGGGGAATGACCCCGCAAATCGACGAAGATGGTTTAGCGGATTTTTCGGCTCTTTTCAATGCAGGTTATTGTTCGCAGGGTGCCAAGCGTATTTTTCCCGAACGTGAATACTTGTGGCCGTTGCCTACACATGATGTAGAGTTGTGTCCCAACTTGTTACCCAACAATCCGGGTTATTAATTCTATAAACTATTACGAACATGAAAACAATACATTTATATAGAAACCTTACTATGGTGGCTGTGGGAATGTTGAATATGCTTGCCACCTCATGCGAAGAGGATATAAATAATACTGCCTCACGCAATCAGTCGGAGATTGAGCTGGTTCCTTCGGGTGAATATATCAAGCTCGATGAGAGCAAACCCAATGAAACTGCTGTCACTCTGAAGTGGAGCGCTGCTCACGACTTTGGAGAAGATTATATTACGACTTATAAATACGAGATGCAACTTATCGGTAGTGAGGCCGAAAATATCAAGGAGTTTGATGACGATGGGGAATTCCTTCGCTCGTACACCAACGAGGAGATGCAGAAAATACTGGTCGACCATTTCGGACTTACTACCAGTACCATTGGTGAAGTACTTTTTACTGTTACAGCCAGCTTTGAAGGGCCTCGTCTGATGGTTCCGGATATTGCTACCGCTACTTTAAAGATCAAAACATATGGTCCAAAACAGTATAAAGCTGATAATCTTTATGTAGGAGGTTCTGCTGTGGGTGACGAACTTATAAAGATGACGTTGAAGGATGAGGTAAACAAGATTTATAGCTACGAAGGAGCTTTGGTTGCCGGTAAGATAAACTTTCCCGTTGATTATGCCGACGAATTGAATGCCATTGGTCCGGAAACAGCCGATACTCCTATTACCACAGGTGAGATGACAGGTGTCATATTTGACCGTGCTGAAGCCAATTCGTGGGTGGTTCCATCTGCAGCTACCTATCGTATCACTGTGAATATGAGCAAACAGACCGTGAAGATAGTCGAAGCCGGTGCAGTAGTTGAAGCCGATCAGATATTCCTGGCTGGTAGTGCCGTGGGTGAAGACCAGATCGAGATGACCCAAGCTCTTGAAAACGACCAGATCTACGCTTGGCGTGGTGAACTGAAAGCTGGCAGCCTCTATATCCCACTCGTTTTCGAAGGTAATCAATCCATGGCCATTGTGCCAGAAGTAGCTGATAACCACGATATCGAGGATGGACAGTTGACAACATTCGGACAAGCACTCATCAGCAAAGTCGACAAACAGTATTGGACCATTCCGACTGGTGGTACTTATCGTATTGTATTGAATAAAGAGGAAAAGACTATTACTATCTATTCGGCTACTACTGATTTGAAACCACTCACTGTATCGTTCAACAACACCGAACTCGGGATAAATCCGTGGAGCCAAGAAGTCAATGTCTTGCACATGTACGGTGGTTTTAACAGTTTTGCTTATGATGCAGGTACTGACGAAGAAACCGGGAAAAACTTTAAGTACTGTCAAGTGAAATATAACCTCATTCAGAGTGTTGCTAATCCGAAAATCTTTGTTTATAAAGGTGAAGCATTGCCTCGCAATGAATATAAGGATAACTATGGTAAGACAAATGTCGGCTGGGTGAATTTCAGTACCTTACGATATGCTAATAACGGATGGTTCGTTGGATCTACTGCCGACGCTAAGCGTAACGACCACAATGGATATACTGAAGTAATAGCAGGTAAAATAGAAAAGGCCGTAACAGGTCAGGCTGACAACCGCTATGCTTACTTCCTCATCCCTGAAGGCTGTAACTATGTAGTAGTGGACATAGAAAACAATACAGTGCTTTTTGATATTAAATAAATCCAAAATGAAAGAATAAGGGGTGGGGTTTCAATCACTTCTTATTCTACCTTTAAACAATAACAATTAAGACGTATATTCTATGAATAAAATAATAAAAAACAACATCAAGACCTTGTTGATGTGTCTGCTGGCTACTACGACTTTCATAGGCACTTCTTGTTCAGACGATGATGACCTTACAACCGACTGCTGGAACATTGAAGGTAACACCACTGTCAGCATTAAGCCCGAACGCTATAAACTGTTGCGCAATCCCATGAGTGGATGGGTTATCTATTCAGGTATTGGGAGTGGTATGATGATGGATTTTTGGGAACTCTACGATAATTTTGAGTCGTCCGATGGCATTGTGAAGGTATCTGACTATGGTAGTACACTCTACATACGTGGTCTTTGGAGTCACTTTAATCCTGAAAGAGGGAAATATATATGGGATGAGACTCTACAGACCGAACCGGCGAAGCGTTTCCAAATGCTGGTGAAAGGAGCCAAAGAACGCAACTTAAAGCTCGCTTTCACCTTTGTGTGCGACAGTCGTGATAAGCATGAGGATGCTTGTCCCACTTATGTAAAAGAGGCCGGAGCCAAAGGATTTACCACTACTACCGGTAGTGTAAACGTATGGACGCCTTATCCCGACGATCCTATCTTTCAGAAAGAGTATGAAGCGTTCCTTACTGCTTTTGCTGCCAAGTATAATGACCCTGATGTCACTCAATTTGTGAGTGGTTTTGGGTTGGGGAAATGGGGCGAAACTCATTCCTTGAAATATTCTACAGGCGATGAAGCTCCCAGGCAGGTCGTATTTGAGTGGATTACTGACGTAATGTCTCGTCTTTTCACTAAAGTGCCCATTATGATCAACTATCACCGTTGTCTGCTTAGTACCAAAGAATTTAGTGGTGCCGATACCGATGTAGCTGCCGATATGGTGAGACGTGCCGTAGCCAAAGGGTTCTGTTTGCGTCACGATGCTTTCGGCATGAAGCAATATTATAAGGATTGGGAGCGTGGCATCAGTACTACCTATCATGGTATCGTACCTATCACTATGGAAGGTGGTTGGGTAGAATCATCACACGGTGGTTCTATTGCCGGCGATGGTTACAAGAATTTTGCCGAGGTGCGTCAGGGAGAATATGATGAAGCCAAGGGTGGTTATGTCAACATGATGGACCTCCGCTTTGATACCAACGTGAACAAAGGTGAAACTCATTCTTGGTTCAATACAGCTTTCCATTTGGTGAAGGAGTTTATTGCCGAAGGTGCTTACCGTCTCTATCCCGACCGTCTGTCTATTCCTACTATAGCCCGTAGTGGCAGTAGTGTATCACTTACTCACCGCTGGTCGAATTTGGGTTGGGGTTACTGTCCTACCAATTTGCCGCAGTATGGTGACAAGTACAAACTAGCTATCGCTCTGCTCGACAAGAATACAGAGGAGCCTGCCCATATCTATATAGAGGAGAAAGCGGACATTGCTACCTGGATGAGTGGAGCTCCAAAAACTTATACTAGCGATATCAAACTCACTGATGTAGCCCCAGGTACTTACACTTGGGCAGTGGGGTTGGTAGATACTACCAAAGAGAATGCTATTGGCATTTTCCTCTCAGCCCGCGATGAGTATCAAACCGTCCAAGGTTGGGTGAGAGTGGGAGATATAACTATTCAATAATCTTAAAAACGCTGTGCTGTGATGAAAAGACTCTTACTGACATGCATAGCCGTAGCCTGTAGCCTTGTGACTGTAGCCGAAGAACTACTCATCGAAGCAGAAAGTTTCAGTCGGCGAGGTGGCTGGGTGCTCGACCAGCAATTCATGGATCAAATGGGTTCGCCCTATCTCATGGCACATGGTATGGGTACTCCTGTGGCGGATGCTACGGCAGAAATCAATATTTCCCAAGCGGGTACTTACTACGTATATGCCCGTACTTACAACTGGACTTCACCTTGGACTGATGCTGAAGGTCCTGGAAAGTTCCGCGTGGCTTTAGGCGGCAAATTGCTGAAAGCTACGTTGGGACATACCGGTAACTCGTGGCAATGGCAGTTTGCTGGAAAGGTAGCATTGAAAGCGGGGACTACTTCTCTTGTATTGAAAGACCTCACCGGTTTCGATGGTCGTTGTGATGCTGTTTACCTTACGACCGATGCGGATACACAACCTGTTACCTGGGGTAGGGCAGAGACAGCCGCACTTCGTGCCCGTTTGCGACAACAACGGGTGGTACCGGCTCATCAATACGACTTTGTGGTAGTAGGAGGTGGCATAGCCGGTATGTGTGCTGCTGTATCGGCTGCCCGGTTAGGTTGCAAAGTGGCGTTAGTGAATGATCGTCCTGTATTGGGCGGTAATAACTCGTCGGAAGTTCGTGTACATCTTGGCGGTATCATCGAAATGGGGCCTAATCAGGGATTGGGGCGTATGATACGCGAATTCGGTCATGAACGTTCCGGTAATGCCCAACCGGGTGACTATTATGAAGATCAGAAAAAGGAAGACTTTATAGCTGCCGAAAAGAATATCACCCTTTATGCTTCGCAACGTGCTGTGGCCGTAAAGATGCAGGGTGATCGCATAGCATCAGTCACTATTCAACATATTGAGACGGGTGAACAAACCGAACTTACCGCTCCTCTTTTTAGTGACTGTACTGGCGATGCTACCATAGGCTACTTAGCCGGTGCCGATTGGACTATGGGACGTGAAGGCCGCGATGAATATGGCGAAAGTCTCGCTCCCGAGCAGCCCGACTCGCTAGTGATGGGCGCATCGGTACAATGGTATAGCAAGGACATGAAGAAGAAGACCTCTTTCCCCCGCTTCGAATATGGTATGCGCTTTGGCGCTGATAATTGTGAGCCTGTAACTATGGGCGAATGGAAATGGGAAACAGGAATGAACCGTAATCAAATCACCGAGGCTGAACGCATACGCGACTATGGACTTTTGGTGGTATATTCCAATTGGAGCTATCTGAAGAATCACTATGCGGATCGTAAAAAGTATGCCAACCGTTCACTCGATTGGGTGGCGTATGTTTCCGGTAAACGTGAATCTCGCCGCCTTCTGGGCGACTATGTGTTAGCACAAGACGATATAGACAAAAATGTGGCACACGAGGATGCTTCGTTTACTACCACTTGGAGTATCGACCTCCACTTCCCCGATAGCGTGAACAGTGTGCGTTTTCCTGATAATGAATTCAAGTCGGCAACGGTGCATCGTTGGATTCATCCTTACGCTGTCCCTTATCGTTGTCTTTATTCGCGCAATGTGGATAACCTCTTTATGGCAGGTCGTAATATGAGTTGCACACACGTAGCCTTGGGTACGGTGCGTGTGATGCGTACTACTGGTATGATGGGCGAAGTAGTAGGTATGGCAGCCGGACTCTGTCATAAGCATGGCGTAGAACCGCGTGATATCTATCATCATCATCTGCCCGAATTAAAGCAGCTTATGCAGGCAGGCTTGGGCAAACACAATGTACCCGATAACCAACGTTTCAACGAACCCAACAAGTTGTTGGAGGCTCCGGCTTACATCAAACCGCAGACAAACTATGAGTAAAAAAAGTATTATCACGATATTTCTCTCAACCATATTGGGATTGCCGCTTTGGGGAGGACAGCACTATTATGCTTTCCTGAAAGGTGATACATTACGTATGGGCAATAACTACATGGAGCGTACCATGCTGTGGAATAATGGTACACCTGTCACCATTAGCCTCACCGATAAGCTATGTGGAAAAATAATCCCGGCTCAAGGCAAAGAGCCCGACTTCTCGATTGTGAAAGGCATCCCTACAGCTGCTACTTTCACTGTGAATGAGATTCCAACGAATGGTATACATGCCAGCTATTTGCAAGCCACTGTGGCTTGCACCATCGGTTCTCTAAGTATAGAACGTCGCTATCGCATTTATGCAGACTGTCCCGCCATTGCCTGCGATACCTATCTGAAAGGACAAGTAGAACTTTACCAGAATAAAGATGACAATCGTTCTAATGCCGATCGTAAAAATATAGAGCACACAGCCGATATGACTACGGGGGTGAAAACTCCGACGATCGACAGATTGCAACTCTCCGGTAATCATTGGCGTGCCCGTACGGTAGAGTTCTTCGACTATACTGATTGGAACGACAATCTGGTGACAGAACGTACCTGGCTTCCTTACCGTCGCAATACCTATCGTGGTAATCTGCTTTTTGCTCACGATGTGGCTACCCGGCAAGGTTTCTTTTTCTTGAAAGAGGCTCCTTGCAGCAGTACCCAATTACATTATAATGGTTCCGACTTCGTGGCCGACTTTAGCGATTTTATGGTAGTGGGTCTGGGCATTGCATCTGATGATGTGAAACCGGATAGCTGGACTCGTGTTTATGGATGCGTTACCGGTGTCTATACCGGAGATGAACAAGAAGCACTAACAGCATTGCGCCTTTATCAAAAACAACTGCGCCACCACACTGCCGCACAGGATGAGATGATTATGCTCAATACCTGGGGTGACCGTAGTCAGGATGCTAAAATAGATGAGGCTTTCTGTCTGGCCGAGCTGGACCGTGCCGCACGTCTGGGTGTCACCCTCTTTCAACTGGACGATGGTTGGCAGAGCGGAAAAAGCCCCAACTCAAAGACAGCCGGAGGCAGTTTTAAAGATATCTGGAAAAATGCCGATTACTGGACGCCCAATCCCACGAAATTCCCTCATGGACTGAAGCGCATTGTAGAGAAAGGAAAGAAATTGGGTATTCGTATCGGATTATGGTTCAATCCTAGTATACAGAATGATTTTGCCGATTGGCAAAAAGATGCGCAAGTCATTATCGGGCTTTACAAGGAGTATGGCATCTGCTGTTTCAAGATAGATGGCTTACAAATACCTACTAAAACAGCCGAACAGAATTTACGCCGGTTGTTTGATACCGTGTTAGCACAAACCAACCATGAGGTGATTTTCAACCTCGATGCCACTGCCGGTCGTCGCGGTGGATATCATTATATGAATGAGTATGGCAATATCTTCCTGGAAAACCGTTATACCGATTGGGGCAACTATTATCCTTATCGCACCTTGCGTAATCTTTGGATGCTGTCTCGCTATGTACCGGCCGAGAAGATGCAGATAGAATTCCTTAATAAATGGCGTAATGCCGATAAGTACAGCACTACCGATCCATTTGCTCCCGCTCGTTATAGTTTCGACTACCTCTTCGCCATCACCCTGGCGGCACAGCCATTGGCTTGGATGGAGGCTTCGAACCTGCCCGAAGAGGCTTATGCTACGGCAACTCTGCTCAAGGAATATCAACCCTTGCAACTTCAATTTCATCAAGGCATCATATTACCCATTGGTGAAGAACCTTCGGGACGCTCGTGGACAGGATTTCAATCAATAGTCTCTGACACGCAAGGTTATCTCATTATTTACCGCGAAGACAATGATATAGCCAAAAGAACCATTGATACTTGGCTTCCGGAAGGTAAGAAGGTAACTTTTACTCCTTTGATGGGAAATGGCAAAAAGTTTGTTGCTGAAGTTGGTGTACAGGGTAAAGTAAGTTTCGAGCTGAATGATAAGAATTCTTTCACTCTTTATCAATATCAGGTAAAACCATGAAAAGACTATAAACAATAATGGAATTATGATAAAAAGTTTGCGTTCTGTTTTTCTTGCTTTGTTTGTTGCCGTGCAATTCGTTGTGTACGGGCAACCGGCGGAAAGGCTGATTCAAGTGCTGGTCACTCCCGACCACACCAATTGGTTGTATCAACCGGGAGAAAAAGTGAAATTCAAAGTAGCTGTACTGAAATGCAATATTCCACAAGATCATCTGGAAGTGCGTTATGAGATTTCGGAAGATATGATGAAACCTCATCAGACAGGTAAACAACCTTTGAAGAATGAAAAGCTCGAAATTAATGCAGGTACAATGAAAAAAGAGGGTTTTCTGCGTTGCCGTGCTTTTGTCAGTTATCAAGGGCGTGAATATGAAGGTGTAGCTACTGTCGGCTTTGATCCGGAGAAGCTACAACCGACTACTCCGTTGCCCGCCGATTTTCTTGAATTCTGGAAGAGCACCAAAGAAGCCGCTGAAAAGTGGTCGCTGGAACCTATAATGACTTTATTGCCGGAAAAGTGTACGGACAAAGTGAATGTATATCATGTTTCTTTTGCGAATAATGACTATGCATCCCGTATGTATGGCATCCTTTGTGTGCCGAAAGCTCCCGGAAAATATCCGGCCATCTTGAAAGTACCGGGTGCGGGTATCCGCGCATATAACGGGGAGCCCGAACGTGCCGGAAATGGTTTTATCATTTTGGAAATCGGTATTCACGGCATTCCGGTCAATCTGACGGGAGATGTATATCACCGACTTTATAACGGGGCCTTGAAGAATTACCATTCATTCAACACGGACGATCGGGATAAGTATTATTATAAACGGGTTTATACAGGCTGTGTAAGAGCCATTGATTTCATTTACACACTTCCCGAATTTAATGGTAATCTGGCAACTTTCGGTGGAAGCCAGGGCGGAGCACTTTCCATAGTGATTGCCGGACTGGATAACCGTGTCAAAGGATTAGTTTCTTTCTATCCGGCTTTGTGTGATATTGCAGGTTATGCTCATGGTCGTGCAGGAGGTTGGCCGCACATGTTTAAGGATGAAAGGAACCGGACACCGGAGAAGATTAAAACCATCCAGTATTTTGATGTAGTCAACTTTGCCCGGCAGGTTAAAGTACCGGGATTCTATACTTTCGGTTATAATGATATGGTCTGTCCGCCTACCACCACTTATTCGGCTTACAACATGATTAATGCTCCGAAAGAGTTGTTCGTGGCCGAAACGACTGCCCATTATGCCTATGCAGAGCAGTGGAGTGCTGCCTGGAACTGGGTGATGAATTTCCTGAAGAATGAATCGAGAAACGAATAATGTATAAATACCACAAACTAATAGATAAATGAAAATAGGTAAGAAATTAAATCTATGTCTGTTGTTGCTGATCGCTTTTGCAGGAAGCGTTGCGGCACAGGAACTGATAACGAATGTCTACGGTCGTGACATTCATTCACTGAATGGTAAATGGAATGCCATTATCGACCTGTACGACCAGGGACAACGAATGAAAATCTATGAAAATCAGCAACCGAAAGGAAATACTGATTTCTACGAATATGCATTCGAAGGCGGCTTGCGTCTTAATGTCCCGGGAGACTGGAACTCGCAGTCGCCCGAACTGAAATATTATGAGGGTACTGTATGGTATGCGCGTCATTTTGATGCCAAACGTCTGGCAGACAAGCGTCAGTTTCTTTATTTTGGTGCTGTCAGCTATCGTTGCAAAGTCTACCTGAACGGAAAAGAAATAGCAGAACATGAAGGTGGGTTCACCCCTTTCCAAGTAGAAGTGACGGACCTGTTGAAAGATGGCGATAACTTCCTGGCAATAGAAGTGAACAATCGTCGTACCAAGGACGCCATTCCTGCTATGGCGTTCGATTGGTGGAATTATGGCGGCATCACAAGAGATGTGTTGCTGGTGAAAACTCCCCGCACATTTATAGAAGATTACTTCATCCAACTGGATAAAAATGCTCCCGACCGGATCATTGCCCGTGTACGTCTTTCTGATAAAAAGGCAGGTGAAAAGGTGACAGTCGCCATCCCCGAACTTAAAATCAATGCGGAACTTACCACTGATGCGGAAGGAAAAGCGGAAACCGTATTGAATGCAAAGAAACTGCAACGCTGGTCGCCCGAAGAACCGAAACTCTATGGTGTGAGCATCTCTTCAAATACCGACCGCGTGGAGGAACAAATAGGCTTCCGTAACATCACAGTGAAAGGAACGGATATTTACCTGAACGGGAAACCGACATTTATGTGTTGCATCTCTTTCCATGAGGAGATTCCGCAGCGCATGGGACGTGCTTTCTCGGAAGTCGATGCAGCCATGTTGCTGAATGAAGCTAAGGCGCTTGGTGTGAACATGATTCGTCTGGCACATTATCCGCAGAATGAATACACGGTACGCTTGGCAGAAAAGATGGGTTTCCTTCTCTGGCAGGAAATTCCTATTTGGCAAGGCATTGACTTTACAGACAAAGATACCCGTAAGAAAGCACAGAAGATGCTTTCTGAAATGATAAAGCGCGATCAGAATCGTTGTGCAGTAGGTTACTGGGGTGTTGCCAATGAAACACAGCCTTCCAAAGAACGGAATGATTTTTTGACTTCCCTGCTTGAAACAGGCAAACAATTGGATACTACTCGTCTGTATGTCGCCGCTTTTGACCTTGTGCGCTTTAACAGTGAGAAACAGCGTTTTGTAATGGAAGATTCCTTTACTTCCCAATTGGATGTCGTAGCAATCAATAAATATATGGGCTGGTATCATCCATGGCCTGTTGAACCGAAAGATGCAATCTGGGAAGTAGTGACGGACAAACCGTTGATTATTTCTGAATTTGGTGGTGAAGCACTGTACGGTCAGTCCGGCGATGAGAATGTAGTCAGCTCCTGGAGTGAAGAGTATCAGGCACGTCTGTATAGAGATAATATCCGTATGTTCGACAATATCCCTAACCTGCGTGGAGTATCTCCCTGGATTCTGTTCGACTTCCGTTCTCCGTTCCGTTTTCACCCCACTAATCAGGATGGCTGGAACCGCAAAGGACTCATATCTGACCAGGGTATGCGTAAGAAAGCGTGGTATCTGATGAGAGATTATTACATGAAAAAAAGAAATAACCAATAGGTTTAGCTATATTTGATTGTGATGAAGAGATATAGAATTGTTGCGATTTGTATGTTCATATTGCTCCTTCTGCCGGAGGGGGTATATGGACAGCAAAAAGTAGTTAAGATATTGGCCATTGGCAACAGCTTTTCCCAAGATGCCGTGGAGCAGTATCTGCATGAACTTGCGGAAGCCGAAGGTATTTCAACCATAATCGGCAATATGTTTATTGGTGGCTGTTCTCTGGAACGCCATGTGAAGAATGCACGTGAAAATGCTCCTGCCTATGCCTACCGGAAAATCGGTACGGATGGAAAGAAACGGGAAAAAGGCAAAATGTCTTTGGAAATGGTGTTGGCGGATGAAGACTGGGATTATGTCAGCCTGCAACAGGCAAGTACTTTTTCCGGAATGTATGAGACGTATGAAGCCTCTCTTCCCGAGCTCATAGAGTATGTAAAAGCCCGTCTTCCCAAGAAAACAAAGTTGATGCTGCACCAGACTTGGGCGTATGCATCCACTTCCAATCACGGTGGATTTAAAAACTACAACCGCGATCAACTGACGATGTACCGAGCAATCGTAGATGCAGTGAAAAAAGCGGCTAAGGCGAATAAAATAAAGATTATCATCCCTTCCGGCACTGCTATACAAAATGCCCGTACCTCTTTCATCGGTGACCATCTGGATAGGGACGGTCATCATCTGGATGTGAAGGTCGGGCGTTATACTGCTGCCTGTACCTGGTTCGAACGTATCTTCAAACGTAATGTAGTCGGGAATCCTTATGGACCGGAGGGGTTGGATGAGGCGCGGAAAGCTGTCGCCCAAAACGCTGCCCATGCGGCAGTGAAGCATCCGTATAAAGTGACTGACCTGTTTATTACTAACTAACAGAAATACAAATGAGAAAAAAAATATTAGTTTACGGAATCTGTTTGCTAGCTACTGTATGTACTCTTTCGGCAAAGGATAAAAAAGATGGTGCGGTATATAAGGACGCAAAGGCTCCGATTGAGAAACGTGTAGATGACTTGTTATCCCGCATGACTTTGGAAGAGAAAGTGATGCAGTTGAACCAATATACCTTGGGACGGAATAACAACGTGAATAATATAGGTGAAGAAGTAAAAAAAGTACCTGCGGAAATCGGTTCTCTGATTTATTTCGAGACAAATCCCGGACTGCGTAATAATATGCAGAGAAAAGCGATGGAAGAGTCCCGTTTGGGTATTCCTATTATTTTCGGTTATGATGCCATTCATGGTTTCCGTACCGTGTATCCTATCTCGTTGGCGCAGGCTTGTTCCTGGAATCCGGATTTGGTGGAACAGGCGTGTGCCGTATCTGCACAGGAAGCCCGTATGTCGGGAGTGGACTGGACGTTCTCGCCGATGATTGACGTGGTACGTGACCCACGTTGGGGACGTGTGGCGGAAGGTTATGGCGAAGACCCTTATACGAACGGAGTATTCGGTGCAGCTTCTGTCAGAGGTTATCAAGGTGATAACCTATCGGCAGAAAACCGTGTGGCAGCCTGTCTGAAACATTTTGTAGGTTACGGAGCATCTGAAGCCGGACGTGACTATGTTTATACTGAAATCTCTAGGCAAACTCTTTGGGATACTTATCTGCTTCCTTATGAAATGGGAGTGAAAGCTGGTGCGGCCACTCTGATGAGTTCTTTTAATGATATCAGTGGTGTGCCGGGCTCGGCGAATCCTTATACAATGACTGAAATATTAAAGAACCGTTGGGGACATGACGGCTTTATCGTTTCCGATTGGGGAGCTATCGAACAGTTGAAGAACCAGGGATTGGCAGCAACCAAAAAAGAGGCTGCCCGGTATGCATTTACCGCCGGTCTTGAAATGGATATGATGTCTCACGCTTACGACCGTCATTTGCAGGAGCTGGTAGAAGAGGGTAGAGTGTCAATGGCTCAAGTAGACGAGGCTGTTCGTCGTGTTTTACTTCTGAAATTCCGTCTCGGTTTATTCGAACGTCCCTATACTCCTGTCACAACAGAGAAAGAACGTTTCTTTCGCCCGCAAAGCATGGAGATCGCTGCCCGACTTGCAGCAGAATCTATGGTATTGCTGAAAAATGAGAACAGGCTACTGCCGCTAGTAGATAAAAAGAAGATTGCTGTGATAGGTCCAATGGCGAAAAATGGTTGGGACTTGCTGGGTTCTTGGTGTGGTCATGGAAAAGATACGGATGTTACAATGCTCTATGACGGATTGGCAACTGAGTTTGCCGGAAAAGCCGAACTGCGTTATGCATTAGGTTGTCCGACGAAAGGAAATAACCGCGAAGGGTTTGCAGAAGCATTGGAAGCTGCACGTTGGTCTGACGTTGTTATTCTTTGCCTGGGAGAGATGATGACCTGGAGTGGTGAGAATGCATCCCGTTCCTCTATTGCCTTGCCGCCAATTCAGGAAGAACTGGCAAAAGAGTTGAAGAAAGCGGGCAAACCTGTCGTACTGGTATTAGTGAACGGACGTCCGTTGGAATTAAGCCGTCTGGAACCTATTTCTGATGCCATACTGGAAATCTGGCAACCGGGTGTGAATGGTGCGTTTCCGATGGCGGGGATATTGTCAGGACGTATCAATCCTTCGGGTAAACTTGCTATGACTTTTCCTTATTCCACAGGACAGATTCCTATCTATTACAACCGTCGTAAGAGCGGACGCGGACATCAGGGATTCTATAAAGATATAACAAGTGCCCCGTTGTACCCATTCGGTCACGGTCTGAGCTACACTGAGTTCAAGTATGGCGCTGTTACCCCTTCTGCCACTAAAGTGAAACGTAGCGATAAGCTCTCGGTTGAAGTAACTGTTACCAATGTCGGTACTCGTGACGGGGCGGAAACTGTCCATTGGTTTATCTCCGACCCGTATTGTTCGATTACCCGTCCGGTGAAAGAATTGAGGTACTTTGAGAAGCAGCTTATCAAAGTCGGAGAAACGAAAACCTTCCGTTTTGACATAGATCCGGAACGTGATTTCGGCTTTGTCAATGAGGACGGACAGCGGTTCCTTGAAACTGGAGAATATAATATCCTGGTACAGGGACAAACCGTTAAGATAGAATTGATAAACTAAAAACATGATTTATTCGGTATGCACATCACAACATTGTACCGATATCTAAAAACAGAATTACCATGAAGAAGAAAATAAGTAGCATAGGGATATGTATGCTTGTATGGAGCATATTAACTTGTGCACAGACTATTACTCCCCAAGCGGAACAACGTGCGAAAGAAATTGTATCTAAGATGACTTTGCAAGAGAAAATAGAGTATATCTCCGGATATACCAGCTTCTCTCTGCGTGCGATACCTCGTTTGGGAATACCTGAAATCAAGTTGGCTGACGGTCCCCAAGGCATCCGTAATCATGCCCCTAAAAGTACCCTTTATCCGTCCGGTATCCTGTCTGCTTCTACTTGGAACCGGAGATTGCTTTATAAATTGGGGCAAGGTTTGGGGCAGGACGCCAAGGCGAGGGGCGTTAATATCCTACTTGGTCCTGGCGTAAATATTTATCGTGCTCCATTGTGCGGGCGTAACTACGAATATATGGGGGAAGACCCTTATTTGGCGGGTGAAGCTGCTAAGCAATATATACTGGGTGTACAATCGGAGGGAGTTATTGCAACCATCAAGCACTTTGCCGCCAACAATCAGGAATGGAGCCGTCATCATGCCAGTTCGGATATAGACGAGCGTACTTTACATGAAATTTATTTCCCTGTTTTCCGCAAAGCGGTACAGGAAGCGAATGTGAGTGCTGTAATGAACAGCTATAATCTTCTGAACGGCGTTCATACCACTGAGCATAAATGGCTGAATATTGATGTCCTGCGCAATCTCTGGGGCTTCAAAGGTATTCTGATGTCGGACTGGACATCTGTATATTCCGGTATCGGAGCGGCTAATGCTGGGCTTGACCTTGAGATGCCCAAAGGACGTTTCATGAATGCCGACAATCTTATCCCTGCCATCAAAACCGGTACTGTTACTGAAGAAACCATCAACTTGAAAGTGCAACATATCTTGCAGACTTTAATTGCTTATGGCATGTTGGATAAGGAACAGAAAGACAGTAATATTCCGTTGGATAATCCTTTTTCCCGCCAGACAGCTTTAGAACTGGCACGCGAAGGGGTAGTATTGTTGAAAAATGCAGATAATCTGCTTCCATTAAAAGGACAAACAGCCGTAATGGGACCTAATGCCAATTTGATACCTACCGGTGGCGGCAGTGGTTTTGTCACTCCTTTTTCTACCGTCTCAGTAGCTCAAGGCTTGAAAGAACTGAAGAAAAATAATTTGGTGCTTTTGACGGATGATGTGATTTATGAAGATATTACCGATGAGTTTTATATTGATTCTAATCGTCAGGTGAAAGGTTTCAAGGCTGAATACTTTAAGAACAAAACACTTTCGGGACGGCCGGAAGTTATACGTACTGAATCATCTATTGATTATGATTGGGGATACGGAGTACCGTTGGAGGGTTTTCCGACAGATAGTTTTTCCGTCCGTTGGACAGCCTGCTATGTTCCGCAGGCAGACGGCCAGTTGAAACTTCATATAGGTGGTGATGACGGATATCGTTTGTTTGTGAATGACAAGCATATTACGGGAGATTGGGGTAATCATTCATACTCCAGTCGTGAAGTTGAACTGCCGGTTGAGGGTGGTAAAGAATATCGTTTTCGAATTGAATTCTTTGATAACATTTCTTCGGCTATTATCCGTTTCAACGCTTATAGCCTTAATGAAGCGAAACTTCGTCAAGGATTGGCAAAAGTGGATAATGTAGTGTTCTGCACCGGTTTCAACAGTAATACGGAAGGCGAGGGTTTTGACCGTCCGTTTGCTTTGCCTCACTATCAGGAACTGTTTATAAAAAAAATAGCTTCCATGCATTCTAATGTAGTGGTTGTGCTGAATGCCGGTGGCGGTGTGAATTTTAGCAACTGGTATGATGCTGCAAAGGCTATTTTGATGGCTTGGTATCCGGGACAGGAGGGGGGACAGGCGATTGCCGAAATCCTGACCGGTAAGATTTCTCCAAGCGGAAAGTTACCAATTTCTATCGAGAAGAAATGGGAAGATAATCCGGTACATAACAGTTATTATGAGAATTTGAAAGCCGAGATTAAGCGTGTAGATTATTCTGAGGGTGTCTTTGTCGGTTATCGTGGATACGACCGTTCGGGAAAAGAACCTTTCTATCCGTTTGGCTACGGATTGTCCTATACTACTTTTGCTTATAGCAATATAGCTGCGGAGAAAACGGGTGAACAGCAGATTACGGTTAGTTTTGATATAGAGAATACAGGCAAAATGGATGCTTCCGAAGTGGCTCAGGTGTATGTGCATGATGTACAAGCCTCTGTTCCCCGTCCTCAGAAAGAGCTGAAAGGATATGAAAAGGTATTCTTGAAGAAAGGAGAGAAGAAGCGGGTTTCTGTTGTGTTAAATGAGGATGCATTTTCTTTTTACGATATGAATCAGCATCGGTTTGTAGTGGAAAAAGGGGCGTTTGAGATTCTTGTCGGTCCGGCTTCCAATCAATTGCCTCTGAGAGTTCCGGTCGAGCTGTAATTGCTCGGCGGAAAAATGATTAACATATAATGATTTGTATTCTTGCTATTTTCGTTCTGTCATAATAATGATTAGTTTATTGAATATCAGTATTACATCTCCTAGTGACAGATGTTGACGATAAGTTGACAGTAGAATTGCTCACTTTAATTGTCAGGTATTCCTGCTTCCCCGGTAAGTCCCTTGTCTACGGGGTGGTTAAGTGGGACTTTATAAGTAGGGAAGTCGGTATAGTTATATTGGAATGCTGGTATAGTTACATTAGAGTACCGATATCATTAGTTTGTCACGACTGTGATTACCTCTTTTCACAGTTGTGACGAGATATTATCACGGTGGTGACAAGTACTTACCACTACCGTGGTAAATTAATCATATTGTTAGTCTGACAGAATGATGTTTGCCAGATAACAGAAGTATAGCGGTTATTTGACATATGTTTAATAGGTTTTTTTTATGAAAGGTGAGTAATATCGGACGGATAGGATATATGAGAGAACAATAAAATCATAGGCTGACAATAAAATGTATAAGATGATATTACCAGTATATTGTAATAGTTTATTTAACCTGTAATATTTTGTAAATCAGCGTTCTGAAAATGCTGACCTGACAATAAGGACTGTAGATTTCGTGTGTAAGTATAATCAATGATGTGGTTACATTTTCATTTTATGGTAACAGCTCTTAAAAATCGTTTCAACAAAAATGGAGAAAGATATTCAGTTATCTTTCTCCATTTTTTATTGTTGACATTGAATTACTTCACTTCCCATGTATCGTTAGTCATCAGTAATTCTTGGAAATTGTGGTATTTCTTTTTGCCTTTGATTTCTTCGATTTGTTCCGCAACCGCATCATTATAAGTCGGAGCGTCTACATCTCGGATTACACCAAGTGCAATTGGGAAGTCCGGTCCTTCCATCAAGGCTAACTTCAGTTGAAGGGTATTGTCCTGGCAATGTGCATCGTGGATAAGGATATCTTTTTCTGTGATACCGTTTTCACCGAGTTTCACAACTTTCAGCCCGAATCCTTCTTGCATTAGCCCGTATTCCTTGTTTTCGCCGAACAACATCGGTTTTCCGTGTTCCAGATAGATTGCATTCTTGTTGCGCCCTTCTTTAGTGGCTACGGAAGCATGGGTCCCGTCGTTGAATATCACGCAGTTCTGTAAGACTTCAACTACAGAAGCACCTTTATGGTTGGCTGCCGCCTTTAGCACTTCCACAGAAGCTGCGCCGTCCACTGCTATGCAACGCGCAAAGAAACGTCCGCGTGCTCCGAAAGCCAGTTCTGCCGGTCGAAACGGGTCTTCGACAGTTCCGTAAGGAGACGATTTGCTGATAAAACCGCGTTCCGAAGTCGGTGAATATTGTCCTTTTGTCAGACCGTAGATACGGTTGTTCAACAGAATCATGTTTAAATCAACATTACGGCGGACTGCATGGATAAAGTGGTTACCACCGATAGCCAGACCGTCGCCGTCACCGGAAATCTGCCAGATTGTTAGATTGGGATTTGCGACCTTAGCTCCTGTTGCGACAGCAGCGGCACGGCCGTGAATGGTATGAAAACCATACGTGTTTACGTAATAGGGCAGGCGCGAAGAGCAACCGATGCCGGAGATTACGGCGATGTTGTGCGGGGGTACTCCCAATTCGGCCATGGCCTTATGCAGTGAGTTCAGGAAAGCGTGGTCACCGCATCCCGGACACCAACGAGGCTGACCTGATTTATAGTCTTGTATGGTATATACTTTGTCGCTCATCTCTTATTCCTCCAATAATTTAGTGAATGCATCTATCAATTCTCTTGTAACGAAAGGTTGGCCTTTTACCTGATTGAACTGGTTGATATTCAGTCCGGGCACTTTCATACGTAGGTAACCTGCAAATTGTCCCAAGTTCTGTTCGGCTACTATAATTTTCTTGTATTTACGCAATATGTCGGCCGTATTCTTAGGCAGCGGGTTTATGTATTGGAAATGGGCGAATGCCACTTTCTTTCCATGTTCGCGCATGAAGTCCATAGCCAGGCGAAGATGGCCGTAAGTGCCGCCCCATCCGACAATCAGCAAGTCCGCATCCTTGTCTCCCAAGACTTCCAGTTCGGGAATACAGTCTGCAATTTTATCTACTTTTGCCTGACGCAGACAGACCATTTTGTTGTGGTTCTCGGGTTCGGTGGAGATGGCTCCCGTGTCTCCGCTCTTTTCGAGACCACCGATGCGGTGCATGAATCCTTCCGTTCCGGGGGTTGCCCAGTAGCGTACACCTGTTTCTTCGTTACGTTGGTACGGAGTCCAGTTACCGGCCATATCCGGGGTTACGTACGGAGGGTTGATGGCGGGATACTCATCCAGATTGGGAAGTTTCCACGCTGCGGAACCGTTGGCGACGAAGGCATCGGTTAGTAATACTACCGGTGTCATGTGTTCCAAGGCAATCTTACATGCCATATATGCGGCGTCAAAACAATTTGTCGGTGAAGTGGCTGCAATGACAGGCATGGGACTTTCACCGTTACGCCCGTAAAGTGCCTGGAGTAAATCGGTTTGTTCGGACTTGGTAGGCAAGCCTGTGGACGGGCCGCCACGTTGCACGTTTACGATAACCAGGGGAAGTTCGCCGATAACGGCAAGATTCATCGCTTCACTTTTCAGGCAGACACCGGGACCGGAGGTCGTGGTTACTGCTAAGGCACCTGCAAAAGCCGCACCGACAGCAGAGGCGCAACCTGCGATTTCATCTTCGCATTGTACGGTTTTTACTCCTAAGGATTTATGTTTAGCCAGTTCATGTAAGATGTCTGTTGCCGGGGTGATGGGATATGAACCCAGGTACAATTCAAGACCCGCTTTTTCTGCGGCGGCAATCAGGCCGTAAGCGGTTGCCTTATTACCGTTGATATCCGTGTACAGTCCTTTGGCTTTCGGAGCCTTACTTTCGATTTTATAAGTAGAGGTGGAAGCATGTGTGTTGGCTCCGTAATTAAAGCCGTCATTTAGTACTTTGATGTTAGCTTCTGCTATTTCAGGCTTTTTGGCGAATTTTTCGCGCAACATTTTTTCTGCTGCAGCCAGATTCCGATTGAACAACCAACAAACCAATCCGAGTGCGAACATGTTTTTGCAGCGGAGAATGGATTTATTGTCCAAGCCCGAATCTTTCAAGCTTTCTTTGCACATTGAAGAAATGGGCACTTCCAGTACTTCCTGTTTAACACCTAATTCCTCAAAAGGCTTGTCAGTCTTGAACTGCGCTTTTTCCAAATCTCTGGCTTCGAATGAATCGGAGTCGGTGATGATAAGTCCTTGCGGTTTACAGAATTTGATTTGTGTTTTCAGTGCGGAAGGAT
>NZ_CAUCSQ010000046.1 GCF_958445495.1 uncultured Bacteroides sp. | reverse complement strand
GGAGACCGGTGCTCTACCAACTGAGCTACTCCCGTGTTTGCGGCTGCAAAGGTAGCAGAAACTTCCGAATCTGCAAGCGTTTGAATAAATAAGTTTTGAATTATTTTAATTTTTCCCATTCGTCGGGTTTAAAACCGACCAATACAAAATGGTCTGTCACCAGTAACGGGCGTTTTACGAGTTTACCGTTCGTAGCAAGCAGTGCAATCTGTTCCTCTTCACTCATAGCGGGAAGTTTCTCGCTTAGTTTCAACTCTTTATACACCATTCCGCTGGTATTGAAAAATTTTTTCAAAGGCAAGCCGCTGCGCGGAATCCATTCTTTTAATTCTTCTGCTGTGGGATTTTCCTCCACGATGAGCCGGCTGGTAAATTCAATGTTATTTTCTGTTAACCATTTTCTGGCTTTCTGGCATGTGCTGCATGCCGGGTATTGCAAAAACAAAGGTTTCATACGCGAATTTATTGGTTAATATCTTATATTATGCTGAACTAGTTGAAATTCAGGGGAGCAATTGCAAATCCTGATACATAATCCGGTAGGCGGCTGCCTTTTTGTCCAGTGCCAGCGGATATGCCCGTGAAGAAGAAGGCATTCTGTATAACCGCATGGCACGGCCGTCAAAGGCAAATTCGGAATAGTCTCCCACTTTCGGCTCCTCTATGTCCAATTGCCGGCGAAGGGTATCCGTGGCCTTCTGCCCTGTAGTGACGATTGCCTTGCATTCGGGAATTTGCCGGAGTAAAGCAGCTATGTCGGTAGATTCCACTACTTCCAGGAATTTGTCCGAGGCGTTGTCCTGCAACCGGCGGATAGAGGATGCCGTGTCAAACAAGGCGATTCCTTTTTCATTCAGGAAATCAGTGATTCGCTCCTTGCAGAATGCCTTTCGGGTATCATTCAGAAAATAATCCTTGTCATTGAAAAATAAGATTCCGAAAATACGCCACATGTCGTTGTTGAGGTTCGGGTAGTAAAAATCCATCGACCAGCGTTTTTTCTGTGGCGGAAAACTGCCTAACATGAGCAACCTGGCTTTCGCAGGGAGGAACGGCTCTAACGGATGTTTTTCGATTTCCATATCTGTGATTCGCTTTAATTTCTTACAAAAATAGTGATATTGTTCGTTTCCTTCAAAACAGGAATGAAAAATATGATATAAAATCTGCTGCCGGAATGCGTATATATGTACCGATTTAGCTAATTTTGCACCTGATTTTATTGAACAACTCATTGGATGAAAACAGATTTGATATACGGTGTAGAAGAACGCCCCCCTTTTAAAGACGCTTTGTTTGCAGCCTTGCAACATTTGTTGGCAATTTTCGTGGCAATCATTACACCTCCCCTGATTATTGCAAGTGCGTTGAAGCTGGATGTGGATAAAACCGGCTTTCTGGTCTCCATGTCCCTGTTTGCTTCCGGAGTTTCCACTTTTATACAGTGCCGTCGTCTGGGACCGGTGGGAGCAGGGCTGCTCTGTATTCAAGGGACGAGTTTTTCCTTTATCGGCCCCATCATAGCCACCGGGCTGGTTGGCGGTTTGCCTTTGATTTTCGGTTCCTGCATGGCCGCCGCTCCGATTGAGATGATTGTCAGTCGTACATTTAAGTACCTCCGCAACATAATCACCCCGTTGGTGTCCGGCATTGTCGTATTGCTTATCGGGTTGAGCTTGATAAAAGTAGGCATTGTGTCTTGTAGCGGGGGATATGCGGCGATGGATGACGGAACGTTCGGTTCTTGGGAAAACCTATCTGTTGCGGCACTGGTATTGTTGAGCGTGCTTTTCTTTAACCGTTGCGGGAATAAATACCTGCGTATGAGTTCCATTGTCCTCGGATTGTGTCTGGGATACGGATTGGCTTTTGTATTTGGAAAAGTAGATATGAGTTCGTTGAATGTGGAAATGCTGACGAGCTTTAATATTCCCCAACCCTTCAAGTACGGGGTCGATTTCAATGTTTCTTCTTTTATCGCCATTGGACTGGTATATCTGATAACAGCCATAGAAGCCACAGGAGACGTGACAGCCAATTCCATGATTTCCGGCCTTCCGATTAAGGGCGATTCTTATCTGAAGCGCGTTTCCGGAGGTGTAATGGCGGACGGGTTCAATTCATTCCTTGCCGGAATGTTCAACTCATTCCCGAATTCGATTTTTGCCCAGAACAACGGCATCATCCAACTGACCGGAGTGGCTAGCCGTTATGTCGGCTATTACATCGCTGCCATGCTTATCCTGCTGGGGTTGTTTCCCATTGTAGGAGCCGTCTTCTCCCTGATGCCCGACCCTGTGTTGGGCGGTGCGACCTTACTGATGTTCGGCACGGTGGCGGCGGCCGGAATCCGCATCATCTCTTCCCAGGAGATAGGACGCAGGGAAACACTGGTATTGGCAGTCAGCCTTTCTTTGGGACTGGGAGTGGAACTCATGCCGGATGTGTTGAAACAGGCTCCGGAAGCGATACGAAGCATTTTCTCTTCGGGAATCACTACCGGAGGACTTACCGCGATTATCGCGAATGCGGTAATACGTGTGAAAGAAGTTTAGGCCTCAATGCTCAGATTGCTCATTTTCTCCGTTTTGCAGAAAGGAAAACCGGGATACTCGTACAGGCTGAACCGAGGCTCGGTCTCCCCTTTGGTGTAACTCCAGATAGAAGCATAATCTTCCGGGTCTTCGCCCATCTTGCCGAGTTGGCGTAGGTAGGCGGCAAGCGATTTGTTCTCTACGATATAGATTTCTCCCATCCGGTCGATAATCGGGCTGTGGCGGCGGGTATTGTCATGCTCGAAACGCAGGATGCGTTTCCCTTCTTCCGTAAGCCCTACTAACCGGAAAGACATGCTCTTACCGATGGCGGGCAGATTCAGCACGCTGCGGTCGGTAGCCAGGAAAGACAAATGATGTTTTCTCATGAAACGCCGCAATAGCTTGGCGGTGTCTTCCTGCATCCCGTTTTCCGTTCCGATTTTCGTTACCAGTATTTCATACAGCTCTTCTGCCTGTTCCGGAGTCATTCCGCCATATCTCTTTTCTTCCTGCTGTTCCTGCATGGAACGGCTGTTCGGCGCGAATACCGCGTAATTCTCGTTAAACCCTTTCACGGAAAAAGTATAATAACAAACTACTCCAACCGAGTTGAGCACCTGCCGGAGCCGTGTCGTATGTCCCCGGCGGGATGCCGCTACCGTATATACCAGTTGGTTGGTGATAATCCATCCGGCAGAAAGGATTTTCCGGATTGCTTCCCTGGCTTCCGGCGTAACCTCCAGGGGAGTTTGGAAATGAGTCTGGATGATAAACTGCTTCACGCCGGCAGCCGAAGCTTTCTCTTTGAATTCACGCAGAATCTCGACCAGTTCGTCATTGATACGCATCGGCAGATAAGCCGGCAAGCGCGAACCTAGCCGTACACGTTGCAGTTCTGCATATTTCTCTCCTTCGGGACGTTCGAGGTTTGCCTTCCGTTTGCGTACCGCCATGCGATATACCGCTTCCAGTATGTGGCGTAATGTCTTGTTCTGGCTCATCAGCGCGTCGCCGCCGGTGATGAGGATATCCCTTAGTTGCGTGTCCTCCTCGAAATAAGTCATCAGCCGGCGCAGTTTGCGGTCCCATGATTCTTTGGGGCGCAAGCTCTCGAATTCGAAATTGAGCCGTTCGCTTTGGAAGTCGTACATCCGTTGGCAAGAGGCGCAAAGCCCGCCGCAAGCCCGTCCCATCGTGTCGGGAATGAGAATCGCCACTTCCGGATAACGCCGGTGGATGTTGTGTCCCTCCGGCAGAATCCATCCCGCCGCATTCGGCTTTCCCGCTTCTACGATGTCCTCCTTTTCCCATGCGCGGATATTGCCGTAAGTCTCCACCAGCCGGGGTGAATAAAGGATATAACTCCGGATGGCTTCGTCATTGTAGCCGTATCCCGTCACGTTGAGCAGAGACAAGTAATAAGGAGTCGCGAAAAAAGGCATTCCTTTTTTACGGGCACGGTGGAGCAGATACATCGTTTCCGAAGACAATGAATTGCCTAGAAAGCGGTTCAGCTCTCCCGGGTTCTTTACCGCCATTGCCAGATGAAACCGGAAATCGTTCCACCATTCGCTCACCAGGCGGTATTTCTCTTCATAGCTCATGCCCTCTTCAAAATGAAAGCGTGCCGAAGGTTTCGATTTCCTGTTTTCAATCTTCTGAATCAACAGGTGTAGCATCCGTTCCTTGTTCTCACCACGAATCTCGCGCACCTCTTCGTCCAGTCCCGTTTCCCACCGGTCATTCCTGTTTTTAATGCGTTGGGGCGAAGGCAGGGGGACAGTTTCCCCTTTCAGCCTTTTGAATAACTGGAACAGCTCGATGAACAAATCGGTCGGCATCTCCATGTTTTCCAACGTTTCCGTCAGAAACTCGTATAGCAGCCGGATGGTTTGTATGGGCATGGTCTGCCCTGTAGACAGTTCGTGAATCTCCTGTCCGTCATAATGAAGTAAAAGTCGAATTTGCTCCCTTGCCTCTTTTGCAGTCTCATTGGCTATATCGCAAGTATCCAGGAATTTCAGCAATTTATCCTTAAAGCCTTCCGCAGAGGCACTTTGTTCCGCCAACTCTGCCAATTCCGGTATTTCTTGGTTATAAATCTGTTTCAACTGTGAAAAGGTAAGCGTAAGCATTTTCTTTTGTTTCATAAGCAATCTAATTTCTTATTGTTCTGTAATCATATCATTAGTTCTAATAAATAGAAGCGGTCGGGCAGACGCGCCCTTTTTGATTGTTCTTTCCGGATGGTTTTTCTTTCGTATTGCGGTAAAAGAAAAAAACTACATAAAGATAACAAAAAAAGCGGAAGTTTTTCACCTCCGCTTTTTCTATCGTATTATTCTTTACGATTTTCTAACATTTACGACCGTCTATTTTTTCGTTTCCGTGTCGTCGTTTTTCCGTTTGGGTTCCTTTTTGGCAAGGAGGACGATGTTATAGACATAGTCCGTCATCCATTGTTCCGAATACCCCAGACGTTCCTTGTATTGGCGGACGGCCGCCGCCGTCTTATGCACGTCGTCTGCCTTCCATACCGTTTTCGTACATACGTCATGGACTGTTTTCTGTGTCATGCCGTAGAGCGCTTTCTTAAAAACGGACGGCATGCGGAATTTCCACTGCATCAGGTTACCCATTAACATCATCAGGTCGTTCGAGAATCCCTGGTACATGAACAAATAGGATTGGATGTCGTTCTGGGTACGGCAGTTACGTCTGACAGACGCATCTATTTCTTTGAAAAAATTCTCGTTTAACCCGTAATCCTGCATCAGCATCTTGCGTGAGGCGGCCTTTTCGCCCAGCCCCAGCTTGCCGTTCTGGGTAGGCACTTTGAACAAGCGTTTGAAATTGGCCACATCCGGCAGGAAGCGGATATTGGTGATACCGAGGTTGGTAGCGATGACCGACTGGAAATAAACACGTGTCAGTGATATGAAATCTTCTACGTTGCCGACTTTTGTCTCATCGGATTTCTTTTTGAATAAACCAAATAATCCCATTTTATTATTACTAAATTACAAATTACAACCAATTAGGAATGCGGTGTTTTACCGACGCTGCAAAGGTACAAAAACTGTTGGGTTCCACCAACATTCCGGCTCCTTTTCGATGGTTGAGACTGCCTGTTTATATATCGGGCCCGTTTATTCTTATTTGTAAAAGGAAATCCGGGACACCCGTTTCCTTCCGAGTCCGGCAACCGTCGGGAGAAAAAGACAGTGCCCGCTTACTCCTTTTTTATCCGGAAATAAAATCTATGGTTTTCAAATACGGGTTCCGCAATGTCGTAACGGATAAATTTCGCGAGCAGATGTTCGGCCGCTCGGCGGGAAAGTCCCGTTTGGCGGCAATAGCGGTTGAGCGAAAGCAAACTTCCGTTTTCCAGTTGTTCGAGAAGCAGTTGTTCGCGTTCCGTATAGCGAATCAACTCGCCGCGGGAACTGTCGCTTTGCTGCCATACGCGCAGGTGTACGGGAGTTGCCAGTATATTCTCGTCTTTGATGCGGAGATAGGCGAGGGGCTTGCCGTTTTCATCTTTGGCATAGACCGGTTTGCGGGAACTCTCTTCAATCGTGGCTATCAGTATTTGCCGCCCTTCCACGGTGTATGTCCGTAGGGTATATTCAATTTCCGGGATACAATAGAGCTGTGCGGCGGCTTCAATCATATATTTCTCTTCTTCGGAGCGTACACCGGCTATTTTCCCGTTATCTTTTACTCCGATTAACAGGCGTCCTCCGTCGGTGTTGGCAAAAGCCGACAGGGTTTTGGCTATTTTGCGCGCATCGGAAATTTCGAATTTAAAATCCTGTTGCTGATGCTCTCCCTCGGCAATCAGTGCGTGTATGTAATCGGTATCTGTAAGCGGTTTCATAATTGCAAAGGTAGGTAAAAATGCTGAAAAGCCCCTTTTTTAGATATTTTTCGAAGATTATTTCAAAAAAAATATCGTTTTTATGCGTTTATTTCGGGAAACAGTGTATTTTTGCGGCACATTATTAACGAAAAAAGTAAAAGGATTATGAAAGAATTGGTAGAAAAAGTAGCAGCTCTTTATGCTGACTTCTCAAAAGATGCGAATGCTCAGATTGAAAACGGTAACAAAGCAGCAGGTACTCGTGCCCGTAAGGCTTCTTTGGAAATCGAAAAGGCAATGAAAGAATTCCGCAAAGCATCTTTGGAAGCTTCTAAAAAATAAGAATTAGAAGACTGCTAAGATATTGGAAAAAATAAGGCTGTCCCCGATAAAGACCGGAGACAGCCTTACTTATAATCGGTAAACCGGACATAAACAGTCATTTTGTGGCTCACTCGTAAAACCTTGTTCCGCTCCCGGTCCGGGACCGTGTAGAGGATAAGCGAAAAGGCTTGTCTCAATGGAATTTCAATGGATACGTTTTTGTTCTTTAAACCTCTTCTGAAATAACCGTCCTCTTTTTCTGAATAACCGTTCTTTTTTTATGGTTCGGCGTTTCCCTTTTAGGTCTTCCCGATTTAAATCGTATCTTTGCGAAGTTAATCGGAAGCAGACGCTTCTTTTTTATATAGGGGAAAATTATGAACGAAAACGTCCTTGCCAAACTCAAGATACTTGCGGAGTCCGCCAAATACGATGTTTCCTGTTCTTCCAGTGGTACAGTGCGCGCCAATAAGCCGGGCACGTTGGGCAATACGGTGGGAGGATGGGGGATATGCCACAGTTTTGCCGAGGACGGGCGGTGCATATCCCTGTTGAAGATAATGCTCACCAATCACTGTATCTATGACTGCGCCTATTGTGTCAACCGCCGTAGCAACGACCTTCCCCGTGCTACGTTTTCCGTGTCGGAACTGGTAGAACTCACGATGGAATTCTATCGCCGCAATTACATCGAAGGTCTTTTTCTCAGTTCCGGTGTCGTCCGTAATCCGGATTACACGATGGAGCGGCTTGTCCGTGTGGCTAAGGATTTGCGCCTGATACACCGTTTCAACGGATATATCCATTTGAAAAGCATTCCCGGTGCCAGTCGTGAGCTGGTGAATGAAGCCGGACTTTATGCCGACCGCCTGAGCGTCAACATAGAGATTCCCAAAGAAGAAAACCTGAAACTGCTTGCCCCGGAGAAAGACCATAAAAGCGTTTTTACTCCGATGAAATATATCCAACAGGGAGTATTGGAGAGTAAGGAAGAACGGCAGAAATTCCGTCATGCCCCCCGTTTTGCGCCTGCGGGACAAAGTACGCAAGTGATTGTCGGGGCCACTTCCGAATCGGACAAAGATATCCTTTTCCTTTCTTCGGCGCTCTATGACCGTCCGACGATGAAACGGGTTTATTACTCCGGCTATGTGTCCGTAAATACGTATGACACTCGTTTGCCGGCATTGAGGCAACCGCCGTTGGTACGTGAGAACCGGCTTTACCAGGCCGACTGGCTGTTGCGTTTTTACCGGTTTAAGGTGAACGAAATAGTAGATGATTCCTATCCGAACCTTGACCTCGAAATAGACCCGAAACTTTCGTGGGCTTTGCGCCATCCGGAACAGTTTCCCGTCGATGTCAATAAAGCGGATTATGAAATGTTGCTCCGCGTACCGGGCATCGGCGTCAAGTCGGCAAGGCTGATTGTCGCTTCCCGGCGTTTTTCGCGGCTGGGGTTTTATGAGTTGAAAAAGATAGGCGCCGTGATGAAAAAAGCGCAATATTTCATCACCTGCAAAGAGCTGCCCCTCCAGATGCAGACAATCAATGAACTCTCTCCGCAACGGGTACGCAGCCTGTTGCTTCCGAAGTTGAAAAAGAAAACGGATGAACGCCAGTTATTGCTTGATTTCGGAGAATGAACGTCTACCTCTACGATAAGACTTTTGACGGTCTGCTGACTGCCGTGTTCGACGCTTACTTCCGCAAGACCTTTCCCGATGTCCTGTTGTCGGAAGGAGACGCTTTGCCTTTATTTTATGACGAACTGCACACGGTAGTCACCGATGAAGAGAAAGCCGGACGTGTATGGCGGGGATTGCAGAAAAAGGTTTCCTCCTCCGCATTAGGTTGCCTGACACAAAGCTGGTTGTCGGAATTGCCGGAAGTAGGGATACTCATTTTCCGTTACATACGAAAGGCGATTGACGCGCCCCGTTCCATTGAAACCGATTTTAGCGATTCGGATGTCCTGCGGTTGGCTCAAATCTGGAAGAAAGTCGAGGGCGAGCGGGTACACCTGATGCAGTTTGTCCGTTTCCAGAAAGCGGCGGACGGCACGTTTTTTGCGGCTTTCGAACCGCAGTACAATGCGTTGCCGCTTGTCGTTTCCCATTTTAAAGACCGTTTTGCCGGTCAGAAGTGGATTATTTACGACATGAGGCGCCGCTACGGTTTTTATTATGACTTGCAAGAAGTGACGGCCGTATCATTCGACGATGACAGCCGGGAATCCCATCTGGTTACGGGAATGCTGGATGAAAGCCTGATGGACAAGGACGAGAAGCTTTTCCAACAGCTCTGGAAAACTTATTTCAAGGTAACCTGCATCAGAGAGCGCATGAATCCGAGAAAACACAGGCAGGATATGCCGGTGCGATATTGGAAATACCTGACGGAAAAACAGAAATAAACCGGTAAAAAGTTGCCGCTTGCCGCATGCGCCGGGGAGCGTTTCCTTTATCCTGTCCGTACATTTGTTCCGGCATAATCCGGTAAAGCTCATTCCTTTTCCTTCTGTCCTCCGGTTTCGGACGGATTCAGCCTGTGTCCGCAGAACTTGCAGAATTCGGCGTTGTCTTCATGTCCGGAGCGGTGGCAGCCGGGACATTCCCTGTCTTTCCTGCGTTTGTAGTCTTTCATCATCGAGGCGGATACGATACCTGTCGGTACGGCGATAATGGTATAGCCGATAAGCATCACGCAGGCGGAAAGGAATTTCCCAAGGCCGGTGACAGGCGTAATATCCCCGTAGCCGACGGTCGTCATGGTGACAATGGCCCAATAAATGCTGTTAGGGATGTTGTTGAATCGGGAGCCCGGTTGCGTGCCCTCAATCATATACATCAACGTTCCGATGGAAGTCACCAGAATGACGACAAACAGAAAGAAAACGGCAATCTTCTGACTGCTTTCCCGCAAGGCGGTGAGTAACCTTTCCCCTTCATTCAGGAATTTGAATAACTTGAAAACGCGGAAAACCCGTATCAGCCGGAAGGCACGGATGATGAGCAGGTAACGTGCGCCCGGAAAGAGGAGCCCGATGTAGAGCGGGAGGGTAGCCAGCAAATCCACGATTCCGAAAAAGCTGAAAATGTATTTCCGGGGACGGGGCGAACAATAAATCCGCGTCAGATACTCGAAAGTGAAAAATGCCGTGAAAAGATATTCCATGATGACGAATGGAGTCTCCAGATAAGAAGGGATACTCTTCAGGCTTTCGATAATCACAAGCAGTACGCTCGCCAGGATACAGCCGATAAGGAGCACGTCGAACAATTTTCCTGCCGGAGTGTCCGATTCGAAAATGACGACGTATAATTTCCGTTTCAATTTCCTGTCATGCAAAAAGTCACGGATTCTATCTTTCAGTTTCATAGCCGTTGATGCCATTCGTGATTCCTTCCGTCAATCGATTACCCACCGTTTGTCGTAAGCAACCGTCTTTTGGGGCTCGTAATACATTCCTTCCCGCGTAGGAATATGGAGAATGTAAGTTTTCCCGCTTTTGTTTTTTAATGAAGTTTCCCGCAGCCAAGGATTCGCGTCGCGAAGCTGCGCATAGGTAATGCCCTGCCGTCTTGCATAATCGTTGAGGTCGTTGAGCGGCGTGGTGACGGTTACTTTCTTGTAAGGAATGGGCGGATAGAGATGTTCCCTTTTTAACAGGAACCCGTAACGTTGCGGATTGCTGAATATCTCTTTGGCAGCCAGCAGGCGGAACATGTATCGGGAAGTCTCTTCCACCAGCCATAAATCCATGGCATGGCTTGCCAATTGTTTTTCGAGCTGTGAGGAAATACGCGCCTGTCCCGCGTTATAAGCGGCGGCGACAGCCATCCAGTCCCCGTATTTGTCGTATGCCTGTTTAAAATATTTGCAGGCGGCGACGGTAGCCTTCTCGATATGGTAGCGTTCGTCCACATTCTCATTCACTTCCAGGCCGAATTCCCTTCCGGTTCCGGGCATGAACTGCCATAATCCGGCGGCTCCTGCGGGAGAACGTGCGATGTGGTTCAGGTTACTCTCGATTACCATCAGATATTTGAAATCGTCGGGGATACCGTTCGCTTTCAGTATCGGCTCTACGATAGGAAAATACCGGTTAGCGCGTTTTATCAGCAGCATGGTGGTGGAATGCATGTAAGTGAAAGCCATCATTTCCCGGTCCATGCGTTCGCGGCGGTCATACCGGCGGAGATCAATGGTTTTCCCGTCGAAAGTGACCTGTGCAGGCACGGAGGGCGGGGCGACGCAATAAGGGACTTCCGACTTGGCGGAGTGCTGTTCGCAGACCTGGCTGCTGCCTGTCAGTGCGGGAATGGCGGCGCCGATGCCGAACGCCGCTATAAGAATAAGGGTATAATTGATTTTAGTCCGTTTCTTCATTTTCATTATTTAAGTTATTCAAACCGTAATGTTCATTCGGGCGGGTTATTCCGGTTTCTGGCAACCCCTGCAATAATAGATGCTTCCGCCCAGGTAATTCTCTTTCACGATGGTCTCCCCGCAACGGGGGCAACTCCCGCCAGCCGTATCCTTTGAAAGGCAGGCCGCGTACTTGCCGTTCTTCCCGAACAAGTCGCTTTCCGTATTTCTTCCTCCCAGCCGGTAGATGTCATTCATCGTTTCCTTTATCTGATAGAACAAATTTTCTTTCTCTTTGTCCGCCAGTCCGGAGATTTTTTTCTTCGGATGGATATGGGCGTGGTAAAGAATGTCCTGCAAGACGCCGTTGCCAAGTCCGGGAATTGTCTGACCGGTGGCTAGAAAAGCTTTGGCAGACTTGTTTTGCACGCTTTCCCCGTTGACAAGTCCGAGAAAATACTCTTTGGTGAAAGCGGCGGACATGACTTGCGGCTTGCTTCTGGCTGCAAGGTAATACTCGGAAATCCCGTCATCGCCGGCATCTTTGTCATAACACATCAGCCCGCCGTACATACGTACGGACGCTATGAGACAACTCTCGTCTTCAAAAGCGATAAGCAGTTGATGCCTGGCGGGCAGTTTTGCTCCAGGAGCCAGGTAACGCAGGTTTACCCCGTCCGTCAGCAACAAGACCTTATCGCCGATTGCGATTTCCACCATTCCGCCTTTCGGTTGCGCACGGCCTGCCGTCTTGCCGGACAGCCATAAGGCATACTCTTCGGGACTACCCGTGAACCAGGCAAACTTATGCGGGCTGAATTGGGCGTACACGTCCGTTATCCTCTTTCCTGCGACCGTTCCGTTGAGCTGTTCGCAAAGGCAGCACGCTTCCGGGGCTTCTATCATACCGTTTTTCTTTTAATGTTCGAGTCTTTCTTGCAAAGATAACCTCATTTTATTTTTTTCAAAGAACTTTTCCTGCATTTTATACGTTTTTCCAATAGAGTTGAACTTACAATCGGAATTAAAATGAATATAGCGATAACCGGGGCCACCGGATATATAGGCAAACACCTTTCCGACTATCTGACCGAAAAAGGAGGACATCGGGTCATTCCTTTGGGCAGGTCGATGTTTCGTGAGGGCATGTCGGGATTGTTGATTCGTACATTGGCACATTGCGATGTCGTCATCAATCTGGCGGGCGCGCCTGTCAGCCGGCGTTGGACGCCCGAACATAAAAAAGAGATGTTTGACAGCCGTGTCGTCGTTACGCATCGTATAATTCGCGCGTTGAACGCTGTCAAAACGAAACCCGGATTGATGATTTCGGTTTCGGCGGCAGGTTATTACCCTCCGGGGGTGGAAGTGGATGAATATACCCGTACCCGCGGGGATGGTTTTCTGGCAGACCTCTGTTATGCGTGGGAGAAAGAAGCCCGGCGTTGTCCCGAACCGGTGCGGCTTGTCATCGCGCGTCTCGGCGTCGTACTTTCTCCGGACGGCGGGTCGATGCAACAGATGTTCCGGCCGTTACGGTCTGTGAAGATTGCCGTAGCCGTCGGGCCCGGAACACAATCTTTCCCTTGGATAGATATGCGGGATTTTTGCCGGGCCATGAAATTCTTTATAGAACATGAAGAGACGCACGGCGTATTTAATCTGGTCGTTCCGCAACAAGTCTCCCAATACACTTTTGCCCGTGAGATGGGAAAAGCCCACGGGGCATGGACAACGCTGGCACTCCCGCAGAAGCTGTTCCGCATGCTGTACGGTGAAGGTTCTTCCGTATTGGCGTCCGGTCAGAAAGTGCGTCCGACACGCCTGCTGGAAGCCGGTTTCCGTTTCTCCGTTCCCGATGTGGAACGGCTTTTCAAAGAGACGGACCGCAGCACGGTCCGGACCCTCGATTTAAAACGTTACCTGGGGCTTTGGTACGAGATAGCCCGTTACGAAAACCGTTTTGAACGCGGGCTCATCCATGTGACCGCTACTTACACGCTTGGTCCCGACGGAACGATTCATGTGAAAAACCGGGGATGTAAGCGCAATTCGCCCCATGACATCTGCAAGACAGCCAACGGGCATGCCAAAATACCCGATTCGACGCAGCCGGGCAAGCTGAAAGTTTCCTTCTTCCTCAATTTTTACTCGGACTATTACGTGTTGGAACTGGATGAAGAAAATTACAGTTACGCCCTTGTGGGAAGCAGTACCGACAAATATCTCTGGATATTGAGCCGTACCCCCCAACTGCCGGAAGAAATAAAGAAAAAACTCATTGCCGCTGCCGAACGTCGCGGTTACGATACGAACCGGCTTCAATGGATTGAGCAACGCCGGCTTGTGACGGACAGGGCAACTTAAAAAAATACGATTATGGATTATGAAATCATTCACCAGCCTGAACGGAACTTGTTCAAGGCGGAAGTAGACGGTAATACCGCCTTTGTGCAATATCGTTTGACAGAAGATTCTCTCGACATTATCCACACTGTTGTACCTCGTCCGGTAGAAGGACGCGGAATAGCTGCGGCATTGGTAAAAGCCGCCTATGAGTATGCGCGTTCCCACGGCATGAAACCGGAGGCTACCTGTTCGTATGCGGTGAGATGGCTGGAGCGCCATCCGGAAATGAACCGTTGAATACCTGTCCCGCCAATCTTGAGTATCTGTCCCGCCAGCCTTGAATATCTATTCCCCCGGCTTTGAATACCTGACCGGCGCATTGCACATCCTTCGTTCTTTCGTTTTTTTCAGTTCCGAACCATGTCCGGAACTGAAAAAACGCACCATTGTTTTATCGCTTCCACCTTTTCAGATGCGGAAAAAACTCTTTCATCATTTTACGCGCTTCTTCTACGGTATATTTGACTTCCGAATCTTTGTTGAACTCGTCGATGTAATTCAAATTCAGTTCAATCATCCCGTCCATCGTACAATCGTTAGTGAAACTGCCGTTTGCATAACAGTAGTGGCAATAGTCTTTGCTCTTGCTGCCGTCCGCTTCCGTTCCGTAAGTAGAGCTGTCTATCGGCATACCGCAACTCTGGCAAAATTCCTGTTCCATGCTTTTGGTTTTTAAGTTTGTTTTATCCGGGTAAAGATAAGATGTTTTTCGGGAACAGCAGCCATATAATCCGATTAATTATCCGTGATTTCCCTGTTATCCGGTTTGTTGCCGCTCAACCCGTTTTCACGGGCAGGCGTTTCCATATCCGGCGGGGAATCATTTTCCAGAAAAATACCAGAATCCGGTAACGCCAGTCGATAACGGCAATCCGTTTTTTACGTTCTAGGGCGCGGACGATGCGGCGTCCCGTTTGGTCCGCTTTCATCAGCATCGGATAATGCTTTCCGTCGTTCAGCAAGTCTGTGGCGACAAATCCGGGGCGGATATCCGTGAAATGAATATCCAGTTTCTGGAGATGGGCGAGTTGTTCGAGAGCGTCGATATAGATATTCTGGAAACGTTTGGTCGCGGAATAGGCGGGAGCCGCCCCCAAACCTTTGGTCCCCGCGATGGAACTGATGACAGCCAGATGGCCGCTTCCCTTTTGCTTGAAATAAGAGAAGGCGGCGTCCACCATACGGGTAAATCCCTCTGCGTTCGTACGCACGGTGTCCAGTTCCGTTTCGATATTCAAGTCCATGTTCTGGAAACCTACGCCCGAACTCAGGAGAAACAAATCCATTCCTCCCAGCTTCCGGATAAGCCTGTCCAGCTTTTCCGCAGCATCGTTTTGAGTAACGTCCAGTGCCTGTATCTCTATCAGTTCCGGGGCGTCGCGCCGTAAGTCTTCGAGCGCCTGTTGCCGTCTGCCGGCTATTCCTATCCGCCAGCCTTTTTTCAGGAGACTCTTTGCCGTTTCCCGGCCGATACCGGAAGTCGCTCCTATGATAATGGCTTTCTTCATTTGGTTTATATGTTTGAATGATGGATTCACGTCATGCCCGGCCGGTAAAAACGCTGCCGGGCAAAAAAATGTTACCGGTTCAACACATGCCGTATGGCTTCCCGCGGAGCATAAAGCAACATCCTCGGTCCGGAAAAACGCATCACCCGTTTCATCCGTTCCCTCATGGCGGGTTTGTAACAATGTACGGCACATTTCTTGCACGGGCTTTTCTTTTCTCCCAGCGGGCAATGGTCGAGGCGTGCGTGCGCATAACGGAGAAGTTCCGCACACTCCGGACAGAGGGCGGCCTTCTTTTCCTTCTTCCGGCAGTAGAGGCGTATCATGAACTCTACCGTCTTTTTTTCTTGTGCGATATGCCTTTTTTCCATCCGTTGTTCTTCCATCGGCCCAGCTTTATAATCTTGTTACAAAGATAATGAAATTGCCGGGTTCCCATTCTCTTTCGGCGAATATTCAGTACGGTGCGCCGCAAATCGGCGATATTTATCCCTCCGTTTTTAGGATGAACTGTACTTTTGCATATATTTGCAAATGCTTGAATCGTTGAATGTCCGGGCAACATGCATCCGGGTGGCGCACAAATGAAGATAAGCGTCGTATTGATAAATAAAAACGTATGGTTATGAATATCGTTTCATTACGGAAAAATGCCGGCTGTTTGGAGGAAGCGATTGCCTATTTCCAAAGCAAATGGGCTGACGAAAACAGCAAAATGGTCTATGACAACTGCTTTAGGGCTTGCGTGGAATCGGAATCCCCCTTGCCGCAATTCTATCTCTTGATGGATAAAGACGAAATTGCAGGCTGTGCCGGACTGGTTACCAATGATTTTAATTCTCGGATGGATTTGTATCCGTGGCTGGTCGCTTTATTCGTGGAAGAACGGTACAGGGGACATAATTACGGAAAATTGTTAATCGAGGCGGTGGAGAAAGAGGCCTGGCGTTTAGGATTTGGAAACCTCTACTTGTGCACAGACCATACAAGCTATTATGAACGTTTTGGTTTTGACTATCTCGGAGAATGCTACCACCCTTGGGGAGAGCATCAGCGGGTTTACGGGAAAAGCGTCTGAACGGCCCTCTTCGGAGCGTATGGCGCTGAATTTGGAAATACATTAAAAAAAGCAACCGGCAAATATCTTTAACGGTATGAGAAAGTTAGTATGTCCGCAATGTAAGATTGCCGCTATGTATGTGAAAAATGAGCAAGGCGAGAGGCTTCTCGTCTATGTGCTTGAAAACGGCGAGGTCGTCCCCAAATACCCGGAGGCTTCGACGGAAGGTTTCGACCTGACGGAAGTCTATTGCCTGGGATGTTCGTGGCACGGCTCCCCGAAACGGTTGGCAAAGAGATAAGGGGCGGGGTATCGGCGGATACGCCGCTTCCGGACATGAGGCGGGATAGGCTCTTTTTTGATTTATGTCAATAAAAGAGGAGAGGAAAACAAGAATCAGTTCTTCGGATTTTCCGTATCTTTGCACGCAATTTTAGAACATAGACGTATGGCAACCTCTAAAGAGATGACGGCGGGGCCGGCATTACCCCTGATTTTAAAGTTCACACTGCCGCTTTTGCTCGGCAATCTGCTGCAACAGACATATTCGCTTGTCGATGCCGCAATCGTCGGAAAGTTTTTGGGAATTAATGCGTTGGCTTCCGTGGGAGCCAGTACGTCGGTCGTTTTTCTCATTTTGGGATTCTGTAACGGTTGTTGCGGAGGTTTCGGCATTCCGGTGGCGCAGAAGTTCGGGGCAAGAGACTACAGTACGATGCGCAGTTACGTTTCCGTCAGCTTGAAACTCGCTATGGGAATGTCCGTAGCCATTGCCGTTGCCACCAGTCTTTTATGTGCGGATATCCTCCGGATGATGCGCACGCCGGAAACTATTTTTGAAGGAGCCTACGCTTACCTGCTTGTCACTTTTATCGGTGTGCCTTTCACATTCTTCTATAACCTCCTTTCCAGCATTATCCGTGCGTTGGGAGACAGCAAAACCCCTTTCTGGTTCCTGCTTCTCTCTACAGTCCTGAACATCGTTCTCGACTTGTTTTGCATTCTTACGCTCGGTTGGGGAGTGGCGGGAGCCGCTATCGCCACCGTGTTCTCGCAAGGATTCTCAGCCGTTCTTTGTTACGTCTATATGTATCGGAAATTCGAGATATTGAGAAGCTCGCCGAAAGAACGCCGTTTCCAGTCCAAATTGGCGGGAAGATTGCTTTATATCGGCGTGCCGATGGGGTTGCAGTTCTCGATTACCGCCATCGGCAGTATCATGCTCCAGAGCGCCAATAATGCCCTGGGAACAGCCTGTGTCGCCGCCTTTACCTCTGCGATGCGCATCAAGATGTTCTTTATCTGTACGTTCGAGAGCCTGGGCATCGCGATGGCGACCTATAGCGGGCAGAACTACGGGGCGGGAAAGCCGGAGCGCATCTGGTTGGGAATCAAGGCAAGCGCTTTGATGATGATGGTCTATGCGGCATTCACTTTTGTGCTTTTGATGGCGGGAGCGAAATATTTCGCCTTAATCTTCGTAGACCCTTCGGAGACGGAAATACTGCTGGATACGGAACTCTTCCTTCATGTCTCTTGTATGTTCTTCCCGGTACTCGGACTGCTCTGTATCCTGCGTTATACGATTCAGGGAGTCGGTTTCACCAATCTCGCCATGTTCTCCGGAGTAGCGGAAATGATTGCCCGTATCCTTGTCAGCCTTTATGCGGTTCCCGCTTTCGGTTTCCTTGCCGTATGCTATGGCGACCCGATGGCTTGGATAGCCGCAGATTTGTTCCTGGTTCCCGCTTTTGCCTACGTGTACCGGAAGTTGAAAAGACAGGTGTTTACCAATCAGGCGGTTACCCGGACGGCGGTCTGATTGCGGAATCCGGTATCTTTCCTTAAAATCCGGCATCCTTTTGTATGCGGATAAGGCCGCCGTGTACGGGATGCAGGAATTCCAGGTATTCGGCATGGAGATACAGCCTGTCCGCTTTTCTCCCGTAAAGTTCGTCGCCGAGGATGGGACAGCCCAGTCCTTTGGGGTGGGCGGCATGTACCCGTAACTGGTGCGTCCGTCCGGTCAGGGGATAAAAGGCGATGCGGGTGCATCCGGAACAACGGCCGGTTATCCGGTATTCCGTAATGGCTTCCTTGCCGTCCTTTTCGTCAACCACCTGCCGGGGACGGTCAAGGGGATTCAGGCGGAGCGGCAATTCGATTCTTCCGGTATTTTCCGCTTGTACGGTTCCGTCCAGCAGGGCTATGTATCTTTTCCTGATGCTCCGGTCCTCAAACTGCCTCTGTAAATGCCGGTGGATTTCTTTCGTCTTGGCAACAAGCAACAATCCCGAAGTCGCCATGTCCAACCGGTGCACAATCATAGGCCCGGTGGCGTCCGGATACTTCTTTCTCAAACGGTGATAGACGGAATCCGCTTCCTCCGCTTTTCCCGGTACGGACAACATTCCGGCGGGCTTATTGACTACTGCCAGCCATTCGTCCTCAAATACGATTTCCAGTTCGGCGTCTTTGTGCACATTCTTCAGAAGCGGGTTATCTTCCACCTCCAGCCCTTGCAGCATATGTTGCAGGATAGGCTCGCATTTCCCTTTGCAGGAAGGATAGTAATACCCGTGATGCCGTATTTCGTTTTTCGGGGAGTTTCCCCACCAGAATTCCGCCATTGCCAGTGGTTTGAGCTGATGGAGGTATGCGTACTGCAATAACTTGGGCAACGCGCATTCGCCTGCGCCGCCAGGCGGGACTCTCTGAACGGTTTGTTCGAAAATAGCGTACAGGTCTTTCACCTCTCCCAGGGCATTCCGCATCCGGAACTGTTCGAACAGCTTTTTTTGCAGGGCCGCCGAGCGTTCTTTGCGCTCTGCCTTCAAAAGCTCTATTTCGGACTTGAAATGCTTGACATCCGTTTCAAGCTCTTCCAGCCGTTTTTTCCATTCTCTTTCTTTTCTCTTATATTCCGCCTTTTGATATTGGCTTTCCCGAATCAGGGCGGCTTGTTCCTCGTCGGAGAGGGCGGGAGAAGACTGCCGGCGGTTTTCTCTTGCCTTTTTGGCGGCTTTCAACTCCTCTTTAGCCAGATGCAGGGCGGTTACCGCCCGTCCGGTTTCAACTTCCAGCTTTTCTTTCGAGTCCAGGTAAAGAGCGCTGCACTCCAGTTCGTCGATACGGTCGTTGATGGCGGAAATCCGCTCTTCCTCTCTCTTGAAGAACCCTTGCGGCTGCAGCAAGTCATAGACCGGAGGAACAAAAAAGGAATGGCTGTTTTTTCCCGCCAGGTTGCCGGAAAAGGCAGCTAAATAACCGATGCCGCTTTTTTGCCCGTCCGCTGCTTTCCCGTCGCCGGTTTCTTTTTCCGCTTCCTCCTTTTTCTGTACGACCAGCACACCGAACATTTTTCCGAGCGCCAGTTCTTCCCGCCATTCTTTCCGGCCGGCGATGTATTCTTTCACCTCTTCCGCAGCCAGTACGCACAAAGGATGAGGCGTGTAATGAAAGGGATAAGTAAATTTTTCCGGTAATGGAATACGGGAAACAGGCTTCTTGAAAAAATGTATCATCGGTTTATGCATGAATATGATTATTGCTGCAAAAGTAAGGTAAATCCGCGAATTTTATTCTATATTTGTACCCCGATTAACATTATAATAACCCCCATAAAGCGATGAGAATATGGAAAAAGTAATTATCAATTCGTACGAAGAATTTGAAAAATTTGTAGGACAGCAAATAGGCGTTTCGGATTATGTGGAGCTCTCGCAGGAACGCATCAATCTTTTTGCGGATGCGACGCTGGACCATCAGTGGATTCATGTGGATACGGAACGTGCGAAAACAGACAGCCCCTATAAGAGCACAATCGCCCACGGCTATCTGACCCTGTCCATGCTTCCGTATCTGTGGAACCAGATTATCCAGGTGAACAATCTGAAAATGATGATTAACTACGGCATGGATAAAATGAAATTCGGACAGGCGGTGTTGGCGGGACAGAGCATCCGGCTGATTACCACCTTGCATTCGCTGACTAATCTGCGCGGTGTGGCGAAAGCTGAAATCAAGTTCGCCATCGAGATAAAAGACCAGCCGAAAAAGGCGCTTGAAGGAATCGCAGTGTTCTTGTATTACTTCAACTGATTCTTTCCGTTCGCCGTATTCCGGAAGACAGGAAAACAAAGAAAGCGGAAACAGGAAGAACGGAAAATCCGATAACACATGCGGATTATGCAGATTCCCGCAAAGGGCATACGGGCTTTCCGTTCAGTAGAAACCGCGTCTTGTCCTTTGCGGGAATTCTTTCTTTCGGTCTGCCCGGTAAACTCGGAGTCAAGCGCACGGCTTACGTAATCCGGACGGAAAGAATCCGGTGTGTTCAACTCTTTCCTATCCCTTTCCTCCCTTTTTGCGTTCTCCTTTGCGGTGAACCAGTTTTTTCAGCACATTCTTTCGCGAAGAACGCAATGCGGGAGACAGCAATTCCGGTTCCATCATTTCAAGCAAAAGGCGCAGTTCCTGTTGCAGTTCGGGGATAGAATGCGTCAGCTTGTAGGCGAGCTTCATGCAGATAGACTGCACCCCGACAGGTTCCTGGTGCGACATCATGCGTTCCAGGCAGAAGTCCAGCAAGTCCATTCTCGGCGGGTCGTTTACGGGTTGCCGGTACAGCAGGTTCAGCATCAGCCTCCGTTTTCCGCTATGCAGGCAGGCAAATAAGGCGTCTGTCAACTCATCCTGTTTGGAGCGCATCCATTCTATTTCCGTATCCGGAAAATGAGTGCATATCCATAACGCCTGGTAAGCGACGAAATCATCCTTGTCGAAAATCAGCCGATAGACCTCTTCTCTGTACTGTCTGTCATTGCGGATATGCTGCAATACCTCCCGTATGTCCTCTATAGTTATCCGTCCGGACAGTAAAGTATGCAGGTTCATCTCGTTTCCGCCCATTGAAGGTGGAGAATGGGAAACGGTTTGCCCATGCCGTCCGTCTCGTCCCTTCCGGTAATCCGGAATCCCAGATGAAGATAGAACCGGAGAGCCTTTTCATTCTGCTCGTTCACGTCTACCTTGTAAATCTTCTTGTGGCGGACAGCATACTTTATCAGTTGGCTGCCGTATCCTTTTCCCTGTTCGTCGGGGTGTACGAACAGCATTTCAATCAACTCGCCGCTCAGTCCCATGAAGGCGGCAATCTTTCCGCCGGCATTCCGGATGACGTAAAGCCCGACAGCCGGCAGGTAGTGTTCGCGTACCAGCGGCTTGTAAAACTGGATATGCTCTTCCGTAAGAAAATGATGGGTGTGGCGGACAGACGCTTCCCATAACTGGAGAATCTCCTCATAATCTTCCGGAGCGGGACGGGAGATGCCGGGAAGATAATAACACAAATGGTCGTACATGTTCCCGTTGTAAGCCAGTTCCGCCTGGTGGAGCGTGCCTTCGCAGATAAAACCGTTCTTTTTCAATACTTGTTCCGAACGTTTGTTGTGCGGATAACAGTTGGCGGTGATGAGGCTCAGTTTCAGTTCCCTGAATCCGTAGTCGAGCACAGCCTCTACCGCTTCCGTCATATACCCTTTGCCCCAATGCGCTTCATCGAGCCAGTATCCCAACATCCGCGCCTGCGGATTCTCCCGTTTGGGGTCGGGGACGATTCCCACCGAACCGATTAGCTGTTGCGTTTCCTTCAATACTATCGCCCATACGCCTTCCTGCCCTATGAACACGGAACGGAGGATGTTCCGGGACTCTTCCGGGGTACGGTGGGGAGCCCATCCGGCATTGTTGCCCAGGTTGGGATTCCGGCAACAGGCGAAAAACACTTCGGCGTCTTTCTCTTCGAAAGGACGGAGAAGCAGACGTTCCGTGTCAAGCGTTACGGAAAAGTCGCCTTTCATTCCGGCTTCCGTTCCAGCCGCCGTTTCTTCTTCCTCTTTCCGGTAGACGCATTCGATGCGGTTCCCGTCAGGGTCGAGGACTACGCTTTCAAAATAACCGTCTCCCGAAGTGCGGGGCTCGCCGGCGATGACATATCCTTCCGAGCGCATCTCTTCAGTGAAACGGAGCACTTCCTCCCGGCTGGGAAAAGTGAAGGCGAGATGTGTCAGGCCGAGCCTGTTCTCTTCGATGGGAGTGTTCTGCACGTCCGTGCGGCTCATCAGTTCCAAAGAAGGACCTTCGCCGAAAGAGATGAAGTAAGACTCGAACCCTTTCTTGGGGTTGATATATTTCTCATTACTTTTTCCTCCGAAGAAACGGACGTAGAATTCCTTTAATTCTTCCAGACGGAACGTCCAGATAGCGATGTGGTGCAGTCTCATATAAATGATGTTGTATGGATGTTAATGTTGCATGACGTATTCGTAAACAATGCGGGAAATATCAGCGATAATCTTGCTGTTCGCCTGGTTGCTCTCCTCGGAATCCTTCACAAAAACGGCTATGCTGTAAGTACGGCCGTCAGGCAAAAGGACGAAGCCGATATCGTTGCAACCGATTTGCCGTCCTTCCGCGTTGCGGTCGCCCGTTCCGGTCTTATGGCTTACAATCGCTTTTTTATCGAGCAACGGAGCGACCAGACGGTCCTGCCCAGTCCGGCATTCCACCATTGTCCGGTAGATGAAGTCTTTGTACGCCTTGCCGAACAGGGGCTTTTTGTGGAATATCTCCAATAATTCGGCGGCAGCCAGCGGAGTAGTCCAGTTGCGGTAACACAAGTCCAGGTCTTGGTGCATCTCGTCTTCGGTTGCGGTAATGGCACATTCCCTGATTCCCAGCGAACGGATATATCCGTTCACCGCATCCGGCCCGCCCTGGTAGGCAAAAAGAATATCGCAGGCATTGTTGTCGCTCTGTTGGAGCGTATATTTCAGCAAGTCGGCAATGCTCATTTCAATGCCTCCCTGCGGATACCGGTCCCGTAACGGGCTGTAAGTGTCCGGTTTCAAATCCGCCTTTTCAATCGGTAGCCGGGTTTCCAGCGGTTGTTTCCGTTTTTCCATATAATCGGCCAGCGCCAGTGCCTGGTGAAACTTGAAAACACTCATCAGCGGATAATGAATCTCGTTATTGACGGTTACCGTATCTTTGCCGTCAATGATGACAGCGATTCCTATTTCGCCTTTTTTATCTTTGACAGCCTGTTTCAATTGGGCTTCCAGCCGGTTTTGCCGGGCGAACAGGAGAGAAGGCATTAAACAAAGAAGTACGATGAATGAACGCATAATTAATTTTTTCATTTACAGGGTTGCTGATTTTTCGTTGAGGGCACAAAGGTATAAATAGTAATCGCCTTTGCAAACTCTCGCTTGAAATTTATCGTCGCATTTTGCATGTACGGAATCAGGGCTCGATTTCCGCCATATAAAAAATGTGCATGCGGAAATTAGGTTTGTTGCTTCGTTGACACTATATTTGTAATATTTTATTTCAGAACTCGTGTGACATGGACATTTTTATCTTTTTAAATGAATTCTATGTAAAATTGGGCAACCGTGCGGAATTTTTCATTCCTGCGGATGTGGAGAAGCGTCTCAAGACCGGAAACCGGAAGCTTTATGATAATCAGTATTTGCGTTATAGGGGCATGCTGGTTGCTGATGAACGTTTAAGGCCGTTGGTGGCAATGATTCATAAATATAGGAAAGCGTATGAACAGGAAGGGTATATAAAGGAATAAATTAGTCATATGATTACACTGGATAATTTTGAGAACTTTGTGCCATATAGAATATTAGTGCGCGGAGAAGAGTATTATGAAATAGGGGCTGTTTCTAAATTGGAAGAAGATTCGCCCGGTGAATGGACTGCGACAGTGGAGGGTACGGAGGATTATAGTGTAGAGATATCTATGGACGGAAAAGAAATTGAGTCTTGGTACTGTGATTGTCCGTATGATGGGGAGATTTGCAAGCATGTCGTAGCAACCTTATTGGCAATTCGTGATAATGAGAAAAAGGTGAATCGCAGTGCCTTTTCCAAGATGAAAGCAGAGGTAGAGGAAGCCGCCGTTATAGATGAAACTGTGGACATACGACAATTGCTGTCATTCGTTAACCCACAAGAACTTTCACAATTTATATATGAATATGCCTCTATGCATTCAGAATTTAAAACAGCCCTTTTGAATCGTTTTATGGCTAAAGAGCTCTCTACAACATCAAAAGAAAAGGATTACAGAGCAGAGATTCAGAAAGTGTTTAATGACTCTTATTCTAACAAAAAGTCTCGTTATCATAATCGTTATGATGATTTTGACCATGATTGGGAAACTGTTTTCAATCGGATGGACACTTTTTTGGAGAAAGCAGACTCCTTTTTGAATGTGGGAAACATAGATGCTACTATTGACATCGCTCTTCAAACTTTTCGTTCAATCGGTGAGAATTATGAGGATGAACTTTTGTATAATGATGAACTCTATCCTTCTGATTATTGTAAGCAGGCAGGAGATTTGCTGATAAAAGTAATCGGGCATCCTGCGACCACCCAAAAGCAAAAGACAGCGATTCTTCAGGAACTAGGTCAACTGGCTAAACTATCAACTTATCGTGATTATGACCTTTATGATATAGACGAATTGCTGATGCAAATAAATCTTTCCATTCAACCGGCAGAAAATGCGTTGGAATTGATTGACAAACTTTTGGAAGAAAGAAAAGATACTTACGACTTATATCAAATCGTTCTTCGGAAAGTCAATCTGTTAACCGAACTGCATGAAGAGCAAAAAGCGGCTGATACGATTCGTCAATACCTTTATTTAACTGAAATTCGAGAAATGGAGGTGGATAAATTGATTGCCAGTTGTCAATATGATGAAGCTATCCGTTTGCTGAATGAAGGAATAGAGATTGCGGAAAAAGAAGAACATATCGGAACCATAGATGAATGGTTGAAAACTAAATTGAGGATTTACGAGATGACTCATCAAACTTCTGAAGTCATTAATACATGCCGTTTATTGTTTGTGTCGGGTAGAGATCAGTTAGAATATTATAGCAAACTTAAAACTCTTGTTCCGAAAGAGGAATGGAAGAGCTTTCTGGATACGATGATGAAAGAAACTCAATTTAGTGAGTATTTTTCTTTTGGTCAAAATGATGAGGCTGAAATTTATGTGAAAGAAAAAGATTATGAGCGTTTGTTCAAACTGTTGTCGTCAATCAGGTATAATCAATTGGAAGCATTGATGAAATATTCTTATCATCTGAAAGATACTCATTCGGAGCAATTGATTGCTATATATACCTCTTTGTTGAATGATTACGCAGAACAGAATGTAGGACGGACTCATTATGAATTGATAGCACAGGCGTTGTTGTGTGCAAAGAAACTTAATGGGGGACAGGCAGCAGTGAAAAGGTTGGTTGCAGAGTTCCGGGTAAAATATAAACGTCGTTCGGCAATGATGGAAGTATTAAGGAGATTCTAAAAATACTTTATTATAAGTTTTTATGTATCTCTGTTGCTAGGGGATGGCAAAGTTCGTACTTTTGTAAAGTTACAAATAAGAATGATAATGAAAGTCTATAAAACGTTTACCCAAACGTACACAGGAAGAATTGACAGTCTTGCTGGATTTAGTGTGTAAGAGCATCAGGAATTGTCAGATGGTTATCCTGTTCGGGAGTTATGCAAGGGGAAACTATGTTTTATGGGACAGTAATATAGAATTTGGTGTTCATACTTCCTATCAGAGTGATTATGATATTCTTGTGGTCATAACCGGACCGGCTAAGCAAGTGGAAGAGAAATTACACCGTATTACGAATAAATATCATAATTTGTTTGCTGGTCGTCGTCATGCTTTTCCACAATTTGTTGTAGAACATATCAATACAGTAAATCGTAATCTGGAAATCAGCCAGTATTTCTTTACGGATATAGTAAAGGAAGGAATTATGCTTTACAATAGTGGAAAATGCGAATTGGCAAAACCGCGAAAGTTGAGTTTTAAAGAGATTTGGGATATTGCGCAGAGTGAATTTGATGAATTATATCCATATGCTTGCGGGCTTTTAGATGGGGTGAAAGAATATTATTTGCCTAAGAAACAAACTAATATTTCAGCTTTTCTTCTTCATCAGACATGTGAGAAACTTTATAATTGTATCCTGATGGTCTTTACAAACTATCGCCCGAAGAGTCATAAAATCAAAGAGCTCGGTGGGATGGGTAAAGCGTTTCTCTATGAGATTAACTACAGTCTTTCCTCAAAATACGGATGAAGAGAAAGAATGTTTTGATTTATTATGCCGTTCGTATATCGAAGCTCGTTATAACAAAGATTTCAGTATCTCGAAGGAACAGTTGGAGTATCTTATTTCCCGTGTAGATATTCTGAAAGATGTTACTGAGCGTTTATGCAAAGAGAAAATAGCGGAATATAGTATGATGGCGGAATAATTGTTCCCAATGAAATAAGTAGGTGCTGCATTTATAACTTGAACTCAGAATTCACTATCTTATGAAATAAAAAACAAAATATGCTGTCATCTGTCACAGATTACAATCTAACTTCCAGAGTATAAGTACTTAATCGTGTGACAGCATGATGTGACAGCAGTGTGATAGCAATAATGCTGTCACACCAAAAAACAAAGAAAAAATCAAAGATGCTGTTTGGAAGTTGATAGTATCAGCCATAGAAAGATAAGTCGTTCAATTTATTGTCCCCGTGTTTATGAGTCGTGCCTTGCCTTTAAACTAATAGTTTCAAGGCGTGAAACAGTTGATTCTGCGGTTTGAAACTATAGTTTCATACGCTTGAAACTCTAGTTCCAATTGCTTGAAACCATTGGTTCCTGGCTGATGAAACTCTAGTTCCATGCAGCAGAAACTACAGTTTCAAGCAGAGGAAACTGATTTGAAACCTGTCAATCTGTACTATGTGATGGCAACCCTATTTCTTTTAAAAAAAGAGATGCTGATATATAGGCGATTTTATGTATTAAGGCCTTGCTTTCCTTGTTGGTTCCGGATATTATGACTAATTTAGCAGTCTCAACGATCACAAAGGCGCTGACAAAACAATTTATTATCAAATTAATGAAAATTACTCAATTTCGTAAGAATGAAGATACGATAGCGCTCAGCGTAATGGATCTTGATACATTGGTAAATAAGATAAAGACGGAAATAAAATCCCGTCCGGTTTCTGCATTCAGAGAGCATTTGCGACATACTCTTCCCGACGAACGGTGTATGTTTGCCGATAAACTTCCCAAGATAATTCCTGCTGCCGAGTTCTGTAAAATGAATGGCCGGAAACAGATGAAAAACTACAATGGCATTGTTGAACTGACCGTTGGTCCTTTATCCAATAAGTCGGAAATCGTTTTAGTGAAACAAAAAGCCTGCGAACAACCGCAAACCCGTTGTGTTTTCATAGGGTCGAGTGGAAAAACGGTAAAAATCTGGACTACCTTCACCCGGCCGGACAATTCTCTACCCAAAACGCAAGAGGAAGCGGAACTGTTCCATGCCCATGCTTACCGACTGGCTGTGAAGTGTTATCAGCCCCAGCTTCCGTTCGATATTCTTCCCAAAGAACCGGCCTTGGAGCAATATTCGCGGTTATCCCATGATTCGGACATCATATATCGTCCGGATTCCGTTCAATTTTATCTCTCCCAACCGTCATCAATGCCCGAAGAAACCACTTTCAGGGAGGCGGTTCAGGCCGAAAAATCCCCATTGACCCGTGCCGTACCGGGATATGATGCGGAAAATGCCTTTCTGATGCTTTTCGAAGCCGCTTTTCGGAAAGCGTATGCTGATCTCAGGGAAGCGGGGCTTAATTTGGGCGAAGATGCATGGCATCCTTTAGTCGTCCAACTGGCTAAAAACTGTTTTGCTTCGGGACTCCCGCAAGAAGAAGTCGTGAAGCGTACGGTTTTTCGTTTTTATATGTATAAGCAGGAGATGCTTATTCGTCAGATGATTGGCAATATATATGCCGAATGTAAAGGTTTCGGCAAGAATATCAGCCTGAGCAAAGAGCAGCAACTTGCCTTGCAGACGGAGGAATTTATGAAACGCCGTTATGAATTTCGCCATAACACCCAAATCGGTGAGGTGGAGTATCGTGAGAGGCTTTCTTTCCGTTTCCGTTTCAACCCTCTCGACAAACGTACGCTGAATAGCATTGCCTTGGATGCGCAAATGGAAGGCATCCCGTTGTGGGACAGGGACATTAGCCGTTATATCTACTCCAACCGTGTGCCTGTATTTAATCCGTTGGAAGATTTTCTTTACCGGCTTCCGGTATGGGATGGTAAAGACCGTATCCGCGCATTGGCGGCTACCGTTCCTTGCCGGAATCCTCATTGGACGGATTTGTTCCATCGTTGGTTCCTCAATATGGTTTCTCATTGGAGAGGAAGCGATAAAAAGTATGCAAACAGTGTCTCGCCTTTGCTTGTCGGACCGCAAGGGACACGTAAATCCACTTTTTGCCGGAGTATAATGCCGCCTTCGGAACGTTCCTATTACACCGACAGTATTGATTTTTCCAGAAAGAAAGATGCCGAACTTTACCTCAATCGTTTTGCGCTCATCAATATCGATGAATTCGACCAGGTGAGTTCAATGCAACAAGGCTTCTTGAAACATATTCTGCAAAAGCCGGTGCTGAATGTGAAGAAACCGCATGGCAGCGCCGTGCTCGAAATGCGCCGGTATGCCTCATTCATAGCCACGAGTAACCAAAAAGACTTGTTGACCGACCCTTCCGGAAGCCGCCGTTTTATTTGTATCGAGGTGACGGGAGTGATTGACACCAACCGCCCGATAGATTATGAACAGCTTTATGCGCAAGCCATGTATGAGCTGGAGCATGGCGAACGTTATTGGTTCGACCGGGAGGATGAAAGGATTATGATGGAAAACAACCGTGAGTTTGAACAGGTTCCTCTGGAAGAGCAATTGTTTTTCCGTTATTTCCGCGCTGCACAGCCTAAAGAGGGGGAATGGTTGTCTCCTGCCGAGATTATGGAGGATATTCAGAGAAACAGTTCAATCCCGATGTCCGTCAAAAGGGTTAATTCTTTCGGAAGGATACTGAAAAAGCAGGAAATCCCTTCCAGACATACCCGTGGCGGTACGCTTTACCATGTGGTAAGGTTGGTGGACAAATGACGGAAGCTAGTTGTATGGGAGTGTTGGGTGGTAAGCCCGATACCGGTTGTTATGGAGATACTTGTCTGTAGAGTGGATAAACGTCTTTGCCATGCTGTTTTTATGGTGACAGCAAAAGTGCTGTCACTCTGCCGTCACTCCTTGCTGTCACAGGTTTTTTCATTCATTATTAGTTTGTTAACTACTTTTCTGTGACAGATGACGGCAACTTGCCAAATATATTTTTCTGTGTAACGTTGGTAAGTCGGTTCTTCTTTTGTCTGTAGGATTTATTTTATTTGTGAGATACTATGGGATAATATTTTTCATAAAGGAAGGATTTTATTCCGGGAAAAGGAAGTGTTTAAGCAAATGTTGTTTAGACTTTTTTAAAAACTATGGTTATTTGTTTATACCGACATGAATTTTTAGGGTAGGTTATCTCATCGGTGTGTATCTATGGTTCCTTGCCGGTTTTAAGGGGATGCATCATTTCAACACCCCCTATATGAATTATTTTAATCCTTTGAACATCCTATCGATGCATTTTTTCTTTTGTTCCATATTAGGATGGACGTAAAGGTCGAGTGTTGTACTGATATTGGAATGCCCCAGGATAACGCTTACTGTTTTGTAATCACAGTTACTTTCTATACAGCGTGTGGCAAAGCTATGTCTGAGGCCATGAAATTTTAGTTCTGGAATATTTAAATCCTTCATTAGTTTTTTGTAATAGTTGCGGTATGTTCTGGGTTCTGTTGGCTTTTTCTCATTGGTTAGAATGTAATAGTTACCGTTTACTATCTTTTTCAATGGTTTCAAAATCCTGATTAGTTCTTTGGTTATGGGAATTTCACGAATGGAATTTTTAGTTTTTGGCGTATTGATAATAAGTTCTGTATGTCTTTTTTCTCCGTCAATGATATAGATGCGTTCAATTGTTCTTCTAATGGAAATTATTCCTAATTCTATGTTTATATCGTCCCATGTCAGAGCGCATACTTCTCCAATTCGTAATCCGGTGCTTAGGCAAATATATATTCCTAGATTCTTGAATGTAAAATGCTCTTGAATAAAACTCATAATTCTTTTTTGGTGTGAGATGCTGAGAACTTCTAACCGTTGTTTTTCATCTGTTGTTGGAAATCTGATTTCCCATTCTTTATAATCTAAGAGTCCATGTTTTACTCCGAATTTTAATATCATTTTCAATACAATCAAAATGTCTTTAATGGATTTCTGGCTTAATCCATTATGAATCTTTTGGAGAGTAAATTCTTGAACTTTATTTTCTTCTAGCTCATACATTTCTCCAAATGTCGGATAAATGTGATTTTCGAGGATTAGTACATAAGCAGCGAATGTCGATTGTTTTACATACTGTTTCTTGTCCTCTTTCCAAAGTAAGGAAATTTCTTTAATCGTTTTCTTTTGAATCATACTTTTATGTTTATTGGTTATACAAATCAGGGTAAAGCTACGGGAATTGAGGATATAATTGTTATAATGTTCCCCATTTGAGATTCCCGGAGTTTAGCG
>NZ_CAUCSQ010000045.1 GCF_958445495.1 uncultured Bacteroides sp. | reverse complement strand
GAACCATATAAACAACTGTACTACAATATTTTAATTTATAGAACTCCTCTTATAAGATTTTGGACTGCAAAGATAACGTATCCGAATGGATTTAACCGCTTTCAAGAATAGAAATTACACAAAAACCCGCCAAACAGACAAGCATTTTCCCATCCGTTTTTATGAAAAACCAATCCCGTACCGCACATCATAAAATAATCCGCCGGAACTTGCACGGCTTATCTATAAAATCATATATTTGTAAAACAGACCGTAAAACGGCCGCAATTAAGAAACAACCCCTTTGCAGGGAAACAGCCCCGGCAGTAAATACGACTTATGATTAAAAGAAAAAGAAACATATCAACAATTAATAATCAGAACATGAAAACAATCCGTTTAATTTATCCGCAATGGCAGGGTGCCGACATCGTCAGGTGGATACCTGAAGTGAAAAGTCGGGAAGATGCCGCGCGAGGCTATTATTTAGGCGCCCAACTGCTGAATTTCCTCGCTCCAGACAATGGGCAACAGGTATTTACCGTCCCCGTAACAACCGATATTACGGAACGCAAAGTTATAGACGGAGTCCTTGACCGGGACATAATTATAAGCCAGACTAAAGCAGCCCTGGATATACTGAACATCGAAAAACCAGATAAAATAGTCGTACTCGGAGGAGAATGTTCCGTAAGTGTCGTTCCGTTCACCTATCTTGCAAACAGATACAAAGACGACATTGCCATGATTTGGATTGACGCACATCCCGACATAACCCTGCCCGGCGACACCTACCAAGCCTACCACGCCATGGCTGTTACCGCCTGCATGGGACTGGGAGACCGGAAAATCATCTCAGAATTACCCGCAACAATTGCCCCGTCCAGAATTCTGCTTGTCGGACTACGCGACTGGGAACGTGACGAAATCAAAGCACGCCAAAAACAATACGGAATCAAACACCTCTCTCCCGAAGATGTGGCAATCAACAGCGATGCCCTAAAAGAATGGTTACAATCGTGCGGCGCTTCCAAAGTCGTTGTGCATTTCGACATGGACGTACTCGACCCTGACGAAATCATCGCCGCCGTAGGAGTAGTACCCGGCGGAATGAAAATAGACGAAGTAGTCCGCGTAATAAACGATATTGCCCAAGAAAAAGAAATAGTAGGCCTGACGGTTGCAGAACCGATGCCCCGTACTGCAATCCGCATCAGGAATATGCTGAACCAATTACCGTTATTAAACAATACTTTACCGGGATAAGCTTTCAAAAACAGAATGATATAAAAACCGGATTTCCACGGGGAGTGCCAAAATCCAAATTTAGAGGAAATGAATTTTTCATCTGAAACCTGGCGCTCTTCATCTGAAACCTGACACTCTTCATCGGCAATAAAAAGACCGCATCAACTCTATTCTGAAGTGCCCCCCAAAAGTTAGACACAAAACTTTTGGGGGGCACTTCATTCAGAGTAATGATACGGTTATTTTTATGTTCATCAGTCAGTTTCTATAACTGTTCCGGATGTTTATCTTAGTTTTGATACACTCCCATCTCCTCACCGGCACGGTTCCGCCGGTCGGATTTTCATACGAATCTTTCCCTTCCCCTGTTATACGCGAATCTCCATTCTGCCTCCGGCAAAACTATACCTACAAATTGGGATTGCGAGATAACGAACAATTTATCCGTACATTTCATATACCAAAAACTTGGGATTGCCCCACTGCTATCCTTCAATTAATTTTGCGCCAAAATTTAAAAGCAGATTATCAAAAGTTAAAATGAATAAAACAGGAACAAGAGTAGTTCTTTTTACTACATTAATTTTCTTCTTCATGTGGGCCGCAAGCGTTCATGCCCAATCGACAAGATTTATCAAAGGAAAAGTTACGGACATCGCCACACATGCCCCGCTGAGCTATGCGACCGTAGAAATACGTTCTGTTGAAAACAACGAACTGGCAGCAGGCGGAATAACGGATGAAAAAGGAGAATTCAAACTGAAAATAAAAGGAAAAGGAGGCAAATTCCGTATAACCGCAGGCTATATGGGTTACAAACCGGTCGAGAAAACATTCACAGCCGAAGAAAACCATTATTTTCACTTCGAACTGGCAGAAGACGCCATGACACTGAACGAAGTCGTCGTCAAAGGTTTGAGTCCGGCCGAAAAAATACAACGCCTGGCATACAACGTATCGTTGATGGAAACAGCCAAACTGAAAAATACGACAATGGACTTATCGAGTGTCATTGACAAAATTAACGGTGTGAAGATACGTTCCACAGGAGGCGTCGGTTCGGAAGCCAGCGTAACCCTGAACGGTTTTTCAGGAAGGCATGTAAAAATATTCATTGACGGAGTACCGATGGACGGCATGAGTTCGGCTTTCGGGTTGAATAATATCCCTGCCGGACTTGCCAAGCGAGTGGAAGTCTATAAAGGAGTAGTCCCTATTGAACTGGGAGGAGATGCGTTGGGAGGAGCCATCAATATCGTTACGGACAACAGCCGCCGTACGCGGGTGAACGCTTCCTATTCATTCGGGTCGTTCAACACACATAAAAGCAATGTCTATGCGGAATGGACCTCAAAAAAAGGATTTTACGTCTCGCTGAACGCCTATCAAAATTATTCGGACAATGACTATAAGGTAGACATCGACCACTATACCAAATTCAGCGACGCAGGCAACAGCGTAGTATATGAAGACCTGAAAGTACGCCGTTTCCACGCCAAATACCACAACGAAGCCGCCATCCTGAAAATAGGCGTGGTAGACAAGCCTTATGCCGACCGCCTGTTATTGGGCTTCACCGGCGGATACGAATACAAACAAACACAGAATGCTTCCAATATGAACTGGGTGTACGGTGCACGTTACACCACAGCCAACACATTGATGCCCCAACTGACCTACGAGAAAAAATTCAAAGTATTGAAAGGGCTTCACGTCGCACTGAACGGTAATTACAACTTCGGTAAATCGTACGCTGCAGATACTGCCAGTTGCAACTATAACTGGCTGGGCGAACGCAGTAAACCCAAAAGCGCTCCGGGCGAGCTCTCATATACCAAATACCGCTACCGCGACAATAACGGAGCCGCCAACTTCCGCATGGCACTCTTCCCCGCCGACGGACATTCGGTATCGCTAAGCACGACATTCACCTCATTCTCACGCTCAGGCAAAGATGAAACGGAATACAAGGCCGAATACGACCGTCCGCAGGAAAGCCTGAAAGCCGTTACGGGACTGAGCTACAAATACGATTACAAAAACAAATGGAACACCTCCGTATTTGTCAAAAACTACATCAACCACCTTGAAGCCTATCTCGACCCCGAAGGAGGAAGCAACTATCGGAACTACAGCAACACCTCCCAGTTCTGGGGAGGAGGACTGGCAACAACCTACTTCTGGGGACAACATGTCCAATTAAGATTCTCGTATGAATATGCCCTCCGCCTGCCCACAAGCAGAGAACTGTTCGGTTCGGGAGATGACATAGAACGGGGAAACTCCAGTCTGAAACCGGAATCGAGCAACAACATCAACCTCAGTGTCACGGCACGGCCGATAGATATAGCCGACCATCACCTGACAGTAGACGCCGCTTTCCAGTATCGGGAAATCGACGATTACATCCGCCGCAGCACAAACAATGACAACGGACGCGCCACTTCGAAAAACGATGGCGGAGTACGTAACTTCGGAGGAGATTTCGGCATACGTTACACCTTCAAAGAACGCTTCTTCATAGGAGGCAATTTCAGCTACATAGACATGAGAAGCATGACCAAATACGTGTCCGACACACAACGCGAAAGCAAGAACTATAAAGAACGTATCCCCGCCATTCCGTACATGTACGGCAATGGTGAAGCAGGCGTGATGTTCCGTGACCTTTTCATGAAAGGCTCCCTGCTGGACATCCACTATATGATGAGCTACGTCCATGATTTCAGTTACGAATGGAACAGCTACAACAACGAGGAACTGAACGTGCCCACACAATTATCCCATGATTTATTCGTGAGCTACAATTTCGGAAAGAAATCGGAATTTACCGTATCGGCGGAATGCACGAACATCTTCGACGCGCGCCTGTACGACAATTTCAAGATGCAGAAACCGGGACGCGCATTTGCCGTAAAATTCAGCTATAATTTCAGTAAATAAAGCCAATACAATTATCCCGATAATAAATTCAGTAAACAAATAAACAAAAAAACGAGAAACATGAAAGCAAAATTCAAATTTTTCAGCTTAGCTTTATGCGCATGCGCTTTTACCGCATGCAGTGACGACGATTCCGACAAAGGAACGGGTACGACCATAACTGGCGACCCCTCTGAACAATACGTCATCATAAGCAGTTCGGGAGAAAACAACGGCGCATACCTGCAACAAACCGGTACGCCGACCACGGGAATAATAGACCCGACAAACCCTGAAGGCCGTATATTCTTCAGCGGAAACAATCCCGACTTCGTGAACTACAACAATGATCTTTTAATCGGGATGAATTATCCCTCCCAAGGAGGCTCTCCTTCCGACTACATTACAAAAGCATGGAAACTGGTTGACGGCAAACTGACCCAGCACGGCAACGGAGTCACATTAGACGGAGATGTCAAAGCACGCGGTATCTTCAAGAACTACCTGATTGGCATGTCCGACCAAACCGGTAACGGACACTACGAACGTGTAAAATTCATCAACCTGGATAATTTTGAAACAGCAGTCGTAGACGGAAAAATCAACTGTGAGGATTATGACGCGAAACCCGCCAGCCTGATGGATGGTGAGACATGGGGGGTGGGTGATATCGCCCAATATGGCGATTACGTATTGCTCGCATACTGCACCAAACATCAGGAACCGGATCCTAAAACACGCGCCAAGGCCTCTTACAGCACAGATTTGGCAAACAACCTCTACATCGGCGTATATAAATTCGACCCGAACGACCCGGACAAAGAGTACCTGAAGTTCCAAGATGCGATTGTCCGTAAAAGTGAAGACCATCCGGAAGAAGAAGCCGGACAGATTAAAGGAAATAGCAGATCACGTACCGAAAGCGGCATCGAAGTAGTAGGTGACGAAATCTACCTGTTCTGCCAAGGTACAATTAAAAACTCCGGGAAGTCCGAACCGGAAGTACCTTCCGCCGTATTGCGCATTAGCGGCGAAAATATCGAAAACGGCCAACCGGTAGCCATCGATGACGATTATTACGTAAACCTGACCCAGGAAACCGGCGGCCACTACCTATGGAAAACCTTCTACATCGGTGACAACAAATTCTGCCTACAGCTCTTCACCAATACCGGAGGAGCGGGCATAACAGAAGGGTCACACAAAAAGTTCGGCATATTCGACGTGAAAACCAAAACATATACCGAAGTGACCGGACTGCCCGCCCCGGACAACATCAACGACATACCGCTCGCTTATGCCGTAGACATTGAAAAAAACACGATTACTTTCGAAATAGAAACAAAAGACACTCAACTGCCGGCACTTTACACCATCAACAAAAACGGACAAGCTACACGCGGCACAGAAGTAGATACCGAATCTATTTTAGGTGTAGGCCTGCTGAAACAGAAATAACAAACTTTGCACAGAATGAAAGTATTCAAAAAAATACATTTATGGCTCTCTGTCCCCGTCGGGTTGATTATCACAATCATCTGCCTCACGGGGGCAGCTCTTGTTTTCGAACGGGATATTACCGAAAGCCTCAATCCTCAGTTATACAAAACCGAATATACCGAAGGAGCAGTTCCGCTGAAACCTTCGGAACTGGTGATGCACATCCGCCGGCAAGTACCGGATTCATTGGAACTGACCTCCCTGCAACTACCGGGTGAACCGGACGGAGTCTGCATGGCAGGATTCAAAGGAGCCGGAAAGCGTTCGCTAAGCGTCAACCCGTACACAGGCGAGGTGAACGGATGGACGCAAAGTTATTCCTTTTTCCAGACCATGCGCAAACTGCACCGTTGGCTGATGGACGTCCCTCCCCAAAAAGGCGATAAAACAGCAGGTAAATTCATTGTGGGAATTTCCACGCTGCTGATGGTAATCATTCTGGTCAGCGGTGTGGTGATATGGGTTCCGCGCAACCGGAAAGCTCTGAAAAACCGTCTCACCGTATCATGCACCAAAGGCTGGTTACGCTTCTGGTACGACAGCCACGTCTCACTAGGTATCTACGTCACCCTGTTCCTGCTGGTAATGGCATTGACAGGACTCACCTGGTCGTTCCAATGGTACCGCACGGCAGCATACGGCCTGTTCGGCGTATCCGCCTCACGTCCCCCGATGCCCCCGCAACAGGGAGACAAGAGCGGCAAGAAACCCGAAGGAAAACGGGAAAAAACATTCGACTATGCCGTATGGGACAATGTAACGGCGGAGATACGGAACCAATACCCGAAATGCGCTTCTATCCAGTTGGGAATCAAAAACGCCCAAGTGAATACAGGCGGAAACATGCGCCAGAACGATATAGTCTCTTTCGATGCAAGAAGCGGGAAAATAAAAGAAATCACACTCTACAAAGACGTCCCCAAGGCACAGAAGATGAAAGGATGGTTCTACGCCTTCCATACCGGTTCGTGGGGAGGGACAACCACCAAAATACTCTATTTCCTCTCGGCTTTCGTCGGCGGCATACTGCCCCTAAGCGGTTATTACCTATGGCTGAAAAAGAAAAAGAGACAAAACGGCAAGATCCCCGATATCCAAAGCTGATTTTGAGATAAGGATAAAAAAACAAGAAATCCGGCCAGCCGGAATTCTCCCTTGAAATAAATCCCCTTGTCCGGAACCTCGATTCATAACCAAACGAAGGACCAGACAAGGGGCTTATAATGTCATAACCACAGACCGCAAAAAGGGCTGTCTCCCCTTTAGGTCGAGACAGCCCTCCTCCGTATTATCTTCAATGCTTAAAACAGCTTGGCAGGATATTCTCCGGCATCAACCAACGCCTGAATCTTATCCACCACACTCTGGCGGTCTTCCGGATAAGTAACTCCGAACCACTTGCTCGTAGTATCCAAAACCTCCACTGTCGCCGTTCCGTCATTAATCAGTTTATCCACCATCAGCGGGATAAAGAACTCGCTCTTCAAATTTTCCATATTTTTCGGGTCGCTCAGGAACGTTTTGAAAAACTCCTGGCTATAAGCGAAATAATCGGGAGTGAAACCCCAGAAATTCATACTTACCGGAGTCGTATCGGGAGTAGCCACCCATTCGCCGTTGTCATCGACATATTTCACTTCCCCGTCCATCCGCTGAATCTTAGTACGTTCCACGACGGAAGTCAACAAACCGTTGGCATCCGTGCTGCAGATACCGCGGGATACCGTACCGCTTTCACTCAACGTATTTCCCACACGGAAACCTACCATCGAATAAACATTCTTAGAGTTTTCGGGAAGAGAAGAAAGGAATTTCCCCATCACCTGGAAAGAATCGCGACCGTAGAAATCATCGCAGTTGATTACGGCAAACGGTTCCTTAATCACGTCAGCACCCATCATCACCGCATGGTTAGTTCCCCAGGGTTTCGTACGGTCCGCCGGGCAAGTGAAACCTTCGGGAAGCGCATCCAACGCCTGGAATACCAGTTCACAGGGAATGTGCCCCTCGTATTTGGAAATAATCTTATCACGGAAATCCTGTTCAAAGTCCTTGCGGATTACAAACACGAGCTTGCCGAATCCGGCATTGATAGCGTCATAAATAGAGTAATCCATAATAGTTTCGCCATTAGGACCCAGTCCGTCCAATTGTTTCAAGCCACCGTAACGGCTGCCCATACCGGCTGCCAGTAAGAATAAAGTTGGTTTCATAAATAGTGTAATATTAAAAGGTTAGTGATGTCAACGGCATCAGATTTCGTTGCAAAATTACAAAAATAGTTGAATCGGACAGGACAATTATCAATCATTATTTACCAAAATCGTACAAAATCCATTCATCAGAAAGGATAACCGATGGCAAAATGTATTCCCAGATTCTTCATGAAGGCCCCGGTGACATTATAATATCCGTTTCTGTCCGTATCATAAGGCAAATGCAAAGGCACGCCGAAATCGAGACGGAACACCAGAATATCCATGTCATAGCGAATCCCCAGTCCCGTCCCCAGCGCAATCTGCTTCGGGAAAGTTTTCAAACGGAGCTGCGAATCCGGCCGTTCCTCATCCTTTCGCATCAGCCATACATTTCCCGCATCAAGAAAGGTCGCCCCCCAAATACTCTTAAAGATACGGAAACGATATTCCAGATTCGCTTCAAAACGGAAAGTCCCAGTCTGGTCGAGATAAGAATAACGGCTTTCGGACGGATGATATCCTCCCGGACCTATGCTACGCACGGTAAATGCCCGGATGCTGTTCGCTCCCCCCACATAGAACTGTTCGCTATACGGGGCGATTGTCGCATTCCCGTAAGAAAAAAGAGCCCCCAATGCCACGCGGGAAGCAATCTTATTATTCTTATCAATGTTCCAAAGATGGCGGAATTCCGTATTCAGCTTCACAAACTGCGCAAAAGGTACCCCCAGCAAACGCTTGTTCTCTTCACGGAACGGCTGTCCGAACGCGCGATAAACCACAGAAGTCAGGTTACCGGCAGAGGTGACCGTCGATTGCCACCAAATCGGATTCTTTATCCGGCGGACCGACGCATTGTCATACGTGTACGTATATTCCATAGCAGGAATAAACTGATTTTTCAAACTGATATACAATGCAGGATTGGCATCGGCAATCTCCCTGAACTCATCCGACTGATGCTGCAACACATTAAACGTCAGCCGGAAAGGAGTGATACTGTGCCTGCTCGTACGTGTAGGCTGGAAATCGTATGTCGCATTTCCTCCGAAAGACAAAAGCTTATAGTACTTCGCCCGGTTCAACTGGTCGATATACAAACGGAACGTAGTCGTAGCCGGAAAGTCAAATTCCCTTTTTCCCAGATAAGGAAATACCACCCTCGGAAAAGTAAGAGAAGTGGATATCCCCATTTCCCAACTGTTCATCAGAGAACTTTTCTCCCCCCCTCCGGTCTGCCATTCGTAAGAACCTTTCAGTTTCACATTCCAGCTCTCCCCGCCTCCGAACACATTGTTTCTGGTAACGCCGAACGAAGCCCCCGGCCCCGTCTGGTCATTACTCTTCGTTACCACATTCAGCTCCAGCTCCGCATCCAGCGGTTTGGCGAAAGTAGCCTGCATCGTCACATCAAGCGTGTCGCAGACAGCCGTCGTATCACGGGGAGAATATTGCAAATCGAGATAACTGAAAATACCCAACTGGCTAAGCTTCTCCTGTATTTGCTCCTGACGATACTGGCTGTAAAGCCGGGTACGGTTGGAAGCCCTCATTTCAGCATTCCGCACAAACTTCTGGTAATTCATCCAGCGATACAGCATGTTCGGACGAATCTGTAACTTTTTATAATAATGGATGTTCAGATTCTGGTAAACGATACTGTCGTCGGGAGCCTCCCCGTTCTTCCCGAACAAATAGACGGAAGCATCCCCCACATAATAAGGACGCTGCGCCGCGGCAGGCAATCCCGGCACAGGAATCAGGCGAAGGCTGACATGTCCCCCGGGAACCAGCGTCGTATCCGCCTGGTAAGTCATATAATCGGGGCGGAAATAAAAATATCCCAAATTACGCAACAAAGCGCTGATGCGGGTACGCTCCTCGTCCAAGTCCACTACATTGAACTGCTCGCCGGGAGTGATGTAAGACATGCGCCTCCCACGCTCCATTATCCGCAAAGTCTGGGGATTGAACCGCTGGTAATAAACCGTATCGATAAAATAAGGATTCTTCATATCCACCGTGTACACAATCCCCGCTTTCAGGCTGTCCTTCCTGTCAACCGCCGTTTCGTAAGTCACTTCTCCGTTAAAATAACCGTAGTCATGAAGCAGGTTGGTAGCCACCTTCACCCGTACTTCGGGATTGACCGTAGAAATAAAGACCGGAGGATTCGCCGCAAAACGGTTAAACATCCACCTGCCGAACCCTTTCTTATATTTCACGAAATCATTGTACATCCACATCTTGAAAGGAACAGGCAAGAAACCGCCCAACATCTTCGTACTGGGCGTCTTGTCAAGGGCAGCCTCCACCTCCGTCAAAGCCGTTACTCCCACCGGCGTTGCCGATTTATTCAAGACGACAGTCTTCCCCCCGGTATAAAGCACCTCCCCTTCAGGCAAATGCTTCGTCACCGAACATGCCGAAAATACAGCCAAACCTACCAGGCAAGCCGCCAATATATTAATATGCATATCCTTCATTCTCAATCCTTTCTCTTAAAGATAAACAGTTCGCTGAGTTTATCAAGTTTTTTACGAAGCACAATACCGACTCCCGTCTCTGTGATTTCCCCTTCGAGCACACTCTCGTAATTCTTATCGTAAAACAGGCGTACATAACGAGTACCGGTCCTGTCCAAACGATATTCCAGAGAAATATTGTCAATGAAGGATTCGGCATTGTTCGTCACATTCTCCCCTGTAGACACCTTGCCCCCGATTACAATCTGAAAACGGTTATTGAAGAGACGCTGCGAATAACGGAAACTGTAATCCGTGCGTTTCCCGCCCGTGTCTGACAAATCATGGTCCTCGATACCGACGGAAACGCTTGCATTCTTCAAATTCCCCATCAGAGAATTTATCTGGCTGCTCAATACGGAATTCAAGGCAGCCCCCATATTCAACATGCCGAGCCCGCCGCTGCCGCCGCCAATGGGACCGGTTCCGAGATAAGTCTTCATCACCATGATGTAAAGGGCCTGTTTTCCCCTCTCTTCCGCCCCCATTGCCGTGAGTTCATTCTGGATGGTCGCATCCTCAGGAGCTGAAACGTCAAAAGCGAACGAAAGGTCGTCCAGCCGGTTTTTGACAACAATAGAGACATCGAAGTTGACCGTCCGCGTCCCTCCGTCCTCCCCTTCGGATACGGAAGCGCGGATACGGTCGGTCGCTTTGAAATTCAGAGTCGGGTCCATCGGATTACCCGTCCACTCCACATAACTGCCGTTATCTATGGCAAACTCCTTAACCGCAATTACAGGCAAGGCATATTTCATCAACCCGCCCGTCAGCGTATAGCGTCCGGTCAAAGTCAAGTCACCTTGCGGAGTATATTTCATCGAAAGGTCGCCTCCGCCTTCCAGCTCGACCCGGTTATCATTACTTGCATCCAAATCCACTTTCAGGCGGACAGACGGGTCGATATGCACCATCATCACCATATCCAACCCTCCCAAAGAAACAGTCGGCACTTCCTGCCGGACCACCGTAGCAGTGTCGCTAAAAGAAGTAAAAGCCACCAGGCTTCCCAGACGGTCCTGCACGGTCAACGGCGAATCGGTCAATATATACGAAACGTCCGTGTTCCCCAGCAAGCTCATATTCCCGCGCATCGTCAATCCGTCCAGAGGCCCTTTGACTGTTGCCCGGAAATCGGCGAACACTTTTCCGTAAACCAAGCTTTCCCGCGTACGTTTCGCATCCAGCAACGTATAGTTTTCCGCCAGCATATTCAGATTCGCCATCGGCCGGGACATATCCCGGAAATCGACATAACCGTCAATCGTAAACGGATTCTTTCCCGTAGTAAAAATAGCGAATTTATCAAATGTCAGGCGGTTATCCTCTATCCGTACCGGCCGATTGTCCAGCCTGAAATCAGCGCCGTACTGCCGGGAAAGGACAGTAACGCTGTCCAGCAACAACTCGCCGTTTACCAAAGGCTGCTCAGTGCTGCCCGTAATACGAAGGCTGCCGTCCAAATCACCGGATAACGCAACCATCCGGTCGGGGACAAACACATTAGCCACACTGAGCGGGAAATGCTCCAGCTCCGTATGAATCTCCAGGCTGTCCTTCCCCGTCCGGGTAGCCATCAGCTTGCCGTCTGCCATCAACACCTCCTGCCGCTCATGGTTCAGATAAGCGTTCAGATATTGCCTGCCCTGCTCTCCGGGCAGCCAGGTAGCACCTAAAGTAATATCGCCGATACGCTGGCCTTCATAAGTCAGCTCGTCGACAGACGCCTCCGCCGAAAGCTGGAGGTCTTTCTCCGTCTGGATATAATGCGCCTCCATCGAGAACAGGCCGGTAATCTCAGGGAAATAAGGCAGTACGCTCATCATCTCCTGCAGACGAATCCTTCGTATCTCCACATCAATATTCTGTAAGGAAACGGTATCCCCCTGCACGGAATGAACCCTGAATCCCATACCCTCCTTATCCCACATATCGACATTGGCATACACACGCATATTCCTATGCAGGTAAATCCAGTTATGGTGTTCGTTAAAATGAAACTTCTGGAATGCGATAACCGGCTCTTCCGGAATCAGGGTGAAGGCCACTCCGTTCCCTTTTCCATGCCCTTCAAACAAAGGACGGGCGTTCACGCCCAGCAATACTCCCGTTTCGCCTTTCCCATTCTTATATTCCACCAGCAATTCCGCATCCCGGTCGCGAATCTCCCCCGTCAGCGAAGTGTTAAAAGAGAACTGCGGATTCTTCGGGCCGTTGATAACGCCTCCGTGCAATTTCATAAAAGTGGTATCCTGCTTGACAGCGAAAAAGACCGTGTCCAACTGCAAAGTATCCATCTTCAAGGCATGAACCGCCGCCTTCCCGTTGATTCCCCAATCGGGAGCCGTGCCGAATTTCATGGAAGCGTCATGATAAGAAATGTTCCGCGTAGCCAGATAATAAGCCAGCGGATTCTCTTTTCCCGCCGAGAAAGACAAAACCGCCGTCGGCAATGCTTTACGCAATTCGGCATGATTCAGCGCTTTTTCGTCCAATTGCCTCATCAGCACATCCGCAAAACGGACCGACTGTTCAATCAAAGGATAAACGCCGGAACGCGCACTCAAATCCAACTTCATATCCCCGGAGGTGAGATGGGTAAACACCCGGTTCCGGCGGGCTTCCGCCGTAAGATTGAAAGCAAGGGGATATTTCATCGGCTGCGACATAAGTCCCAGTTCGTGCAAGTTGAGCTGCTCGACGTCCACAGCCGCTTTTCCGTCCGGATAACTGCTCGCCAAATCATATTCGGCATCAGCCGCCATCTTCAGCAAAACATTGTCACTCGTCAGCCGCGCCGTTGCCAGCGCCCCTTTAAGTTCGCCTGTCAGATGAATGTCGGAAAGACGGTAGCGGGCATAACGAAGCCGGTCTAACGAAAGATTCAGCTTGCCCGAAGATTTCCGGGACATGATATCCAATCCCCGCCCTTTGGCGTCCGCCGACAGGGAAAGCTCATACAGAGAATCTTTCGGAAGGAAATTATGAAGTTGAAGGTCATTTATTTTCAAGTCGGCCGCATAAACTTCGGTCGAAGTATTCAGTTCGGCATTTACCCCCATCGTACCCTGCCCCTGTTTCAGACGGAGATTCGCCTTGTATTCAGGCCCTTTCAGGTCAATCCGCGCCGTCAAGTCCATGCTGTCGGGAATCAGGACAGTACCATCGGGAGCCTCCCCCGACAATGCAGTCAGAAAATTCAGGTTTAAAGTCGTCATATCCATGCCGATTGTTCCCGAACGGGCCAGGCTATCGGCCAGATTCTCGAGGACACCGCCTGCATGCAGCGAGAAAGCCCCCGGCAAATCGGCGGTAAAACGGGAAATCTGCATCTGCTTCAAGTTCCCGTCCGTACCGGCACGGACCACAAGCGGACGGAAAGGATAGGCCTCTTTAAAACTTTCCGGCAATCCTCCCGCAAACAGCATGACATCCTCTTTCCCGATATAAGCGTCAAGGCTGGCGGATAAACGCCCCGTTGTCGGTATGTTGACAAGTTCCCAATAAGTATGGGCGGACAAATCGATTTCCGAATGAGGGGTCCGCAACTTCAAAGCGGGAATGCGAATAATCGAGTCATTGGAAAACGCCCTGCCCGTCAACGAGGCGATACTCAACCCGGAACGCTCGTTCATGGCAAGCTCACGAATGACGGCATTCATATCCCTGCCCTTGTATAACAAAGAATCCAGCCCGATACGGATATCGCGCGCCGCAATGTGGGAAGCGTCGAAACCTTCGGCAGGCGCGGCCGCTCCGGTATCGTAATTGGCAGACCCTCCCGATAACAAGAACTGCCTCAGGCTGTAAGACTGGTTCTTCAAATCCGCTTCCGCATCGCTGACGGAAGCCTCTCCGATATGAGCCGCCATCCGCATGGAGTCGGCAGGAAGCCTCAGGCTGAACGATACATTCTCCAGGTTCAGCTTATGAAGGTCTATTTTCCAGTTCACAGGAGCGGAAGCAGTCGTATCTTCCGGAGCAGCCGCAGTATCATTCATCCACATCTGCACATGGGTATCGGATAAATCCACCCGGTTGATAACGGCCGTTTCATCGGATAAGTCCACTCCGTGGCTCTGCAAAAAGAACCGTCCCAATACGCCTTTTATCTCCATCCCCTCTATCAAACCGGCGGAATTGACCGCCACCCGGCTCAATGTCACCTCATCCACTTCCACCTTGCCCTTGAACAGCGGCCACGCCTGTACACGCACATTCAGGCTCTCTAAAGACAATAAGGTGTCCGGCTGCTGAATGACCTCCACCCCCCGCACCAACAAATTGAGGGGAAAACGAAGGTCTATCCGTTCCACTTGAATCTGCATTCCGGTTACCTTGGAGGCATAAGCCGCCGCTTCCCGGCGCAAAAGATTCTGGACGGGAGGAACATAAAGCAATACCATCAGTATTACAAAGAGCAATATAGGAGTAAGCAGTATCCGGCTTACCCATCGTATCCATTTTCGTTTCATGTAAAATGTGCCAGTGTATAATATAATGACACAAAGTAAACAATTTATTTTGAAAAAAGGTTTGGCCAGTAGAAAGAAAGATAAAAGTTACCGGTAAAATGCACTGACGAAAATCCGGCATAAGCATGCCGGAAAACCGTCATTTACCGCCCAGTACCGTCTCTTTATAAATCTCCGCCTCATCGATAACCCTCCGGACAATCTCCAGAACCGTATGCGCCGCCTCCCCTATTTCTTCCGAGAATTCCTTTCCGCGGCAAGCCTCCAGCAATTTTAACGGGGCAACAGCGTCCGACGCCCCTATCAGGGTAAAAAGCGGGAGAAGCTTATGAGCCATCGCTGCTATCCCGTCCGCCTCCTTGCCGTCCAATGCCCGGCGCATCCGTTCCGCATTCTTTCCGGTCTCTTCCACGAAAGTCCGGACAATGGAATACGCCGCTTCACGGTCATTTTCGGAAAAAGCCGTCAATGCCGAGAAATCCAATGACGCATGTTCCTCCTCCGCAGGCCAATCTCCGGCAGGCGCTCCCCCTTCGTTCACAGCCTCCAACAACTCCTTCACCGTAAAAGGCTTATGCAGGCAGCCGGCAAAACCGTGTTCGGACAAAGCGGACTTGTCCATCTCGCTACGGGCAGTCACGGCGATAACCGGAATCGTCTTTGCTTGCGGAATATTAGAAGCGCGCAACAACTTCACCAAATCAAAACCGTTAATGGCAGGCATCTGTATATCCGTCAGCAACACATCAAAAACAGAAACGCGCAACTGTTCTACCAGCTCCTCCAATTGCTCGCAACAAACAGCCTCAATCCCGTGCTGTTTCAGCATGGCGGCAGTCAGGCTCAGTTGTATCTTGTCGTCATCGATTAAAAGCACCCGTATCGCCTTTGCAGGAAAAACGGCATCCGCTTCCGCAGGTTCCTCCTTCCTGTTTTCCGGAGTCTTGTTTTCTTCCGCCGGTTTGCCCACCGGATAAAGAGGAAGCACCACAGTAAAACAACTTCCCTCTCCCAACCGGCTCCGGACGTCAATCGTCCCTTCAAGCAAGGTAACCAGCTTTTTCACGATAGACAGCCCCAATCCGAACCCCTCTTCCCCTTGAGCGCCGGACAAGCGGGTAAACTCCTGAAAAATACGCTCGCAATCTTCCGGAGCCATTCCTTTTCCGGTGTCGGCAACGGCAACCGTCAATTTAGAAGCATCATAACCCGCTGTCAGCGTAATTCCCCCCTTCCCGGTAAATTTCACAGCATTGGACAACAAGTTATTCACAATCTGGCGAAGCCGCAAAGGGTCGCTGATGTACCGTCCGTTCAGTTCGGGAGCGACACGGCATTCCAGAGCCAGTCCCTTCGCGGCAGTCAGCGGCTTGAAACTGACAAAGATTTCGTCAAAAAGCTGGGAAGGATTAAAAGTGACCCGATTCACCTCCGCCTTATTCAAGTCGAGCCGGTGAAAATCGAGCAAGTCGCTCACCAGTTTCAGCAAATGCTCCGAAGAGCTCTTCATATTATCCAGATAAAAACGCTGCCGCTCGTCTTCCGTCAGCCGGGAGAGCAGTTCGACATATCCCATGATGGAACCCAACGGCGCCTTGAAATCATGCGTAATGGCAAGCATCAGCTTTTCACGGGCAACCAGCAAATCCTCCGCCCGCTTGTTCGCCTCCTCCAACTGCCGGCGGTAACGATTGCTGCGGGAGATGTCACGTATAATCAGGGTAAGGAAAAAAACAGACAACAAGACCGCACCGATAGCCACCGCAGCAATGGTTCGCGCCGAACGCATCCTCAACTCCTGCTGCAACCTCTCATCCTGGCGGGCGCGCAGGCTCATGTTCTCCTCATACTGTTTTATCAGACTGTCCATCCGCGCCGTCAACTGAGTGTTCATCCGCTGGTATTTCGTGCTGGTACGGCGAATCGTCTTCCGCCTCTGCAAACGTTTCTCCTCGGTAGCCATCCGGATTTTCTGCTGGAGAGAATCCTTGGAAGCCATCGGTTCCAGAATAGTGTCCGTAGCAACCTCCAGCGAAGTGTTAAGCAATACGGCAGTATCCTGCTTGGAAGGGACAAACACCTCCGCCAGCCTTTTGAAAAAGCTCTTCTTCTTGGGAACAGTCAGCAAAGAGTCGCGTTTGGTGATAACCCGGTGCTGGACACGCTGTTGGACAATCACAGAATCCTGTTCGGAGATAATCTCCTCAATCTCCGAAGCAGACAACAGGCTGTCATTCGCTTCACTCAACACCCGCAACATCTGAAGCGTATTCTGGTCTTTCTCATGGAGCAGGAACAACAAGCTGTCTGTCCGTAAATTCTGTTGGTCGTCGGCCGCCGACAAAGTTTCCATCTCATGGTGTACAAACACCAGGGAGAAAAGAAGAATCGCCAACAGCAATGTGTAACCGGCAGTTACTTTCAGTTTTGTAAAACGATAGGAAGCCATAGAAAAAACATTAAACCGCCGTCCGCAAACCGGAAGCCCTCGTCATATGATAGAAACGCCACCAAAGCATCAATCCTGCGCTTGTCAGCCCGAAAGGAAATGCCATCCAGATACCGATTATCCCCCATTCCATCACAAAACCGCAGAAATAACCCACAGGCAGCGAAATCATGAAATAGGCGATAAAAGCAATGAGCATCATCAATTTTACATCGGAAATGCCACGCAACGCATTGGCAAAGGTAATCTGCAGGCCGTCACCGAACTGATAAACGAGGAAAGGAAAAATCAGCGAAGTCACCATCGCCGCCACCTCCGGACTATCGGTAAACCAGCCGCCCAAATAATTGCGGCAAAGGAATACGATGAAAGAAAGCACAACCCCCAACGCCATCATCAGATGGAAGCCGGCGTAAGCCGAACGGCGCACGTTCACAATGTCGTGCTGCCCCTGGAAGTTGCTGACACGGACAGCCACGGCAGCGCCCATGCCATAATACATCATAAACGTAAACTGGGAAATAGCCAACATCACCTGATGGGAAGCCAGGGCAATGGTTCCCAGCCAGCCAATCATCACAGCGCTCAAACTGAAAGAAGCCGTCTCCATCCCCATCTGGAAAGCAATCGGCCATCCGAGCCCGTTTAAACGCCCGAATAAAGCCTTCGACCATCCCAAACGGAAGAAACCGACCTTATAACGGATAAAACGAGGGCTACGCATAAAAATAAACACGAATACCACCACCATCATGATGCGTGAAAACAAAGTACTGATACCCGCTCCCAGCAATCCCAGTTCCGGCAGCCCCAGCTTCCCGTAAATCAGGACGTAATTCCCCGCGATATTCAACACGTTCCCCCCCAACAAAATCCACATCGCAGTCTTAGTATCCGTAATCCCGTCCGTAAATTGCTTGAACCCGTTGAAAAGCATGACAAATACCAATGAAGCCAGCAAAACCAAATAATAAGGCTTGATGAGAGGAATCAGTTCTTCCGGCTGTCCGAGATTCTCTATATTCAGATAAAGCACAGTCATGCAAAGAGTCAGCAACAAGGCAACCGTAAAATTGGCAAGCAGGCTGTTGCGCAATGCCTGTCCCGCAGGAGCGAACCGGTGCGTCCCATACAGCCCTCCCACTACGGGAGTCAGCCCGTAGGAGAAACCCGTACTGAAAATAATAGCCAGATTAAACACATTATTGACAAAAGAAGCCGCTCCCAGTTCCACCGTACTGTGATGTCCAATCATCAGCGTATCGGCAAAGCCGAGCACGATGACCCCTATCTGTCCGATGACAATAGGCAATCCAAGAAAAAACAACGCTTTGTAATGCTCTCTGTAAATTCCAACTATATTTCTCATTTATGTTTATAATAGAGTATAATCCCATTCTCCTTCCTGAAAACCGACTGTGCGGTTCTCTGCAACTGTTCGACGGTGACGGAACGGTAACGGTCCGCCTCCCTCTCCAAGTCCTCTGCCCTGCCGAGCAGTTCAAACCACGCAAGATTGGTAGCCACATTCAAATAATTGATGTTGCCGAATATCTGCGTAGACTCAAATTTATTCTTCACCTTCTCCAGCTCCCGTTCGCCCACGGCCTCGCATTGCAGGCGTTCCAGCTCTTCCCGTACCGCCTCTTCCGCCCGTTCAAGGGAAACTCCTACCGAAGGTTTCCCGCAAATATGGAATAATCCCGCATCCAGGCTGCCGGAAATATAGGCGTCTATGCTCGAAAACAATTGCTTCTCCTGTACCAGATGCCGGTTCAGACGACTGGAACGCCCGTTACTCAACAAATCCGACAATGTATCGAACGCATAATAATCCGGATGAAAATGATTGCACATATGATAAGCCATAAACAAAGAATCAAGCGGCACATCGCGTTCCACCGTCAGCCGCCGTTCCTCCGTCTGTTCCGGTTCTTCCGGCAAGTTCCGCTCGGGAACCTCCCTGCGGGGAATAGGGCCGAACCATTTTTCCGTCAGCGCAACGGCCTCTTCGAAAGAAATATTCCCCGTAACCGCCAGAATAGCATTATTCGGAGCATAGAAACGGAAAAAGAACTCCTTCACTTCATCCAACGTAGCATTGGCTATATGCGACAAATCCTTTCCGATAGTAGGCCACCGGTAAGGATGCTTCCGATAAGCCAGAGGACGTAGAAGATGTCCGACATCCCCGTAAGGCTGATTCAGGCAACGTTGCTTGAACTCCTCCATCACCACCCCCCGCTGCACCTCCAGGCTCCGTTCGCTGAACTCAAGGCTCAGCATACGGTCGGATTCCAGCCAGAAAGCAATCTCCACATTCTGGCGGGGTATGGTCAGGTAATAATTGGTGATATCGTTATTCGTCCAGGCATTATTCTCCCCGCCCGCCAGTTGGAGCGGCATGTCATAATCGGGAATATTCACCGACCCGCCGAACATCAGATGTTCGAACAGATGAGCGAAACCCGTGTGTTCGGGATGCTCGTCACGGGCTCCCACCTTATATAATAGGTTAAGGGCCACCATCTGCGTGCTTTCATCCCGTGAATGTACCAGCCGTAACCCGTTGTCAAGAATATGCCTGTTGATTTTCATACCGCTCAATCGAGTATAGTCACTTTCGTTATCTTTATGTCTTCTTCAGGACGGTCACTCCTGCCGGTCTTTACCTGCTGGATTTTGTCTACCACATCCATTCCTTTCACTACCTCGCCGAACACCGTATAATCGCCGTCCAGGTGCGGAGCACCCCCTATCGTGGAATATGCCTGCACCTGTTCGGGCGTGAAATGGAATTCCGGCTCTTTTGCCGCCATCTCCTGTGCCTGCTCAAACAGCTTTTCCTGCAGACTGTAAAGCCCGTCCTCGTCATTCGCCTGGCGCAGCTTATAAATCTCCTTCATCTGCTTACGCGCCAGCGTATTGAAGATAGTGGCGACTTTATTCTCGCGAATCTGGTTTTCCATCTCCAGCAATGTAGAATCATTATACACTTTGCCGGTCACAATGTAGAACTGGCAACCGGACGACTCCTTTTCCGGATTCACATTGTCACCCTGGCGGGCAGCCGCCAAAGCGCCTTTCTTATGAAAATACTTCGGATATACGAACTCCGCGGGCACGGTATAACCGACATCCCCGCTTCCCAGCGCTTTTCCTTTCGGCGCATCTTTCGACTCCGGGTCGCCTGCCTGAATCATGAACCCCTTAATGACCCGGTGGAACAGTACGCCTTCATAAGTTCCCTCTTTCACCAGTTTAATGAAATTATCACGATGTTTCGGCGTTTCATTATACAGTTTCACCTCGATGTCACCCAAAGTGGTTTCAATCTTCACTAATGTCTCCTTGTCCATATTGTCTCCTCCTTTTTTTGTTCCGCTTTGGCAGGCAATAAGTCCGCAAAACGATAAAGTTAATATGATTGATAGAATCTTTTTCATAACACTTTTATTTAATTTAAGTCTGCAAATATACCACTTTCAGTTAAATCCTCTTACCTTTGTGATTAAAAAGAATCAAAACCTGACATGATGAAGTCTATATTAATCGTTGAAGATGATATCACTTTTGGAATGATGCTGAAAACCTGGCTGGGTAAAAAAGGGTTCGACGTATCGTCCGTAAGCAATATTGCCCGTGCCCGAAAACATATCGAGAGCCAAAACGTCGACCTGGTGTTATCCGATTTGCGGCTTCCCGACCACGAAGGCATCGACCTGTTGCGGTGGATGAACGGGCAAGGCATGGATATCCCTTTAATCATCATGACCGGTTATGCGGACATACAATCCGCCGTGCAGGCAATGAAACTGGGAGCGCGGGATTACATTGCCAAACCGGTGAATCCGGAAGAATTACTGAAGAAAATCTCCGAAGCCCTGCAACCGGCAGAAGAAACGCCCGTTCACAATCCTGCCAAACCGTCTTCCAGAAAAAACGCCTCCGCCCCGCCGAAAGGTCCGGCCGAACCCCACCGCGCCTACCTCGAAGGAGAAAGCGACGCCGCCAAACAACTCTACAATTACGTAGGCCTGGTGGCTCCCACAAACATGTCCGTACTGATTAACGGTTCCAGCGGGACGGGAAAAGAGTATGTGGCTCACCGTATCCACCAGCTCAGCAAGCGGAACGGCAAACCGTTTATCGCCGTAGACTGCGGTTCCATCCCGAAAGAACTGGCGGCCTCCGAGTTCTTCGGCCACGTGAAAGGCTCATTCACAGGGGCGCTCACGGATAAGACAGGCGCTTTCGTCGCAGCCAACGGAGGAACCATTTTCCTGGACGAGATAGGCAACCTGAGCTATGAGGTGCAGATTCAACTGCTCCGCGCCCTGCAGGAAAGGAAAATACGTCCGGTAGGGTCTACACAGGAAATCTCCGTAGATATCCGCCTGATATCCGCCACAAACGAGAACCTGGAGCAAGCCATTGAAAAAGGGACGTTCCGTGAAGACCTTTACCACCGCATCAACGAATTCACCCTACGGATGCCCGACCTAAAAGAGCGGAAAGAAGACATCCTGCTTTTCGCCAACTTCTTCCTCGACCAAGCCAACAAAGAGCTGGACAAACACCTGATAGGTTTTGACCCGAAAGCCTCTCAGGCTTTACTGAATTACCATTGGCCGGGCAACTTGCGCCAAATGAAGAACATCGTCAAAAGAGCGACCTTGCTGGCGCAAGGCAGTTTCATCACCCTGCCGGAACTGGGAAGCGAGCTGCTGGAAACCTCCGCATCCGGCATCTCCAATATGGCGTTACGCAATGAAGAAACCGAAAAGGAACATATCCTGGAGGCGTTGCGCCAGACCGGGAACAACAAGAGCAAAGCGGCGCAACTGCTGAATATCGACCGGAAAACATTGTACAACAAATTAAAACTATACAACATCGACCTGTAACCCCGCAAATCCGCAAGCCGTTTCATGTTGCCGTCAAACCGGAAAACGGCAAAAGCATCCTTGCCGCCCGCAACGGAACCGCCATACCATGCGGTTGCGGGCAAAGCCCCGGACTTCACGGGAAATATGCCCGAAACATGCAATTCATTCGCTCCCGTACCCTTTCCGAATGAAACACCTCTGTTAAATGAAAGAAATTATATTTTCCAAAAAACTTTATTTGTGTACATTTGCAAACAGTGCAATCCGAATATAACAACCTTATAATATACAATACAATGAAAAGAAGTTATCTCATTCTCACCTTCCTCAGCCTCTTCATCTGCGGTTTCGCCCAGAAACAAACCGTTCCCGTCCCCAAGCCCCATCAATTGAAATGGCATGAAGCCGAAATGGGCGCCGTGTTCCATTATGACCTGCATGTATTCGACGGCATCCGTTACGGACAAGGGAACAACCGCATCAACCCCATCGAGGATTACAACATATTCAATCCGGCGCGGCTGGATACCGACCAATGGATACAGGCAGCCAAAGCCGCCGGATGCAAATTCGCCGTAATAACAGCCACTCACGAAACCGGTTTCGGACTCTGGCAGAGCGATGTCAACCCTTACTGCCTGAAAGCGGTGAAATGGCGGAACGGCAAAGGGGATATCGTACGCGACTTTGTCAACTCCTGCCGCAAATACGGGTTACAACCGGGAATCTATGTCGGCATCCGGTGGAATTCCCTGCTGGGCATCCACAATTTCAAAGCGGAAGGAGAAGGCGAGTTCGCCCGTAACCGTCAGGCATGGTACAAACGGCTTTGTGAAAAGATGGTTACGGAACTTTGCACCCGGTACGGCGACCTCTACCTGATATGGTTTGATGGCGGAGCCGACGATCCGCGTGGAGACGGTCCCGATGTAGAGCCTATCGTAAACAAATACCAACCGGACTGTCTTTTTTACCATAACATCAACCGCGCCGATTTCCGTTGGGGAGGCTCTGAAACGGGTACGGTGGGATACCCCTGCTGGTCTACCTTCCCCGTCCCTTGTTCACATCACAAACGCATCGAAAGCAACATCGGCCAACTGGAACTGTTGAAACATGGAGATAAAGATGGAAAATACTGGGTTCCGGCTATGGCGGATACCCCACTAAGAGGGGCAAACGGCCGCCACGAATGGTTTTGGGAGCCGGACGACGAAAACAACATCTATCCATTGGACGAACTGATCGATAAATATGAAAAATCGGTAGGGCGGAATGCTACACTTATCCTCGGTCTGACTCCCGATCCGACCGGACTGATTCCCACCGGAGACGTACAACGGCTAAAAGAAATGGGAGACGAAATAACCCGTCGTTTCTCCACTCCCCTAGCCGTTACTTCAGGAAAGAAGAAAAACCTCATATTGAAATTAGGTAATAAACAGCGAGTGAACTATTGCATTATCCAAGAAAATATCCAAAACGGAGAACGTATCCGGCAGTATAAAATAGAAGCGAAAGTAAACGGAAAGTGGCAGACTATCTGTAACGGGGAATCCGTAGGACACAAACGCATCGAAAAATTCAACCCTGTGGATACGGATATACTGAGGCTCACCGTAACCGAATCTATCGCATTACCGGATATTATTAATTTCAGTGCATATTCCATAGAATAAAAACCGATGGGAAGAAAATTCCATATCTGTTGACGGAAAGGTTCCCGGATTCGGATAATACTTCCGCCCCTATTCAATATAAAAAGATGTTCTCTGTGCCGGAACATTAAAAGTACGGACAGAATCTAACGGGAAACAGGAATCGCGGAATATCGTGGCAGAAAGACCCGCCCCTATTAAAATAAAGAAATAACACCAAATAATTATCCTATGAATAAAAAAACATTATTACCCCTTACACTTGTGCCACTTGCGGCAACCAATCTGCAAGCACAAAACAACATGCAACCAGAACGTGCGGACAAGCGCCCGAATATCATTCTCTTTATGGTAGACGATATGGGATGGCAGGATACCTCACTCCCTTTCTGGACACAAAAGACATACTACAACGAACGGTATGAAACTCCCAACATGGAACGGCTGGCACGGCAAGGAATGATGTTTACCCAGGCGTATGCCAGCAGCATCAGCTCCCCGTCCCGATGCAGCCTCATCACCGGCACGAACGCCGCCCGGCACCGGGTCACCAACTGGACACTGCAAAAAAACAAGACGACAGACCGCCAAGACGACCTGCTCGCCGTGCCGGACTGGAACTACAACGGAGTAAGCCAGGTTCCCGGCACGAACAACACTTTCGTCGGAACTTCTTTTGTGCAATTATTAAAAAACAGCGGCTACCACACGATTCATTGCGGCAAGGCGCATTTCGGAGCCATAGACACTCCGGGCGAAGACCCGCACCATTGGGGATTCGAGGTGAACATCGCCGGACATGCGGCAGGAGGACTTGCCAGCTATCTGGGAGAAGAGAACTACGGACATACCAAAGACGGGAAACCGGTCTCGCTGATGGCAATCCCCGGACTGGAAAAATACTGGGGAACGGAAACATTCGTTACCGAAGCGCTGACGCTGGAAGCCATCAAAGCGCTGGACAAAGCCAAAAAGTACAATCAGCCGTTCTATCTATACATGTCGCAATACGCCATCCACATTCCTTTGAACAAAGATATGCGTTTTTATGAGAAATACAGGAAAAAAGGAATGACAGAACACGAAGCCGCCTACGCCACACTCATTGAAGGGATGGACAAAAGCCTGGGCGATTTGATGGATTGGCTGGAAAAGAACGGAGAAGCCGACAACACCATCATCATCTTCATGAGCGACAACGGCGGGCTCGCTTCCGAACCTGCCTGGCGCGACGACAAGCTGCATACACAAAATTACCCTCTAAACAGCGGCAAAGGTTCGCTTTACGAAGGAGGCATCCGGGAACCGATGATTGTCAGTTGGCCGGGAATAACCGCTCCGGGAAGCAAATGCGACGACTACTTGCTGATTGAAGATTTCTACCCCACTATCCTCGAAATGGCAGGCATCAGGAATTACAAGACCATACAACCGATAGACGGCGTCAGCTTCCTGCCTCTGCTGAAACAGACGGGAAATCCGTCCAAAGGACGCAGCCTTTTCTGGAATATGCCCAACAATTGGGGAAACGACGGACCGGGCATCAATTTCAACTGTGCAGTTCGCAACGGAGACTGGAAACTGATTTATTACTACGGAACCGGGAAAAAAGAACTGTTCAACATCCCGGACGATATCGGTGAAAGCAACGACCTCAGCGCGCAACACCCGGACATCGTAAAAAAACTGTCAAAAGAATTAGGCAGTTACCTAAGAAAAGTAAACGCCCAGCGTCCGGCTTTCAAAGCCACGGGAAAACCTTGTCCCTGGCCGGACGAAACCGACTGACTCCTGCAAAAAGAGAAACTTTTTCTGAAAACCGTGGCGGGGAGTGTGGAATAATTCCACACTCCCCGCCGCAAATTCCACAGATTCCTCACTTCTTCCACAATCCGCCGTTTTTCCACACCGCATTACATCACTATTTTTCAGCGACTTACACAACAGCCTGTTTTTTTGGCATGCACTTTGAACTTTACTTAGACGTTATTAAAAGCAACAACCCATTCCTTAACACAAAGGGAGAAATTGAAAACATAATGTCCAATAATCATTAAAGCAAACGATTATGAAAAAATTAGTATTAGTAGTAGCAATGTTTATGTTTGTTTGTGGTGGTTCATTCCTTGTAAAGGCTCAGAGTTCTGCAGAAGCTGTGACAGCCCCGACAGAAGTCAATGCAACCATTGTCAACGACACGGTAGCGAAAGATACCGTGTCTAAAAAAGACGCGCCTGCAAAGGCTTCATTGGTTGCACCGGCCGCTTTTGCCAACGATACGGTTGTCGCTGACACCGCATCGAAAAGCAAACCGGCTGAGCCTGTCAAGGAATAACCTGACCGCTAACATGCAGGACATAGTCTGCTGAAGAACAGTAAGCACACTACAAAAAAGCCATCCCTACTTTCGTCTATTCCGGGGATGGCTTTTTTATACCCTTTATTCCGCTTCACTTCCGTATTTCTTCCGGATGTCTCATCCGAAACGTTCTTGGCGCGCATCCATACTTCTCACGAAACGCTTTGAAGGTAAAAGCCGCAAGACAGACGCCAAAGGACAAGTCATGCACTACAGCCCCTACAACGGCAAAGTACCTCCCGGTCATAGGTTTACCGACACCGGATTCCGGGACACGTTCCGCCGCCTGTTCCCTTTCTCCAAACCTGATGTACCTGTCAATGAACCGGAACATGCAGAAGGAAGTGGCGAACGCTTACACCAAAGGATTGCGCGGATATGACATCGTCCCCCTTCGAAAGGAGCCCCGTACCCAATAAACAACGGGGAACCGTAGAAAAAGACGTACCATATTCTCTTTCATTTGAATAAAATATCGTACATTTGGAGGTCAATGGATTATCTACCGAACAAACTGTAAAAAACATGAAACTGAAAAGCATTTTACTAATTGCCCTTGCTGCGACAGTTTTCTGCAATTGCCAGAGCAACTATCAGCCTACCGCTTTTACTGTCGCCTCTTATAACCTGAGAAACGCCAACGGCAGCGATTCGCTTCACGGCAACGGTTGGGGACAACGCTACCCCGTCATTGCCAAGATGGTACAGTACCATGATTTCGATATTTTCGGAACGCAGGAGTGTTTCCTCCATCAACTGAAAGACATGAAAGAGGCGCTTCCCGGCTATGACTATATCGGCGTAGGCCGTGACGACGGCAAAACCCAAGGCGAACACTCCGCAATCTTCTACCGCACAGACAAGTTCGATATTGTGGAGAAAGGCGATTTCTGGCTGTCGGAGACTCCCGACGTGCCGAGCAAAGGCTGGGATGCCGTGTTGCCGCGCATCTGCAGTTGGGGACACTTCAAATGCAAAGATACCGGGTTCGAGTTCCTCTTCTTCAACCTGCACATGGACCATATCGGGAAGAAAGCCCGCGTGGAAAGCGCATACCTCGTACAGGAGAAGATGAAAGAACTGGGCAAAGGCAAAAACCTTCCGGCCATCCTGACCGGTGACTTCAATGTCGACCAGACCCATCAGTCATACGACGCCTTTGTAAGCAAAGGGGTGCTCTGCGACTCATACGAGAAATGCGACTTCCGCTATGCGGTGAACGGGACCTTCAATGACTTCGACCCGGACAGCTTCACCGAAAGCCGTATCGACCACGTATTCGTGTCTCCGTCTTTCCATGTGAAAAGATACGGCGTGCTGACGGATACCTACCGGAGCATTGCAGGCAACGGCGAAAAGAAGAATGCAAACGACTGCCCGGAAGAAATCGACATCAAAGCTTACCAGGCGCGTACTCCTTCCGACCACTTCCCGGTAAAAGTAGAACTGGAGTTTGACGAACGCCGGCAGAACTAGCCTTATCGGCAAACTTCATTTATCATGGCTGCCATGAATCCAATGAAACGATTTTATCTGTCCGCCGCGCTCCCCGGCACCGCCGGTATGCGGGGCGGCGGATAACGGCGGTTTTATTGCCCGCCAAGACCATACCGCCATCGATAACTACCGGCCCAAGCGTCCCGAACCGTCCAAATGCCTGTTCGTTCCGCAAGCGGCGGAGCAACAGATTGCCTGCATCAAACCCGAAAAAACTTTACCTGCGCATGGTTCGCAAAGTAGAACGCATTGTTCGGAAAGTTAATCCTGAAACTTGTCAATGAAGGAAAAACGGACTTGCCGAACAGTATCCCATAACTTCCCGCCCCGTTTTTTTACCCTGCTCCTGTTGTATTTTCTGCCGACGGGATAACGGCTTGTGACGTTAAAGCTGCGGGACTCCGTGGTTCCTACTGCTTGAAACGATAGTTTCTGTTACATGGAACTAGAGTTTCTGCTGCATGAAACTAGAGTTTCTAGTGCTTGAAACTCTAGTTTCAACTCTTTGGAAACATGAGTTTCTAACTGTCGAAACTATCGTTTCTATCTGTTGAAACTAAAGTTTCACACCGATGAAACTAAAGTTTCTCCGTAATGCACCGAATAAGGTTGCACAACAACCCGGACAAGAGTATGCAGCATACCGGTGAAATCGGTTACCGGTTCGTCTGTTACTGAACAGGATTGACAATATTTATAACTACGCCCGATTGGTATCGGCTTCTTCCGGCCGGTATCTTTCAGGAAGATTTCCGGCCCGCAGGCTGCAATGTTCCGAATAAGAGGGGCTACCGGCGGAATTAAGAATGAATGCCGGATTTGTTCTTTAAGCGAAAAAAAGGATTTGCACCGATTAAAACAGTTCAAATCCTTTCCATAAATTTCCTTCGGGAAGGGGAGCTTCAAGCTCTATCAGAATTTTCGAGACGGGATGTGTGAACCTCACTCTCCGGGCGTGCAGGCAGATGCTTCCGTCCGGATTGGAACGGGGGAAGCCGTATTTCAAATCTCCCTTGATAGGACATCCCATTTTTGCCAGTTGGCAACGAATCTGGTGATGCCGCCCGGTCTTTAAATCCACTTCAAGCAAATAATAGTTTTCCGACCGGCCGGTCAACCGGTAATGCAAGACCGCTTTCTTGCCGTTCGGCACTTCCTTGTCGTATGCATAACTCTTGTTCTGCTTTTCATTGCGTACCAGGAAATGCACCAGTTCGCCCTCCGGCTCTTCCGGTTTATCCTTCACTACCGCCCAATAAGTTTTTTTCACACCGCCGGTACGGAACATTTCGTTGAGCCGCGCCAACGCTTTGCTTGTCTTGGCAAAAATGACAAGACCGCTTACGGGACGGTCCAGCCGGTGCGTCACACCGAGGAAAACATTTCCGGGTTTCCGATACTTCTCTTTCAAATACTGCTTCACAGTTTCCGAAAGCGGAGTATCCCCCGTCTTGTCTGCCTGGACAATCTCGGAAGCGGTCTTGTTGACTACGATAATATGATTGTCTTCGTATAAAACAGTCATGCCGTCCGATTACATATTCATACCGCCGTCTACCTGAATCACCTGGCCTGATACATAAGAAGACATATCCGACGCCAGGAAGGTAGCGATATTCGCCACATCTTCGGGAGTGCCGCCGCGGCGCAAAGGAATCTTCTTTGCCCATTCAGCCCTTACCTCTTCCGAAAGGGCGGCCGTCATATCCGTCAGGATGAATCCCGGAGCGATGGCGTTGGCACGGATGCCGCGAGAGCCCAACTCCTGTGCGATGGATTTGGCCAATGCAATCATACCGGCTTTGGAAGCGGCATAGTTGGCCTGTCCCGCATTTCCGTGAACACCCACCACGGAGGCCATATTGATAATGCTGCCGGACTTCTGGCGCATCATCACCGGTGTGCAGGCATGAATGAAGTTGAACGCCGATTTCAGGTTTACGTTAATCACCATGTCCCATTGCTGCTCGCTCATACGCATCATCAAGCCGTCACGGGTAATTCCGGCATTGTTTACCAATATATCGATACGTCCGAAATCTTTATGGATTTCTTCCACCACTTTGGCGGTATCTTCGAAGTTAGCGGCGTTAGAAGCATAACCTTTAGCTTTCACACCCATTGCTTCTAGTTCTTTCACTGTTTTCTCCGCATTTTCATCAATGACGAGGTCGGTAAATGCAATGTTTGCGCCTTCGGCGGCAAACTTCAAAGCGATAGCCTTGCCGATGCCGCGCGCAGCACCGGTCACAATGGCTGTTTTTCCGTCTAATAATCCCATACTAAAAATTATTTAATTAAATTTCTGTTCTATGCAGTGCGCCAAACACGATGTTGGACACATATCTGTTTCTTGTATCTTCATCCAGATGTGCGCCGATATGCCCGCGGATATAAGGGACTTCAATCCCTTTCACACAATAGTGTATCAAGTCGGCAGTCATCTCTACGTCGTCGATATGGAAAACGCCTTTCGCCTGCCCTTCCAGAAGGACGGCCTTAAAAAACTGCACTTCCTTCGCGTCAAACTTCTTGCGGACTTTTTCCACTCTCCATATATCACGGAAGAAGTTAGCCCGTAACGTGCCGTTCCGGTAAACGACTTCTTTCACCGCATCCAACCGGGTATATATCAGTTCCAGCAATTTCTCGTCCGGCGATATGTCTTTTTCAGCGACCCGCTTCATCATGTCCGAAAGAATGTCCAACTCCGATTCCACGACGGCCAAATAGATTTCATCCTTGCTCTTGAAATAGGTATAAAGCGTCCGCCTACCTTTTTTGGAAGCAAGAGCGATATCATTCATGGTAGTATTCTCTACTCCCATCTTCGCGAAAAGCTGACGGGCAACATCTACTAACTTGGCTTTTGTCTTGGATACGGTCATAAATTATAAATTGCACATTGCTGAATATTTTGAGCAAAAGTAACTCTTTTCTTTAGACCATACAAGAAAAAGGAGAGAATATTAACATTTGTATATTAATAGCTCTAAAAAAAATAACATATAGTACTTTCCTCATTTACAGTAGGATAGAATAACTACAATGACTTTTTTGAAAAAAAAGCCGCAAATAGTTTGCTTTATTCAAAAAAAGCCGTACCTTTGCACCCGTTAAACATCGCGGAGTGGAGCAGTTGG
>NZ_CAUCSQ010000044.1 GCF_958445495.1 uncultured Bacteroides sp. | reverse complement strand
AAATATTTGTTAGCCTGAATAGAAAGAAAGCCCTGTCCTTTACTCCTCTGAACTGCGTTCTGAACTCCTTGATTTTGGCATTGAACGATTCGGAAGCTGCATTGGTGGAACGCCTGTCGAAAAAGTTGACGATTTCCAGATAATAACCTACACGAGAATAAAATTCTCGATTGGGTACCGTTTATATAGTTGATATCCTAAGAAAACACCCCAACATAAAGCTTATAAGCGATTTTAAGGAACAAGTTGTCGAAAGATATTAGAAACAAAGTACCATATAAGCCGTACAGCACTTGAAGGCTGGATTCGTACGGTTCGTAAACATGGATATATACGGAATTGGAATTACATGTATTCAGGCGTAAAGGCAGACCTTCCCAAACTATGGCAAGACCTAAGAAAAAAAGAACCTCAAACAGAACTGGAAAAGCTTCAGGCGGAAAGACCTATGCCTGAGGGCAGAGAATGTGTTGCAAAAAAAGTGAAGACCTTAGTCAAGGAACAGGAAACCCGAGCACGTTTCAATGGACAGAAGCCATCAACGAACTAAGGTCTGAATATCCTCTTGACTTATTATTGGAGCTAAGAAAAATGGCTTGTTCCGTATTCTATTATCATCTGAAACGGCTTGAGGGACAAGATAAATACAAAATACAGGAACTCCTACCAGATAGAGCAGACAGCCGATATATAGGGAATATCCCCTGGCATGCGAATGTCAAAAAGACAGGAACAGGTCTTTCCCATTCTTGACGAGCTAGAACAATGGATGGAAACAACCTATCCGAAAGTGTTCCCTAAAAGCCGAATGGGACAAGCCATCTTCTATACCTCCCCCTTTGGCCACACATGAGAAAAATTACTTCGGCAGGCTTAAAATTGACAATAATCTGGCTGAAAATGCAATACGACCAATAGCTTTATCAAGAAAAAACTTCTTGTTTTACGGGAATCATGAGGCGGCGGAAAACACGGCTGTTATATGTTCATTGTTAGTATCATGCAAAGTATCTCAAGTTAATCCCCAGAGGATAGCTTACCGATATGAATGCGTTGCAAAAAAAAATTGCTTGGTTGCCATATTACACAAGAGATAAAAGAAAACACCTAAAAGAATTACTACCCAATTACTGGAAACAGAGAAAGTCCAAAGAAATCTAACAATACTCTAATGAAAAGCATATTATAAACAGAGAATCGCTTATAAACTTACTAGATTTTATATAGCGATTCTATAAATTTATACGGGTACTTTATCGGGAGCTTACGAAAAGTCCGAGTCTCCGGAAGACTTCATAAAGACTTTGGAAGAATATATAGATTATTATAATAATAAAAAGGGTTAAAAGGAAAGAGTCCGGTACAATACCGAACTCTTTCTATAACTAGATAATGTTTAACCAGTCCAAATTTTGGGGGTCACTTCATTTCCTCATTATCAATTTAAATCATCCTCAACACTTGATATTTAATTCATTCAATACTTTACGTATTGCTTCAAATGTAGTTATACGAGTAGGAACTAAAGGCAATCGAAGTTTATTTTCTATCATTCCCATCGCATTCAACATTGATTTTACTCCTGCAGGATTTCCATCTACAAACAACAAATTGAATAACTCCGTAAACCTGTGATGGATGGTCAATGCGTTAGCAAAATCACCCTGAAGAGCCAAACGGGTCATACGGCTGAATTCACGTGGGAAAGCGTTTCCTATCACTGAAATTACCCCCACTGCTCCCAATGTAATAAGAGGAAAAGTAATGCCATCATCTCCGGAAATAACATTGAAATTCTCCGGTTTATTTTTAATAATATCATCCATTTGCGTTATATTGCCGGATGCCTCCTTAATGGCAATCACATTACTAAAATCACGTGCAATACGCAGAGTTGTTTCAGCAGTCATATTCACTCCTGTACGTCCCGGAACATTATACAACACAATAGGAAGTTCCGTTGCTTCTGCAATCGCTTTATAATGCTGATAAATACCTTCTTGAGAAGGTTTATTATAATATGGCACAACAGACAATATGGCATCAACTCCCGTAAAATCATCATTTTTCAGTGTCTCTACAACAGCACGAGTATTATTACCACCCACACCCAACAAAATAGGAACCCTTCCATTTACACGGTTAATTACCATTTTTTTAATGGTCTTCTTTTCTTCCTCAGTAAGAGTAGGCGTTTCAGCAGTAGTCCCTAGTACACACAAAAAATCTGCATTATTCTGTAGTAGATAATCCACCATGCGCATTAATGCATCATAGTCAACACTCTCATCCTCTTTGAAAGGAGTAATCAGCGCTACCCCCATTCCTTTCAATTTAGTCTGTATCATGAGTTTAATTATAATCTCTAATTTATTTAGCCGCAAAAGTACGAATATTTTTCTTATCTTACGATATAAGTTTCAGAAATTCGTCTTCACTTAATATGGTTATTCCAAGTTTTTTTGCTTTTTCCAATTTTGCCGGTCCCATATTCTCTCCGGCAAGAATGAAACTAGTCTTTGCAGAAATACTACCAACATTTTTTCCTCCGTTTTTTTCAATAAGTTCCTTATACTCATCGCGTGAATGATGAGTAAATACCCCGCTAATTACAATAGACTGCCCTGCAAGTTTATCCGTATATCCATTCAAATCCTCTTCAGTGCGATAAAGTTGCAATCCGGCAGCTTTCAATCTGCGAACCAATTCACGGTTAGAATCATTGGCAAAATATGCAAGAATACTTTGAGCTATTTTTTCCCCTATCTCATCAATACTTACCAGTTTCTCTAAGTCAGCTTGTTGCAACTCATCTATATTTTCAAATGACTTGGCAATCTTTTTGGCAACAGTCTCACCGACAAAGCGAATCCCTAAAGCAAAAATAACACGTTCAAAAGGGACCATTTTACTTTGAGCAATTCCAGTAATGATATTTTCCGCCGATTTCTCTCCCATACGCTCCAATCCTTTAATATCGTCAATCGTCAGCTCATACAAATCCGCGGTGTTATGGATTAATCCCAACCTATAGAACATATCTACCGTTTCAGGTCCCAATCCATCAATATTCATAGCTTTCCGACTGATAAAATGTTCTATTCGACCTTTAATCTGAGGAGGACATGCCGTTTCATTAAGACAATAATGAGCAGCCTCTCCTTCATATCTAACCAATTTACTGTTACATTCCGGACAATTAGTGATGAATCGAACTTTCTCACCAAGCATAAAACTACGCGCTTCCCTATCTACTCCGGTAATTTTAGGGATAATCTCCCCACCTTTTTCCACATATACCATATCTCCGATATGCAAATCAAGCCCATCAATAATATCCGCATTATGTAATGACGCCCGTTTTACGATAGTCCCCGAAAGCAGAACCGGTTCCAAATTAGCCACAGGAGTCACTGCACCTGTCCGGCCAACCTGATAAGTCACTTTATTCAAACGGGTCAATGCGCGTTCTGCCTGAAATTTGTATGCAATCGCCCATCTGGGAGATTTAGCGGTAAATCCCAAATTCTTCTGTTGTCTAAGACTGTTAACCTTTAAAACAATACCATCAGTAGCTACCGGTAATTTTTTTCGCTCGACATCCCAATATTTGATAAATTCAAAAACCTCCTCTAACGTCTTACATTTACGCATAAGTTCTGAAATCTTAAATCCCCATTTAGCAGCCTCTTGAAGATTCTCATAATGCCCGTCACAAGGTAAATTATCTCCCAGCAAGTAGTACAAATACGCATCCAACCTACGAGATGCCACAATTGAAGAATTCTGCAGTTTTAATGTTCCGGATGCAGCATTTCTCGGATTAGCAAAAAGCGGTTCCTCACGAGCTTCCTTTTCACGATTCAATTCCTCAAATACCTCCCACGGCATAAGAATCTCTCCCCGAATTTCAAAAGAAGAAGGATAATTATTCCCATGCAGTACAAGCGGGATAGAACGGATAGTTTTTACATTATCCGTCACATCATCGCCCTTTTCCCCATCTCCACGAGTAACGGCACGAATCAGCTTCCCATCTTCATAAGTCAATGAAATAGAAGTCCCGTCATATTTCATCTCACAACAAATTTCGAAATCTTCGTTTAAAGCCTTGCGAATCCGTTCATAGAAGTCCGATACCTCCGCCTCCGAATAAGTATTGGCTAATGACAACATCGGATACTTATGCGCCACTTGCGTAAAATTCTTATTTATATCACTACCTACACGCATCGTAGGTGAATTTTCATCTTTGTATTCCGGATGAGCCTGTTCCATATCCTGAAGTTCACGCATCATATCATCAAACTCTTTATCCGATATTTCAGGCGCATTCAACACATAATAATTATAATTATGCCGATGAAGTTCGGCACGTAATTCTTCTATTTTCTCTTTTATATCCATATTTCTTAGATTGTTTAAGACAAAAATACAGGTTTCTCTTTGAATATTTGTACTTTTGCGAAAAATTAAAGATTATGCGTATTGATATTATAACAGTTTTACCGGAAATGATTGAAGGATTTTTCAATTGTTCAATAATGAAACGGGCTCAAAACAAAGGACTTGCAGAAATCCACATTCATAATCTCCGTGACTATACAGAAGACAAATACCGTCGTGTAGATGACTATCCCTTCGGAGGGTTTGCCGGCATGGTTATGAAAATCGAGCCTATTGAGCGTTGCATCAATGCCTTAAAAGCAAAACGCGAGTATGATGAAATAATTTTCACGACCCCCGATGGAGAACAATTTAACCAGCCTATGGCTAATTCCCTTTCTTTAACTCAAAACTTAATCATTCTTTGCGGACATTTCAAAGGAATAGATTATCGCATCAGAGAACACTTGATTACCAAAGAAGTCAGTATCGGTGATTACGTGTTAACAGGTGGAGAACTAGCGGCTGCAGTCATGGCAGATGCTATTGTCCGCATCATTCCCGGAGTTATTTCAGACGAACAGTCAGCTCTTTCAGATTCTTTTCAAGACAACCTGTTGGCAGCACCGGTATATACTCGACCCGCCGATTATAACGGTTGGAAAGTCCCTGATATTTTATTATCCGGACACGAAGCCAAAATCAAAGAATGGGAACTGCAACAATCATTAGAACGTACTAGAAAACTCCGTCCCGACTTATTGGGAGAATAACCTGTAAAAACAGTATGTAAATAAAAACGACGATGAAAAACTATAAATTTTTCACCGTCGTTCATATTTTATGATTCATCTCAAAACTCGATTCATCACATTTTCCTTTTTGACCTTATATACATTTTCATCTCCTTTTTCAGAGCCACCCTTAATAAATGTATTTAGAATGGAATAACACTTTTCCATTAAAATTGAAGCGAAGGGTTATTGTATGTTTCCAATCATACCTCAAGTGCACCTACTATTTCTTTCACAGACTTACATCCATGTCTATCCAGGTAATTATTTATACCATCTATTACCTTAACAGTAATAGTTGGATCTATAAAATTCGCCGTACCGATTTGAATGGCAGATGCACCTGCAAGCATAAACTCGACAGCATCTTTCCAGTTCATAATCCCTCCCAATCCTATGACAGGAATATTTACTGCTTTAGCGACTTGCCAAACCATTCGTAAAGCAATAGGTTTCACAGCAGCTCCGGACATTCCCCCTGTTACAGTCGACAATACAGGCCGTTTACGTTCCGCATCGATAGCCATACCAAGCAATGTATTGATTAATGACACACTATCCGCACCACTTTCTTCTGCTGCACGAGCAATTTCCGTAATATCAGTCACGTTCGGAGAAAGTTTGACTATAAGTGTCTTTTTGTAAGCAGAACGTACAGCTTTTATAACTTCTGACGCACCTTTTGCTGACACACCAAAAGCCATACCACCTTGCTTTACATTAGGGCAAGAGATATTCAATTCAATGGCAGGAATTTTGTCAAGTTCATTAATTATTTCAGCCGTTTTCACATAATCTTCAATAGCAGACCCCGATACATTTACAATCATATTCGTTTGAATGTCTTTTATACGAGGATATATATGCTCTACAAAGTAATTAACTCCCTTATTTTGCAGTCCCACAGCGTTTAACATCCCAGAAGGAGTTTCCGCCATACGTGGATACGGATTCCCTTCACGTTTGTGAAGGGTTGTCCCTTTTACAATGATACCACCTATTCGCGCTATATCAATAAAATCAGAGAACTCTTCTCCATATCCAAATGTACCCGATGCCGTCATTACCGGGTTTTTCATTTGTAATTCACCAATATTTACATTTAAATCTGCCATAATAGTTTATTTATATTAAAAACAGGACCTTCTTTACACACACATAAATGACCTTCTGTCGTATTCTCCACACAACAAAGACAAGCCCCAATTCCACAAGCCATTGTATTTTCCAAAGAGACCTCACATTCTATCTGATTATTCCTGGCATATTTTGCCACAGCTACCATCATGGGCTTAGGTCCACAAGTATAAATTCGTTCAAAATGCACTCGGTTCAATATAGAATGCTGAGTGACATATCCTTTTTCCCCATGACTACCGTCTTCCGTAGTAGTGTACACTTTACCATACTTAACAAACTCATCCAGTTGCAATAAATCTTTATCGCTACGCGCACCTAAAAGGAAAGTAGGCTTATGGCCATTTTTAGACAGTTGCTCACCCAAGTATAACATTGGCGCCGTTCCTACGCCTCCACCAACCAACAAAAGTTTATCTGAAGGGTCCTGAGGGATTGTATAGGCATTTCCTAATGGAAGTACCACATTAACAGTATCACCCGGATTTACTTTTGCCAAACGTTTTGTTCCGTCACCTACTAATTGAATAAGGAACCATACTTCATTTCGTTGTTTGTCTACAAAATTAATAGAAATAGGGCGACGCAAAAATGTAGTAGGTGAACCATCCACCCGAAGTTCTGCAAATTGTCCAGGTAACATTTCGGGTAGCAATGACTGAGATGTCAACTTTAGCAATGCATAATTAGCATGCAGCCTGATATTCTCAGTAACTGTCAAATCTAAAATAAATTTCTTCATTATGGATAAAAAGTATAAATTCGTATTTTAAATACAAAGATACAGGAAATTGCTCAAACCACCGATTTTACCCCTCATTTTTCAGGTCTAAATGTCTCATACGTATTATCATCAAAGAAAATTCTTATTTCAGTGATTTTTCTGGCAGGCTTTTCTACATACCTAATTTCCTGTTTTACAATTTCTTTAGTAGTACTTTCCAACCCTCCTGATGCCTTTTCCTTACGATTTTCCAGAGTCATCGGCTCTTTGGACGGATTTATAGGATTCTCGTCGAATAAAGAAGGCTGATGTTCACCTATAGAAGAGCCCGATGAAGTTTCTTCTGTAGAAACCATCATTTCACCTCTACCATAAAGTAACCATTCCAGGTTTATATAACTATAAGTTTGATGAACCTTCATAACTACTTCCAGACTTGGTTTATTCCGATCATTTAAAATATGAGAGAGAGTAGATTGTTGAACCCCAATTGTCTCAGCAAAAACTCTGGGAGGAACTTTTTCTCTCTCCATTATCATTCTAATTCTGTCTTTTATTTCCATACGACCTCTGTAAAATTGCAATTATGTATATATAGTCTAAATATTACAATAATATATTTGCCTTTTTGTATAATACAAAAGTAAACAATTCTTTTCACAAAAGCAAATTCACCGATATAAAATTATATATCACACAAGTATAATCCATATTACAAACATATTATCACTTTTGTATTCAACCGAAAAACCATTATATAACCATTGTACATTCAACTTTAATAAAACCACATTATAACACTGATTATCATTAAATTAAATATCAACCATATCTTATATATACCCAATATTCACAAGCATATATTACTTCAGATATACCTATCTATAGTATTAATTCATTTATAATACATATATGACTAGTAAACAATAAAATAAATAGATTCAAAGCATTTGTTAACTCTACCCTTTTCACATTTATATAGTAGATGATACTATCTATAATTTACATTACTACACAATTGTAAATATTGATTTCGTATTACATTTATACTAGTTTACAAAAATACATTTCACAATATACAAATAGATATTATACAAAAGGAAAATTAAGAAGTTGCAATGACAATAAAATAAAAGGTAGAATTTATATTTTCACTGATATATATTACAACTTACTTAAATCATCTTTTACATTCCATCCGAAAATACTAAATCCTTGCAATATTTACGTCCCCACCATCAGTTCTTTATTTTTTTTCAATCCTAGAAGCCTTAATTCTGATATAATAAACTAATATATAATGAATTAACCCTATTTTTCTAGTATTAGAAAATAGATGAAATAGAAAAATCAAATAAATTATTTCCAAAAAGTAATGAGATTATCAAAATGATAGATTGGAATTCCGAATGAAAAAGACACTTTTCATTTCCCCATAGAAAATCAAGCATGTCTTCCTCATTATCTGACACCCCAATTTAGTATTGATTTTTCAAGATAATAGATAAGTATCCTTCCTTTCAAGTAAAAGTAAAATGAGAGAAAAAGATTATTGAATTATTACCCCTTCCCACTAGAAATGAAAGAGAAAAGCCTGAGAATATATTTTGTAATAAAAACAGATAGAATAAGAGGATAAAATATTACTTGAAAAGTACAAGCATAAAGAATATGATAAAAGGCATATACCCACCTCAATAACCAGTAGAAATACACACCTTTTTATCCATATAAAAAATAGTTTTTTCTAATGAAGAATTTTGAACACCAATTCGCGTAGAATATCCCCTTCAGACATAGAATTATTTTTCACTCCTTTTGATTTTGCATCAGCATATCGTATTTCTCCTACAATTTGCATAGTCTTTACCCCGCTGTATCTATGCATTGCAGTTATATAATCTCTAGCTTGCCATTGAGTTTTTAGTCCTAACATATTAGCGATTCCCTGTTCCGATTTATCAGGAGCATAATATGCCAGCATCAAGTTAGAATAAAAGCTGAATAACAAAGACAATGTCATCTGAATCGGATTCGTTTTCGGATTTTCTTCAAAATATTTTATTATTCTATTTGCTTTAAGAACATCCTTCTCCACCAGTGCATTCCGCAATTCAAAGTTATTATAATCTTTGCTGATGCCGATATTCTTTTCAATTTGTTCAGGAGTTACACGTTTCTGTCCCGCAGGCAAAGTAATAATCAGCTTCTCCAGTTCTCCTGTCAAACGACTTAAATCCGAACCCACAAAATCAGCAAGCATAACCGTTGCTTTAGGCTCCATATCCACCCCTTTCCGCTTCATATATGAAGTAATGAAAGCAGGGAGCTGAGCATCCTTTATCTTTTTAGATTCAAACAATATACCCTTTTTTTCAATTTCGGCAGCCAACTTTTTCCTACGTTCCAGTGTACCATGCTTGTGACATATCACCAGAATAGTTGAATGAAGCGGCTTTTGAAGATAATAAGACAATTCTTCAATGTTGCGTACAGCCTGTGCCTCCTTGACTATCACAACCTGATGTTCCGACATCATCGGATAACGTTTGGCAGCATTTATGATGGTCGCCACATCGACATCAGCGCCATATACCACAGTCAAATTAAACTCCTTTTCCGTCTCACTCAATACATTATCCTCAATATAATCAGCGATTAAATCGATATAATATGATTCTTCCCCCATCAAATAATAAATAGGGCGATACTGCTTCGCTCTCAATTCCTTGAGAACATCCTCACAAGTCAATTCCTGTTTTGCCATATATATTTTCACACCGACTGGGTTACCAGTCAAATTTCAGATGCTTTACGGTCTTTTTCTCATCGATAATCATACGTAAAGAAGCAACGCCAATTTCAACATGCTCCTCCACAAAATTTTTGGTAACCATGCTGTCACTCTTATCAGTCTTTACCCCGTCGGGAGTCATAGGCTGGTCGGATACCAACAACAATGCGCCGGTAGGAATATGGTTAGCGAAACCACAGCTAAACAAAGTCGCAGTCTCCATATCAACCGCCATTGCCCGTGTCTTCTTCAAATACTCCTTGAACGCATCATCATGCTCCCAGATACGACGATTAGTGGTATATACAGTCCCCGTCCAATAATCGCGGCCATAATCACGGATTGAAGAAGAAACAGCGCGCTGCAGCATAAACGCAGGCAATGCAGGCACTTCCGGCGGAAAATAGTCATTGGAAGTACCCTCTCCCCGGATAGCCGCAATAGGAAGAATCAAATCACCGATATGGTTCTTTTTGTCAATCCCCCCACATTTACCCAAAAACAGACAAGCCTTGGGACGGACAGCACCTAATAAATCCATGATAATAGCGGCATTGGGACTTCCCATACCGAAATTAATCATTGTGATACCCCCGGCAGAAGCAGAAATCATATTTGCGTCCCTACCCAAAATCGGAACATCAAACTGATTTGCGAAAATCTCGACATACTTGTTGAAGTTAGTCAACAGAATATACTCTCCAAAATCTTCCAAGTTACGTTTTGTGTAACGCGGTAGCCAATTAGCTACGATTTCTTCTTTTGTTTTCATAAATATCTATTAAATTTGTGCTCCCAATAACAAGGAACCATTATTTAACTTACAAAAATAATAAATGTTATCGTTAAACCTGCCAGCATTCGAAACTAAAATCAACGTACGGAACGGAAAAAATGTAATTTTCGACGTAATCCGTAAACGGTACGTAGCCCTCACCCCGGAAGAATGGGTACGGCAACACTTCGTTCATTTTCTCATTGCACATAAAGGATATCCGGCAACACTTCTTGCCAACGAAGTAATGGTAAAACTGAACGGAACCACTAAAAGATGCGACACAGTACTCTACCGCAGAGATTTATCCGCACGGATGATTATGGAATATAAAGCGCCGCATATTGAAATAACACAAGCCGTATTCGACCAAATCACCCGCTATAACATGGTATTGAAAGTAGACTATCTAATTGTCAGCAACGGAATGCAACACTATTGCTGCCGGATGGACTATGCACATCAGAGCTACCATTTTCTTCAGGACATTCCGGACTATGACATCCTATAAAAGGAGGAACCCCGTAGTTGCCCGCCAACGGATAAGTAAGCGTCATCAACTGTCCGGCATAAGAAGGGTCCGTCAAACTCTCCGGATATCCGGTCATGGCAGTATTGAACTATACCATAAGTCGCTATACGAGCGGGATAACAGCACCATAACAATACATATACCGTTATTACCCCGAACATATAGCGACACCATAAAATCCTCTTCCGGAGACAATTCATAAAAAACACTCCTTTTGAACAGACTTCCCGGTCTCCCGAATCCACACTTCCATCAGTCCATTTTCACGGAAACCACCTTCACGAACCCGTCCAATGCCCGCAAAATCCCCCGGTCAATACTTAACCTCCTTCCTTTTACTGAATTTCTCCTGTATTTTTTGCATTAACTCATAGAAGTTAGGTATATAAACCGTAGCTAACAATGTATTCATCCCCATACCGAAAACAACGGCAGCTCCCAAGGCAATACGGCTTTGCGCGCCAGCACCGGAAGCGAACAGCAGCGGCATCACTCCCAATACAAAAGCCAGGGAAGTCATCAGAATAGGACGCAGGCGGACATGCCCCGCCTCGAATGCCGCTTCCCGGATAGAATTACCCTCAGCACGGAAATCACGGGCAAACTCAACAATTAGAATACCATTCTTTGCAGAAAGAGCCACAAGCAAAATGATACCAATCTGAGTATAAATACTGACCGGAGTCCCCATTACCAGGCAACCTATCATAGCCCCCAACAATGCTACCGGCAATCCGATGACAGCAGCCACCGGGCTCGTCCAGCTCTCGTACTGTGCAGCTAAAACCAAAAAAGCGACAATCAGTGCCATCACCAAAACAATGGTAGTAGTACTTCCGGCCTGCGTCTCCTGATAAGCGACAGAAGTCCATTCATACCCGAATTCATCCCCCAGTTGCTCTTCAAATAAAGCCTCCATTTCCTGAATAGCCTGTCCCGTACTGCTTCCGGAAGCAACGTTACAAGTCAGAGCAGCAGTAGAATACATATTATACCGGTTGATTTGGTCCTGTCCCAACCGCTCCTCAACTTTAGTGAAAGACGAAAAAGGCACCATCTTTCCTGCCGCATTAGGCACACTCAACTTCAGAACATCATCAATCACACGCTGCGCCTGGTCTCTCGCCTCAATCTTCACCTGATAAATACGCCCGAACTCCACAAAATCATTCACATAAGCAGCCCCCATATAATAACCCAACGTAGAAAACACATCATTCAAGGCAATCCCCATGAACTGCACCTTATCCCGGTCGATATTCAGAAAATACTGCGGCACATTCGCCTGATACTGGCTGGACACAGAAGCCAAAGCCGGTTTGGTATGATAAGAAGCAAGCAAAGCATTGATAGCCTGCTGCATCTCCGTAGGTCCGAGATTCCTACGGTCCTCCAACTGAAGCTGCAAACCGCCGGAAGCACCTAATCCGGGGATAGCCGGAGGTACCATGGCAAACACTTCCGCGGCCTGGATTGCCATATACGCCTCTCCGTTAAAACGGTTGACAACAGCCGATGCCGTATGCTCCTTCCCCTTCCTCTCATTCCAGTTTTTCAGCACAACAAAATAAGTAGCAGAGTTACTCTGCTCGCCGCCGCCCATAATGGAAAAGCCGGAAATTCCGATGTAGTTTTCCACCTCCGGATAAGAATCCAGAATCCGGTTAATCTTATCACCCACCGCTTGCGTACGCTCCAGGCTGGCGGCAGGAGGAAGCTGAACGACAGCAATAAAATACCCGTCATCCTCATCCGGAATAAACGTAGACGGCCAATGCATAAAAAGCAATACAGCAATAGCCGTCAAGATACCATAAGAAACCAAAGCCATCCCAGGACGCACCAATAACCATTTAACAACCCTGTCATACACCCCCTGCGTCTTGTCATATACCTTATTGAATCCCCTATACACAAAGAAGTTGGAAGGCTTGCTTTTTTCGAGGAACAATGCGCAGAGTGCCGGTGTCAGTGTCAAGGAATTCAACCCGCTCAATACGGTAGAAGCCGCAATAGTCAATGCAAACTGTTTATACAACTGCCCGGAAATTCCGCTAATCAACATCGTGGGAATAAACACGGCAAGCAATACCAAAACTACGCCGACAATCGGACCGGTAATTTCCCCCATCGCCTTCGTGACAGCCTCTCGAGGCGAATACTGTCCAGTTTCCAACAGCCGCGAAGCATTCTCCACCACCACTATCGCATCATCCACCACGATGGCAACCGCCAAAATCAGCCCGAACAACGTCAACGTATTGATAGAAAAGCCAAACGCCGCCATTACCGCCAACGTACCAATCAAAGACACCGGAATAGTAAGACAAGGGATAATCACCGCCCTCCAGTTCTGTAAGAACAGAAAGATGACAAGAATCACCAGCAATGTAGTCTCCAAAAAAGTAACCATCACCTCATCAATAGAAGCATGAATCACATCCGTCGTATCCAGAGTGACATTATAAGACACTCCCGACGGAAAACCGGCAGCCAGCTCCTTCATTTTCTCCTTCACCCCCTTCGAAACATCCAAAGAATTGGACCCCGGCTGCTGGTAAATGGCAATGGCAGCCGTAGGCTGCCCCTTCAACCGCGACACCACATTATAAGAAGCAGAGCCTAAATCAACCCTTGCAATATCTTTCAAACGAAGCATCGCGCCATCCTGCTCACGGCGGATAATGATATCTCCGAACTGTTCCGGCGAGCTGAGGCGTCCCTGTACATTCAACGTATATTGAAAAGCATTCTTGTTGTCCTTACCGATAGGCTGCCCGATATATCCGGCAGACACCTCCACATTCTGCGACTGAATAGCCTGATAAACCTGTTGCGGTGAAATATTCCGGATACGCATCGCCTCCGGGTCAAGCCAGATACGCATAGAATAATCCCCCGCTCCCATGACATTTACAGCGCCGACTCCGGGCACACGTGTCAACTGGTCGACAAGATTCAATTTCGCATAATTAGTCAAATACAAACTATTGTAGACAGAATCCTGCGAAGTCATAGTCAAGAACATGACGATATTCGAAGATTGCTTCTGCACGGTCACCCCCTGCACCACCACAGGTTCCGGAAGCGAAGACTGCGCCACACTCACCCTGTTCTGAACCTGCACGGTCGCCATATCGATATCCGTCCCGACAGCAAACGTAATAGTCAAAGAATACGCCCCGGAAGAGGAAGAATTGGAAGACATATAAAGCATGCCGTCCACACCGTTCACCTGCTGTTCGATAGGAATACCCACCGTCTGGGCAACAGTCTCGGCATTCGCTCCCGGATATACCGCGGAAACCTGTACCGTAGGAGGCGTAATCTCCGGAAATTGCGCCACCGGCAATATGTTAAGCGTAACCAGGCCTGCCACTACAATCAACAAGGCAAGGACAGTAGCAAATATCGGTCGGTTGATAAAGAATTTAGAAAACATAAGATATAATTTTAAAGCCCCTTCCCGCCTTTAAAAGAAAAGAAACAGAAAGTCACTCATGTTGATTAATTAGTTGATTATTAAAGAGAAAAAAGACTACCTCTTTTCCGGAAGAGAACCGGACACCGGCCTCACCTTCATGCCGTCCCTTACCTTCATCAAAGCTTCCGTAACATACCTGTCGCGGGGAGAAAGCCCTCCGGTCACTTGGCGCAAAGTATCATCAATCAACTGTCCCGTCTCGATATGCTGGTAACGGACAATACCGGAATCATTGACAAGATACAAATACTTCCCCAACTGATCCGTCCCGATAGAAGCCTCCCTTACCAACAATGCATCATCAGCTTCCCCGTAAGGCAAAGTAATGCTCACATACAATCCGCTCTTCAATACCCCCTGCGGGTTATCAAAATTGGCACGCACCATCAATGTCCCCGTATTCAAATCCACGTTCGGAGACAGATAATCCAACGTCGCCGGATACGTTTCGTTTCCTCCTTCTCCCAACCGTACCCTAATCTCCTGCGGAAGCTTCTTTGCAGACTGCCGATGGCCCGCCGACATCCCCACCCATTGATTGTCGGCAACGTTAAAATAAGCATACATCCGGTTATCCTTGTAGATAGTAGCCAACGTGACAGGTTGCAACGAACCTCCCACATAACTGCCCACGTCTGCAGTAGCCTTACTGATTGTCCCGTCAAAGGGAGCACGGACATAACAATATCCTAAATTAGTACGGGCCGTACTCAGAGCAGCCTCCGCGTTACTGACAGCCGCCACCCCCTCCGCAACAGAAGATTCCGCCTGAAGCACCTGTATCTGGCTCACAGCATCACTTTTGACAGCCTCTTTCATACGGCTATAATTGCTACGGGCATATTCCAGTTGTGCCTGGGCAGTCTTCAACTCCGCTTCCGCCTGTTCCACCTTGTCCTTATACAAAGTAGGCTCGATGACAAACAACAACTGCCCTTGCTTCACCCGTCCGCCGGGAGTATAAGAAGTAGACTGCAATGTACCGTTCACTCTGGCTACCAGGTTCACAGTCTTTTCCGTCGTCAGATAGCCCGGATAATCTTTCGTCAGAATTATATCCCTCACTATCGGTTCAGACACATTAATTTCCTGGGCAGGCATCCCTCCCGCCATTCCCGCGCTTTTCTTCTCTTTACAACCGGTCAGTATCGGCAGAACAAAGAAGATATACATCAATTTTTTCATATCCGTTAGGTTATATTTTTATTTATAGATTGTTTTATTCTCGCCAACCGCCTCCTAAAGCCTTGTAGAGCGTAATCAGTTGCAACAATGAACTCCCCTGCGCCTGCACCAGTTGATTCTCGTAAGACAGTAAAGACCGTTGTGCATCCAACACATTCTGAAAAGGCGAAAGCCCCTGCTTGTAAAGTTCCAGTGAGAGCTTCAATGTCTCAATCCCTTGATTACGCACCTCGCGCAACGCCACAATCTGCTTGATGGAATTCCGATAAGAATTCATCGCATTGTCAATCTCCTGTACGGCAGTCAGAACCGTCTGGTTAAATTGATTGATAGATTCATCCAATTGCGCTTTTGCCAGTCTTGTAGCATTCACCAGTTGTCCTCCGTTAAAAATCGTCCAACTCAACGACGGAGCAATCTCGTACGCCATACTCTTGCTTTTCACCAAATCTTTCAAATCACGGGCTGCGTAACCGAACGAACCTTTCAAGAAAACCTTCGGCAACCAATCCGCTTTGGAAGCTCCAAGCAATGCCGCCTGGGCATTCACACTCCGCTCCGCACTCCGTACGTCAGGACGTCTCATCAGCAAACCGGCAGGCATCCCCACTCCAATCGGCTCCATATAATCAGGCAATGTACCGACCGGCTCCAGAACCGGACGGATATCTTGAGGATACATCCCCAACAAGACAGCCAACGTCGTGATATACTGGTTGATACCCGCCTCCAGTTGCGGAATGGACGCCTTGGTACTGTACAACACGGATTTGGCCTGCGCCACATCCAACTTAGCCACCAATCCGGTATTATATCTTACCTCCGTGATTTTCAACACCCTCTCTTGAGAAGCACAATTCTTATTGACCACTTCAAGTTCCTGTTGCAATTCCCGTAAATTAATATAAGCCGAAGCAACCTCCGCCGCCATCGAAATCATCACTCCGGTATATTCCTCCTTACTGGCCGCAAAATTCTCCTTCTGCGCCTTTACCCGTTTACGGATACTGCCGAACACATCTATTTCCCAACTCATACTGAGTGAGGCATCATAATAATGTTCCGTTGTCTGAGGAACCGAACTCGTATTCCCGCTGGTCTCTTGCCGGGTCCATCCGGCATTCAGACCGATAGCCGGAAAGAAGCTGCCGCGCTCCATCCATAGATTGGCACGTGCGGCGGCTATGCGGTCAATCGCCACTGCAACAGAAAAGTTACGGTCTACTGCCAAAGCAATCAAAGAGTCCAGTTTACTATCCCGGAACGATTTCCACCAATAGTCATCCACCGGAAGCGTCTGTTGGAACACTTCTCCGTTTTCTTCCCAGCTTTCAGGAAGAGGAGCTTTCAAATAACGGTTTACAGTCTGTCCAACCGCAGTTACAGTTGAAAGAAACAAAAGGAGCGACATGCCCCATACTCGTATATTCATATTCAGTTCAGGTTTTTATGAGATGAAGAGATAACAACTGAATGTCTGCTTTGTTTATTTCGGAAATGTTAAGAAAGTGAGATAAAAAAAGAGCGAGTCAAAATGAACTTTGAAAAACAGAAAAATCTTATAAATCACCTTCCCTATACGGAAAATCCCCTTGTCCAGTCCTTACATTCTTATGAATCAGGACTAAACAAGGGGATTAGTATGCTTCTGATTAACAGGCTACGGGCAGAGGCTCCTCATTTTCATCTGTCGAACCCCTTAAAAGCCGTTTAACATCATCGTTCCTATTCAGCGGTTTTTCTTCTGATTGCCCTTTTAGTAGTAGCTGCCGGAGCCTCTTCCACTTTATGTTCAATCTGTATGCCCGCCAATTCCGGGTCAATCATAATACGTCCGCAATATTCACAAACGATAACCTTCTTACGAGAACGGATATCCAACTGTCTCTGGGGCGGAATCTTGTTAAAGCAACCGCCGCAAGCATCACGTTGCACATATACGATACCCAGCCCATTACGGGAATTCTTGCGGATACGCTTGAAAGACTGCAACAAACGCGGTTCAATCTTAGTTTCCAGGTCCTTAGCCTTGTCCCTCAATTTTTCTTCCTCCTGCTTGGTTTCAGAAATAATCTCGTCCAGCTCCCCTTTTTTCTGCTCAAGGTCTTTCTTTCTTTCGTCAAGAACCTGCTCGTTCTTCACCACCTCGGCCTCTTTTCCTTCCTTATCCGCAGTATATTCCTTTATTCTCTTTTCGCAAAGCTCAATTTCCAATGTCTGGAATTCAATTTCTTTAGTCAGGAAGTCATACTCACGGTTATTACGGACATTATCCTGCTGTGACTTATATTTCTCGACAGAACCCTTCGCCGTCTCGATTTCCACCCTTTTACCGGCAATGGCAGCTCTCAATTCATCTACTTCTGCTTTGATTTTGTCAATACGTGTACTCAAACCGGCAATTTCATCTTCAAGGTCCTGCACTTCCAACGGAAGCTCGCCTCTCAACGTTTTGATTTCATCAATCTTGGACAACATAGTCTGCAGTTGGAACAGTGTTTTCAATTTCTGTTCCACCGTCAACTCATTCGGTTCTTTTTTTGCTTCTCTAGCCATTTTACTTATAAATATTTTATGGGATTCGTATTTATTTTACTCAATTGGAGTGCAAAATTAGGAAATAAATCCCGGATTATGGAATAAAAAATTTCTTTTGTATATTGTTCGCTTTCATAATGACCGATTTCCGCCATCAGGATATCCTCCTCATGACCGAAATAATCATGATATTTAATTTCTCCCGTAATAAAGACATCCGCTCCCGAACGTATCGCCTGCGGAAGTAAGAATGCTCCCGCACCCCCGCACAGGGCGACTTTCCGTATCTCCCGTCCTCTCAATTTGTTATGGCGCAAACATCCCACTTCGAAAGTTTTCTTAATGCGTTTCAGGAATTCAAGTTCCGTTTCCGATTGCTCCAGCTCGCCTACAATCCCCGCGCCTGCCTGCGCCCAGCTATTCTGTAACGGATAGATGTCAAACGCCGGCTCTTCGTAAGGATGTGCTGCCAGCAAAGCCCTGACAACCTCCGGCTTTTTGAATGCAGGAAGAATCGTCTCTATCCTTACTTCCTTTTCACGATGCAATTTACCGATTGTCCCGCAGAAAGGATGTGTTCCCTCTTTCGCCCGGAAAGTCCCCTCTCCTTCCAGATTGTAACTGCATGAATCATAGTTGCCTATATTGCCGCATCCGGCAGCGAACAAGGCTTCCCTCAAAGACTCCGCCTGTGCATAAGGCACAAATGTCACCAACTTAACCAAGCTGTTTTCTTTCGGTTCGAGCACCTGCAGATTTTTCAATCCGATTTTCTCGGCAATCTTACTATTCACTCCTCCGCAGGCATTATCGAGATTGGTATGCGCCGAATAAATCACGATGTCATTCCTGATTGCTTTCAGGATACAACGTTCAACGTAGTCCTTTCCCGTAATGGATTTATAACCTTTAAAAATCAGGGGATGATGCGATATAACAAGATTATATCCCAATGCAATGGCTTCATCCAACACGGATTCGGTAACGTCAAGACACAACAAAGCCCCTGTTGCTTCCGCATCTGTCAATCCGATTTGCAGGCCGGCATTATCAAAACCGTCTTGCAATGGCAGAGGCGCGAATTGTTCAAGGGCGCTTACTATTTCCTTAATTTTCATTCCTTACAGAAAATTTGAATGCAAATATATGAAAATAAAAAAGAATAATGACCTTTTGTTTTCGTTTTTTAGTAAATTTGTTGCCTATCTATTAATTAATCGAATGCGGATGAAAACAATTCTATTCTATTTTTTACTATTCGTTCTGGCTGTCTCCTCCTGCCGGCTTAAACAGAATGACAACGACTCTGAAAGACAGGTGATGGAAAATACCGACGGAACTACCCCGGTATGTACCGTGGACACAGTAATGTCAAGCGCTATTTTCTGGATAGACAAGGCAGAAGTCAAACATTGTAAAGAATGGGGATTCCGGACAGTCAAGGCGAAAGTCTTTATCCATGAAGACGGGCAAGTGGACTTACAGGCTTTTGTCAAAAAACAATCTCCGGATTTAGAGAAATACATCCGGCATCATCTCTCCAAGTTTCGAGTATCAGAGAAAATGCTGGAAAATGAATACATACATCCGGGCGAACAATTCGTCCAACTCCGCTGCCTATGGGAGAAACTTAAAGGCAAATGACATAAAAAAACACTAGGCCGGGAAGGGTAATTCCGCTCCCTGGTGTTGACCGTTCCTCTTGGTATTGACTGTTCCCCGCTTGAAGAGCTAAAGTCAGAATATATTATATTCCATGTATTTTATATATGGAGGCGGAAGCGGTATAACAAAAATCAAGAATGCAGATGATAGTAGCAGGGGCTATAAAACTTTGACAACAAATAATATAAAAGATAAATCATGCATAAAAAGTCGGATGAATTCAAGTGACTTACAGGAATAAAAGGCATTCATTCAGAACAATTTCGGATTTCATACAGTTGCACGACTTATTTCGTATAATAGAAACATTTGTTTCCGGCAGAAACGGAGTTTCAACAGAAAGAAACTGTAGTTTCAACGGCGAGAAACTATAGTTTCGACAGAGAGAAACCAAAGTTCCGACTAAGAGGAAACTAGAGTTTCAAGCAATTGAAACTAAAGATTCATCCCATTGAAACCAGAGATTCATCCTATTGGAACTAAAGATTCGTCCTATTAAACCAAAGTATTTATACGGTGAAACGCTTTGGTTCGTCAATAGAACAAAATAAAAGAAGAGTGATACTCTTCTTCTTTCCGTTATACACAGATTTCTATTGTTACTAATCCAAAGCCCCCCTCTACAAAATAGGGATATTCAGTAAATGCCCCTACTTTAAGTATGAATTAGTTGGCTAATTTTATACTATTTACTGAATGTCCCAAAATAAATATCAGTTCTTTGCCTTTTTCGTTTTTAAAGGTAACCGTGGGAACAATTTCCGGAAACGAACTAGATGAACCGTGATATTACTTCCCGCAATGACAAAAGTTACCGCAACAATAATCATCACCAGTCCAATACTTTCCCTGACAGTCAAAACCTCTCCAAAAACCGTTATGCCGAAGAAAATAGCGGTCACAGGTTCCAATGCGCCGAGAATAGCGGTAGGGGTAGAACCTATATATTGGATGGCGCTGGTAGTACATAAAAATGAAATAGCAGTAGGAAAAACAGCCAGGGCTATCAGATTCCCCCATAAATACCATTCACCCGGAAGAATCAAATTTCCATTCATGCATAAACGGGCCAAAAACAGACTTAACCCGAACAGCAATACATAAAAAGTCACTTTCAAGGTCGCCACATTCTTCAGTGTCGTCTGATTGATGCCGACAATATAAATAGAATATGAAAGAGCGGAAACCATAACCAGCAATGTCCCCATAAGGCTGAGCGTACTGCCATCGCTATTCTTATAAAGCAGGCCGATGCCGCTCAATGCCAGTAATATGCAGAATACAGTCTGCAATGTCAGTTTCTCCTTAAAAACAAATGCCATAATCAGCGCCACCATAATCGGATAGACAAACAGCAAAGTAGATGCGATGCCGGCATCCATGTGATTATAGCTCTGAAACAAAGTAAGAGAAGAAAGAGCCACCAGTATCCCCATTATCACCAAAGGAAATACTTCCTTACGTCCCAGCTTAAAACTCCGTCCTCTGGTTTTAAGCATAATGCCCAACAGAGGAATGGCAAATAAATATCTGAAAAAAAGTACGGAATCAGGATTCATCCCCTCCTTATATAAAGGAAGGGCAAACAACGGATTCATGCCGTATGTCGCTGCGGCGACGGCTCCCAACAGATAACCTTTTGCTTTTACATTCATACTCATCTTAATTTGGGCACAAAAGTAATACTAATTAATAAATGATTCATCGTATATTCGTTTTTTATAAAGAGAAAATACGGAATAAATATACCAGGAGATTTTCCCGCCCGACAGGGAAGTTATCATTTCCTGGGTTCTTTTGTCACTTCCAATAATTTTCCGTAGGCGTCAAACGACCTCCGTGAAGCCAATGAAATCGTAATCATCAATGACAACATAGATGCCGTAAAAGTAATAACCATAATCATCATCTGATATTTGATAGCGACATTCGGACTGCTGCCTCCCAGAATCTGTCCAATCATCGTACCGGGAAGAGCCACCAGCCCCATCACCGCAATATTTGCAATCAACGGGCTGAACGACTTAATGATGGCTTGTTTGATGAACGGCGCCTGCGCTTCCTGCCTTGTGGCTCCATTTCCCAATAAATAACGATAGAGTTGTTGTTCACGCTTCAACCCGCTATAATAGGTGTTCAGAGCAATCACGTTACTCGAAAGCATGTTCCCCATCAGAATGCCGAATATCGGAATGAAATATTGGGCACTGAACACATTGTCCAATTGAAGTACCACTCCGATAAAATACAATCCCACCAATACCACGCTGCATAAAAAACCGACAGATATGGGAATCAACAATACCCTCCGCTTTAACCCCGTACGTACCAATGCCGTCTGTCCGGCCACGAATATCATAATGATGACCCACAGAAAGTTAATCCAAGGATTGTTCCATAAAAAAAGATATTTCAGATACACACCGATAAAAAACAACTGGATAATCATCCGTAACGTCCCAATCACGGCAGGTTTCAACAGTCCCGTCTTGAACTTCCAGAGATAAAAGAAAGGAACGGCAAGCAGAAGCAGTCCTACAAATAAATTATAATATGATATGTCAATAGTCCCCACGATATATTTTCCGTTAATAACAGTTTCATCACAATTCTATCAGATAATGACATCCCGAAGCAAAATCCTTATCATGCGAGACAGCCAGGACTGCCGCCCCTTTCTCTGCCTGCCGCCTGAAAAAAGCCAGGACCCTATCCGTTGACCCGGCATCCAAGGCAGACGTCGGTTCGTCAATGATAATCAAAGGCTTGTCAAGCATGGCCGCCACAGCCAGCATGATACGTTGGCGCTGGCCGCCGGAAACCTCATTCACCCTTTTAAAATATAACTCATGTTCCAGTCCCAGCTCATCAAAATACCCGTAAAGCCTTTTCTCCGAAAACGGAACAGAACGGTTTACTTTCAACTCAAAAGGCAAAGCTACCATTTCCTTCACCCATTCAAAAGGCAATGCTAACTCCTGCGGAATCCATGCTATCTGGCGGCGAACGGCGTCAACAGTCGATTTATCCAGCAATATCCCGCCTACCTTGACGGTTCCCTCGCGTAAAGGTACAAATCCCATGATGGCATTTAACAGAGACGTCTTTCCACAACCGGACTGACCTACGATGCAAGCTGTCTCCCCTTTCTCCAGCTCCATCCCGAAACCGGAGAAAAGCACTTCCTCCCCAAAAGCGATACAAGCATTATTAATCCGCAGCATTTCCTTCTTCTTAATATTTTCGCCAAAAGTACACAAAAAACAAGACTTTTAAATATCCGGACAGGGAATAATACGGAATTATTCAAGGTATCCGGTCATCGAAGGTTCTGGCCGGTCCGGAAATACTGGACATAGAAAAGAACAATATTCTATTCGGGTTTGCTAATTTTCATTTATCTTTGTCTCACTAATTAATTCAGAAAAGCGTATGATATTAAATGAAAGAGATGCCCGCCACGAACATGTACTACAGGTGGCACGCCAAATGATGACAGCCGCACGTACTGCTCCGAAAGGGAAAGGAATCGATATTATTGAGGCGGCTTTAGTTACGGATGAAGAAATCAAGCAATTGTCGGACACGATGATTGCCATGGTCGAGGAACACGGAATGAAGTTTTTCCTTCGCGACGCCGACAATATCTTAAACGCCGAATGTGTCATATTGATAGGAACACGCGAGCAGGCACAGGGATTGAACTGCGGCCATTGCGGTTTTCCGACATGCGGCAGCCGTACGGAAGGGGTTCCTTGCGCATTAAACAGCATCGATGTCGGTATCGCCGTCGGCTCTGCCTGCGCTACGGCTGCCGATATGCGGGTAGACACACGTGTGATGTTTTCGGCAGGCCTGGCGGCACAACGCCTGAATTGGTTGAAGGACTGCAAAATGGTAATGGCGATTCCCGTAAGCGCTTCTTCCAAAAATCCGTTCTTTGACCGGAAGCCGAAACAGGAAACGAAAGCCTGACGGCACATTTGCTGAAGAGTAAAACTAATGATAAATAACTAAATACAATTGTCTGATGGGAATCATGGTTGGACTTCCCAGCCCCAGCGGCTCGGAAAAAGATTTGCAATTGAACTTTGGTAAAAACATGACTGTACAGGTAGAAATGAGAGCGCCTCACTTACCTGCCGAATGGTATCCGCAAAGCGGCATACAACTCACATGGCCGCATGCAGGAACAGACTGGGCGTATATGTTGCCGGAAGTGCAGGAATGTTTTAAAAACATTGCCAGAGAAATTGCCAAGAGGGAATTACTGTTGATTATCACTCCCGAACCGGAAGTGGTAAAACAGCAAATCGCTCCGGCTGTAAACATGGCTAACGTACGTTTCCTGGAATGTGAGACGAATGACACATGGGCGCGCGACCACGGCGCCATCACCATGATAGATAAAGGCGCTCCTTCCCTGCTCGACTTTACATTTAACGGCTGGGGACTCAAATTCGCCTCCGGGCTTGACAATCAGATTACCCGATGTGCCGTAAAAGCAGGAGTCCTGAAAGGGAATTATGTCAACCGCCTCGGTTTCGTCCTCGAAGGCGGCTCTATTGAAAGCGATGGAATGGGAACTTTGCTTACTACTTCCGAATGCTTGCTCTCGCCCAACCGGAACGGGCATCTGAACCAAGTGGAAATAGAGGAATACTTGAAATCGACTTTCAACATGCAGAAAATATTATGGTTGGACCACGGTTACCTGGCAGGCGACGATACGGACAGCCACATCGACACGCTGGCACGCTTCTGTTCCACGGACACCATTGCTTACGTGAAATGCGACAATAAGGAGGATGAGCATTATGAGGCATTGCATGCTATGGAAGAGCAATTAAAGACATTCCGCACTTTAGGGGGAACGCCATATCGTCTGTTGGCCTTGCCTATGGTTGATAAGATTGAAGAAAACGGAGAACGCTTGCCTGCCACATACGCCAACTTCCTAATTCTGAATGACGCGGTTCTTTATCCTACATATAATCAACAGGAAAATGACCGGAAAGCAAAGGAGGTATTGCAACAGGCTTTTCCGCAACATGAAATCATCGGAATCGACTGTCGCGCACTTATCAGGCAGCATGGTTCCTTACATTGTGTCACTATGCAATATCCGAAAGGGGTTATTAACTAAATACAGAGTATGAGAAAAATAAAAGTCGGATTGATACAGCAATCCAATACCGCAGATGTACGGACTAATTTGATGAACCTTGCAAAAAGTATCGAGGCATGTGCAGCTCATGGCGCACAATTGGTTGTGCTTCAGGAATTACATAATTCGCTTTACTTCTGCCAGACTGAGAATACCGCCCTGTTCGACTTTGCCGAACCCATTCCCGGTCCTTCCACCGGCTTCTATTCCGAACTGGCGGCAGCCAACAAAATAGTGCTCGTCACTTCCCTTTTTGAGAAACGCGCTCCCGGACTTTACCATAATACCGCGGTTGTTTTTGACCGTGACGGAAGTATTGCCGGGAAATACCGGAAGATGCATATTCCCGACGACCCGGCTTATTATGAGAAATTCTATTTCACTCCCGGCGATACAGGTTTCGAACCCATCCGGACTTCCTTGGGCAAACTTGGGGTATTGGTATGTTGGGACCAATGGTATCCGGAAGCCGCCCGCTTAATGGCGTTGAAGGGGGCGGAACTTTTAATTTATCCCACCGCTATCGGTTGGGAGAGTTCTGACATGGACGATGAGAAAGCGCGCCAACTCAACGCATGGATTATTTCCCAACGCGCACACGCTGTAGCAAACGGGCTTCCCGTGATTTCCGTCAACCGTGTCGGTCATGAACCGGACCCCTCCGGACAGACAAACGGCATTTTATTCTGGGGTAACAGTTTTGTTGTCGGTCCACAGGGAGAGCTTCTTGCACAAGCGGGAAATGACCGGCCGGAGAACATGGTAGTGGAAATCGATATGGAACGTTCGGAAAATGTTCGTCGCTGGTGGCCTTTCTTACGCGACCGTCGAATAGAGGAATATGAAGGGCTGACAAAACGTTTCCTGGATTAGTTTTTCTTATAAGACATACGGATTGGCCCAGAGATAAATCTGTGTGAGGGATGTGTCCGGTCAATAGAAAGAAAAGGAAGAGGTCGGCTCAAAATAGAAATTGAAAGTCGGGAATCTTGCAGATTGGAACTTTAAAATGAAAAATCCTCCCTGTTCTTGCCTTGTATTCTGATGAATAAAGGCTAAAATAGCGGGGATTTTTATGTTACAGCTTATAAATTATAAGAAGGCTGTCTCATTTTGAACTGCACTCCAAAAGTCTTGCGTTTAATTTTCGGGGTGCGGTTCTTTCTGAGACAGCCTTCTTATCGAATTCCTGAAATGCGGAATTTATCTTTGTGACAATCCGTACAAGCCGGCGGCAATCTATTGGAAAGTTATCTTTTTATTGGCTATGAAATTTGCACTTCCATAAATAAACAACCCTAAGAATTGTGCCAGGTATTCATTGACATCCAATCCTTCTACCAGCAAAACCAGAAATAAGAATTGGGCGGTGTAAGCTATCCCGAAAGCTGAACAAAAAAACAATATCTGTTTCCAAAGGCTGTTCTTCTCGTTTTCTACGGGAAATATCCAATATTTACACCAAATAAAATTATGAATCTGCGCTATCAGATAGGCTGTTATATTAGCTACCATATAGTCACCGTCAAATGATATCTCCTTCATCATCAACCATACGACCAATGCCATAATTAAAGCATTCATCGTACCGATTGCCATAAAACGGAATATGCGTACGGATTCTTTCACTCGCCTTCTTTGATATCAACGCTTAAATTAAGTTCATCAAGTTGGCTCTGGTCGATAACGGACGGTGCGTCTAACATCACGTCACGTCCCGAATTGTTTTTCGGGAATGCTATGCAGTCGCGAATAGAATCCAGTCCGGCAAAGAGAGATACCCAACGGTCAAGCCCGTATGCCAAACCGCCGTGAGGAGGAGCTCCATACTTGAACGCATTCATCAGGAAGCCGAACTGCGCCTCTGCCTTTTCAGGAGTAAAACCTAAGATTTCAAACATCTTCGCCTGGAGCTGCGCATCGTGAATACGGATGGAACCTCCGCCGACTTCCACACCATTGATAACCATATCATAGGCATCCGCACGCACAGCGGCCGGGTCTGTATCCAGCAATGGAATGTCTTCTTCTTTCGGATGGGTAAACGGATGGTGCATAGCCATCAGGCGTCCTTCTTCCTCACTCCACTCGAACATCGGGAAATCGACAACCCAAAGGCAGGCAAATTTATTCTTATCGCGCAAGCCTAGTTGAGACCCCATTTCCAAACGGAGTTCACACAGTTGCTTACGGGTTTTCATCACATCGTCGCCGGACAATATCAGAATCAAATCACCCGGCTTAGCCTGGAATGCTTCTTTTACTTTTTGCAGTACTTCTTGCGTATAGAATTTATCCACACTTGATTTCACCGTCCCATCTGCTTCCACACGGGCATATACCATTCCTTTCGCACCGATTTGCGGTTTCTTCACAAACTCGGTCAATGCGTCCAATTGCTTGCGGGTGTAATTTGCAGCACCTTCCGCGCAAATACCGCCCACATACGCCGCATTATCAAATACGGAAAATCCGTAACCTTTCACAAGGTCCGTCAATTCTACGAATTTCATGCCAAAACGCAAGTCCGGCTTATCGCTGCCGTAATATTTCATGGCATCCGCCCAAGGCATCCGCAAGAACGGTTCAGCCAGTTCCACACCCCGGAGGGTCTTGAACAGGTGTTTAGCCATTCCTTCGAAAGTAGTGATGATATCTTCTTGCTCAACGAAACTCATCTCACAGTCAATCTGCGTAAACTCCGGCTGGCGGTCGGCACGCAAGTCTTCGTCACGGAAACATTTCGCTATCTGGAAGTAGCGGTCGAAACCGGAAACCATCAACAACTGCTTCAATGTTTGCGGAGACTGCGGAAGTGCGTAAAATTGTCCCGGATTCATACGTGAAGGTACTACAAAGTCGCGCGCTCCTTCCGGAGTGGAGCCTATCAATACAGGGGTTTCTACTTCAATAAACCCTAAACTGTCAAGATATTTGCGTACTTCGATTGTCATTTTATGGCGTAACTCCAGATTGGAACGAACCGCATTACGGCGTAAATCCAGATAGCGGTATTTCATACGGATATCATCCCCGCCGTCCGTGTTATCCTCAATCGTGAACGGAGGAGTCATCGCTGCATTCAACACATTTAATTCGGAAACTGTAATTTCGATATCCCCGGTAGGAATATTCGCATTTTTGCTGAAACGTTCGCTGACTGTTCCCGTCACCTGGATAACATACTCACGTCCGAGCTTGTTGGCGCGTTCGCAAAGGTCGGCATTTACTTCTTCATTAAAAACCAATTGGGTAATGCCGTAACGGTCGCGAATGTCAACGAAAGTCATCCCTCCCATTTTACGACTGCGCTGTACCCACCCGGACAGCGTGACTTGCTTATTTGCATCAGAGATTCTCAGTTCTCCACAAGTGTGTGTTCTGAACATATTTTCTAATATTTATGATATTTTTTCGTTAAGTAGCGTGCAAAAGTACACAATAAATCAGAATTCAACATTTATTTCAGACTTTCTTTGTCAGCTTTTTCAATATTTTCTTGTTTTTGTCTGTTATATTGTCCACAATCGCTTCGTTCATCAATTTAATGCCGTTCATGTATTCCTGCGCCCTCTGGAGCATATTCGCCGAGTCTTTCTCCCCTGCCGGAGGCACTACCACACGCAGCCCTCTCTGAATCAGTTCGATATTCACATCGGCATCTGTCTCCATCGGGTCACCATCAAAATGCACGACTCCGGGAGCAGTTCTCCGGATACACAGTTTTTTACAACGGAAAGTCTTGATACGGCTATTCTGGTCGATAGTTTTATTGAACAGTTGGAAAGCAAGGGAAGGTACATCCAGCACTGTGAACGGTTCAAGGATAGTCACATCCAGCAATCCGTCCGTCAGAGTGGCTTGCGGAGCGATATATGCGTTATTCCCGTATTGCGACGCATTGCCACAGGCAATCAGGAAAGCTTTATACTTGGTCACTCCGTTTTCCGTCTCCAGTTCGTATGTTTCCGGTTGATATTTCAGGCTTTCTTGCAGCGTTTTCTCCAAATATGTCAATAATCCGCGTTTACCGGCATGTGCAAACTTTAAGCTGACGAATGCGTCGAACCCGACTCCGCAGGTACAAAAAAAATCCATTCCGTTAATCTTGCCGTAATCTATGATATCCACGCATCCTTCATTGATTACTTCCAACGCCTTTTTCGGTTCCATAGGTATATGCAGATGCCGCGCAAGCCCGTTGCCCGAACCGCAAGGTATTATTCCCATAGCAGTATCGGTATGTACCAGCGAACGGGCTATTTCGTTAATCGTTCCGTCTCCCCCGATGGCTACTACTATGTCTGTCTTTTCTTCAGCAGCTTTTGCAGCTATTTCCACCGCATGACCGGCTCTCTCCGTGTACATTACTTCCCAAGAGTATCTCGCCTTGTCTATTTTCTCATCCAGTAAGCTAAGAACCAGTTCTTTGCTTTGTGTACCCGAAATAGGATTGACAACGAATATTATTTTTTTCATTCTTTCGTTCATGCTATTCTTGTCGATTGTAGACGACAAAAGTAATACAAAAATATTAAATTTTAATCTATTAAAGGTTTCTAATCAGATAAGGGCAACTTTTTTCTTTTAAAAGGAACGGATAAAAGCAAATTTTGTTATCTTTGCCCCCTGTTTTAAACACTTGTTAAGATAAAAGGAGATTAGGCCATCAGCGAATGGTCTGAATATGAGTATAATAAATTATAATTCATGGGATTATTACAAGAGAAGTTAGCTAAATACGACTTGCCACAAAAGTTTATGGCACAGGGCGTTTACCCATATTTCCGTGAGATTGAAGGGAAACAGGGTACAGAGGTAGAAATGGGCGGACACGAGGTCCTTATGTTCGGTTCCAATGCATACACTGGCCTGACGGGAGATGAGAGAGTTATTGAAGCCGGTGTAAAAGCCATGCACAAGTATGGTTCCGGTTGTGCCGGCTCACGCTTTTTAAACGGTACATTGGATTTGCACGTTCAACTGGAAAAAGAATTGGCAGCTTTCGTCGGCAAAGACGAAGCGTTATGTTTCTCGACCGGTTTTACCGTTAACTCCGGAGTTATTCCCGCCTTGACAGACCGCAACGATTACATCATTTGCGATGACCGCGACCATGCTTCTATCGTAGACGGCCGCCGTCTCTCTTTTTCTCAACAGTTGAAGTACAAGCATAACGACATGACCGACCTGGAAAAACAACTTCAGAAGTGTAACCCGGATTCGGTGAAACTAATCATCGTAGACGGTGTATTTTCCATGGAAGGCGACTTGGCAAACTTGCCCGAAATAGTACGTTTGAAACATAAATACAATGCTACCATCATGGTAGACGAGGCTCACGGTCTGGGTGTGTTCGGCAAACAGGGACGCGGCGTATGCGACCATTTCGGACTGACCGACGAGGTGGACCTGATTATGGGTACTTTCAGCAAGTCCTTAGCTTCAATCGGCGGATTCATCGCGGCGGATTCATCCATCATCAACTGGTTGCGCCACAACGCGCGTACCTATATATTCAGCGCTTCCAATACTCCGGCAGCTACCGCATCCGCTTTAGAGGCTCTTCACATCATTCAAAACGAACCGGAAAGGCTCCAGGCATTATGGGATGCAACCAATTATGCTTTGAAACGTTTCCGTGAAGCCGGCTTTGAAATCGGAGCGACAGAATCGCCCATTATCCCTCTGTATGTACGCGACACGGAAAAGACTTTCATGGTTACCAAACTGGCTTTTGACGAGGGTGTCTTCATCAATCCCGTTATCCCGCCGGCATGCGCTCCGCAAGATACATTGGTACGTGTAGCATTAATGGCTACTCACACAAAAGAGCAAATTGACCGGGCTGTGGAGAAATTAGTAAAAGCATTTAAAACTTTAGATATTCTATAACTCCCAAACCGGAAAGTTATAAATTCGAAAAAGGAAATAAGGGAGTGTGTCGAAACTAAGATGAACGCTCGGAACAGTTACAGATTCTAACTGATAAACATAAAAATAGCCGTATCATTACTCAAAAACAGAGTTGATACGGCCTTTTTATTACCGATGAAGAGTACCGGGTTTCAGATGAAGAGTGCCAGATTTCAGATGAAAAGTTTATTTCCTCTAAAATTGAATTTTGCCCCCTTACTTATAAATTGATAAGCGATAACATAAAAATCCCTCTATTCTTGCCTTATATTGTAATGAGTAAAGGCTAGAATAGGAGGGATTTTTTTCCTTCTAGGGTTTCAATCTATAAGATTTTCAATTTCTATTTTGAGACAGACATTTACTGTTACCTGCTGTTTGAAAACGGAGAACTTGGAATCACTTTTATCCCCACTGGCAGGGAAAACAAGAGTCTCATGTTTATTGAATGATATTCCTCTACCCAACTATATACTTTAATGTACCAGAAGTAAAGTAAACTGATATGGTATTCTTTTATTAGGGGATATTCATCAAAGAAGAGTAAATTCCTGCGAAAAAGGCGAACTTACTCTTTACTAAATGCCAAACATACGGAATTTACCGAATACTTCCTGATAGGCTTGCAGGCCGTATGTTTCTAAATTGAGAAGCCGGCTTTCCGGACAGTCTCCTTTTTCCTTTATCCTATTCAACACACGGGATATATTCCCTTCCAAGCATTTTTTTATTCAATGCGGTTTCTTTTTCCGACCACAGTAACTTTTTGGGCGGTAGGTATATTTCTGACTCCCGGCTCTTCCTCTTCTTCTATATAATTAACTTTTACAGTATCACCTAGTTCGAAATCACCTATTTCATCAGGTTCCCGGTCCATCGTACTAATAAAAATCGTATCACCTTCCGAAGTAACCAACATAAAATTATTCATCGAAACATCCTCTACAACTCCGGAAAGCACCTTTCCGTCTTCTATCGGAACAATAGCCAAGCTATCATCTGCCATTGTCTGTTCTGCCACTTGTTTACTTTTGGGTTGGCATGCATTAAAACCAATCCAAGCTGTCAACAATAGAAAAATCTTCATTCTCTTCATATAATTTCCCTTATTTGAAATAAAACCAGAATAGTTGCAAAGATAATTCTTTCAGATGGCTTTTATAGCAAAAACTATAATTTGTTTATTCGCTTAAAATATTATTCGGAAGTGAACCGGACAAAAATAACCGGTTGAGTGCCGGATTCATTTACGCGGTAAACCATTAAAGACCGCAGAGGATGAATCATCCTCTGCTATCCAAGCTGTCTGTATCAGGATTCAACTCCTTCACAGCTTCTTTAACCACTTTCTGAGTCGGTTTACGATAAGTTTCTGTTTGCTGCACCGGCACAATTTCATTCGTTATTTTTTCGTATCCCTTTTGCTCCAGCAAATGTACGTCCGGTTTATTTGTTTCTTTTTGCTTTTTCGTTTTCATACGGCTTTCTAATTTAAAATTCCTATTTTGAAAACAGAAAACAACAAAGATAGTTCAGCATTACCGGAATTTATTTTCAGGTTATACCATTCATTAACTATAATATGAATGCAATATTTTCACGACAATTAAAGGCTGCAATCATAACCTCCGGACAAGAGCTGATATAATCATTATCACATAAAACAAGATGAATACAAAAGAGTAAAAAGTAATCCCTCACAGCGTTTCCACCTTTCAAATATAAGAAACTAAAACACAAACAAATGAAATTCAGTCTATTGAGAAATAATAAATAAAAAACATCCACTCGACTATTGTTAATTAAAAAATACTCCCTATCTTTGCACCGCTTTTAATAAGAATACTCCTTCGGAAAGTAGCGGGGTGTAGCGCAGTCCGGTTAGCGCACCTGCTTTGGGAGCAGGGGG
>NZ_CAUCSQ010000043.1 GCF_958445495.1 uncultured Bacteroides sp. | reverse complement strand
GCAGATGCTCTGAACCAGCTGAGCTAAACGCCCGTACACTTCCGTTTCAAAAGCGTTGCAAAGGTACGGCTTTTTTCGAAACCTCCAAACATTTCCTGTAATATTTTTCAAGAAATTTTCGGTCATATAAAAGAACAAGCTGATTATCAACCGATAAAAAAACTTTTTTTCTTCGTACTGCTTTCACTTCTCCGTTCCGTCTAACAGACATAACAAGACAAAGACAACCGCGGTTCTTTCTTTATAACGATAAAAAATACATGAAACGACCATTACGACCACAGCATTCTTATGCCTGTGCATGTCGCTTATTGCACAAGACCTGTAATTAAAAGGAAGAATCGTATCCGGCAAAGAACCGGTCAGAGGTTGCCAATGCCATCTTTCAACCGCAATGACCGATATTTACCCGGCCACCCGCGGAAAGAAACAGGCGTTCACCGGCGAAAGGATTTACGAAAAGAATCTCACCGGCAACCGGTTCAACACAGGCATCCGTTACCGGCAACCGCTAACCGGCAACTGCTGACTGAAAATCGCTGACCGAAAACAAATATGCGGGCACTTCTTCGGCAGAGACACAGTTGCAGGAGCCCTATACCTCCGTCTACATGGAATACAGCGGCAAAATAAAGGATTTCAATTATTCCTTAGGGCTGCAAGGCGACTGTTCCCGATTTAACCAGGAAGGAAAAGGATACCGGAGCCATTCATTCCTGCCCCGCATCCAGTTCACCTGCCATCTTTCCGACAATGTTCATATTCGTTACCAAGGACAAATTTCCAAGGGAATCCCCGCATTATCTGACTTGAATGATGTGGAACAGTTGATTGATTCTTTACAGATACACTGTGGGAACCCGGAATTGAAAATGCCGGCCATCTGTAATAATACACTGAACATTGACTATCGCAAAGGGCTGTCCGGCAGCAGCCTGCACCTGCCATACCAATATCAGCAGACACCCGCTATGGGGATGTCCGCCTTCACCTTCTCCCGGAATGTCAGCTTCGGACGCAAATATGCCTTTGCCGGAAAGCGGCTCCGCAACGAAGATTATCGCGCAGGCACTCTAAAGTCCGGGAAATAAAGGCTGCCCGGTCAAGACTGCTTCCGGATAACCCGCGCCGGATTCCCGACCGCCACACTGTCGTCGGGAATATCTTTCGTCACGACACTCCCCGCTCCTATCACACAACGGTCGCCTATCGTCACTCCGGGACAGAGAATGGCTCCGCCGCCAATCCAGCAGTCTTCACCGATTGTCACCGGATAGGCATACTCCTCAGAGCCTCTCCTTTCCATGTAATCCATCGGATGATGGGGCGTATAAATCTGCACGCAAGGTCCTACCAGCGTATGGGCGCCAATCGTGATATACCCGCCGTCCAGAAACGTACAATTGGCATTGACAAACACATGTTCGCCCAGCCTGATGCCATCGCCGTGGTCGCAATGAAAAGGCGGGCATATAATTGAAGTTTCAGGAATTCCCGGCACCAGTTCTTCCAACAACTTTCTGTATTCTTCATCATACGTACTCATTCCCCGCATACGCGCCAACAAATTCTTAGCGCGTTCAAAACTCGCCTGCAACTCAGGTACGGACATATCCGCCAGCAGGCTGTTTCTCATTTTTTCTATTTCCGTCATACTGTTTTATCTTTCTTTTCCGTTAACAAATACCAGCTTGTTTTCATCTGAAAGGGTTTCGTCAAACTCGAATCCTTCCCATGAGAATCCTTTCAGCTCTTCCGGGGTTTCCACTCGATTCTTTAAAATAAAACGGGCCATCTCACCGCGCGACATCTTGGTATATATCACTACCGTAGCCAGCTTTCCGTTTTTCCACACATGGAACTCAGGCGTCACGACACGTACTTCCTTTTCTACCCTTTTCCAGTCAAACAGCCCTTTCATCTCGTCACTTGCCAGATTGCACAAAACCCCTCCCGCATTCTTTATATCTTGTATAAATGTATCCGTCAACCGGGATTGCCAATAGAAAAACAGGTTCCGGTTTCCCAACTCCGGCAATACCACATCCCCTTCCAGGCGATAGGAACGAATCACATCCAACGGACGAAGCAGCCCGTAACAAAAAGAGGTCAACCGCAAATGTTCTTGGGCATATTCAAAATCCGACGCTGAAAAATCTTTAGGATTCAGGCGCTTGAACACGATTCCCGTATAAGCGAGCAAAGCAGCCGTTCCGGAACCCGCTCCGGCATGAAAAGCCTGATAGCGTTTATAATTTTCAACGGCAATCTTCGCATTCACACGTAACAGGCGTTCCAGTTCGCCCACTGAGAACTGAGACATCTGCAAGGCTATTCCGGACGCTTCTTTCTGAAAACGGGGCACAGTAGCCAAAGGCAGTTTCACCTTTGAGGTCTCACTCATCGTCTTGGCACAAGATAAAAGAACAAGCATTTCTCTATAATAATGATTCTAAAATGACAGTTATCGGGACAAAGATAGAAAATAAAACCAAAGATTGCACCAAGTTGCGGCATAAGGTTGGACAGCCCCGCCGACATCCCCTCGATACAGGGGGTTACGCCATCCGGCAACAGCCCAAAATGCCCGCCCCTATTCAAGCATAAACTGACAGGCAGCCCACGTTATCCGGCATATTGCAGTGTTATCCCTGCCCTCTTTAGTTCCATACCGGTTTCTACTGCTTGAAACTAAAGTTTCTGCTGCATGGAACTAGAGTTTCAACAGAAAGAAACCATAGTTTCAAAGGCATGAAACTAAAGTTTCCTAACTACTGAAACTACAGTTTCATACAATGGAACAAACTGTTTCATGCAATGGAACGAACCGTTTCAATAGGACGGAACATTCTATTCTGCCGTAGGAATGTACTACACTGGATTTAGTTGACAACTTCGCTTGTTATACCTAAGTGAGTTTACTCAATATCTTTCTAAAACTAAATAAGTTTACTTGTCCCTTTGTTATTCCTGTATGAGTTGTCATTTTAAAGATGTTGCAAAAGTATGAAACCGAACGGATTTAAGCAAGGGGAGCATGAAATGTAACGGACAGCTATACGGAAAAGGCTGTAAAACACTGGACAGTCACACGGAAGAGGCTATAAAAAACGGACAAGCATACGAAAGAGACTGTAAAAGCGCCGGACAGTCATATCGTTACTTGCCGCCGCAAGGTCAAAACATGAAAATCCCCTTGTTCCGGTTCCCATCCATCACTGACGGGGAACTGAACAAGGGGATTTATCTTAAAGAGGCGTCAACAAAGATTCTTTATCTTCAAAATCCGTTTCGGAACCTCATTTATCATACAACCGCTTTCAGGCGTTTGCCTGAGCAGAGGGGCATCATTTGTATTCCTGCCAGCTCTTAATCTGAATATCTTCCTGTTTCAATTCGCAGAAAGCTTCAATGAAAGCGCTCGCCAGACGAGCATTGGTAATCAGCGGAATGTTGTGGTCGATTGCGCCGCGACGGATACGATAGCCATTCGTCAACTCACGTTTACTATGGTTTTTCGGGATATTGACAATCAAATCGAACTTATGGTCGGCAATCATTTTCATTACATTGTTCTCTGCATCCGGCTTCTCGTCAGGCCAGTAAACGGGAGTCGTATCTACTCCGTGGGCATTCAGGAATGCCGCGGTTCCGGCAGTGGCATACACTTTATATCCTTTGGCAAACAGCATGCGGCTTGCATCCAGCAAATCGACTTTCGACTTCATTGCTCCGGAGGAGAACATCACTGCCTTTTCCGGGATTTTGAAGCCTGTAGCAATCATCGCATTCAGCAGCGCTTCGGAGAAATCATCGCCGATGCACCCTACTTCACCCGTGGAGGACATATCTACGCCCAGTACCGGGTCGGCCTTATGCAGACGGGAGAAGGAGAACTGGGACGCTTTCACTCCAATCCAGTCAATGTCGAATGCTGATTTGTCCGGCCGGGTGTACGGTGCGTCAAGCATGATACGGGTTGCCGTCTCGATAAAATTGCGTTTCAATACCTTAGACACGAACGGGAAGCTGCGGGATGCGCGCAGGTTGCATTCAATGACTTTCACTTCGTTGTTGCGGGCAAGGAACTGAATATTGAACGGGCCGGAGATGTTCAGCTCTTTCGCTATCTGACGGCTGATTTTCTTGATACGGCGGGCAGTAGCAAAGTAAATTTTCTGTGCGGGGAACACCAGCGTGGCGTCACCGGAATGAACGCCGGCAAATTCCACATGTTCCGAGATTGCGTACTCTACCACTTCCCCGTTTTGTGCAACGGCGTCGAACTCTATTTCTTTGGTATTTTCAAGGAACTGTGAAACAACGACCGGGTATTCTTTAGATACTTCGGCTGCCATTTTCAGGAAGTTCTCCAGTTCTTCGTCATCGTAACATACATTCATCGCCGCTCCTGAAAGCACGTAGGAAGGACGAACCAGCACCGGATAACCCACCTTGCCAACAAATCCTTTCACATCTTCGAGGCTTGTCAACTCTTGCCATGCCGGCTGGTCGATGCCCAACTGGTCGAGCATTGCAGAGAACTTGTTACGGTTTTCGGCACGGTCGATGGAGACGGGAGAAGTTCCCAACACCGGAACTGACTGGCGGTAGAGTTTCATCGCCAGGTTATTCGGAATCTGTCCGCCTACGGAAACGATTACCCCGCGGGGCTGTTCAAGGTCGATTACGTCAAGCACCCGTTCAAAAGAGAGTTCGTCGAAATACAGACGGTCGCACATGTCGTAGTCGGTAGAAACCGTTTCGGGATTATAGTTAATCATGATTGACTTATATCCCAGCTTGCGGGCAGTCTGAACGGCATTTACCGAACACCAGTCGAACTCTACGGAGCTTCCGATACGGTAAGCGCCAGAGCCCAGCACGACTACCGATTTCTCATTCTTATAATAGTTTACGTCGTAACCTTCCACCGCATAGGTCATATACAGGTAGTTCGTCAGCTCCGGATGTTCGGAGGCAACGGTGTTGATGCGTTTTACTGCCGGAAGAATGCCCAACGCTTTGCGGTGCGCACGCACTGCCAGATTTTCTTTCTCCATATTGCCTGCCGGATTCAGCACGAAGCGCGCAATCTGGAAATCGGAGAAGCCCAGTATCTTGGCTTCACGCATCACATCGGCGGGGATGTCTTCCACCTTATTATATGCGGAGAGTTTCGCTTTGTAATCAACGATATTTTTCAGTTTGCCGAGGAACCAGGGGTCAATCTTCGTCAGTTCATGGACACGCTTGATGGTATATCCTTTTTCCAAAGCCTGCGCGATAGCAAAGATGCGCAAGTCGGTCGGGCAGGAGAGTTCTTTGTCCAAATCATCGAAATGCAGGTCGTCGTTGCCTACGAACCCGTGCATTCCCTGACCTATCATACGAAGCCCTTTCTGGATGATTTCTTCGAAAGAACGGCCGATGGACATGATTTCGCCTACGGATTTCATGCTTGAACCGATTTCGCGGGACACGCCGGCAAATTTTGTCAAGTCCCAACGGGGAATCTTGCAGATATAATAGTCCAGTTGGGGAGCTACATAGGCGGAATTCGGAGTTCCCATCTCACCGATTTGGTCGAGCGAGTATCCCAACGCAATCTTCGCGGCAACGAATGCCAGCGGATAACCGGTAGCTTTGGACGCCAGTGCGGAGGAGCGGCTCAAACGGGCGTTGACTTCAATCACGCGATAATCGTCTGTTTCCGAATTAAATGCGTATTGGATGTTGCATTCGCCTACTATGCCTAAATGGCGGATACATTTGGTAGACAATTCCTGCAGCATTTTCAATTCTTTATCATCGAGCGAACAGGTAGGAGCCACAACAATGGATTCACCGGTATGGATGCCCAGCGGGTCGAAGTTCTCCATGCTGGCTACGGTAAAGCAGTGGTCGTTAGCGTCGCGAATCACTTCGAATTCGATTTCTTTCCAGCCTTTCAGGGATTCTTCCACCAGGATTTGCTTGGAGAATGCGAAAGAGCTTTCGGCAAGTTTCAGGAATTCTTCTTCATTCGTGCAGATGCCGCTGCCAAGTCCTCCCAACGCATAAGCCGAACGTACCATAACGGGATAACCGATTTTACGGGCGGCGGCAATCGCATCTTCCATGCTTTCCACTGCCTGGCTTACGGGGGTTTTCATTTCTATCTCATCCAGTTTCTTCACAAACAGGTCGCGGTCTTCCGTGTACATGATAGCCTCTACCGACGTGCCGAGCACTTTCACACCGTATTTGTCAAGAATACCTTTCGTATAGAGTTCCGCACCGCAATTCAACGCCGTTTGCCCGCCGAATGCCAGCAGGATGCCGTCCGGACGCTCTTTCTTGATAATCTCTTCTACGAAATAAGTAGTCACGGGAAGGAAATACACTTTATCGGCAATTCCTTCAGAAGTCTGAATGGTCGCGATGTTCGGGTTTACCAATACTGAACTGATACCTTCTTCTTTCAAAGCTTTCAGCGCTTGCGAACCGGAGTAGTCGAACTCTCCGGCCTGTCCGATTTTGAGTGCTCCAGAACCCAAAACGAGAACTTTCTTGATTTCCTTTTCCATTTCTTTTGTTGTTATAATAAGTTGTTATTTCTAAGTTCGTCCATAAAAAAAATGCGTTACCCTCAAAAAAGGATTAACGCATTACCAAAGAACTAAAATATCGTTTTTGGAGAAAAGAGAAGAAGTCTGCCGTTTCCGGGTGCAAAACATCCGAATGTAGATAATACTTACTTCTGATTTCCTGTTGATTCATTGTTAGCTTCAAAATTTGTGCAAAGTAACGACATATTTTGCACATGACAAAAAGAAACGTTCACTTTTTTGCAGAAAGATTCGACCTGCAACGAAGGCCGTACCGATAAGGATTACGGAACTTGCCCGATTGCCGGCGCCGGCAATGAAGTACTTCCATTTTAATGCATCTTTCAGTTTTTATCCTTATCTTTGCCGCTAAGTTTTACGAAATAATCAAGGTAATAATCATGGGAAAAGAAAAAATCATATTGACGGGCGACCGTCCTACCGGAAGACTTCATATCGGTCATTATGTCGGTTCTTTAAAACGCAGAGTGGAATTGCAGGATGCGGGCGGTTACAGCAAGATGTTTGTCTTTATCGCTGACGCGCAGGCTTTGACGGATAATATTGACAATCCTGAAAAGGTGCGCCAGAATGTGGTTGAGGTGGCTCTTGACTATCTGGCATGCGGGCTGGACCCTTCTAAAGTCACTATTTTTATCCAATCGCAGATACCGGAATTGTGCGAGCTCAGTTTTTATTATATGGACCTCGTGAGCGTATCCCGCCTGCAACGCAATCCGACCGTGAAGTCTGAAATCCAGATGCGTAATTTCGAAGCGAGCATACCGGTAGGTTTTTTCACTTATCCCATCAGCCAGGCTGCCGATATCACCGCTTTCCGGGCAACAACCGTTCCTGTGGGCGAAGACCAGGAACCGATGCTGGAACAGGCGCGCGAGATTGTCCGCCGTTTTAATTATATCTACGGCGAAACACTGGTGGAGCCGGAAATCCTGCTGCCGGACAATGCGGCTTGTCTCCGCCTGCCGGGAACCGACGGTAAAGCGAAAATGAGCAAGTCGCTGGGGAACTGCATTTATTTATCGGAAGAGCCGGAAGATGTCCAAAAGAAAATCATGAGCATGTACACCGACCCCGGACATCTGCGGGTACAGGACCCGGGAAAGATTGAGGGGAATACGGTATTTACCTATCTCGATGCTTTCTGCCGTCCCGAACATTTCGGACGTTATTTGCCGGACTATCCGAATCTTGACGAATTGAAAGCCCACTATCAACGCGGCGGGCTAGGCGACGTGAAGGTGAAACGTTTCCTGAACGCCATCATGCAGGAGACACTGGAACCCATCCGTAACCGCCGTAAAGAATTCAGCAAGGATATCCCCGCTGTTTATGACATGTTACGGAAAGGGTGCGAAGTAGCCAGGACTGCCGCTGCCGAGACTTTGGCTGATGTCAAGAAGGCGATGAAAATCAACTATTTCGATGATAAAGAGTTGATTGAGGAACAGGTGAAACGTTTTTCCCAAGAATAAGGGAATTGTTTTACTCATAAAGCTACCGTCAACGGAGTATCTGCCTTATAAGGAGATATTCATAAAATATAGGGGGTGTGTCGAAACTAAGATGAACACTCGGAACAGTTCAGATTGGAACTGATAAACATAAAAATGGCCGTATCATTACTCAATAATAGAGTTGATACGGTTTTTTTATTGCCGGTAAAGAGTGGCGGGGTTCAGATAAAGAGTGTCCAGGTTCAGATGAAGAGTGTCGGATTTCAGATAAAGAGTGGCGGATTTCAGACAAAGAGTGCCCAGGTTTCAGATGAAGAGTGCTCAGGTTTCAGATGAAGAGTGCTCAGGTTTCAGATGAAGAGTGCCGGGTTTCAGATAAAGAGTGCCGGGTTCCAGATAAAGAGTGCCGGGTTTCAGATAAAGAGTACCCAGGTTTCAGATAAAGAGTACCGGGTTTCAGATAAAGAGTGCCCAGGTTTCATATGAAGAGTTCATTTCCTCTAAAATTGAATTTTGCCCCCCTTTTTGTATCTTTAAGTATTCCGTGCAGCAAGAGGCCGGACAATAAGACTGAAAGGCTCTTCCAAAAGACGTAAAAATTATTTTTCTTCCGAAGGGAAGACAGCCCCAGCGGTTCTGGAATCACATACGGACTTCTTCAGATACGGCATTGATAGAATATCTGGACGGTAATATCCTATTATCAGATGTTTTGCGGTACTCTCAGACTGGCCTTATAAAGGGAAACATGCCTATAAAGGGGTATATGAGAATATGCCCCGGCCGTTTCCGGACGAAAACATGACGCGGCGGATGTCATATTCATGATGCGGGAGTTTGAGAAAGGCTCTTTTTATAGCCGGGATTCTGGTCCATCTTAGCATTCAAGATAAGTTCGCGCATCGGAACAGGGTAAAGGGTTTCATATTGCTGTATGCCTAATCTTGAGACAGCCAGGTCTAAACGCCTCAACAGGACAAAATATCCGTAATCCTTACCTATCGCCTTCTCCCAAAGGCCGGCAATTTCCGTACAAATCTCACCGGAGGGCAAGGATGGCAACTCCGCCATTTTCAAGGATGTCCTCACTTTGTTTATCTGAACCAGCGCCTCATCGTATTTTCCAAGACGGAATAGAGCCTCTGCATCATTCAAGACGATGCCTGTAAACCGATAGATGGGATGCAATGTACCTTCTTGCCGAATCAATTCTCCGAAATAGGAAGAGACAGCGGATTCCGTTAATTTTAAAGAGAATATTTCTTCACGGTTGTTTTCCGTATAGATTGATTGTTCTCTGCCCAAAAGCGCATAACTTTCACGATTAACAATCGCTTTCAGTTGTGCCGCCGCTTCTTGATAATCTGCCGCTTCTTTTTCCAGCATCGCATTCGCGAGTATGGCCCGTGCCCAATCTTTGGATACGAGCAAGTTATCTTCGGAAGTATCCGGCAAATCAGGTAACACGGTTTTGAGTTCATTGATGACAAAGGCAAGCACTTCTTCTTTCGGCGTTCTGGGAATATCAAGCTTGTCTCCCAAATCCAGCCGGCAGGTCACAAGCGGGACTTTTCCCCAATGTTGCACCATGTCCAAATAGATGCAGCTTCTCAACAAACGGACTGAACAGAGATAAGGTTTTACATCAAAACCGGAACTTGAATAATCCTGTTCCATTAAGGTATGTATCATCCTCATAACTACATAAGCGCGCTCCCAAGCATTTCCTATCAACACATTGTCCGGACTTATCTGCATGCCGGGTATCGTTGCCTGTTTACACCGTAGAGCGTCCGATACCGCCATAAGCTGGAAATAGTCGCTCACACTGGCATGGATGGATTCCATATATCCCCTGCAACTCTGCTCGTCTTTCCAATGATTTTCTTCCGGCTCAATCACGGCAGGGTTGTCTTTGTCTTCATCACCGATTGTCTCGTCTTTCTCATCCAATATGCCGTCGCCATTGCCGTCAATGTATTTCCGGATATTGCCGATGGCAATTTCCGTCCCCTGTGTCTTATAATATGCTTTCAGACGGTCCGTCACCGACAGGGCATCCACATTCGTTTCTCCGTAGAAAATCTCTTCCAGCAGCAATTCGTCGGTAATTGCCCCGTTTTCCGCAAATTCATTGCTTAACTTGGAGATGAATTCGGAGAACTCGCTTTCTGTTTTACCATAAAGCAAAACGGAAGAGACAGCCAGCAACATTGCCGCATTCTCATCTCCGTCCGTCAAACCGATTTGTTCCGGGTTCTTGAATTCCGTAAGGATATGAAAGACTTTCAACAGTTCTCTTTCCGCTGTTTTTTTAGCATCCGCAAAGCTCTTGCCTTCTTTCATCAGCTTTTTCACACGCTTAAATTCCAGATGGGTCAGAATGTTCACATTCGCACTCTTCTTGTCGGTAAAATCGGTAATGGCGTTCAGACGGATTTGTGAACGGGAACGCTGCCCTTCCACCTCATTATAAAAGTAACCGCTGATTTCAAGCTCTGCATAGCGGCCGGACAATTCGATTCCCGGAAAAATAAATTCTCCTTTATCGTTGATTGTTTCCGTCTTAAAGTTTTTTCCTGTCTGGCCCAGTGTTTCATCCAGTTCATAAAGGATAACTTTTGACCCGGTAAGGAAAGGGCCTTTCTCGATAATACCGCCGACATTGTTTACGGAACCGGAATTTTCATCTTTCTCTGAACAGCCGGATAGCCCGACAACCATTATGAACAGAATGAATACTTTACAGACAGATTGAGTCATCTCGCATGTTTTTGTTATTATTGCCGCAAAGATAGTCAATAATCAATCACCGCAACCGATTGTGACCCGATTATCCGTTTTTTTATTCTTTCATTATCAGGCTGATTGCATTTTCCGCGGTTTTTACCGTCTCACCGGGTAGGATATGAAATAAAAACGGCTGAAAGCGAAACGCCCTGTCCGGGGTCCGCTTCCAGCCGTTTTTATCTTCCGGCAAGCGATTACAGAGAATCGCCGGATGCTGAATTCATTTTATCATTGCGCCGATTCCACCAGTACGACACGGTTCAGAATCGGTTGCCCGAACTTGTCAACACCGCCGCCGGCTGCGACTTTCAACCTGTCGGCAGAAATGCCGTACTTCTTCACCAGCAGATCTTTGACTACCTGCGCACGCTCCAGGCTTAACTTCTGATTGAAAGCGGGGGTACCGGTTGCCGAGTCTGCATATCCGTTGATTGTATAGGTGGTATTCGGGAATTCTTTTATCTTGCTAGCAAGATATGACAGATTCATTTCTTCCTGCGGAGACAATTTATCGGAACCGATTTTGAAGAATACGGTACGCGGAGCGATATTGGTATCCGTAATGACGACTTCTTCCGTTTCTTCTACTTCCACCGGTTGTTTGGCATTCGCCAACTGTTGTTGCAACTGCATGTTGGCAGCCGCCATCGCATTCATCTGGTCACGCATCTGGCTCAATTCTATCTCGGAGATAATCTGCGGAACCGGACGTTGGAATCCGCGGGTCGGGAAATAGTAGGTTACTCCCAGGGTAGCTCCCAGGATGCCGTCATAATCGCGCTTGCCTCCGCGCTCTCCGTCAAACTTGCCTTCCAGCCCTGTCGCGCTCAACTCCAGGTTCAGGTCAACGGCGCTCGACAAACGGAAACGGTTGATGATACCTGCATTGAAGGTAGCGGTATTGGTATGAGGACGGGAATAAGCATGAGCCCAGCCGGCGCCGATATACGGGATGATTTCATAGACGCGGTCAGGATTGTAACCGCCGAAAAGCGCGTTCAGGTTAATCATCAAATCTCCGTGCAGGTTCATATAGTCCCATCTCTGTTTGTAGGAACCGTCGTCTCTCGGACCGCCGATGACATACTCGGCAGTCTCGCTGGTGGTAAATCCTTTGGCTTGCAGGCCGCTGTATTGCAGGCGTACCCCAAATCCCGGAGTGACCCATTTACCGACGGATACATTGAATGTAGGAGCGATACGGTCTCTGAATTTACCGATATGGTCGCTATTTCCATACAGCACCTGTGCTCCGCCTCCTACTGAGAAGAACCAGTTGCTCCAGAAAGGGTTAGTTATTACTTGATATTTATCTTGCACCTGAATAACCTCATATTCAGTTACAGTCATCGTCTGCTGCGCAGAAGCGACAGACGCAACGCCGGCAAACGCCAGCAACATTAGAATCTTTTTCATATACCTAATAGTTAAGTGGTTATTTAAATCTTTTTCTTTGTTGAACTATTTAAATAACACGAACAGAACTAAAAGGTTTTAGGAAAAGATGAATTTATTTGTTTCATTTGAATAAACGTTCGATGTCTTCTTCCTTGACGGTAGCCAGAATCGTTTTTCCATCCGGGGTGTAATTCGGTGAGGGACAAGCGAAAAGGCTGTCTACGAGATTCATCATCTCTTCATTGCTCAACACCTGCCCGTAGACGATGGCTGTCGCCCGCGCTAACGTCAGGGCCAGTATGCTTTGGATTTCTCCCTTGACATCATTTCCCTTTTCCATAGCCGTATGCAGCATATTGCGCACCAGCTCGACCGGATTGAGCCCTTCGATGCCCGAAGGAACGCCGTTAACGGCATAACTGCCGCCGCCCAGGTCGCTCAAATCAAAGCCTACGGCTGTCAAATCATCCATGATGCTTTGCAGCACTGTGGCCTCGGAAGCCGGCAGTTGCAATATTTCCGGGAAAAGAACGCCTTGCGACACGCCTTGTTTCTGCTGAATCTGGCTCAGATACCGGTCAAACAGCACGCGAATATGTGCCCTGTGCTGGTCTATCAACATCAGCCCGGACTTTACGGAGGTCAATATGAATCTTCCCTTAAACTGCAAATGCTGGTTGCCTTTTTCTATGACGGAATCGTTTCCATATAGACTGGAAGAAACCGCCGACACGGCTTTCTCCGCCCGGCTTTCCATAACGACAGGCATTTCTCCGGCAGAAGGTTCTTCTCGCTCTGTTTCCGGTTCCGGCTGCGGGCTGTTCATTTTACTGGCTTTGGTCAAGCCGCCGTATAAATCTTCCCATTCCACCTTCGGACGGCTGTATGACCCACCCGCGCCTCCCGGAGAGACTTTGAAGGGATTGTAGTCCGAATTATACCGCACTGTCGGAGGTGCGGAAGACTGTTTTTGTTCGAAAGCCGGAATGTCCGGCATATCTTCCGTATCAAAATCAATGGAAGGAATGGCGCTGAACTTGCCCAACGATTCTTTGACCGCCGCAGAAAGTATTTGCCAGATGGCTTGCTCGTTCTCAAATTTGATTTCGGTCTTTGTCGGATGGATGTTTACGTCTATATTAGCCGGGTCTACTTCAAAATAAATGAAATAAGAAATCTGTTCGCCGGCGGGAATCAACTGTTCGTAGGCTTCCATCACCGCTTTATGGAAATAAGGATGGCGCATATAACGCCCGTTGACAAAGAAATACTGATGGGCTCCTTTCTTACGGGCTGTTTCCGGCTTGGCTACGTACCCGGAGATTTTCACCATCGTGGTGTTTACCTCTATATTCAGCAACTGTTGGTTGATTTTCTTTCCGAAGATTCCCATGATACGCTGGCGCAACGGAGAAACCGGCAGGTTGAATAGCTCCGAGTCATTGCTGTGAAGGGAAAAGGATACATCCGGATGAACCAGAGCGATGCGTTCGAACTCAGCGAGGATATTACTAAGTTCCGTCGAGTTTGCTTTCAGGAATTTCCGGCGTGCCGGCACATTGAAGAAGAGGTTCTTTACGGAGAAGTTGCTTCCCTTGGAACAGGAGACGGCTTCCTGGCTCTCTACCTTAGAGCCTGCTACCTGCAGCCTGGTCCCCAGCTCTTCCGATTCCGGGCGTGTTTTCAGCTCTACCTGTGCCACCGCCGCGATAGAGGCAAGCGCCTCTCCGCGAAATCCCATCGTACGCAAGGCGAACAAGTCGGCAGCTTCCCGAATCTTTGAGGTGGCATGCCGCTCGAAAGAAAGGCGGGCATCTGTCTCGGACATGCCTTTCCCGTCGTCAATCACCTGGATACAGGTTTTCCCCGCATCGGTCACTAATACGTGTATATTCTGCGCCTCCGCGTCAATTGCATTTTCTACTAGCTCTTTGACAACAGACGCAGGCCGCTGTATCACTTCACCGGCAGCAATCTGATTAGCTACCGAGTCTGGTAACAAATGAATTATATCGCTCATACTTCGTTAATTAACAATTAAAAATTAAAATCCGGGAATCGTATTCCGTCAAACCAATGCCACAGACTTTCAATATCCAGCTCTTTCCTCTTCTTTAATTTTTAATTTATAACTTTTAATTAAAAACTCCAGCTTCCCGTTGCCAGGTAGTGCCACAAATACAGAAGAAAAGCGATGATTATCAATATGACTCCAAAAGAAACAGGTTTGCGGCCACTGGCTTTCCGCCGTTTCAAATGGGTAGTTCCCTCAATGAACTTACCACGGATATCTTCCGGTCTGAACTCTTTTTCCGGAAGCATTCCCAAGTCACGTTTTGCTTTCTCTTCCATTTTAGCGAGCTTTTCTTTCCGCTCGTCTACGTAAATGTACTGATGATGAAAGCCGCGCGGTTTTCTCATCGAATTGAAAAACATTCCCATACTACATACTAATTAAGTTTCGCTTATCTGTTTTCGGCCTCCGGTCGGTAGTCGGTTTCAGGGTCTCCCCTGCCCGCTTGCCTCTCCAGTTGAAAATATCTTCTTTATTCAGCGGGCGTACATAGTCAAACCATGCGAAAGTAGGCAAACGCAATTTGTCGGGCGGTATCTGGTCCATCGGATACATCGTTCCGTTCGACTTTCCGATGAACAGCCCTTTTTCCATTTTCCTGTCTTTCATATAAAGATGGAGCACACTTCCTTCCAGACAATTGAATCCGGTCATCGTGCTGTCTTTCTCTTCCGGATAGAAAGCGGTCAGCACATTGCCGACGACCTCGATATGGCGCATATCGCCATCTATAAAATAGGCTTTCATCTCTTTGCCGGACACTTGATTGTAATGGATGGAATCTTTCATTTCCACCGTCAACGCCTGATTGATTATATGTGCCCAGTCAATGGTGCTGTCATTCATATAAATCTTGATTTGTTCGCCGAGCAACTGCTGACCTTCATTCCAGAGAATGGGGTCGGTGTACATAGTCATACAGGAGTCTTTTGAATTATAGACCAACGAATCGCATACTCCCTGCACGTCCGTACGATACATGCGGACTTTGTGGAAGGCTTTCATCAACCGGAACAGGGAATCCGTATTCAGATTGTAAGATACCATCTGCAAGGTGTCGGCATGCATGAAGAGACTGTCGCCCTGCGAATAATCAATGGCTACGGCGCGCTTGGTAGCAAAAGCGGAGTCGGTCAGTTCGTTGTAGAAACAATAATCTCCCGTCAACATGTTCTTGTTGATGACATCCGTCATTCTCACATTGTCGAACGCTTCTCCATAACCGGCCACACGGTCGTAAAACAGACTGTCTCCCACCAGTTTTTTTCCCTGGTTAGTCAGGACGGAACGGTCCAGAAGTTCCGCCTGTTCGGTCAGGGTATTGTAGAATCCTCTTTCCGAATAGATATGGTTATTATCGCTGACGATGTCCGAAGGTCCGAGAATAACGGCTATCTTGTTCTCCGTATTGTATCTCAACGTATCGGAAGTTAACACGAACTTCGGATTAACCAGCTTCACATCATGATTGAAAACCGATTGTTTCGTGGCAGGACTATACTCGCCCCAGTCTGAAGTCAATACATTTTCTTCATCCATCAGTGTTCCGCCTTCGAAATAATAACCAAGTTCATAAAGACGGTCATAGTTCAGACTGTCTGTCAGCAGAGTCGTATTCCGGTTAATCATCTTCACATTTTCACGAAGCTGCGCTATCTGCGTCATACCGTCATAGTAAAGATAATCGCCATAGATGAACAAGGTGTCTCCCTGTTCCATACGGACGTTTTCAAAAGCTTCCACCGAATTGGTTTTCTCAAAAATCAACGCGCTGTCACAGTACATATACATACTGTCATGACGCAACTTCACATTGCCGACCAAGATTTGCACATCGGGACGAGCCAACTTATCCGCTTGCCCTTCGTCGGCATGAAGCAGGTAAACCTTCGTCTTCTTGTTCTCCGGCTGTTTCTTGTCTTCCGGTTGCTTCCTGGCTTCCAGTTGTTTCCTGTCCTCCGGCTGCGTCTTGTTCTCCGGATGCTTCCTGTCCTCCGGTTGTTTCTTATTCTCCGGCAGCTTCTTACTCTCCGGCTGTTTCCCGGCATCCGCCGCCCGTCCGTTGCCGCTTTCCATCGTCCGGGAGGTATCCGCAACCTGCTTTACCGAATCCCTGTCCGGTTTCAGATGATGTCCCCCAGGTCTCACCTGAGCTGCAAGACATACACCAAACAGGCATAGAAAGCCTATAAGGAGCCATCTATGCCTGTCTTGTTGTTTATTTTTCTTATTCTTTTTCAGCATATAAAGTCAAAGCAAGGTTATATCAGTCATTCTTGACCCAACCCGGATACTTGAAGTCACACTTCTGCCAGTTTTCGTTGATGCGTACATAAGTGTGTTTTTGCTTGTTCAGAATCCATTTCTGCAACACCTCTTCGCGACGCTTATCCATTACGATTTCTTTCAGATCCTGATAGTCTTCCGCGATGGTTGCTTTATGACCATTGATTTTGGTTTTCAATTTCACGATAGCGCATACTTCTTTTCCATCTTTCTCATTAATCATTGTAAAAGCTTTGGAAATCTCACCAACATTCATCTTATCCACTACTTTAGCAACGTCTTGAGGAAGATCCTGCATCTGGAACTTAGAAGTAGTGATACCTGAATGTTCATTGATGTTCACCATGATACCGTGATTGTTACGGGTATCCTTATCTTGTGAGATAACAGCAGCTGCATCATCAAATGTGAATTTATTAGCACGAATATCATCTGCAATAGAATCCAGACGGGCACAAGCCTCGGTCAGTTCTTTTTCCGATACTTTCGGACGCAACAGGATATGGCGGGTATTAACACGGTCACCACGCTTCTCAATCAACTGGATAATATGGAAACCAAATTCCGATTCTACAATTTTGGAAACTTTCTTCGGGTCCTGCAAGCTGAATGCCACATTCGCATAAGCGGGGTCCATCATACCACGTCCCATAAATCCACATTCACCACCTTTAATGGCAGAAGCCTTATCTTCAGAATACAAACGTGCCAATGTAGAGAAGTCGATTTCTCCTTTTGTCACACGATCCGTATAATCACGCAGTGTCCTCTTTACATCCTCGATTTCCGAAACGGGTATTTTAGGTTGCAAAGTAATAATCTGCACTTCCACCTGTGTAGGAATGTAAGGGATACTATCCTGTGGAAGGTCTTTGAAGTAACGGCGTACTTCTGCCGGAGTCACTTTGATATCTCCTGCCAGTTTCTGCTGCATCTTCTGAACCGTCAATCCGTCACGTGCATTATCACGCAAAGTTTCACGAATCTGGGTGGATGTTTTATTGAAATACTCCTCCATTTTCTCTCTGGAACCGATCTGCTGGATGTACATATTGGTCATCATATCCACACGCTGGATGATTTCCGCTTCGGAAACCTCGATACTGTCCAACTTTGCCTGATGCAGGAATAACTTCTGCACAGCAATCTCTTCAGGAATTACACAATAAGGATCGCCTTCGAATCTGCGTCCATTATACAAGGCATCCATACGGGCCTCTTCTACATCTGATTTTAAAATAGCTTCGTCACCTACTACCCAAACTACTTCATCAACCACATTATCTTGTGCATAGGTTGCCACATTAGCAAATATTGCCAGGACAAGGGTAACAACAAATCTAAAGTTCACAAACTTCTTCATTCTTTGTATTTAATAATTATATATAATCTTTTTCTTATTTACCGCCCGCTGGTACAGGTCGTTCTTTACCTGTTCCATAAAACTCACCCGCTTCTGGTTGAGCAATAAATCTTTTACTTCCGAACGCGCGAACTCATACGGTTTCTCTTCCTCTGCTCCGCGATAATCACTCACATTCAGGAAATAATAAAATGCCGTGTCTTTCAGTTCTATCTGACGATGCTTGTCCACATACTCTTCCGGCGCATCCGTTTTCAACGGAATCATATCCAGCACATCCGTCAAAGCCACCCATTTATCATAGAAATATTCATATTTCACCGCATTCTGCAAACTGTATTTTTCCAGACTTTCCACCGCATCCTGCTTTTCCGTCTTATACCATTTACGGACATTATTCAGTTGCGGGGCCGTCAACGGCACCTTGATAAACAATCCCTTAATCAGCGGATATTCCAACTTGAACAATTCTTTGTTTTTCTCATAATAATCCGAAATCTCCTGCTCCGAAATATCATTCGACAACTTTTGATTGATTAGTTCTTGCTGATAGGTATGCATAATCAAGGCTCTCCGATAGTTTTCCACCAACTTATCCACGTCTACATTGTCAGGGATATTGTTCGCCGCCTTTTCATATAATAAAATATCTTCCGCCCAACTACGAATATAATGCTCGGCAAACAGGATGCTATCGTCTTTCGACAATCCGACAGGAAGCGCGGATATCAAATCTTCCTTATACAAAAAGTTGCCGTCCACCTCTACCAAAGGAGTCTTGCCTTTATGGTCGCGTTGCTCTTTGCAGGCGCCACACCCTAAAAGGGTAATCAGTAAGAGGACTAATATTCGCATTATCAATTGAAATCTACATATTTAGGGTACGAAGATAGTGAATAATCGGTTACATCAGTTATTATTAACGGTTTTTAAAACCTCCGGGTCTATTTCAATCTTGGCCGAATCCTTTAATTCCCGCGTCCAATACATGTCGAGATAGTTCCGGTAATCTTCCCGCACCCGGTCTATGACTTCCCGATAATCATCCGGACCTTTCTGTTTCCTGCCGGCAACAGCAGTAAAAGGATAGGACATTAAAGGGGTAAATCCTCCTTTCTTGAAAACCAGTTTATCTACATATTCATTATCCCCGTCGGCAAAAACTCCCTGTTCGACTTTTATCTTTTCCGCTCCGGACGTATTAAAAGTTTGGCATAACACTTCCGCCCATTTCTCTTCCGGTATTTTCTTCAACAGTTTTTTAGCCCGCCTGGCTGTTTTTTTATCGGCACAATGAAGGACGATTCCTTTATATCGCGGACGTTCCCAACGGTAGTCCGAAGTATGAAATTTAAAATAAGTAGCCAGGCCTGCCCGGTCGTTCATTGCCGGCCAGTCAATTTTCCGGCGGTTTATCGCCGCAACAAGGTAATTCTCGGCAGCCTCCTGCAAAATAAAACGAATTTCCGGGTATTTCCGCTCCAGATTCCCGGCTTCATAATCCAGCAATGATTTAGCTATAAACCCGTCCAACTGCCGTTTCAATGCCTGAGGGTGCGAAGCAGCAAACTGTCTGAACAGCTCTCCGGAATACGGTTGCCCGTCAATTGTAAACAAAACTCGCCCCGTCCTGCCTTTGGCTGACAATTCCTCTATGCCCTCCCGGACGGGAACATAACGCCACTCTCTTTTCAGCCTGTCCACCACGGCCTCCGTGCTCTTATCCAAATTCTCTCCACGTCTCAAACGTTCCGCCAGTTTATCATAAACGTCCTCATACGCCGGCATCCCTTTCCGGTCGGTCACTTTCAGGATATGAATCCCTTCAGGGGTAAAAAAGGGTTCGGAAATTTCTCCTTTTGCCAAAGAAAATGCGACTTTCTCAAATTCTTCAGTAGTCTGGAGGCGGGTCACCCACCTACTGCCCACTTCATCCGAATACAATTGTACCCAACGGGCAAAATCCGAATCCGGCTGTTTCCTCATCATTTGCCGGATAGAATCCATCCGGTTCTTTTCTTCCTCCAAACGCCTGGGGGTGATTGTCTGCGGCAATCGCCTAAAAACCTGCATGACTTGCACCTGTTCACCCAGTTCCTGAAGCCCTCCGTTTCGATACAGGGCACGCATGCAACTGTCCATCACCTGCCTGTCCGTCAGATAAGATTCGACCAACCGGGCACGCCACTCTTCCTGCCGCCTGCGGAAAACGGAAGCCGTATCCAATCCTGCAGCTCTGGCCGCCTCAACCCTCAGCTTGGATTGAATGAAAATCCCGGCGTACTTTTCAGGAGAAATCCCGGAACCCGCTTTATCGGCATAACGGCGATAGAAATACTCAAATTCGGAACGAAGCACTTCTTTCCCGTTAATCCTCATCAAAACCGGCTCTTCCTGCGCGAAAGCCACAAAGCTCAAAAGACAGAACCACCCCGTAAGCAGATTTCTTTTCATTCTCATTTTTTATTTTCCATACGACAAAGTAAATGGCAGCGGCAAATAATGATTGACAAACAACAAACGGTGAGCAGCAAACATACAGCCTGTTCACCGTTCACCGTTAAAAATTCACCGTTTATATCTATGTTATCCGGTTTCCCGTTCTATTATTCCGGACGGCTATAGTTGGGCGATTCGCTCGTAATCGTTACGTCGTGCGGATGGCTTTCCATTACACCGGCATTGGTAATGCGGGTGAACTTGGCATCATGAAGCTTTTCAATATTTGCGGCGCCGCAATATCCCATACCGGCACGCAAACCGCCGGTCAACTGATAAATGACTTCGTAAAGCGTGCCTTTATAAGGTACACGGGCTGCAATACCTTCCGGAACGAGTTTTTTCACATCGGCAGTCCCGCTCTGGAAATAACGGTCTTTCGAACCATTTTCCATAGCCTCCAAAGAACCCATGCCGCGGTATGATTTAAATTTACGTCCATTGAAGATGATTGTATCTCCCGGCGACTCTTCCGTACCGGCCACCAAAGACCCAATCATAACGCTGTATCCGCCGGCAGCCAACGCTTTTACGACATCCCCGGAATAGCGCAACCCGCCGTCTGCAATCAGAGGAATTCCCGTACCTTCCAGCGCTTTCGCCACATCGTACACAGCCGACAACTGCGGAACGCCTACGCCGGCAACGACACGGGTCGTACAGATAGAACCCGGACCGATACCTACTTTCACAGCATCAGCACCCGCTTCCACCAACGCCTTCGCAGCCTCTCCGGTCGCAATATTACCGACTACGATGTCAATATCCGGAAAACGTTTCTTCGCCTCTTTCAATTTCTCAATCACATACATGGAATGTCCATGAGCCGTATCAATGACAATGGCATCCGCACCTGCATCCACCAAAGCCTGCATACGGTCTAAAGTATCCGCTGTCACTCCCACGCCGGCAGCTACACGCAAACGTCCTTTGGCATCTTTACAAGCCATCGGTTTATCCTTTGCCTTTGTGATGTCCTTATAAGTAACCAGACCAATCAATTTCCCGTCTTTTCCGACAATGGGGAGCTTCTCAATCTTATGTTTTTGAAGGATTTGTGCTGCAGATTCCAAATCAGTGGACTGATTGGTCGTAACCAGTCTTTCTTTCGGAGTCATGACAAGGTCGATATGCTTTGCCATATCTCTTTCAAAACGCAAATCCCTGTTAGTGACAATACCTACCAGATAACCTTCATCATCCACCACAGGGATACCGCCGATTTTATAATCAGCCATGATATCCAAAGCATCACGAACGGTAGAGCCCCTCTTTATCGTCACAGGGTCATAAATCATACCGTTTTCCGCACGTTTCACAATGGCGACCTGCCTTGCCTGTTCCTCGATAGACATATTTTTGTGAATCACGCCGATACCGCCTTCACGAGCAATGGCAATAGCCATTTTCGCCTCGGTAACCGTATCCATGGCAGCCGTCACAAAAGGAATTTTTAACTCGATGTTTCTTGAAAACTTAGTCGTGAGATCGACAGTACGCGGTAAAACTTCAGAATAAGCGGGGATTAACAATACGTCGTCGTAAGTCAACCCGTCCATTACAATCTTATCAGCAATAAATGACATAGGGCTATGCGTTTAAAAATTATTGCGTGCAAATATACGGTTTTTATTCAAAACCGCATACCTGCACGCCTATTTTTTTCGCTTTTTTAATTAGCCATTTCAGAGATGAACTTAATACGTACCAAACGAACTTCCTCTTCCGTGAAGTCATCGCCTAATTCGTCAAGCGCATCATCAATCTTATCAGTGGTAGATTCCTTGAAATAATCGTAGATATCAAGCATATGATCTTCATCCATGATTTCTTCCAGGAAGTAATCTATATTCAGTTTGGTTCCCGAATAAACGATCGCTTCTACCTCGTCCAACAGTTCACCAAATTCAATCCCTTTGGAAAGAGCGATATCATCTAACGCCACTTTACGGTCGATAGCCTGAATAATAGCTACCTTCATCTTAGATTTATTGGCAACCGTACGTACCCGCAGGTCTTCCGGACGTTCTATCTCATTCTCTTCACAGTGGCGTTTGATTAATTTACAGAACTCTTCACCATAACGTTTTGCTTTTCCGGCACCTACGCCAGGTATATTCTGCAACTCGTCCAATGTCACCGGATAAATGGTAGCCATTGCTTCCAAAGACGGGTCCTGGAAGATCACATAAGGCGGTACTTCCAGTTTCTTCGAGAGTTTCTTCCGCAAGTCCTTCAACATGGAATAAAGAGCCGGGTCTACTGCACAGGAGCCACCGCCGCGTGCCGGAACTTCTTCTTCCGTCTCTTCGAAATCGTTGTCCTCGGTAATCTTGAATGACTTCGGTCTCTTCAGGAACTTATGTCCTTCCTCCGTCACTTTCAGGAGTCCGTAATGCTCCACATCTTTGCTCAAGTAACCTGCAATCAGCGCCTGACGAATCACTGCGTTCCATGTCTTATCCTCTTCACCCATACCAGAGCCGAAGACTTCGAGGTCTTCATGCAAATGCGCCTGTACTTCGGAAGTTTCTTTACCTTGTAGTATGTCTATAATATAATCTGCCTTAAAATTTTCTTTCACCGCGATAATCGCTTCAATCACGGCACACAATAACTCTTGAGCCTCCACTTGTTTTTTAGGGTTTAAACAGTTGTCACAATTTCCACAATTTTCTTCCGTATATTCTTCACCGAAATAATGCAGCAACGTCTTGCGTCGGCATACGGAAGATTCGGCATAAGCAGCGGTTTCCAACAGAAGCTGCTTGCCAATTTCCTGCTCTGCCACAGGTTTTCCTTGCATGAACTTTTCCAGTTTCTGCAAGTCTTTGTTTGTATAAAAGGTTATGCACTGACCTTCACCGCCATCTCTACCGGCGCGCCCGGTCTCCTGGTAATACCCTTCCAGACTCTTTGGAATATCGTAGTGAATCACGAACCTCACGTCCGGCTTGTCAATTCCCATACCGAAAGCGATAGTCGCTACAATAACGTCCACTTTTTCCATCAGGAAATCATCCTGATTCTTGGTCCTGGTCAACGAATCCATTCCAGCATGATAAGGACGCGCATTGATACCGTTTGCCTGCAGGATTTCAGCAAGTTCCTCCACTTTTTTCCGGCTAAGGCAATAGATAATGCCCGATTTCTCCGGATTGTTTTTGATAAACTTGATAATATCCCTGTCAATATTAGCGGTCTTCGCACGTACCTCATAATAAAGGTTCGGACGGTTGAACGAAGATTTGAAGACTTGAGCATCTACCATTCCCAGATTTTTCTGGATATCATGCTGCACCTTCGGTGTCGCCGTTGCGGTAAGCGCAATCAACGGAGCTTTACCTATTTCATTGATAATAGGGCGAATCCGCCGGTATTCCGGTCGAAAGTCATGGCCCCATTCAGAAATACAGTGAGCTTCATCCACTGCATAGAACGAAATCTTTACCGAACGCAAAAACTCTACGTTTTCTTCTTTCGTCAGCGACTCCGGCGCTACATATAGCAATTTTGTCTTTCCGGCAAGGATGTCCGACCTCACTTGGTCTATCGCGCCTTTATTTAATGAAGAATTGATAAAATGGGCGACGCCATCTTCTTCACTGAAATTGCGCATTGCATCCACTTGATTCTTCATCAACGCAATGAGCGGAGAAATTACGATTGCCGTACCTTCCATCAAGACCGAAGGTAGCTGATAGCATAAAGATTTCCCGCCACCGGTAGGCATCAGTACAAAGGTATCTTTACCATCGAGCAAGTTATTAATGATCGCTTCCTGGTTTCCCTTGAACTTATTAAATCCGAAATACTTTTTCAGTTCATCTGTTAAATTAATCTTCCCTGCCATCTTAACTAAGGTTGTTTTATTCAGTTCATGGTTTAACTTCAAGTATGTTCTCTTCTTCAAGAGAGCCAAACAAAGTTATAAACAACTTCGTAATTACCAAGCAAAATGCGACTAATATTTTCAAGAAAAAACAGAAACAATCATTTACAACCTCTTTACCTTTTGATTTTAAGCTGTTTGAAGCCTTGCCATGTTCGCCTTTTCCAGTTGTACCTTTGCATAATCCAGCGTCACTTCATACTCTTTCTTATCCTCCGAAGGGATTTCAAACATGACATCCATCATGATTGTCTCCACAATAGACCGCAATCCCCGTGCACCCAGCTTATACTCTACAGCCTTGTCCACGATATACTCGAAAACGGAATCTTCAAATGTCAGTTTGATTCCGTCCATCTCGAACAATTTGACATACTGCTTGATAATCGAGTTCTTGGGTTCGGTCAGAATGGCGCGAAGCGCGTTACGGTCCAAAGGATTCAGGTAAGTCAATACGGGAAGACGCCCGATGATTTCGGGAATCAAGCCGAACGATTTCAAATCCTGCGGGGCGATATACTGCATCATGTTGTTTTTATCTATCATCGCCGTTTTCTGCGAAGCCGTATAACCGACAACATGCGTATTCAGCCGTTGTGCAATCTTCTTTTCAATTCCGTCAAAAGCGCCGCCGCAGATAAACAGGATATTCTTGGTGTTCACCGGAATCATCTTCTGGTCGGGATGTTTGCGGCCTCCCTGGGGAGGGACATTCACCACAGAACCTTCAAGCAATTTCAACAATCCTTGCTGCACCCCCTCGCCGCTTACGTCACGGGTAATGGAAGGATTGTCCCCCTTACGGGCAATCTTGTCGATTTCGTCAATAAACACGATTCCCTGTTCAGCCTCCGGCACATTATAGTCCGCCACCTGGAGCAAACGGGTCAAGATACTCTCGATATCCTCTCCCACGTATCCTGCTTCCGTCAGCACCGTAGCATCCACAATAGTGAACGGGACATGAAGCAATTTGGCGATAGTACGTGCCAGCAACGTTTTTCCCGTCCCCGTGCTGCCTACCATAATGATGTTTGATTTTTCAATCTCCACATCGTCACCGCTGTCCTTTTGCAACAAACGCTTATAATGATTGTAGACCGATACGGAAAGGAAACGTTTCGCATCGTCCTGTCCGATTACATACTGGTCGAGGAATTTCTTGATTTCCACCGGTTTGGGCAGTTCCTTTAAGTTAAGCTTGGTAGCTCCGGCGCTTTTCCTATTTTCCCCCAACGCCTCCTGGGTAATCTCATAAGCCTGAGTAGCGCAACTATCACAGATGTAACCGTTCATCCCCGTAATCAGAAAACCGACTTCATTCTCCGACCGGCCGCAAAAGCTACACCTTTTCTTTGTTTTTGAATCAGCCATCTTTATTTTTTAATCAATACTTCATCAATCATACCGTACTCTTTCGCTTCCTGTGCGGTCATCCAATAGTCACGGTCCGAATCCGCCCATACCTTATCGAAGTCAGTATGCGAATGGTCGGCGATAATCGTATAAAGTTCTTTCTTCAATTTCTGAATTTCACGGGCGGTAATCTCAATATCCGAAGCCTGTCCCTGCGCGCCGCCCATCGGCTGGTGAATCATCACGCGCGAATGCGGCAATGCGGAACGTTTGCCTTCCTTGCCGGCAACCAGCAAAACGGCAGCCATCGAAGCAGCCATACCGGTACAGATGGTAGCGACATCACTTGAGATGAACTGCATGGTATCATAAATGCCCAGTCCGGCATATACACTTCCGCCCGGAGAATTGATATAAATAGAAATATCCTTACCCGGATCGACAGAATCCAGATAAAGCAACTGTGCCTGAAGAGTATTTGCCGTATAATCGTCAATCTGAGTACCCAGAAAAATAATACGGTCCATCATCAAACGGGAAAAAACGTCAAGTTGAGTCACGTTCAACTGTCTTTCTTCCAAAATATAGGGATTCAAATACCCGGCTTGCGATTTAATCACATCGTCAAGTACTCTACCGTTCATGCCCAAATGACTGGTTGCATATTTTCTAAAATCATCCATGTTATTGTCCCTTTCTTATTAATTAAAAACAAATGCAGGTACAAAGAAACGAAAAAGAATACAGAGACACAAAAAAACACAGAGTTATAATTTTATAAAAACTCTGTGTTCCTGTGGCTTTATATACTATTCAACCAAACGATTATTCAAACATCTTATTGAATTCTTCGATAGAAACATTCTTGTTCTCCAAAGTAACCTGCGTCTTCAAAGCGGCAGCCAGTCTCGTCTCCACCACACGGCTTACGAGATTGTTGACATTCTCTTTCTTCTTCAACATCTCCTGCGCGTAATTATCCAGCACATCGCCAGGTACGGACAACATGCCATATTGGGCAAACTGAGCCTTCGCCGTCTCTTTTGCCATATCCAGCACATCGCTCTGTTCCACTTTGATGTTGTTCGCCTCCACCAATTGCTCTTTAATCAGATGCCAAGTCAATTCCTCAATGCTCTTATCGTAATTTTCAGCGACAAATTCCTCGCCTTTCTCTTCATTGTTCAGCAACATGATACGTTTCAACAATGCATCCGGGAATTCCAGCTTACCCACTTTCTCCATCAGTATCTTACGCACATCAATCAAGAACTTATAGTCACTGTCCGCAACAAACCTTGCAGCAATCTCTTCCTTAATCTTGGCACGGAATTCTTCTTCCGTCTTCACGACACCCTCACCAAATGCCTGGTCGAATACTTCCTGTGTCAATTCTCCCGGAACAAAACGGGTAATCTCCTCTACCTGGAAACTGAAATCGGACTTCACATCCTTAGCGATTTCCTTGTCAATCTTCAACAAAGAGCCCAGTTCGGCAGCATGACCGTCATAAGCTACATTCGGGTTGAATACCAGCACGTCATTCACTTTCGCATTGGCAAACACAGCTTTCTGTTCATCATTCTTCATATAAGAAGGCATCAATACGGCTCCTTCCACCTGAATGCCGCCTTCTTTCGTGTTACCCTCATCATCCAACTGCGCCAACAAACCTTTCAGCATATCATTATCTTCGTAAGCATCCACCTTGTCATATTTACCAGTGCGTTGAGTGTACATCTTCACCTGGTTTTCAACCATCTCTTCAGATACTTCAATCGTATAATAATCGACCTTATCCTTATCGCTTACTTCCACTTTAAATTCAGGCGCCAAAGCAATATCAAACACGAATTCGAATTCATCCATCCTATCGAAGTCGATATCCTGTTGCTTTTCTTCATTAGGCAACGGTTCGCTCAACGCATTCACCTTATTCTCCTTAATATAATTGTAAACAGCTTCCTGCAGTGTTTTATTCACTACTTCCGCAATTACCGACTTGCCATACATCTTTTTCACAAGACTCATCGGAACCATACCTTTACGGAATCCGGGCATCTGCACCTTTTGGCGGAGTGATTTCAACTCTTTGTCTACTTTCTCCTGATAATCGGCTTTCTCAAGCTTTACAGTAAGCTCTGCGCTTACTTTGTCAATGTTTTGTAATGAAACGTTCATTCTGACAATTATTTATTTGATTTATACTTTGTTCTATACTCAAAGAGGGTGCAAAATTAGTGCTAATCTTTCAAATTTCAAAAGACATTGCAGATTTATTTCAGCAAATGCCTCCTATCCCTCACGCATCAGCAGAAGAAAAGGAGCCGCAAACCTGCCTGCCCCAGATATCCCGTCCTCGCCCTTCCAAGACTTTTTCTTCCTTTGAAGGAAAAGAAAAGGACTTTTTTCCGATATCCCGCAAATAAAACCTCCAAAAAGATGGTCATTTCAAAAATTATTCCTTTCTTTGTTGCGGATTGATGGAGCATTAGTTTCTCGATTTCTATTACAAGGTTTTTACTTCCGTTGAAAAGACGCTTTTGTAAACTCTCTGTCGTTTTAATCCTTTTATTAGTAGCCATCTATCCAGAGAGTTTTATTCATTTATTTATTTTTTATCATTTTCATTATGAACATTTATGTTGGAAACCTTAACTACCGTGTTAAGGAAGGAGATCTGCAACAAGTGATGGAAGATTACGGAGCAGTATCATCAGTTAAAGTTATTATGGACCGTGAAACCGGCAAATCCAAAGGATTCGCATTCATCGAAATGGAAGATGACGCCGCCGCTGCCAAAGCAATCGCAGAATTAAACGGAGCCGAATACATGGGCCGCACCATGGTAGTTAAAGAAGCCAGGCCCAGAGCTTGATTACCGACGCTGACATAGCCAAGAAAAAAAAGAACTTCTGCCACTCGATACCGGCAGAAGTTTTTTTATTACCCTTCCATATTCCGTTCTTCCACTTCCTTCACCTTACGGAGTAAATCAGAAGCGAAAATAAAGTTGTTCAGACGCTCGTTGCTAGAAGTGAAGATATCATCTTTGGTTCCTTCCCATTCCTTGTGCCCCTCATAAATATAAATCACCTTCTCACCGATTCCCAATACGGAATTCATATCATGCGTATTGATAATGGTAGTCATATTATACTCCTGGGTAATGTCGTGAATCAAATCGTCGATAACCAGTGAAGTTTTCGGGTCCAGTCCGGAATTCGGTTCATCGCAAAACAAATATTGCGGGTTCAAGGCGATGGCGCGGGCTATAGCCACACGTTTCTGCATCCCCCCGCTAATCTCTCCCGGAAACTTATCCTTCGCCTCAGTCAGATTCACCCGCTCCAGACAGAACATAGCGCGTTTGGTACGCTCCCGCAAAGTATCATTGCTGAACATATTCAGCGGGAACATCACATTATCCAACACCGACATAGAATCAAAAAGAGCGGCGCTTTGGAAAATCATCCCCATTTCCTTACGAAGCATTTTCTTCTCCCTTTTGCTCATCATGACCAAGTTACGCCCGTCATACAACACCTCGCCCTTTTCCGGAGTGAGCAATCCCACGATACATTTCATCAGCACCGTCTTACCGGAACCGCTTTGCCCGATAATCAGATTTGTCTTTCCGTTTTCAAAAGTCGCATTGATATCGTCCAATACGGTCTTATCGTCAAATGACTTATAAAGTCCCTTAATCTCAATCATCCCATCAAAAGTTTAGTTAATACCAAATCCGCAAACAGAATCAAGACGCTGCTGCACACCACAGCATCCGTGGAAGCCTTTCCTACGGCAATCGAACCGCCGTCTACCGTATATCCGAAGAAAGCGGCCACACTCGCAATAATGAAGGCAAAAAAGAGAGACTTAATAATACCCGCCCAGATAAACCATTCGACAAACATATATTGCAGCCCGTACTCCAAATCGACAGCATTCATCACCCCTGCAAACCAACAAGTGCAAAAGGCTCCGATAATCCCCGCAAATATACTGAACGTCACCAATATGGGGATAACGGTCACCATCGCCGTAATCTTGGGCAATATCAGGTAATTGGCAGAGTTGATTCCCATAATCTCAAGCGCGTCAATCTGCTGGGTCACCCGCATCGTTCCCAATTCCGAAGCGATATTGGAGCCCACCTTTCCTGCAAGAATCAGACACATAATAGAAGAAGAGAACTCCAGCAACATAATCTCACGTGTCACATATCCCACTGTCCAACGGGGCATCCACGGACTTTCAATATTCAATTTAATCTGAATGGTAATAACCGCACCGATGAAAAAGGAAATCAACAGTACGATACCGATGGAGTTCACTCCCAATTGCTCCATCTCGTTAAGGTATTGCCGGAAAAACATCCGCATACGTTCCGGACGTGAAAAAGTCCGCCCCATCAGCATGAAATATCTTCCGACTGTTCTCAATGCTTTTATCATAACTCACACTATTTGTCTGCAAATGTACATTATTTCAGCTTATTTTTACTACATTTGCCGCAAAATAACTAGAATATGGAAGAAAGCAAGATGGTGCTCCGCACGGAAGACCTGGTAAAGAAATACGGTAAACGGACCGTAGTAAGCCATGTGTCCATTAATGTGAAGCAAGGTGAGATTGTAGGTTTGCTGGGACCGAACGGTGCCGGGAAAACGACTTCATTCTATATGACCGTAGGACTGATTACTCCCAATGAAGGGCGGATTTTCCTCGATGATCTGGAAATTACCAAATATCCTGTCTACAAACGGGCGCAGACCGGCATCGGGTACCTCGCCCAAGAAGCTTCCGTATTCCGCCAGATGAGTGTGGAAGACAATATCGCGTCCGTCCTGGAAATGACCAATAAGCCTAAAGACTACCAAAAAGAGAAACTGGAAAGCCTGATTGCCGAATTCCGCCTGCAAAAAGTACGCAAGAACAAAGGAAACCAATTGTCCGGAGGCGAACGCCGCCGTACGGAAATCGCCCGCTGCCTTGCCATCGACCCGAAGTTCATCATGCTTGACGAACCCTTCGCCGGAGTAGACCCGATTGCCGTGGAAGACATCCAACAGATTGTATGGAAACTAAAGGATAAAAACATCGGTATCCTGATAACGGACCACAACGTGCAAGAAACACTCAGTATCACAGACCGTGCCTATCTGCTTTTCGAAGGAAAAATCCTCTTCCAGGGCACACCGGAAGAACTGTCCGAAAACCAGATTGTACGTGAAAAATACCTAAGTAACAGTTTCGTATTGCGCCGTAAAGACTTCCAATTGGAAAAATAGGGCCATATTACCCGGAAATTCCATCCATATCCTTACGAAAAAGTATGAATTCATGCCGATTATCATAGCCCGGAAGCATAATAATCCCAATGAAAGACTGTAACCCATAAAAGCAAAACGGGGGATAGTTCACTGCAACTCTTCTTTTCAAATATACACTTATACTTTTAGCGGGATATTTAATACTGCCAATGTAAATGTGTCAAAATTCAATTTTAGAGGGAATGAACTTTTCATCTGAAACCTGGCACTCTTCACCGGCAATAAAAAACCGTATCAGCTCATTTTGAAGTGCCCCCAAAAGTTTTGTGTCTAACTTTTGGGGGCACTTCATTTTTTGAGTAATGATACGGCTATTTTTATGTTTATCAGTCAGATTTTGTAACTGTTCCGAATGTTCATCTTAGTTTCGACACACTTCCATTCACATATCATATCCTAACGGTTAAACCGTCCCACTTCATCGAGACAGCGCCATCCTACTTCTGACGAATATAAATGTTAATCGGCGTACCTGTCAAATTCCATTTCTCACGCATCTTATTTTCAAGGAAACGTTTATAAGGCTCCTTCACGTATTGCGGCAAGTTGGCAAAATAGACGAATGAAGGCACTTGCGTATTCGGCAACTGCGTAATATATTTAATTTTGATATACTTGCCTTTATTGGAAGGGGGCGGATACGCCTCAATCAACGGAAGCATCTCCTCATTCAGACGTGCAGTCGGTATCTTCGTCGTCCGGTTCTCATACACATTGCGTGCCTCTTCAAGAACCTTCAAAATCCGTTGCTTCGTCAATGCGGAAGCAAAGATAACCGGAAAATCCACGAATGGGGCAAAACGGGAACGCACAGCCTCCTCAAAAGTTTTCTGCACCTTCACGGATTTATCCTCCACCAAATCCCATTTATTAATCACAACCACCAACCCCTTCTGGTTCTTTTGAATCAGAGAGAAGATATTCAAATCCTGACTTTCAATCCCCCTCGTAGCATCCAGCATCAGAATACAAACATCCGACCCCTCAATGGCACGAATCGAACGGATAACAGAATAATATTCCAAATCCTCATTCACCTTGCTCTTCTTGCGGATACCGGCCGTATCTACCAGATAGAAATCAAATCCGAACTTATTGTAACGGGTATAAATGGAATCACGGGTCGTTCCCGCAATCTCCGTCACGATATTACGGTCCTCACCGATAAACGCATTGACAATGGAAGACTTACCGGCATTCGGCCTTCCCACCACAGCAAAACGGGGAATGTCATCATCCAGAATCTCCGAAACCTCCTTCTTAAACTTACTGACAATCAAATCCATCAAATCTCCCGTCCCGCTACCCGACACGGCAGAAATGCAATTAGGGTCGCCCAACCCCAACTTATAAAATTCAGGAGCATTATACTGCAACTCATTATTGTCCGTCTTATTGGCAACCACGATTACCGGCTTGTTGGTACGGCGCAGGATAGTCGCCACCTGCATATCCAAATCAGTTACCCCGTTCATCACATCCACCACAAACAAGATAACATCCGCTTCGTCCACAGCCAATAAAACCTGTTTTCTAATCTCTTCCTCAAAAATATCATCCGAGTTCACCACCCATCCCCCGGTATCCACCACAGAGAATTCACGGCCCAGCCACTCAGACTTGCCATACTGCCTGTCACGGGTTGTCCCCGCTTCTTCATTCACGATAGCCTGACGAGTCTTCGTCAGACGATTAAATAAGGTAGACTTGCCCACATTAGGACGTCCTACGATTGCAACTAAATTTCCCATAGTTCAACACCTTGTTTTTCACGACTATCCCAGTCGCATGAATACTTTTTAATCTAACTGATAACCAAAATTACGCAACTCCTTATCCGAACTGCGCCAATCTTTATCAACCTTCACATACGTCTCCAAAAAGATAGTCTTCCCGAAGAAACGCTCCAACTCACGGCGCGCCTCGGTAGCCACTTTCTTCAACGCTTTTCCCTGCTTACCGATAATGATTCCCTTCTGCGAATCACGTTCCACATAAATCACCGCCCTGATACGAATCTTTCTCGCCTCCTCTTTAAACTCCTCCACGGCAACTTCCACCGAATAAGGAATCTCCTTATCGTAATAAAGCAAAATCTTTTCACGAATAATCTCATTCACAAAAAAGCGGGCAGGCTTATCCGTCCACTGGTCTTTTCCAAAATAAGGAGGAGAATCAGGCAGCAACTCTTTAATCCGCTTCATCACATAGTCTATGTTGAACTTGGACGTAGCCGAAATCGGAATGATTTCCGCCTGTGGCAACAACTCTTTCCATTCTTCCACCACCTTAACCAGTTTCTCCTGATTTGTCAGGTCTATCTTATTGATGAGTAACAGAACAGGTACCGCCATCTGACGCACCTTCTCCATAAACTCGTTATTCTTGTCCGGCGTCTCCACCACATCAGTCACATAAAGCAGAATATCCGCATCCGTCAACGCCGAAGTAGAAAAGTTCAGCATCGACTCCTGTAGCTTATAATTAGGTTTCAATACTCCCGGAGTATCAGAAAAGACAATCTGCATTTCCTCCGTATTATAAATTCCCATAATCCTGTGGCGGGTAGTCTGCGCCTTAAAGGTCGCGATTGAAATACGCTCGCCTACCAAAGCATTCATCAATGTCGACTTCCCGACATTCGGATTCCCTACGATATTTACAAAACCTGCCTTATGCATTTCTCTCGATTTTATAGGTTGAGACAAAAAAACGCATCGAATCGAAATAGGATGCGTTTTTGAGTGTTATAGTTCAGTAACTTACGTTACGATTCCTTTTTTCCGTCATAACCCCATTTCACGTAAACTGCGCCCCATGTAAATCCGGCACCGAATGCAGTGAAAATGATATTATCACCTTTCTTGAGTTTATCTTCATAATCCCAGATACACAAAGGAAGAGTAGCAGCACTGGTGTTACCGTAATGCTCAATATTTACCAACACTTTATCCATTGGCACCTCCATACGGTGAGCCACGGCTTCGATAATGCGGACATTCGCCTGATGCGGAACAATCCAGTTGATATTATCTTTCGTCAGACCATTCTTTTCTGCAATAGCAGCAGATACATCCGACATGTTAGATACAGCATATTTAAACACTGTTCTTCCTTCCTGGTGCAAATAGTGCATTTTATTGTCTACTGTGAAATAAGACGGAGGACAAACCGAACCACCAGCTTTCATGTGGAGGAAAGGCAATCCTTTGCCATCAGTTCTCAGTATCGAATCCATGATTCCGTAATCTTCCGTAGTCGGTTCCACCATAAAGGCAGCAGCACCGTCACCAAAGATAGGGCATGTAGCACGATCTGTATAGTTAACCATTGACGACATCTTATCGGCACCGACAATGATAATTTTCTTATATCTTCCCGAACGGATGAAATTAGCAGCTGTCTCCATTAAATACAGGAAACCGCTACAAGCAGCTTGCAAATCGAAAGCAAATGCATTCTTCAGTCCGAGTTTATCACAAAGAATAGAAGCTGTAGAAGGGAAGTGATAGTCAGGAGTAGTGGTAGCGACAACAACCAAATCAATGTCATCAGGATTAGCACCGGTTTTCTTCATCAACTGTTTGGCAGCTTTGCGTGCCATGTATGAACTACCTAATCCTTCCTCATTCAGAATATGTCTCTCCTTTACTCCGATACGAGTCATAATCCATTCGTCGTTGGTATCCACCATTTTTGATATCTCGTCGTTAGTTAAGATATAATCGGGAACGTACCCGCCGACTCCTGTGATTACTGCATTTATTTTTTCCATCAAACCTATTTTAAATTAGCAATACTATAATACTTAAAGCAGCCGGAGAGCTTTACCCTCAGGCTGTTTTCAGTATAACTGTACTAATTATACAGCTGCTTCTTTCTCAATAGCGAGCTTACCTCTGTAATAGCCACAAGCACCACATACTGTGTGGTAAACGTGCCATTCGCCGCAATTCGGACAAATAGCCAATGTAGGAGCTACTGCCTTATCATGAGTTCTTCTCTTCGCTTGTCTCGTACTTGATTGTCTTCTCTTAGGATGTGCCATTTTCTTAAAACTTTAATTATTATCTAATATTTTTTTTAATTCATTCCAGCGAGGATCAATTTGTTCCTCCACTTCTTCCTCAATTACGATGTCATCTCCACCTGTGTCGAAAGTATCATCGCTATCCTCATTTGCATTTGTTTTCAAATGCTTGTTCAATTTACTAGTTACCGCTTTATTACACTTACCGGGAGCATGTACATGCTTCATCGGAATAGACAGCGCAACAAATTCATACATGAACCATGCAACGTTGATTTCCCCTTCTTCCTCGGGAATCACAATCAGGTTGTCACCTTCTTCTGCATATTCATGACCAAACTTTACCATCAGTTTATCAGAAGAACTGATAGGTAGCTCCATATCATCCAGACAACGGTCGCATGGTACCCATACCATACCGTCAGTTTGGAAACTCAGCTCGAAAGCACGAGAGGTTCTTTTCACAGTCAATGTAACATTGACCTTTCCTTTCTGAACTTCAGGACCATCAATGTGAGCGAAGTAAAGGTTATCCAATACAAACTCATACTTAGCAGAGTCTGTTTGCATTCCTTTCAAGTCAATTTTGTATTTATCAAACTTTCCCAAAGCTTCTCTCTTTTTTAAATCGTTAGCTTACAATTCGGGCGACAAAGATACAAATAAATATCCTCATAACATACAAATTATCAGTAAATATTCACATTTTTAATAGGTATTATCCGGTTTGCAAGCATTATTATCCCTGTTACCCCATACCTGTCGTTACATGTATATCTTATTGCATACCGTATCGCTGCACATTTAGAGGGATGTTTAAAGAACGATTGTCCGGGCTGTCAGACCTTATTTCCGGAGGGGGGGGAGGGGACGGAATACCTAACCATATAAAAAAGCCGGCCGGTTCACAACGCTTCGAGCATGAATCGGCCGGCTGCTAACTTTATATTATTTTCCGGTAAAAGAAAGATTCGGTTGCTTCGGTTACAATTCCCCGAAAGGGAAAAAATGATAAAGATACAAGCAGAAAAATATTTCCTGCATATCGGACCCAAAGATTCATTTCCCGGAGACCCCCATCCCGCAAACACAAAAAAACACAAACACACAAAAAAAGAAATCGAGCCCTCCGGAATCTTATCCCGGAGGGCTCGATAAACATCTGAATTAAAAAAACGGCAGCTACCTACTCTCCCACTATTACGCAGTACCATCGGCGTAA
>NZ_CAUCSQ010000042.1 GCF_958445495.1 uncultured Bacteroides sp. | reverse complement strand
TGACCGAGTTTCAGAACGAGGAATTGCAGCATGCCATTGAAAATACGAAATTGAGTCGGTTCCAGCTTTCGCATTATTCGTTGTACATATATGGTATATGCAGCAAGTGTGACAGGGCGAACAAGCGGAAGAAAGGAAACGCCGGCGGCAAAAAGGAAAATATGAAATAGGATTCATCCTTGTTTAAGCTATGAATGGTTGATAATTAAATAAACTAATCAATATATTATGAAAGTAGATGTTCTATTAGGATTACAATGGGGCGACGAAGGAAAAGGAAAAGTAGTCGACGTATTAACACCTAAATATGATGTGGTTGCCCGTTTCCAGGGTGGCCCGAATGCCGGTCATACATTGGAGTTTGAGGGGCAGAAGTACGTACTTCGTTCCATTCCTTCCGGTATTTTTCAGGGAAACAAGGTCAACATCATCGGTAATGGCGTCGTACTTGACCCGGCGTTGTTTAAAGCGGAAGCCGAAGCGCTCGAAGCGTCAGGCCATCCTTTGAAGGAACGTTTGCATATTTCAAAGAAGGCGCACCTCATTCTTCCCACGCACCGTATCCTGGACGCAGCTTATGAAGCGGCCAAAGGAGATGCGAAAGTAGGAACTACCGGTAAGGGCATCGGTCCTACCTATACGGATAAGGTGAGTCGTAACGGTGTTCGTGTGGGAGATATATTGCATAACTTCGAGCAGAAATATGCTGCTGCGAAAGCCCGTCACGAGCAGATTCTAAAAAGCCTGAATTACGGATACGACCTTACGGAACTGGAGAAAGCCTGGATGGAAGGAGTCGAATACCTGAAACAATTCCATTTTGTAGATAGCGAGCATGAGGTAAACAATTTGTTGAAAGACGGAAAGAGCGTGCTTTGTGAAGGAGCTCAAGGTACGATGCTTGATATTGATTTCGGATCATATCCGTTTGTCACTTCTTCCAATACGGTTTGTGCAGGCGCCTGTACCGGATTGGGCGTGGCTCCCAACCGTATCGGCGATGTTTACGGTATTTTCAAGGCATACTGTACCCGTGTGGGAGCAGGACCGTTCCCGACAGAGTTGTTTGACGAGACAGGTGACAAGATGTGTACTCTGGGACATGAGTTCGGGTCGGTGACCGGTCGCAAGCGCCGTTGCGGATGGATTGACCTGGTAGCGTTGAAATATTCCGTTATGATAAACGGGGTTACCAAATTGATAATGATGAAAAGCGACGTGCTCGATACTTTTGAAACAATCAAGGCTTGCGTGGCCTATAAGGTGAACGGTGAGGAAATAGATTATTTCCCTTATGACATTACGGAAGGTGTGGAACCGGTGTATGCCGAACTTCCCGGCTGGCGGACGGATATGACGAAGATGCAGAGCGAAGACGAATTCCCTGAAGAGTTCAATGCCTATCTGACTTTCCTTGAAGAACAGCTCGGAGTGCAGATTAAGATAGTATCCGTAGGTCCGGACAGGGCGCAGACTATCGAGCGCTATACTGAAGAGTAACAGGTAAGCTGTCCGGAACAGGATAACCTATAATAAACAATCCTGTTCAGGAAGAGGCTGTATCAGAATAAAGGTCGGTCTATCATTGGGATAGCTTGTTTTATTTTGATACGGCTTCTTGTTTTTCCAGACCTTTGTAATCGTATTTTAAATGCAAAAATAAAGTCCTATGCTTATGAAAACACGTTTTATTTCTTGTCTTTTATTATTGGCCGTCAGTCTGGGAACGCTTGCCCAGCCATCCTATCGTCCTACGGAGGAAAACCTGAAAGCGCGCGAGGAATTCCAGGACAGCAAATTCGGTATATTTCTTCATTGGGGGCTGTATTCAATGCTTGCTACCGGCGAATGGACAATGACAAACATGAACCTGAATTATAAAGAGTATGCCAAACTGGCAGGAGGATTTTATCCTTCCAGGTTTGATGCGGATAAATGGGTAGAAGCCATCAAAGCTTCAGGAGCGAAATACATCTGTTTCACAACCCGCCATCATGAAGGTTTTTCCATGTTTGATACCCGGTACTCGGATTACAATGTAGTGAAAGCCACTCCTTTTAAAAGAGATATAGTAAAAGAGCTGGCCGCTGCCTGTGCCAAATACGGGATAAAACTCCATTTTTATTATTCGCATCTCGATTGGACTCGCGAGGATTATCCTTGGGGGCGTACGGGACGCGGGACAGGGCGTCCGAATCCGAAAGGAAATTGGGAAAGTTATTACCGGTTTATGAATAACCAGTTGACGGAATTGCTGACAAATTACGGTCCGGTAGGCGCCGTTTGGTTTGACGGATGGTGGGACCAGCCGGAGACTTTCGATTGGAAATTATCCGAACAATATGCTCTGATTCATAAACTTCAACCGGGATGCCTGATAGGCAACAATCACCATCGGGCTCCTTTTGCCGGTGAAGATATTCAAATATTCGAACGTGACCTTCCTGGAGAAAATACGGCGGGACTCTCCGGACAAGAAGTGAGCCGTTTGCCGCTGGAGACCTGTGAGACGATGAACGGCATGTGGGGATACAAGATTACCGACCAGAACTATAAGTCTGCAAAGACGCTGATTCATTATCTGGTGAAAGCAGCCGGTAAAAATGCCAACTTATTGATGAATATAGGTCCGCAACCTGACGGAGAATTGCCCGCTGCGGCTTTACAACGTTTGCAGGAAGTGGGGGAATGGATGAAACAATATGGTACGACTATTTACGGAACACGCGGCGGTGTGGTTGCACCTCACGACTGGGGAGTCACGACACAGAAGGGAAATAAATTGTATGTACATATCCTGTCCTTGAAAGACAAAGCGTTATTCCTCCCCTTGACAGGCAAGAAAGTGAAGAAAGCGCTTGTGTTTAAAGATCGTTCGGAGATTCGTTTTGTCAAGGCAAAAACAGGTGTTTTGCTTGAGCTTCCGGAAATTCCGAAAGATATTGACTATGTGGTAGAACTTACGATTGACTAATTTTTAGCTAATTCTTCATAAAAGCAGGGGGGAACTATTCAGACATTGATAGTTTCCCCTTATTTTTGGCAAGCTATTTGTTTTAGAATTATAGAATAATAATTAAAATGAAAATTATATGATGTCTTATTGGGTATTATTTATTGGAATTGCCGTAGTCAGTTGGTTGGTACAGATGAATTTGCAGAACAAATTCAAGAAATACTCCCAGATTCCTACGGGCAATGGCATGACAGGACGTGACGTGGCGCTGAAAATGTTGCATGATAATGGAATTTATGACGTACAGGTAACACATACTCCCGGCCGGTTGACCGATCATTATAATCCGGCGAATAAAACGGTGAATCTGAGTGAAGGCGTGTATGAGAGTGACAGTATCATGGCGGCTGCCGTAGCTGCGCATGAATGCGGGCACGCTGTCCAGCATGCACGTATGTACGCGCCGTTGAAAATGCGCAGCGCATTGGTTCCGGTAGTGAGTTTCGCGTCTTCTATTATGACGTGGGTGTTGTTGGGCGGAATCCTGTTGCTTAACACGTTCCCGCAATTATTGTTGGCAGGTATTATTCTGTTTGCGATGACTACGTTGTTCAGTTTTATAACCTTACCGGTTGAAATCAACGCAAGCAAGCGCGCTCTTGTCTGGTTAAGTTCATCCGGTATAACCAACTCCCGCAATCACAATCAAGCCGAAGATGCTCTCCGTTCCGCTGCATATACGTATGTGGTTGCCGCACTCGGTTCGCTGGCTACGTTGATTTACTATATCATGATATTCATGGGTAGAAGAGAGTAAAAGACAAAAAAGTAGAAGTCCAAAACCGGACGTTCTTTCACAGAGTTGAAAATGGGAGTGTGTCGAAACTAGGATGAACACCCGGAACAGTTACGGATTGGAACTGATAAACATAAAAATGGCCGTATCATTACTCAGAAATAGAGTTGATACGGTTTTTTTATTGCCAATGAAGAATATCGGGTTTCAGATGAAGAATGCCGAGTTTCTGATGAAGAGTGCCAGGTTTCAGATGAAAAGTCCATTTCCTCTAAAGTTGAATTTTGACACTCTCATTTTTTATCAGACGTATGCCGGGTTACCGCTTGAAAAAAGGCGGAACTGTCAAATGATTTCTGTTTAGATATGCCTGTGTTGATGATAGGGAGGAATTATCTGAATAATGGGGAGTATCCGGGTAATTTTCAGCTCTTCCGACGAACTGGAAGAGAAGCTATATGATAGGAACAGATATACGGAGGACACTGGTATATAACCGTTGTTTTTGTGTTTTGTAGTGCCCGGCTCGTCAACCGGGAAGTAACCGGGGAAGAAAATATGTTCCCTGTGGAGTATGAATGTAAACAAAGTTGGCAACCTTCTAAAAAAATGAGCCTTACAACAAAACGCAGTGAATGGAAATATACTACCTTTGCCTTGTAAATATCAGACAAAAACAGATATAAATATGGAAAAGTTAGATGTTTTTGATTGCTCCAACATACTTATAGCATGTTATTTTACAGACAACAGAGGGTGTGCCCACGAAAATCGTGAACACACGCTTATTTACCTTTGTTCCGGCGAGCTGGAAATTGAAGAACGGGGAAAGAAAACCATCCTCCGTGCAGGCGACTGCGCTTTTATGCGTCGTGACAACCGGATGTGGTTGCAGAAACGGGTAACAGACGGGAAGCCTTACCGTTCTGTCGTATTAAAATTCTCCAAGTCATTTTTACGTGAGTTTTACCAGAAACTTGACAAAAAAGACATTCCTATGGAAGCAAGACGGGAGAGGGCCAGCCTGCGCCTGCTGCCCCGTGAACGTCCGGACATACGCAGTCTTTTTGAATCTGTCATACCTTATTTCGATTCGGGCGTAAGACCTTCGGAAGAAGTGTTGAAGCTGAAAATGACAGAGGGGTTGTATGTATTGCTTCATACGGACAAGAATCTGTATGCCTCCCTGTTTGACTTCGTGGAACCTTGGAAAATAGACATACTCGATTATTTGAACGAAAACTATATGTGTGACCTTTCCATGGAAGAAATAGCAAGTTATACGGGGCGCAGCCTGGCAACCTTCAAACGCGACTTTGCCAAAGTTAGTGAACTGACGCCGCAGAAATGGATTATCAAACGGCGGCTTGAAGCGGCACACGATTTAATCAAGTCCGGGAAAAAGAAAGTGTCGGAAATCTGTTTCGACGTAGGATTCAAGAATTTGTCGCATTTCTCCAAAGTGTACAAGCAAGTTTACGGTATTGCTCCCTCTTTGTAAGGTGAGCCTTAAAATAAAACAGATTGAGCCTTACAGCAAAGCCGTTACAAGATTCGATTCATACCTTTGCAATATAAAAATCAAGATTGATATACGTTGAATTTTAATTGCGTTGTGGTATGAAAGCAAAAGTAATTTCACTGGTCTTATTATTAATTTTATTCTTTCCAGTCATGGTAAAATCACAAATCAAAATCCGCCAGACGGCAGGGCGTGAAGCGCTCGGCGAGTTTGCGCCTGAATTTGCCCGTTTGAATGATGATGTCCTTTTCGGGGAAATCTGGAGTCGTAACGACCTCCTTTCACTTCGCGACCGTTCTATCGTAACCGTGGTTGCCCTCATGTCGCAAGGGCTGACCGACTCGTCATTCAAGTACCATCTTGAAACGGCAAAAAAGAACGGAGTGACCCGAACGGAAATAGCGGAAATACTTACCCATGCCGCATTCTATGCCGGATGGCCGAAAGCATGGGCGGCGTTTCGCATGGCTAAGGAAGTGTGGACGGGCGATACCGGCAACATCGTTTCCGGTTCGCTTGATGCGTATGCGCAAACTCTCATCTTTCCGGTAGGCAAGCCCAATGATGCGTATGCCAAGTATTTCGTCGGGCAAAGCTATCTTGCATCCCTTGTTACGGACGGTGTTCCGGTTGCAAACGTTACTTTCGAACCGGGTTGCCGCAACAACTGGCATGTGCATCATGCTGCCAAGGGAGGCGGTCAGACCTTGGTGTGCGTAGGCGGACGCGGTTATTATCAAGAGTGGGGAAAAGAACCGCGGGAATTGCTTCCCGGCGACATCGTTTATATCCCGGCAGGTGTCAAGCACTGGCACGGGGCTGCTCCCGACAGTTGGTTTTCCCACCTTGCCATAGAAGTTCCCGGAGAGAACAACAGAAATGAATGGCTTGAACCGGTTAGTAATGAAATATATTCCAAATTAAAGTAAGATGGAAGGAGACAGAAAAACAGGTGTCAGCCGCCGGGGATTCCTCAAGACAGCGGCTTTGGCAGGAACAGCCTTAGTTATGCCTGCCGGACTGGACAGAGTACTTGCGAGCGAATCGAATCCGTCGGAAAAAACATCCGACAATCCTCATCTCGCTCATATCAGGGAATATCGCGTGTTGGGTACTGGTAAAGCGGCTTTTGAGGTATCGGCGCTTGGTTTCGGGATGATGGGTATGACTTATAACAGAAGCCGGCATCCCGGTAAAAAACAATGTATCCGTTTGCTGCATGAAGCGGTAGAGCGGGGAGTTACGCTGTTCGATACCGCTATTATTTACGGGCCCTTGTCCAATGAGCTGTTAGCGGGCGAAGCCCTTTCCGAATTTAAGGGTAAAATCAACGTGACCACCAAATTCGGACATGAAGTGATTGACGGGAAGGGTACAGGACGGCAGGACAGTCGTCCCGCCACCATCCGTCGTTATTGTGAAGATTCGCTTCGCCGACTTCGGATTGACTGCATTCCTTTGTTTTATCAACACCGTTTCGACGCAAATGTGCCGGTGGAAGAAGTGGCTTCCACGATGGCTGATTTAATGAAAGAAGGTAAAATACGGCATTGGGGCATGTGTGAAGTCAGCGCCGAAACCATCCGCAAGGCACATGCGGTCTGCCCGCTGACTGCCATCCAGAGTGAATACCATCTGATGCACCGGCTTGTAGAGGAAAACGGGGTTCTTGACACCTGTCGGGAATTAGGCATCGGTTTTGTGCCGTACAGTCCTGTAAATAGGGGATTTTTAGGAGGTTGTATCAACGAATACACGCAATTCGATTCCAGCAATGACAACCGGCAGGATTTACCCCGTTTCCAGCCCGAAGCCATCAGGGCCAACCTGCGGATTGTGGATGTGTTGCAGGACTTCGGACGTATTTACGGCATGACTTCCGCACAAGTGGCGCTCGGCTGGCTGTTGCAAAAAGCCCCGTGGATTGTACCGATTCCCGGAACGACAAAACTTTCGCATCTGGAAGAGAATCTGCGGACACCGGAATTTTCCCTGCCGGCGGAAGAATGGAAAAAACTGGAAGATACGGTAGCGGCTATTCCGGTTGTCGGTGACCGTTATAATGCGGAACAGCAACGGCAGGTCGGTTTCTAGCGGATAAAACCTGAAAAGAAGAGTATATGGCTATGACTCCCCCCATTTATCGGAAGCAAAGGTCTGCAAGGAAGGCTGCTTGACCGGACAAAGCGGGTTATCCCCGTGACATATCTGTGTGAAGTGCAATCTTGATGATTTTTTCGGTTATATGCGGGGGTTGCTCGGAAATTTGCAGTAAATTTGCGCAATTAAATTATAAACAGTAATCATATGGCAGCAAAACCGAGTATTCCAAAAGGAACCCGTGACTTTTCGCCGGTAGAGATGGCGAAGCGTAATTATATATTCAATACCATTCGTGATGTGTACCATCTCTATGGTTTCCAGCAGATAGAGACTCCCGCCATGGAAATGCTCTCTACGTTGATGGGCAAATACGGGGATGAAGGAGATAAGCTTCTTTTTAAGATTCAGAATTCCGGAGATTATTTTTCCGGCATAACGGACGAAGAACTCTTGAGCCGCAATGCAGCGAAACTGGCGAGCAAATTTTGTGAGAAGGGGTTGCGTTATGACTTGACAGTGCCTTTTGCCCGTTACGTGGTGATGCATCGCGATGAAATAACTTTCCCGTTCAAACGTTATCAGATTCAGCCGGTTTGGCGTGCAGACCGTCCGCAAAAAGGACGTTACCGTGAGTTTTACCAATGCGATGCAGACGTTGTCGGCAGTGATTCGCTGCTGAATGAAGTGGAGCTGATGCAGATTGTAGACACGGTGTTCAGCCGTTTCGGCATTCGCGTATGTATCAAGATAAATAACCGTAAGATTCTTTCCGGCATTGCCGAGATTATCGGCGAGTCCGATAAAATAGTCGATATAACCGTAGCCATAGACAAATTGGATAAAATTGGTCTGGACAATGTGAATGCGGAACTAAAAGAGAAAGGGATTAGCGATGAGGCTATTGCGAAGCTGCAACCTATTATTCTTCTCAACGGGACGAATGCGGAAAAGCTGGCGACGTTGAAAAATGTGTTGAGTGCCAGTGAGACAGGATTGAAAGGAGTGGAGGAAAGCGAGTTTATTCTGAATACGTTGGAGACAATGGGTCTGGAAAACGAAATCGAACTGGACCTGACGCTGGCTCGCGGTCTGAACTATTATACAGGCGCCATCTTTGAAGTAAAAGCCTTGGATGTGCAAATCGGCAGTATTACTGGAGGCGGACGTTACGATAACCTGACCGGAGTGTTCGGAATGGCGGGAGTATCGGGGGTCGGCATTTCTTTCGGTGCAGACCGTATTTTCGATGTGCTGAATCAGCTTGAGCTTTATCCGAAAGAAGCGGTGAACGGGACGGAACTGCTGTTCATCAATTTCGGTGAGAAAGAGGCGGCTTTCTCTTTAGGAATTCTGGCAAAGGTACGTGCGGCAGGTATCCGCGCTGAAATCTTTCCGGATGCGGCCAAGATGAAGAAGCAGATGAGCTATGCCAATTCAAAAAACATTCCGTTTGTTGCCATTGTAGGTGAAAATGAAATGAAAGAAGGCAAAGTCATGCTGAAAAATATGGAAAGCGGAGAGCAGAATCCTGTTTCAGCGGAAGAACTGGTCGCTGCCGTAAAGAAATAAGGGGCATTGTCTGCAACGGTATTGAAAAATAGAAGAAATGACGGATTGGCGATTTCTTTCCTTTTAATCGGAGTAAAGCATCGGGAAATAAGGAGGGTACATATCTCATTTTTCTTATGCGGTATAAAGAGCTAATCTCTCTAAGTAAAATTATAGGGGAAACTTGAAAGGAAACTGTCTCGAAATAGAAAAAAGGACGGCTTTCCTTGTAAGTTATAAGCTATGACATGAGAATCCCTTCCTGTTTTTAGCCTTCATTCATCAGAATACAAGGCAAAAATAGGGAGAGATTTTCCTTTTTAAGTTTCAGTCTGTAAGATTCTCAACTTTCAATTTCTTTGAGACAGCTCTTTTTAATTCTATTTCCTAATTCCGGGCGAAACGTCTTTTTGTTATCCTTCCCCCGGTTCCGTTCTTCTGTTATTGGCTAAGAATGAAGTTGTCGGTATCTTGGCGATGTTTCCTGCAATTCTCACTGTCTTTCTTTTGGGTATGGGTCGTGTGGCGGCCGTGTCTGCGGCATTCCGCTTCCGGTAGCGGGTGGTAGGTTATTTCCTTCCGGCCGGAGAAATCGAAAACAGATTGAGGAACAACCGTAAAAAGCTGGACAGCGGCAAAAGCGGTTTGAGGTTGAAGAATAACGGGGATTTTTAAAAGAAAAGAGTCCGATATAATACCGGACTCTTCTGCAATATTAATGATGTGTAACCTGTCTGACATTCAGAGAGTAACTCGGAATCAGAGATGGCGTTCGGGGTATAACTCGTTCCACCATTCCGGTTGGTCCTGCAGCCAGCGGGCAAACCATGCCATGATGGAATTGTGCCATTTGATTCGTTTGTCATAATCTGAAATAAAATGGTTCTCGCCGTCTACTGTGATAAACTCTACTGTTTTGCCCAATATCTTCAAAGCATTGAAAAGCTGGATACTTTCACCGATAGGCACGTTGGTATCTACCGTACCGTGAAGCAACAGTAGCGGGGTATTGATTTTGTCGGCGTTGAACAAAGAACCTTGTTTGGTGAACAAATCCGGGTCTTTCCAGGGATAGCTGTCGGCAGCGGCAGTCGAATTATAAGAATATCCCCAATAACCTTCTCCCCAATAACTGGTTACGTTGCTGATGCCGGCATGAGATACGGCGGCGGCAAAGAGGTCGGTTTTAGTTTGCAGGTATTGAGTCATGAATCCTCCGTAAGAAGCGCCGATACATCCGATTCTTTTTTCATTTACAAACGGGTGTTCTTTGCAGAACTGCTTGGTTCCTTCGATAATATCTTCGGCCGTTCGCTTTCCCCACGCATTGACGTGGCGAGCGGAAAATTCCTGTCCGAAACCGATAGTCCCGCTAGGCTGGATGACATACACCACATAGTCGCGTGAGGCGAACAACTGGGCGCAATACGGATTGCTGATTCCCCGTGTCGTAGGAGTCGTTCCGCCGTAATAATAAACAATCAGCGGGTATTTCTTATTCGGGTCGAAAGCGGGAGGCAGGCATATCTTTCCGGTGATAACCGTACCGTCTGAAGCGGTGAAGTTCCAAGGTTCGGTTTTGCCTAACTCTATTTGCTCCAGAACCGGTTTCATCGGGTCGGTCAACAGCCGGGAAGTCTTTTTCTTCATGTCATACAGATAAGCGGCTCCGGCGTTGTAATCCGACTGGCCGATGTATGCGGCGATGCCCGGATTAAACTCGGATAAAGCAAAAGCGCTGACAACATCCGTCTCCAGGTCCAGTTTTTCAAAAGCCTTGGTTTTGGGCGAGTAACGGTAGATATTCTTGCAGTCGGCATCATCTGTGTTGAAATAAATGCAGTTGTCTCCCCGGTTCCATTGCAGGAAGCTGACAGTAGGATTGAAATCTTTCGTTATCGGTTCTATCTTGCGGGTAGCCAAGTCCATGATAAAGGCCTGTGTGTCGAAATCGTTGGCGATAGGATGGTTGCCGCAGTTCTTTCCGATTCCGTCGAAAGCCTCCGGGCTAGCCGTGAGCAATAGCTGTTTACCGTCCGGTGAGTAGTTGGCGCCTCCCAAGAACCGTTCATTGTAGAAAAGCGTGTCTACTTTCAGAGTTTCCAGGTCTACCAGATAGAGGGAAGACAACGAAAACGGGCGTTGGGTGATATTCTCTTTGGAAGTGCTGTATAACAAGAACCTCCCGTCGGGGGAAATATCCTGCAGATAAGTACTGTGGTTACCGTAAGTCAGCCGTTCGGAAACCCCGTTGGCGATGTTGTACTTAGCCAGGAAACTTCTTCCGCGCGTGTTGGGAATCCGGTCTACCGGACTGACGATACGACGGAGGGCGCCCTGTTCCTTTTCACCCTCTTCTCTGGGATAATAAATCAGGTAGTCCTCGTTAGGCGACCATGTGAAACCCTGTTCCGGTATTCCTTTCAGGAGAGTCTCTTCCTGGAGAGTGGCGGGGTCAAGAGTGATGACGTCGTTTCCTTCCAGAGCCGTCACGGTGTAATATAACTTGTCGCTTTTCGGCATCCAGCGCATACCGTCCCTTGCGTTGTCCAGGAGAACCTTGCCCGTTTTCAATTCCGTGAGCTGGCAGTAAGTACGCGAGCGTTTGGCGGAATGATTGTTCCAATAACGGGTCAGCAGATATTTTCCGCTTGGAGAGACGGCGACGGAGATTGCCCGGTTACCGTACACGGTATTGTCCAGTGTAAAACGTTTCTTGGCATCCGGATTCAGTGTGCAGCCGATGTTTTTGAATTTATCGTTTTTGATAAGTTCGCATTTGAAAACAGGAGCCGCCTTGTCTTCCGTCGAAGAAAGCAGTTTGACCGTAATCTCATAATCCCGTTCCGGTTCCATGCTGATGGCGATTTCCCGTGAAGAGGCGGAGCTGATACTGTCCTCGGCAGTGTCTTTCGTCTGTTTGGATACCTCGTCGATAAAGACTTCCCAACGGGCCGGGGAAGTGATTTTCAGTTTTCCTTTGAGGAAACGTTCCGCACGGATTTGCGTTTTAAATACGTAGAGCCTGCTGTTTGTACCCGCTTTGTCCAGATGAAGGTAACCCGCCGTGTCGGTGGTGAGTGACTGTACCGGCGCATCGGGCAGATTCAGTACTACCGGAGTCTGGAGCAACATTTTGGCTGTGTGTTTTTCTCCTTTGGGGTTGATACTGTCGTTCATGATGGGGGTGCGGATTTCAATAGCGTCCCGGACTTTGTACTGCATTACTTTTTCTTGTGCCTGGAGAGTAAGTCCGGCTGACAGAAAAATGACTAAAGCCATTCCTTTCTTTTTCATGTGTCGTGTATTAAATTAATAAAAGGGTTAAATTATGCGGCAAATGTAAAGCTAAAGTTTTTAGGATACAACCTAAATGCTTCTTTTTTTTCAATATTCTATCAGTTCGAGTATCCCGTTGAGAAAAGCGATGGCTATTCCGTAGTTTGTCATAGGAATATTCTGTTTCTGGGCGCGTTCGATACGGCTGAGTACATGTTTGCGGTTAAACATGCACGCCCCGCAATGAATGACTAAAGAATAAGGCGTCAAGTCTTGCGGAAAGTCCGCCCCGTTGACGATATCTATCTGTAAATGCCCGCCAACCCGTTTCCTTAACAGGCGCGGGAGCTTTACCCTGCCGATGTCTTCGGAAAGAGGGGCATGTGTACAGGCCTCGGCTATCAACACGCGCGATGTTTCCGTGAGGGTGTCAATGGCGGAAGCGCTTTTCACGTAATAATGAATGTCTCCTTTGTAGCCGGCGAAGAGCACGGAGAAAGAAGTCAGCCTGCTTTCTTTCGGTTTCTGTTCATAAACCGTCTTGAATGCCTGCGAATCCGTGATAATCAATTGGGGAGGACGGGAGAGGGCTTTCAGCATCTCCGGCATTTTGTCGGTCGTACAAGTTACAACCAGGCATTTTTTGTCCAGCAGTTCGCGAAGTGTCTGTACTTGAGGCAGGATAAGCCTGCCTTTGGGAGCCTGTATGTCTTGCGGCATTACCAGAAGTACGAGGTCGTTCTCTCCGGCCAGCTTTCCGGTGATGCTTTGCTGGCCGAAGTCGGGAGGCAGCTTTTCCAGGATTGCCCGGCGTATCAGTTCCATTCCCGTCCCTTCTTTCGCGCTGACCGGAACGGGAGTATCTCCGGAAATCTCTTTCATTTTGGCAGCCAACATTTCCGAATCCTTCCGGATATCCGCCTTGTTAATCAGCAAAACCGTAGGAATCTTCCGGCTTTTCAGTTGTTCCAGCCAGCGGATTTCTTCTGTCAGGTCGGTTTCTGCCTGGACGGCTTTTCCGGTGGAGACATCTCCCCCGCAGAGTAAAATAGCGATATCCGTCTTTTCCATCGCTTTCCGTGCCTGTTCAATGCGCATTTTCCCGAGTTCGCCTTCATCGTCAAATCCCGGTGTGTCGGTAAACAGGCACGGGCCGATTCCGTGAATCTCCATAGCTTTCGATACTGGGTCCGTAGTCGTGCCGGGAATATCTGAGACGAGTGCGGCGTCTTGTCCCGTCAATGCATTGATAAGGGATGATTTCCCGCTGTTTCTTTTTCCGAAGAGGGTGATGTGAATCCTGTTGGCGTTGGGCGTATCAATTAAGCTCATAATCTGAACGGTTATCGTTATATTTATTGTCGTCATGCATCTTCCGGTATATTTTCTTCGATGTTATCTTTCCCGTCATGCATTCTTCGTCCTATCTTCTCTGAATATAGAATCCGCCAAAAGGCGGAAACTCTGTCATTTTAGAATCTGAAATCCCTTTTCCCTCCGGCAATCGCCTTTAGGTTACGGATGGCAATCTCTCTGATTTTCGGGTTGGGGATATGTTCCGTTTCTTGCAGAATCAGTTTCATTCCCTTTTGCCGGGTATCTTCGGAAGCATAATCTTCCAGATACTCTTTCAGAGTCATTAAAGCGTTGGGAGCGCAGCAATTCGCTATTTGTCCGGATTTAACCAGTGACATGAACCGGTCGCCGGTCCGTCCTTCCCGGTAACAGGCGGTGCAAAAACTGGGAATGTATCCGAGTTCGAGCAGCCAGTTCACCACTTCGTCCAGTGTCCGCGTGTCGCTGATATCGAACTGGGCGGAATTCTTTTCCGGTAATTCCGTTTCCGCATATCCCCCGACGCTGGTGCGTGAGCCGCCGCTGATTTGCGAAATACCCAGTTCCAGCACCTTCTTGCGTGACTCCTGCGACTCACGGGTTGAAATAATCATTCCCGTGTAGGGAACGGCAATCCGGATGACAGCCACAATCCTGCTGAATACCTCATCCGATATGGCGTTGGGGAAATCGCCCGCATCGATATCGTCTGCCGAACAGATGCGCGGCACGCTGATGGTATGCGGTCCTACGCCGAACCGGGCTTCCAGATGTTCGGCGTGCATTAATAAGCCGGTAAAATCATACTTGTAGGTGTTTAGCCCGAAAAGCACTCCTATGCCCACATCGTCAATCCCCCCTTCCATTGCACGGTCCATCGCTTCCGTGTGGTAGGCGTAGTCGCTTTTAGGGCCGGTGGGGTGAAGAGCCTCGTAATTTCCCTTGTGGTAAGTTTCCTGGAATAAGATATACGTACCGATGCCGGCCTCTTTCAGCCGGCGGTAGTTTTCCACCGTCGTGGCAGCTATATTTACGTTCACCCGCCGGATGGCCCCGTTTTTATGCCTGATGCCGTAAATCGTCCGGATAGATTCCAGAATATACTCTATCGGGTTCAGGACGGGATGTTCACCCGCCTCGAGCGCCAGGCGCTTATGCCCCATGTCCTGCAGGGCAATCACTTCCCGGCGTATTTCCTCCTGCGTCAGTTTCCTGCGGGCAATCGTTTTGTTTTTTGCGTGATACGGGCAATATGTGCAGCCGTTGACACAGTAGTTGGAAAGGTAAAGAGGGGCGAACATGACAATGCGGTTACCGTAAAACCTTTGTTTGATTTCTTTGGCGAGACGGAAGATACGTTCTGTCAGGTCGGGTTGTTCGCATTCCAGCAACAGGGTCGCTTCGCGGTGCGTCAGTCCCTTGCAAAGGGCGGCCTTTTCAATCAACTGTTCAATCAGCGCACGGTTGTCCTTGTTGGCCCGTGCGTATTCCAGTGTCTCCAGAATCTCTTCATGATGGATGAATTCTTCTGCCTGGGATGAATCTGCTTTATAATTGTACACTGCTTTTTCTTTATTTGTAATCCCCCCTGGAAAAGGAAATCTCATAACCGATAGCTGCCAACTGTTGTTGTAACAGGCAGATACCTTCGGCGGATTCTGCTCCGAGCGAGGCTTTGTTATTGTATAAGGTGTATTTTCTTCGTTCTTCGCGGGGTGACAGGTTAGGCATAACCACGTTTGCACCTGCCAGTATTCCCCGTTCCCTTCCGTCGGAAACGAGAGTCGCCAGAGCCGTCGTTGCCGGAATCAGGGCCGACGGGTGCATCAGGCGGAAGATGGACAGCAACAGAAGCGTTTGTTCTGCCGTCCCGTTCGGGCAATCGGCAAAAGGTGTATCGCGGTGCGGAAGGAAAGGCCCGATGCCAATCATCTCCGGACGGAATTTCTCGATGAACCGGATGTCCTGGATGATATGCTCAACCGTTTGTCCGGGGCTGCCTACCATAATTCCCGTTCCGGTCTGATAGCCGATTTCCTTTAAATCCCGCAAACACTGTAACCGGTGCTTGCAGGACATTTCTGCAGGATGCAGCTTCCTGTAATGCGTTTCGTTATAAGTTTCATGGCGCAGCAAGTAGCGGTTTGCTCCCGCACGGAAGAAACGCGCGTACGCTTCGCGTGTCTTTTCGCCGAGCGACAAAGTAATGGCGCAGTCCGGATACCTCTGCCGGATGTCGGATACCGTCTTTTCTATCTGCCCGTCTGTCAGTACCGGGTCTTCCCCGCCTTGCAGGACAAATGTTCGGAATCCGAGTCCGTAGCCTTGTTCGCAGCATTCCAATATGTCTTCTCTGCTCAACCGGTAACGTTCGATACCCGCATTCCCTTTCCGGATGCCGCAATAATAACAGTTGTTCCGGCAGCAATTACCGATTTCAATCAGTCCGCGGATATAAATCCGGTTTCCGAAATGCCGGAGGCTTACTTCCCGCGCCTGCCCGTTGATGTATTGCAGGGTATCCGCGTCGCAGTCCGATAACAGTTTCCGGAACTCTTCCGTCTCCAATGTCCTGTCTTTCCGCAGCCTATCGATCCATTGTCTCATAGCTCTCTTTCCGCTTGAGCAATTCCTGAACCAGTTGGCGGCGTCCCGATACAATATCATTGTGTGTGCACGGCCCGGTGATGCATCCGCCTTCGCAAGCCATCACTTCGATAAATTGTCCGGCCGCCTTTCCGGTTTTGGCGCAGGCGCGTAGCAAGGCTATGTTCTTTTTGTTGATGTCCGACACCTGTATGGCATTGATTTTTTCCGCTTCATCTTTCAGATAAGCCTTCACAGCTCCCATCACGCCTCCCGCCTGGGCAAAACCGTGTGCTTCGCGGACGGAAGTATGCAGCACGGAAAAAGTCTGTGTCTGTTCCATCCGGATATCCAGCCCGTCGAGGATTGAACCGATTTCTTCGAAAGTCAGGATATAGTCGACGGCTTCGTCACGGCGTACTTCTTTCCGTTTGGCGATGCACGGGCCGACAAATACGATTTTGGCGTCCGGATGTTTTTCTTTGGCGATTCGTGCGGCGTAATACATCGGCGAACCGGTGGTGGAGACATAGGGCTTCATGCCCGGAATATGTTTTTCCACCAACTCGATGTAGGAAGGACAACAAGAAGTCGTCATGAATTTCTGGCCTTCCTCAAGCTTCTCCAGTAGTTCGTGCGCCTCATTGCTGGTAGTCATCATGGCGCCTTCCGCCACTTCGATGATGTCCGTGAAGCCTATTTCCTTGAAAGCGCCGTACACTTGTTCGATGGAAGTGTTGAACTGTCCGAGGATGGAAGGAGCGACGATGGCGACTACTTTTTCCCCTTTCTTGATTCGTTGCAGGACATCGAATGCCTGTGAAATCTCGAAAATGGCGCCGAACGGACAAGCGTTCAGGCATTTGCCGCAATAAATGCATTTATTTTCGTCAATATGTTCGATGCCGTGCTCGTCTTTGCTGATTGCTTTGACGGGACAGGATTCTTCACAGGGCACAGGGATATAGACAATGGCATGGTACGGGCAGCTTTTGTGGCAGATGCCGCAACTGACGCAAGTGTCGTGGTCAATCATCGCCTGCCCGTTTTTCTTGAAACGTATGGCGCCTTTCGGGCAGTTCATGTAGCAACTGCGGGCCACGCAACCCCGGCAGAGATTGGTAATCTCATAGTTGATTTGTACGCAGGAAGAACAAGCCTCGTCAATCACGCACATGATATTTTCTTTTTCCGGTTCCGGACGGCTCAATGCCATGCGCGCATAGTCGGAGAGGGGAGTGGCCTCGTCATGTTCGTCGGTCATGTCCAGCCCCATCAAAGGGAACATTTTGTATCTCCATACCGCACGTTCCTTATGTACGCAGCATCGTCCCATCGGCTTTGATTTTCGGGGACTCAGCTCAATCGGGAGGCGGTCTATCTTATTCACTAACTGGTCGTTTTTCCAGAGTCTGACAAGGTCAGCCAGCAATTTATGCCGGACAATCATAATATTATTCGTAAATGCCATATTGTGTAATAAAAGGGGTTGTTAGTTAGCCGGTGCAAAGATACGAACAGAAATTCAATATTTAAGCTTTTTGAAATATTCTTGTAAATTTTTTGTAGCCTTTTCGCTTTATCTTTGTGACAGATAAAAAGAAGAGGAGGAAGAGGTATGAACAGCCGTATTTTAGAACAAAAAAGCCGTTTTGCCGTTATCGGCGCTTTGATGGTTATTATCAGCCTGCTGTTTTTATTCTACATGGGAAGTTCGTTAGTCAGTTCGACCCAAAAATATCTGGAACAAATCCGGAAGACGGAGATGACCTGTATTCATGGGATACGGAGGTGAAAGGCCGGGGAGGAAGAAGCTTTAGCCGGATTTTAGAATGCAGGCGGGCCGGAATCCTTCGCCGGAGGATGAGAAATAAAACGGGAGGAATTGCCGGGGCTATCTGCCGGAAAATCATTACCTTTGCGAGGTAAAAAAATACAAGAATTTATGGAAGAGAAAAATCAGGAAGCCTGGAAGACGGTAAGCAGTAAATACCTGTTCCGCCGCCCGTGGTTGACAGTGCGTTGTGAAGACATGCTGCTTCCCAACGGGAATCATATTCCCGAATATTATATCCTTGAATATCCGGACTGGGTCAATACGATTGCCGTCACCAAAGAGGGAAAGTTCGTGTTTGTCCGCCAATATCGTCCGGGCATCGGACGTACCTGTTACGAGCTTTGTGCGGGTGTCTGCGAAGAGGAGGATGCATCGCCGTTGGAATCCGCCCGGCGTGAATTGTGGGAAGAGACGGGATACGGGAAAGGCGACTGGCAGGAATATATGGTTATCTCCGCCAATCCGAGTACTCATACCAACCTGACCCATTGCTTTCTCGCTACCGGCGTCGAACGGATAGATTGCCAGCATCTGGAGGCCACGGAAGACATATCGGTTCATTTATTGACGTTGGAGGAAGTGAAACGTCTGCTTGAAAACAATGAAATCATGCAAGCGTTGAATGCCGCCCCGCTCTGGAAATATATCGCAAGCCTGTGACGGGAGATTGCATGCTCTCTTTTCCTGAATAAAAACATATTTTCCCTGTCACTCTGTCACCGCGCCATTGAACAATAGCCCTGTGTGCCGCTATGCGGATACCGCGATACCGGAACCGGTTTATTCCAGCACGAATACGATAGTTTCGTTCACCGGCGCCCAGTCGAAAATAAATTTGGCATGTGAAGTCGCATTCCGTACGCACATGTGTGAACGCGGGGTCGTGCCCAACGACGGACTGTACTCTATCTGTGCCTTTCGGGGAGCATTGACGGGGACGCCGTGGATATAAGCCCCGTCCGTGAAACGGCTGGCATAGGGGGCATAACCTCCTGTTTCTTTGGAACCGTCTTTCAGGTAGATCATTTTCGTTTTCTTTTCCTGTACTACGAACATCCCCAGCGGAGTTTCCTGTGCGTATGGCGGAAGATGGCGTCCCGTAGTGGCGGGATTCATGCTGCGTACCGCCCATTTCCCTTTTCCGACACGTTCGAGGGTGGCGATATTCTGGTTGTTGCGGTCTACAAAGACGGCTTTGTTAAAGACAATCGTGTCGCCGAGCGTTTTAACGTACTTCTTGGGTATCATCCATTCACCTTTGATGAGTACCGGTTCTGCCTTGACAAATGTTCCTTTGTTGCCGGTGAGGCGGACGGGCGCCCCGTCCCGTCCGTAACGTTCGGGGACTGAAGTGTCCGTCGGCAGATAGAGCGGTACGGACTGGTAACGTTCCGTTCCGAGCGTGTCCGCTACCCGACCGTAGGCATTCCTCTTGAACTTCCTTACGAGGGGAGCTTCCCCGTTCCTGTTTTTGTAGTTCCGGAGAATCCCCCATTCGGCAGGTTGTAATTGTATGTTCTCCAACAGGGCGAGCCGTTCTTTGATTTTGTCCCACTGGAACTGCCGGGTCGTGTCCTTGTACGGATAAATATCGTCCGGCGTATATCGGTCGTACAGGAAATCTTTGGTGATTTGTATCTGTTCCGGCGTAAGCGTCTTTTCAATGGGAGCAGTTTCGTTCCGGACGGCGGTGTCTGCCGGCAGTGAACCTGCCTGTTGCACTTCGACGGGCGAGACCTTCCCTGTGTGCGGCGTGCAGGAGCAGAATATGCAGAAGGCGGTAAACAGTCCGGATATTGTTTTATTCATTTTATTGATACGGTGCATCTTCTGGTTCGATTACGAATATACATTATTATAAGGAATAATCCTTCTGTTTTGTTTAAAAAGTGCGGGATAAATCTTTTTTCGCCGTAAGGAATAACTTGTCAGTCATTTTGTCAGTCTGTTTCTGCCAAACAATCATTCTTTTGTTTTGGCACGCTTTTCGTAATGACTTTAACGTTCCGCCCGGAAAAAAGCGGAAGGTTCTAATATTATAATGTATAACTAAAATATAATAAGTAACTATGAACATTAAACCATTAGCAGACAGAGTGCTTATCCTCCCTGCACCTGCAGAAGAAAAAACAATTGGTGGTATCATTATCCCTGATACAGCAAAAGAAAAACCTTTGAAGGGTGAAGTTGTGGCAGTAGGTCACGGTACGAAAGATGAAGAAATGGTGTTGAAAGTAGGCGATACGGTTCTTTACGGTAAATACGCCGGAACGGAACTTGACGTCGAAGGTACTAAATATCTCATCATGCGTCAGAGCGATGTCCTCGCTGTTCTGGGTTAATAAACGTAGTAAATAATCAATCATTAAATTGTAAATATCATTATGGCAAAAGAAATATTGTTCAATATCGATGCCCGTGACCAATTGAAGAAGGGCGTTGACGCTTTGGCAAACGCAGTAAAAGTAACTCTGGGCCCGAAAGGACGTAACGTTATCATTGAAAAGAAATTCGGCGCTCCGCACATCACGAAAGACGGTGTGACGGTGGCAAAAGAAATCGAACTGGCGGACGCTTACCAGAATACGGGTGCGCAGTTGGTAAAAGAAGTCGCTTCCAAGACGGGCGACGATGCCGGTGACGGTACGACTACGGCAACTGTTCTTGCTCAGGCTATTGTGGCTGAAGGCTTGAAAAACGTGACTGCCGGCGCCAGCCCGATGGATATCAAACGCGGTATAGACAAGGCTGTTGCCAAAGTGGTGGAATCCATCAAGAATCAGGCTGAAACGGTGGGCGACAACTATGACAAAATCGAGCAGGTGGCTACCGTATCCGCCAATAATGACCCGGTAATCGGTAAGTTGATTGCCGATGCCATGCGCAAAGTTTCCAAGGATGGTGTTATCACTATCGAAGAGGCTAAGGGTACGGATACTACTATCGGCGTGGTGGAAGGTATGCAGTTCGACCGCGGTTACCTGTCGGCTTATTTCGTGACAAATACCGAGAAGATGGAATGTGAGATGGAGAAACCTTACATTCTGATTTACGATAAGAAGATTTCCAACCTGAAAGATTTCTTACCTATTCTCGAACCGGCTGTACAGACGGGCCGTCCTCTGCTGGTGATTGCGGAAGATGTGGATAGCGAGGCGTTGACTACATTGGTAGTAAACCGTCTGCGTTCTCAGTTGAAGATTTGCGCTGTCAAGGCTCCGGGCTTCGGCGACCGTCGTAAAGAAATGCTGGAAGATATCGCTATCCTGACAGGCGGCGTGGTTATCAGCGAAGAAAAAGGTTTGAAACTGGAACAGGCTACCATCGAAATGCTGGGTACTGCCGACAAGGTTACTGTTTCCAAGGATTATACCACGATTGTAAACGGTGCCGGTGCGAAAGAAAGCATCAAGGAGCGTTGTGACCAGATTAAGGCGCAGATTGCTGCTACGAAGTCCGACTATGACCGCGAGAAACTGCAGGAACGTCTGGCTAAATTGTCCGGCGGTGTAGCTGTTCTTTATGTGGGCGCCGCTTCCGAAGTGGAAATGAAGGAAAAGAAAGACCGTGTGGATGATGCGTTGCGTGCAACCCGTGCCGCTATCGAAGAAGGTATCATTCCGGGCGGAGGCGTAGCTTATATCCGTGCCATCGAATCTCTGGAAGGTCTGACAGGTGACAATGCCGACGAAACGACCGGTGTTGAAATCATCAAACGCGCTATCGAAGAGCCGCTTCGCCAAATCGTTGCCAATGCCGGCAAAGAAGGTGCCGTAGTTGTTCAGAAAGTACGTGAAGGCAAAGGTGATTTCGGTTACAATGCCCGTATGGACGTTTATGAAAACCTGCACGCTGCCGGTGTGGTAGATCCTGCCAAGGTGGCCCGTGTAGCTTTGGAAAATGCGGCTTCTATCGCCGGTATGTTCCTGACTACCGAATGCGTCATTGTAGAAAAGAAGGAAGACAAACCTGAAATGCCGATGGGCGCTCCCGGAATGGGAGGCATGGGCGGAATGATGTAATTCCGGTTTCCTTTAAGAAATATGCGAAAAATAAGGAGCTGCTTCCCCGTTGAGGGGAGGCGGCTCTTTTTTATATATCCTGATTTCCCGTCCCGTCCACGGGCGTCAACGGATTATCAAACCGGTAAAGAAGAGATGAATCGGCGCACCTTGTTCCCCGCAAAGGGTATCCCGACCGTCGGGTAAGGTATAGACAACTTTGTATCTTATTTGTCTTTATCCGGTTGGATATGCCGGAAATTCTCATCATACAGCCCGACGAGCAAACTTTGTCCTTTCTTGTCCACTTTTAGACCGCCGTATACGGCATTCTGGTAAAGAGTATCCTGTCCCTCTTCAAAGAAGAAAGATTCGGCTCCGAGAATTATCCGCTTGTTTACCCTTTTGTATTTGATGGCTATTTCATTATCCTTCAAAGGATTCAGGGTGTTCTGTAACCGTATGAGCCGGCCTACCCGGTTACTGTCCGTTTGGAGTACGGCATAGCCGCGTGTGGCAGTTTTCCCGTCTGTCAAGCCGGACGGGGATGACGTTATTTCATAGTTGAGTTTCATATAATCCCCTTGCATGAGTGAGCGGGGATCGACAGGAGCCAGATGCAATAGCACTAACCGGCCGTCCTTCAAAGTCTGTTCTTTCTTGAAAACCGACCAGTTGACGTATCCTAATAACAATACGAGGTTTGCAATAATCAATATCCGGTTATACTTTTTCATGTCTCGTCCTTTTTTGAGTGAAGAAATACCAGGCTGCGATGAAAGCGGTTCCTATCAGGAAAAGTGTGACGGATTTGGTGAGCAGGCTCATGTTCAAATCATAGTAATATTTGAAAACGGCATAGATAAAGAGAAGGATGGAAACCGCACACTCAGTTTTGTAACCGTAATGGAAACACACCAGAATCAATAACAGACTGCCGGACAGATAAGGAGCGGATATCGTGGGCAGACAGATGAAAATGCAAAGTATGTAAATGTTGAGCCGATGTACCGGACCAGCCGTTTGCATGACTCTCATAATCCGCTGTGCCATGATAAGGAGCCCTGTCCATATAAAAACGGACAAAATGCACGATATGGTCCGGTAATCCGTTCCCGATACCAGGTAATTGACCGATAGCCCGCACATTAAAATGAGGCAGGATACGAATAGCCCGGAGTGAAAAGGCCTGTATTTGGGTAAGTCGTTTTTAAACAGGCGGAGCAGCCTCCCTTCGAAAAGATGGATGAGCAGGAACGTCGCCAGGACAGGAACCGCTGCAACTTGCAAAGGATGGGAAAAAGAAAAGAGACGGGTTATTTCTCCGAATAGGGAAATGATAAACACAATTACCGAAAGAAAAGGGAGGACATACCCTTTCGACAACAGGAAAGTGAGAATGCCGGTTCCCATGAGCGCGATGAAAAGCATATTCATGCTACCGCCGAATCCAAAAGCGACCAATACGCATCCTGCGATATATAAAGTGATATTCATCGCATCCAGGAAAGAACGGAGGACAAGACGGTTGATTGCCAATGTCGCGATAATTAACAGGCTTCCCGCCGACAGGCATGATGCTTCGGAACGCAGGATTCGGGCAAGTGCAAGAAATCCGAGAAAGAAGACAGCCGCCAGTATTCCGCCTACGACAGATATGGCCTGAACGGCGAGATTATGCTTCTGTGCCATACCATTTCTTTTTTAGGCGAAAAATGACATAGATAAGCAAGGTCGTTCCGGAGATAACCGTCGTTCCGGCGAAGAAGAACAGGTTGACGCTTTCCAGCCCGCTGTAACGTATGAATGCGGTCAGTAGAATCATCAACGCCATGAAAGGAATGACAGCCGGGTAGAACAAGTTCTTTTCTTTCCATCCGAACCATAGTCCCGTAGAGAAGACAAGGACAGTGCTTAGGAGTGAAATCAGTAACATTTTCCCCTCGCAGGCAGTTCCCGTCCTGAAAAAACTGAAATTTGAAATCGCCAGCATTGTCAGGAAACCGGTATGCGCGATGGTAGCCAGTGAAAGAAAACCTTCGAGCCAACGGTTTTGTTTATCCAGCCTTCCCTTCATTCTCATCCGTGCTGTGACGGCGGTTACCAGAGCACATATCCAAGTCACCGCATTGGCGAGCAGAGTTGATTCCCATGAGCCAAGACCGGCAATCTGTATGTTGTACAGCCATATCGTGGTGCAAAGCAGTCCGATGAAAATCAGCCATAACGGGGCAAAACGGATGGCGGCCGCCCAAAGGACGGTAAAAAGCGTCCAACCCAGGAAAAGGTCGTAGGCATCGGCTCCTGTCTGGTAGATTTGACCGAAGACGGCAAAGAGCGTACCGGTCAGGAAAACGGCTCCTGTAAGAAGGACTTGTTTGACGAGCCTGTTCCATCGGGTAAATACGGCAAGCAGGACAAAAGAGGTTAATAATGCTTCTACAATTCCCAGTTTGGCAAATTCGGGCAGTCCGTTCCAGTTGTAGGCGAAGAAAAAGAGAATGCCTGATACTGTGAAACCTACGCCTGCCGCCAATAAGAAAACGGATAGGAATCGGTTCCATTCCTTTGGGGTCGCGTACAGGACTCGCCGCGGCGAAGGTGAAGACTCGGGCTTTTCCATATATTTCAACTTTTGATGATTACAAACATAAGAAAATAAAATGATAATCCCCTGCCAATCAACTTAAAATATTCATTATGTGTTTATAATCCGAATCCGGCGGCATAAGCCCGCCCGATACATGCCGTGCAGGCTTGGAGTATGCGGACGGCGGTTTTGTGTCGGAACACGTCGCAGGTTTTATGTTAAAAATAAACTTGTAACAAATTTTTAGCGGAATCTTGTAAACAAATGCAATGTCCTTTTGTTATCTTTATAGGCGAAATCTTAACCTAATGTATAAAACCTTTTAATAATTCAAGAAAATGAACAAAAATGAAATCGGTCTGAATGCCGGTAAGGTTTGGCAACTGCTTAGCAATAATGAGAAATGGAGCTATGGCTCTCTGAAAAGGGAAACTGGATTGGAAGATAAAGACCTGGGAGCCGCTTTGGGCTGGTTGTCAAGAGAAGATAAAATAGAATTCGACCAATGTGATGATGAACTCTATGTGTATCTTTGCGTAAACATTTACATTGGCTAGAGGAATTCGGCTGAAGCTGAGCAGAAGAATTTGACTAACGGGTTCCGGATAACGGAATCCGGTGCTTTAGCGGGAACGGAAAATCTCCGTAGCGATGGCAGGATAGCCGGCGCTACGGAGATTATTTTTTTTCAGTCTTTGTCCTTCTCTTTTCTGTGTATGTTCATTTCGATGAGGAAAGCGCTTAAAAGACCGGCGCCGCCGAAGAACAGCACGCATGCGCCGTAGACGAGGCTGGCTTGTCTCTCTACGTTCCATGCGCCTTCTTTACCGATGGTGTAGTTCGGAAAAGCTGCGCAGCAGATAAAGAAAGCCACCAGAAGGCCCAAACCGATACCTATCATCAGGAGCCCTCCTTTTAAAGAGCCGAAAGTGAACCGTGAACGGGAATAGTTGACATTGAAAGAAAAATTGCTGCTGATGTCGCCTGCATTTATTTTGTCGCCCAGCTTTTCAATCATCGTAATCCGTTCTCTTCTGCACACGAAGAGTTCGAACAGTTTGTAAATGCCTAGTGTGATAATTCCCACTACCAGGGGAACCAAGATAAAATCCATCATAATTGTACTGTTTTTAAGTGATTATTTTCGTTCTTTGTACCGTTTGACGCAGACGGCTGAAAAAGGTTACATATTGCGGGCGGTTATTTTTCCGATTTTATTTTTCCGCTTCCGGGCTGTAACCTTTTGCAATGTGCGGCGTCTAACCCGTAAAGATGGAACAGAAAGACGAAACATACTATATAGCGCAGGTGTTGGACGGGAAAACGGAATACTTCTCTGTATTTCTCGACCGTTACAGCCGTCCTTTGTATGCGTTGATAGTACAAATCGTCGGTTGTCCGGAAGATGCGGAAGAGTTGCTTCAGGATGTTTTCTTGAAAGCGTTCCGCAACCTGTCCGGCTATAAGGGAGAGTGCCTGTTCTCCACCTGGCTCTATCGGATTGCGTACAACACCGCTATTTCGGCTACCCGGAAAAAGAAACAGGAATTCCTTTATATAGAGGAGAACCTTATAAATAATGTACCGGACGAAAAAGCGGAAGCGGCGGTCGCCCTGGAGGGAGACGAAGAACAGATAGAACGGCTGGGGAAGGCGATAGACCGGTTGGACGGAGAAGAAAAAGCATTGATAACATTGTTCTATTATGAAGGAAAATCAGTGGAGGAAATCGGTGAGGTGATGAAAATATCCGCGGGCAATGTGAAAGTCAGGCTCCATCGCACCCGGAAAAAGATTTATATATTGATGAACGGGAATAAATAGAAGAAGGGAGGAAGACAGATATGAAAAAAGAAGAGATTATGGAAAGCGCATTGAAGCAGGCACTGGAACGAAGGCAGGGGAGAGGCTTGTCTTCCAATTTCCCCTATCGGATGATGGAACGTGTCCGTGCGGAGGCGGAAAAGCGGAAGAAAAGAAACGTGCGTATCGGCTGGGCGGCTCTGTTGGCATCGTCCCTTTCATTGCTGGGACTGGGCGTTTACTTCTTGTTCTTTTACCTGGATATCCGTTTTACCGATTATTTGCCCCAGGCGGACGAACGGCAAGACGCTCCCCTGCTGGAATTTTATGTCTACATCGCTTTACTGGCATTGTTCCTGCTGGCGGTAGATTATTGGCTGCGTAGGAAGTATATCTGGAAATAATTCCGTTACTTTGCACTATGAATTTGAAATACAGGAAACCATGAGAAGTTTTGCCTCAGACAATAATTCCGGTGTGCATCCGTTGGTTATGGAAGCGTTGAACCGGGCAAACATAGACCATGCATTGGGATATGGCGATGATAAATGGACGGAAGAAGCCGTAGCGAAAATCAGGGAAACCTTTACGCCGGACTGCCTGCCTTTGTTCGTATTCAACGGTACGGGCAGCAATGCGGTGGCTTTGCAGTTGATGACCCGTCCGTACCATGCCGTCTTTTGTGCGGAAACCGCCCACATCTATGTCGATGAGTGCGGCTCTCCCGTCAAGATGACAGGTTGCCAGATTCGGCCGGTTACCACTCCCGACGGAAAACTGTCTCCGGAACTGATACAGCCTTATTTGCATGGATTCGGCGATCAGCACCATTCGCAGCCTAAGGCACTTTACATCTCCCAGTGTACTGAGCTCGGCACGGTTTATACCCCCGAAGAGTTGAAACGCCTGACGGATTTTGCCCATCTGTATGGTATGTACGTGCATATGGACGGAGCCAGGATAGCCAATGCCTGCGCCGCCCTGAACCTCTCCCTCAGGAAGCTGACGGCAGAATGCGGAGTCGATATTTTAAGTTTCGGCGGTACGAAAAACGGCCTGATGATGGGGGAATGCGTGATTGTATTCAACAAAGACTTGCAGCAGGAAGCCCGCTTCATCCGTAAACAATCCGCGCAGTTAGCTTCGAAAATGCGCTATCTTTCCTGTCAGTTCACGGCATATCTGACGGAAAACCTCTGGTTGAAGAATGCCGTCCATGCCAATGCGATGGCTGCCAGGCTTTATGCGGAACTGGAACCGCTGCCGGAAGTGGCATTCACTCAAAAAGTAGAGAGCAACCAGTTGTTTCTCACCATGCCCCGTCCGGTTATCGACCGGATGTTGGAATCTTATTTCTTTTATTTCTGGAATGAAGAAAAGAATGAAATCCGCCTGGTAACTTCTTTCGATACGACGGAAAAAGATATTGACGATTTCATAAGGCTTTTAAAACGTTAAAAAAGAAGTCCGGGACAACAAAAAACGCTGGAATCCTGTTATAACAGGAAGTTTGAAACAAACTTTGTTTACGAAGTTTTTTACTTCTTGTCATTATGGATACTAGACGGAACTGGCTAATCATATTCGCGCTGTTGTTACTGACACAAACCCCATTGGGCGCACAGGTGCATTCTGCTACAACGGAACTGCCGGCGGATTCCGTACCTGTGGCCGTCAGGGATTCAGTTCCGGAAAAGCCCGGTTTCTTCAAGAAGTTCCTTGGTTATTTCAATGATGCCAACAAGGAAAAAAAGAATAAAAAATTTGATTTCAGCGTCATAGGCGGCCCCCATTATTCCAGCGATACGAAATTCGGGCTCGGATTGGTGGCGGCGGGACTCTACCGTACCGGCCGCAATGACACGATTCTTCCTCCTTCCAATGTCTCCCTTTACGGAGACGTGTCTACCGTCGGCTTCTATCTGTTGGGAATCCGCGGGAACCATCTGTTTCCGCAAGACAGATACCGGTTGGATTACAACCTTTATTTCTATTCTTTTCCCAGCCTGTATTGGGGACAGGGATACGGCAACGGGAGCAATGATGATAACGAAAGCAACTATAAGCGTTTTCAGGCACAGGTGAAGGCAGACTTCATGTTCCGGGCGGCGGGAAATTTCTATATCGGCCCGATGGCGGTATTCGATTACATCGACGGACGAGACTTTGAGAAGCCGGCCCTGTGGGAAGGCATGGCGGCGCGGACAGTCAACACAAGTATCGGACTTTCTCTTCTTTATGACTCTCGTGATTTTCTGACAAATGCTTATCGGGGATATTATCTGCGGATAGACCAACGGTTCAGCCCGGCTTTTCTCGGCAATGAATATGCGTTCGGCAGTACGGAACTCACTGCCAGTTACTACCGTCCCGTATGGAAAGGAGGAGTGTTGGCGAGCCAGTTCCATACGTTGCTGACCTATGGGGATACTCCCTGGGGGCTGATGGCGACTTTAGGGAGTTCCTATTCGATGCGCGGGTATTACGAGGGGCGTTATCGGGACAAATGTGCGGCGGATGCTCAAATAGAGCTCCGGCAGCATGTCTGGAAACGGAATGGAATAGCCGTATGGGTAGGAGCGGGGACCGTCTTTCCGAAACTTTCCGGTATCACCCTGAAACATATTCTTCCCAATTACGGTTTCGGTTATCGCTGGGAGTTTAAGAAGAGAGTGAATGTACGTTTGGATTTAGGGTTTGGCAAACACCAGACCGGATTTATTTTCAATATCAATGAAGCTTTTTAAGAATGTAAAGAATGGATTGGCGAAACAGGAACATTTGTTTTACCTGTTTCTGTTTATCCTGATAACGCCTAACATCGTTCTCTGTTTCACGGAGCCGTTGCCGGTGATGGCGAAGGTGACTAATGTCCTGTTGCCTTTGGGTTGTTATTATCTGCTGATGACGTTATCCGGGAACTGTGGTAAAATGTTCTGGATTTTGTTCCTGTTTTTGTTTTTCGGGGCTTTCCAGATTGTGCTGCTTTACTTGTTCGGGCAGTCTGTCATTGCTGTCGATATGTTTTTGAATCTGGTTACCACCAATTCGAGTGAGGCACTTGAGTTGCTGGACCACCTGACACCTGCCATCATTGCAGTAATCATGCTGTATGTCCCGGCTCTGGCGTTGGGGATGGTCTCGATTGTCCGTAAAAGGACGCTTCCCGAAAGGTTTGTCCGCCGGGAACGGAAACGGGCTCTCGCAGTTTTGGGAATCTCGCTGGCCGGACTTTTCGGGACTTTTGCGCTAGAGCCGGGGTATGAGTTGAAGTCGGATTTGTATCCGTTGAATGTCTGTTACAATGTCGGTCTGGCTTTTCAGCGGACACTCCTGACGCGGAATTATCATCATACCTCACGGGATTTTACTTTTCACGCTAAAGCTACGCATCCGGCAGGTAAGAGGGAGATATATGTGATGGTGGTGGGAGAGACATCCCGTGCCCCGAACTGGCAGCTATACGGTTATGGGCGTGAGACGAACCCTTTGCTGGCTCATCAGGAAGGACTCGTTGCCTTTTCGAAAGCGCTGACGGAATCGAACACGACACACAAAAGCGTGCCTATGCTGTTGTCTGGTGTCAGCGCCCGCAACTATGATTCCATCTACTTCCGGAAAGGGATTATCACCGCTTTTAAAGAGGCGGGCTTCCGGACGGCATTCTTTTCCAACCAGCGTCGTAACCATTCGTTTATCGACTTCTTCGGGATGGAGGCCGACACATGCGATTTTATCAAAGAAGATTCCGTTGCTCCCGGCTATAATCCTGCGGACGACGAGCTGCTGAGGCTGGCGGAGCAGGAATTGGCTAAAGGGGCGGAGAGGCAATTCATCGTGCTGCATACCTACGGCTCTCATTTTAACTACCGTGAGCGTTACCCGCTGGAGACGGCATTCTTCACACCGGATTATCCGGTCGATGCGAAAAGGAAATTCCGGGACAACCTGGTAAACGCTTATGACAATTCCATCCGTTACACCGACGGTTTCCTGTCGGGAATCATCCGTATGTTGGAAAAACAGCAGGCGAATGCCGTCATGCTCTATACGTCCGACCACGGAGAGGATATTTTCGATGACTCCCGCCATCTTTTCCTTCATGCCTCTCCCGTACCTTCGTATTACCAGCTTCATGTGCCGTTCCTTGTCTGGATGTCGGAAGAGTATCGGGAGAATTATCCCGGACAGTGGAAGGCAGTGACAGGCAATAAGGACAAAGACGTTTCTTCCAGCAGCTCTTTTTTCCCGACCATGCTGGATTTGGGCGGGATAGAAACAGATTGCTGGGACCGTTCGCAGTCCGTTGCCACCCCGTTTTATACAATGAAGCCGAGGGTATATCTGAACGACCATAACGAACCCTGCCCGTTGGATGGATTGGGGATGAAAAAGCCTGATTTTCAACAATTGGAACAGAGGCGGATTGATTATTAGCCGTTTGTTATAAATTGTGCTAAAATTTACATCTAAAAGCGGGATTGGCTTGTTATTTGCCGTATGATATATGAAACGATTAAATTCATAAAACATGGCCTATATAGATTATTATAAGATTCTTGGGGTTGACAAAAACGCTTCCCAGGATGATATCAAGAAGGCTTTCCGTAAGCTGGCGAGGAAATATCATCCTGATTTGAATCCTAACGATCCGAGTGCAAAGGATAAGTTTCAGGAAATCAATGAAGCAAATGAAGTACTGAGCGACCCGGAGAAACGTAAAAAGTATGATGAGTACGGAGAGCATTGGAAGCATGCCGATGAATTCGAAGCGCAGAAACGTGCCCGGCAACAAGCGGGTGGTTTCGGCGGCGCTGGCGGTTTCGGCGGCTTCGGCAGCGGAGAGGGATTTTCCGACGGTAACGGGACGTATTGGTACAGTTCCGACGGAGACGGTTTTGCCGGCGGCAATGCCAGCGGTTTTTCCGATTTCTTCGAATCTATGTTCGGAGGACATCGGGGCGGAAGAGGAAAAGGTGCTGCGGGATTCCGCGGGCAGGATTTTAATGCCGAGCTTCATCTGTCACTTCGTGATGCCGCACAGACGCATAAACGGATATTGACGGTCAATGGCAAGCAGGTGCGTATCACCATTCCTGCCGGCGTGGCTGACGGGCAAGTGATTAAGTTGAAAGGTTACGGAGCGGAGGGAATCAACGGAGGTCCTGCAGGTGATTTGTACATTACGTTCGTTATAGCCGAAGACCCGGTGTTCAAACGTCTGGGCGACGATTTGTACGTAGACGCGGAGGTAGACCTCTATTCCGCCGTGTTGGGAGGCGAGAAGGTGATTGATACGCTGGACGGAAAAGTGAAGCTGAAGATAAAACCGGAAACGCAGAACGGCATGAAAGTCCGTCTGAAAGGCAAAGGATTCCCGGTTTATAAGAAGGAAGGACAATTCGGCGATTTGATTGTGACCTATTCCGTCAAGATTCCTACGAATCTGACGGACAGACAGAAAGAGTTGTTCCGCGAGTTACGGAGTATGAACTAAAAAGAATGAGTACTATGCAGACCGAGTTAATTATTGTCAGTGAATACTGTCACAAATGTCATATTGAGCCTTCGTTTATAGATATGCTGGAAGAAGGCGGTTTGATTAACGTACATACCGAAGGCGGCGAACATTATCTGCTTTTGTCGGAACTCCCGAACGTGGAACGTTACAGCAGGATGTATTATGACCTGTCCATTAATATGGAAGGGATTGACGCCATCCGTCATTTGCTGGAAAGGATGGAGGAAATGAAACAGGAGATGGATTCGCTCCGTAAACAACTGTTGCTGTATCGGGAGCGGGAAGTGGAAGAAATGGATTGGTAAAGACCGTCTGTTTCTTTCCGGCGCAATGTTCCGGATTCTGATATCCGGATTTCAGAGTGGAATTTTGATGTTCGGATTTGGATATGTCGGGAATTTTTCCTGATAGGTAAGCCTGCCGGATATGGCTTAGGATATATACGTACAAATCTCTTCCAGGTAGCGTGCGTCGGTTTCGTCGAAATTGTCCAATGAATCACTGTCGATATCCAGTACTCCGATGACTTTCCCGTCTTTTATGAGCGGCACGACAATTTCCGACTTGGAATCGGAACTGCAGGCGATGTGACCGGGAAACTGCTCTACATCGGGAACAACCAATGTTCGCGCCTCTTTCCAGGCGGTTCCGCAAACTCCTCTGCCGAAGCGGATACGGGTGCAGGCTATGGGTCCCTGAAACGGGCCAAGTACGAGTTCTTCTTCTTTTACGATATAAAAACCGACCCAGAAGAAGTTGAAAGTCTGTTTTAATGCGGCTGCAAGATTGGCGAGGTTGGCGATGAAATCCGTTTCCGTACTTGTCAGGGCGTGTAATTGCGGAAGCAGTTCGCGGTATTTTTCCTCTTTTCCTCCTGTGCTGACTGATAGGTTCTCTGCCATGTCTGATTAGGTTTTAAATCTATTGGTATTGGTTCGGACATTTAATGAGGCTGTTTTCTGGATGTTTATCTTTTTTATTACAGATGACAGCCTGTTCCTTTGCAGGCAAATGTATGGAATAATAATGAAAAAACGGAAATAAAAGCAGAATATTTTATGGAGGCTGTTTGACGGAGGCAGCGGTTGTTTGCCTGATGAATACGTTTTTTTACCGGAAGAAGAGAAAGACGGCGGTAGATTTTAAAAAAAGTAAGGTTCCCGTCCGCCTGTAACTTGTGTGTAAATTGTAGGTTGGAATGCAATAATCCCCTTGTTTGCACCCCGTATCATGGCAATACGGGGTTAAACAAGGGGATTTATCTTGATTAGGTTCCCGAATGGAAAGGCTTTTTATTCCCGTAAAAAGCGTGTGGAACCTTTTGTCTGGTGTGGCATTCCGTTATTTCTTGTAGAAAGCCAGTTCTTCTTTATTGAAGTTGCTGATGAACCCGGCGTGTTTCTCTACTTCCGCTTCCGCATAGTTCAGATAGACGTGGGCGGATTTGGAGAACAGCTCCGGAGCCCTGCTTGCATCCTGAATCAGCAAATGGCACATGATAATGTCAGCGGCCATTTCCATCAGCCTGCGGGCGGTGAAATCGAGCAATTCCTGGTCTTGCGCCTCTTTTACCGCATTAGCGCTTGCTTCGAACTTATCCGCCATCTTTTTCAGACGGGACATCAACGGCTCCATTTCCGGCGAGCAGGGAACGGTTTCGAACTCGCGAATCGTAGCGAGGTAAGAACCGTTGGTTACGTAACGGATAGCGGCTACGGTTTGCAACTGGGTTGTTCCTTCATAGATGCTGGTGATACGCGCGTCGCGATAGATGCGTTGGCAGGCATATTCCATCATGAAACCCGACCCGCCGTGAATCTGGATACAGTCGTAAGCGTTCTGGTTGGCATATTCGGAATTCATGCCTTTGGCCAGCGGAGTGAAGCTGTCTGCTAATTTGGCATATTTCTTCTGTTCCTGGCGTTCTTCCGGCGTCAGTTTGCGTTCGCGGGCGATATCGTCCAGCGCTTTGTAGATGTCTACGTAGCGGGCTGTCTGGTATAGCAGGGCGCGTCCGGCATCCAGCTTGCCTTTCATGATAGCCAGCATGTCATATACCGCCGGGAATTCAATGATTGCTTTGCCGAATTGCTTGCGGTCTTTGGCGTAAGCCAATCCTTCATTGTAGGCGGCTTGACTCAATCCTACGGATTGCGCGGCGATACCCAGGCGGGCGCCGTTCATCAATGCCATCACGTATTTTATCAAACCCAGTTTGCGTTCGCCGCAAAGTTCGGCTTTTGCGTTCTTGTACACCAGCTCGCAAGTGGGAGAGCCGTGGATACCGAGCTTGTTTTCGATACGGCGCACGTTCACGCCACCCTGACGTTTGTCATAGATAAACATGGACAAACCGCGGCCGTCTCTGGTTCCTTCTTCCGAACGTGCCAGGACGAGGTGGATATCCGCATCGCCGTTCGTAATGAAACGTTTCACACCGTTCAACAGCCAGCAACCGTCTTTTTCGCTGTAAGTGGCTTTCAGCATTACCGACTGGAGGTCGGAACCCGCATCCGGTTCCGTCAGGTCCATAGACATGGTTTCACCCTGGCATACGCGGGGAATGAACCGGCTGTGCTGGTCTGCGTTGCCGAATTCATACAGAGTTTCGATACAGTCCTGCAACGACCAGATATTTCCGAAACCCGCGTCGGCGGCGGCAACGATTTCCGCGCACATCGTGTACGGGGTAATCGGGAAATTCAACCCGCCGAACTTGCGGGGCATCGTCATGCCGTTCAACCCGGCTTTCACCATGGCGTCGAGGTTCTGTTTGGTTCCCGATGCATATTCCACACGGCCGTTGGCGCAATGGGGACCTTCTTCGTCAACGCCTTCCGCATTGGCGGCGATAATTTCTCCTGTGATTTCTCCCGTAATTTCCAAGACTTTGTCGTAAGAGTCTACGGCATCTTCGAAATCTAACGGGGCGTAATCGAATTCATCTTTGTCTCTGTAGTTGCGTTCTTTGAGTTCGCAAATACGTTTCATCATCGGATTGTTCAAGTGATACTTGAGTTCCGGTATGTCTGTATAATAATTAGCCATTTTGCTTACTTACTATTTTGTTTATAATATTTAATCATCTTCGGCACGACTTCTTCGATTGTCCCGTTGATTACGTAATCGGCAATCGTGTTAATCGGAGCATCCGGGTCGTTGTTGATGGAGATGATGATACCGCTTTCCTGCATACCGGCAATATGCTGGATTTGTCCTGAGATACCGCAAGCGATGTAAAGCTTCGGACGGACTGTGACGCCTGTCTGGCCAATCTGGCGGTCGTGTTCCGCAAAGCCCGCATCAACAGCCGCACGGCTGGCGCCTACTTCCGCATGGAGCTCTTTAGCCAAATCGAACAGCAGGTCGAAGTTCTCTTTCGAGCCTACTCCGTAACCGCCGGCTACTACAATCGGCGCGCCTTTCAGATTGTTCTTGGCTTTTTCCACATGGCGCTCGATGACTTTGACTACATAATCCGTGTCGGCTACGTATTTTTTCACGTCATGGCGAATCACTTCTCCCTGGTAAGTGGGGGAAAGGATTTCTTTTTTCATCACGCCTTCGCGGACGGTCGCCATCTGCGGGCGGTGTTCCGGGTTTACAATCGTTGCGACAATGTTGCCTCCGAATGCCGGACGAATCTGGTACAGCAGGTTCTTGTAAACCTTACCCGCTTTTTTGTCTTCGTGGTCGCCGATTTCGAGCGAGGTGCAGTCGGCGGTCAATCCGCTGGTCAAGGCGGAAGATACGCGCGGACCGAGGTCGCGCCCGATAACGGTGGCACCCATCAGACAGATTTGCGGTTTTTCCTCTTTGAAAAGATTCACCAGGATGGAGGTGTGCGGGAGCGAGGTATAAGGGTAAAGCCCTTCTCCGTCAAAGACGTGGAGTTTGTCCACTCCGTAGGGAAGGATTTGTTTCTCGATGTCCTTGAGGCCGCTTCCGGCAACTACGGCTTCGAGCTGGCAGTCCAACTGGTTGGCTAACGAACGGCCTTTAGTCAGAAGTTCGAGGCTGACGTCTGCTACGTTGCCTTCTTCTATTTCGCAATATACAAATAAGTTATTCATGATTATCCGATGGTATGGTTAGCTAACAGTTCAACAATCAGGTCTTCCACGTCACGGTCGCTGCCGCTGATGGTTTTACTCTCTTTAGCCTGGAACACGATGTTCTGGATGGTCTTCACTTTGGTCGGCGAACCGGACAGGCCGCATTGTGCGAGGTCGCCGTTTACGTCCGCCACGCTCCATTCTACCAGATTCAGGTAGTCGCGCTTGTCATACAAATCCGTGTAGTCGAGGTTGCCTTGCTGTTTCTCGGTAACTGTCTTGGCGTGTTTGTATTTCTGGACCAGCTTGGCATTGCGCGGGCGGCAGGGAGCAGCCGAACCGTTTACGGTAATCACAATAGGCAACGGGCCTTCCACAGTTTCTACGCCGCCGTCGATGTGGCGTTTTACCTTAATTTTTCCGTCGCCCGCTTCCAGGATTTCCTCTGCGTATGTGATTTGTGTCAATCCCAGTTTTTCCGCTACCTGAGGACCTACTTGCGCCGTGTCTCCGTCGATTGCCTGGCGGCCGCCGATGATAATGTCGCAATCGCCGATTTTACGGATGGCGGTAGCCAGTGCGTAAGATGTAGCCAGTGTATCTGCACCGGCAAAAGCACGGTCGGTGAGCAAGTAACCGTTATCTGCACCACGGAAAAGTCCTTCACGAATAATGTCGGCTG
>NZ_CAUCSQ010000041.1 GCF_958445495.1 uncultured Bacteroides sp. | reverse complement strand
GAGTTCTGCTGTCTGATACAAGAGGATAAATTGAATTGATAGAACTCACCTAAAGTTAATACCTGCGGAAAATATACGAGTCTGAGGCATCTCACTACCTGTAAATATAGCCCCTTGTGCATTAGCGCCAGTCTGATCTTTTACTCTCACTTCAGGATCATATCCATTAAACGAAGTTATGGTAAAAAGATTAACAGCAGAAACATAAATTCTCAATGCATCAATATTTACTTTCGAGCAAATTCTTTGTGGAAGTGTATATCCCAAAGTTAAATTACGCAAACGTAAATAAGCACTTTTCTCCAAATATTTAGTATGACCGGCATCATGTTTTATATAAGTTACATTTTGTTTCTCATTTCCATCATCATCATAATTATATTTATCCTGCCAACGCAATTGTGGATATTCTGCAATATCTCCCGGTTTCTTCCATGATTTTTCATAAAGCTCAGCTGTTACATTGTTACGTCCATCTCCAACAAATGATTTCGTATATCGGTGATAATTAAACGTATAACTACCCAAAGAAAGATAGAACATAAACGATAAATCAAACGCTTTATATCTAAAGTTGTTTGTCCACCCCATATATACTTTAGGAAGAGCGGTTTTACCTTCCTGAATAATACGATGTTTATTTACATTAGATTGAGTTGCAGGAATCAGTTTTCCTGTTTTTACTGTTTCACCAGTCTTATTATAACGATCAAGGTCTATTTCATATATCATACCGATACCTTTATCCGGGTCAACGCCAGCCCATTCAGCCATAAAGTAAGTACCGAGAGCAAGGTTTTTCTTCGTTATTGCCCCTGGACGTGTGTTAATAATGCCAGTTCCCTTAGCATCAACACTAGCATCAAGAGCTGTCACTTTATTCATATTTGTCGTCAAATTATAATTCATACTCCATTCAAAATCTTTCTTGGCTAAAGTGACATTTATATCAAACTCAAATCCTTGATTATACATAGAACCGACATTTGCCCACATAGAATTATTATCGGCATTACCTCCACTATTGGTAATACCTGCAGAAGCCGGCAACTGTACACGCATCAACATATCACTCGTTGTACGACGATAATATGCAATGGAACCATTAATCTTATTATTGAACAATGCATAATCAATTCCCAAATCAATACTTTTATTCTTTTCCCATTTTGCAGCTTTATTAGCAATATTCCACAAGAACATATTTTGCATATTATTATAATACTGCTTGCTCTTTATACTATAAGAGTTTTTAGTTACTTCAGAAGGTATATTCTGATTACCAGTCTCACCATAACTGCCACGTAACTTCAATAATGAGATGAAATTGGCATTACGCATAAAAGCCTCATCAGAGATAATCCAACCTCCAGAAACAGAATAGAAATTTCCAAAACGATTTTCTTTCACAAATTTAGAAGAACCTTCACGTACGAATGAGGCCCCAACCAAATAACGCTGCTTAAATTTATAATCGATACGATTAAAAAAACTAAATGTATAACTTTCACTTCCTATATAAGCACTATTATTTCCTAACATAGTACCAATAATTTTAGGCTCTTGGAATTCACCACTCAAATTCTTACCTGCCACAACAGCATTATCCGTATAACTTCTGTTTGCTTCAATACCCGTCACAATATCTAAACCATGATTTGCCCATTCACGATTGTATTTGGCAAAAGCATGATATTGTTGTGATTTAGTAGTTTTCTTACTTTTATTACCCTGATTGCCATCCACGTTACCTGTATTATTAATCAAACCAGACAACCAGTAATCACTTTGTGCCAATCCATATCCATAACTTGCGTCTGCACGAACAGAAAGTCCTTTTATCCATTTCAAATTAATATCCAAATAAAGAGTCGTACGAAAACTAAAATCTTCACCCGTACTCAATTGATAATCATTATCAAGAGTCGCCGTCGGATGTCCATCTGCCATTTGCGGATTCCAATAACCTGTAGGGTCTTCCGAATCATATACTTTGCGCCACGGAAATTTATCTGCAACCACTGCCCATTTATTAGTTGACTTTTTACGATCATACTTTAAAAATGATTGTGTTCCCAAAGTTACAATTCCTTTTTTAAATTCATTATTTAAACGTGCGCTAACCGAATTCATACTAAGCCCTTTCAAGCTAGATTCATCCGAGCGGTAATTAACAGATGCATAAGTCGTTGAGTTGTCTCCTCCTTGATTTAAAGATACATTCACATCATGAAAATGTCCCATACGGGTTACCAAGTCAACCCAATCCATATTCGTATTCATTGCCTCTTCGCGGGTTATCGGAGAAGTCCAATTAGAATAATACGGTTCAATTATATCTTTCTGCGGATCAAGCGGATTAAGCCCTACATTAGCACGAGCTTCATCCATTATGTTAAAGTACGTCTTCGTATCAGCCAGTCCTAAATCCGAATTAGTGATAGGAGTAATACCACCTTCATAATGAACATCAAATTTAAGTCCACCTTTTTTTCCTTTCTTCGTCGTAACAATAATCACACCATTTGCACCACGAGAACCATAAATTGCAGTTGCAGCAGCATCCTTCAACACTTCTATAGACTCAATATCATTTGAATTCACCATCGTAGAGCCTCCCCCCACAATACCGTCAACAACCCAAAGCGGATCACTTCCCGATGCAATAGAACCAATACCACGAATCTTAATTTGCGGAGTACTCCCCGGCATACCGTCATTCACAACTTGTACACCAGAAGCTAATCCCTGCAAAGAATTCTCAAAACGTCCACCTTGCATTAATGAAATCTCACTGCTTTTAATTTTAGAGACAGACCCAATCATATCACGTCGTTTTTTCGTCCCATAAGCAATTACAACGACATCATCAATCACGACCGAGTTTTCCTTCAATACAACATCAATCACTCGACGTTTACCCGGAATTATCTCTTGATTATCAAACCCCATATAACTAAATCGAAGAGAAGAAGATTCTTTTTGAATTGCAATACTGTACCGACCATTTATGTCAGTAACCGTACCATTTGTCGTACCCTGTTCTAAAACCGAAACACCTACAAGAGGTTCTCCTTTCGGATCGACCACTTTACCTGTAATTGTTGTACTCTGTCCCCATACAGACAACGTCGGCAAAAAAAATCCAATCATCAGCACCAACAGGAACCGAGATTGCAATCCAATGTGTGTAAATGAATTCATAATAATTAAAAATTTAATAAAGGTTACTTAGTATTGTTTAACTACAGATGCAAAAATAGGCATTAGATAGCACGGCAATTAGCACTTATGCTTCAAAATATATAAGAATAGCATCTTCATCACAACACCGGTTACATTTATATAATGCATGTTACATGATATGTAAATTCAAACGATTTGTACCGATTTCAACCGTTATGTTTTTCATCTTTTCTGCAATGATATAAAATACCTCGAATAACTCATGAAACAAATCTCATATATTTTGAAATACCTTTATTAAAAAGATTGGCTAAATCACGATACTTTTGCACTTGTTCTATTTTCAATAATCAAATATAATACAATGAAACATTTACTGACTTTATTATTAGCCTGTACTTTCACATTTCCCTGTCCGGGACAAAGTATTATTCACCTTTCTCCACTCTTAGAAAGAGACTCCATCCAAATCGCCATCCAAAAAGCCGCGACAGACGGAAGTTCCATTTTATTTTATGACGGAGAGTATATTCTAAATAAAAGCATAGAAATAAAAGACTGTAAAAAGGGGATAACGATAAAGAGTAAAAATCCGGGGAAAGTACAATTCCGATATGATAAATCCTTGAAAGGAAAATTGAAACCTGTTAAAGATATCCAAATCAAAAACAGAATTCATCCAAATGCCCAAGAAATGATTATGGAAGTAGATTTATCGGAAATTGGCATTAACGTTCCAAAGTTTCCTGATTTAATGAAAGAACGAAAGAACTTTCCACAACTCATTTACAACAATGAATTACTCCCTCTTTCACGCTACCCTAACAAAGGTTATCTATATATGAAAAAAGTAATCGACAATTTTGGAACATCTAAACAAGGAGGAACTTTCGAATATAGTGATCCAGAACACGCCAAATGGGCAAAGACCGTCAAAAACGGTATATGGTTTACAGGTTACTGGCGTATTCCCTGGCAAGCCTGGACTGTACGTATAAAAGAAATCGATCCTATCAAACAAACTGTCACTCATAGTGTGGGGATAGAGACAAAGAAAGGAAAAGATGTAGGAATATTCGGCGGTATCGGTTCCAAATATCATCGACCATACGGTTCTGGAAAAGAAGAATATTATGTAGAAAATTTACTCGAAGAAATAGACCAGCCTGGAGAATGGTGTATTGATTTTACAACTCAAAAATTATACCTTTTTCCTCCCAAGCACTTTGATGAAGATTTATTAAGCATTATATCGGACACTATTCCATTGATTAAAATTATAAATTCCAATAATATAAAAATAGAAAACATTTCCTTTAAGAATCATTCAGGTAATGGTATTATCATGAAAAATGCCACAAATTGTCTGATTGCCGGATGTAACTTCAAGAACATATTAGGAGATGCATTAATCATCCAAGGAGGAAAATCAAACAGAATACAAAGTAATAATTTTGATTATATCGGACGTACCTGTATCGAAGTATCCGGAGGTAATAGAAAAAAATTGATTGCTTGTAAGCATTTAATAGAGAACAATTATTTCACTCGCTTCGGTGAAATTCAACGTAGTTATGCACCCGCCGTAAAACTTGGAGCTTTTACTACGGGAATCGGAATAAAAGAAGGTAATGCAGTTGGCGTCATTGTTCGACACAATCTGGTACATAATGCTCCTCATGCAGCTTTTATTTATGGAGGGAACAACAATATAATGGAATATAATGAAGTATTCGACATAGCTAGAGTAACAGGAGATGTCGGAGCTTTTTATAGTCGTTGGGATTGGACCTCCCGAGGTAATGTCCTACGCTACAATTTCATTCATCATTCACCACGAGCTAATGCCTTATATGCAGATGACGGACATGCCGGAGACTCAATTTATAACAATGTAATTCATCAAGCCGTTTCCGGTACTATTATCGGAGGAGGACATTGTAATTATATTCATAATAACTTATATTTTAATTGTAGCGCAGCAGGCATAAGTATTGATGCCCGTGGAAAAACGCGCAACTATAATGCAAAAAATCCAGATTTTAATCATTTATTCAAAGTTTTTCAGATAAATAAAGGGAACTGGGACAATGTCTATCCTGGAATAAGCAAGTTTCTACAAACCGAACATCTGGAATTACCCATCGATAATAGCATAGCAGAGAATATATTTATTAATTGTCATTGTGGATTACGAAAAGAAGGGAAAGAGGAAGATTTCCGTTACTCATACTTTGGTAATAACACAAATCTATCAATTCCAAATTTGAGATTCCAAGAAATATCTATTCGAAAAAGCTTGAAAAATATACAAGAAATTACCCATATAGATAAATACCAATTAGATAAATGTGGACTATACATAGACCAATATCGCATTTCTTTACCAGATAGAACTCAATTAATAAATTCTATAAAACAACAACAAAATGGTTTTGATTCTATCAAAGATCAACAAATTACTAATAATCATCAATAATATCATTATGAGAAAGCGCCTATTTCCAATCCTTGTATTTGTCAACGTACTGTGGAGTTATTTATTTGCTCAAACTCCCATTATCATGGATATGGTCCACCATAACCCCGGTGAACCTTTTACGAACACATGGTTCAATGAACCCGGAAATCTTGCACAATATGGTTTTAACGCACAAGTCGTTAATGAATTTCAATCTGTACATACAGCTATTACATACAACAAATTAAATCCTCAAATATGCCCGATAGGTTCTCAGGAACACTTATGGACAGATTCTGTTGCCACTCGCATAGAAAACAAAATAGAATCCATCCATAAAGCAGGATTGGAAGCATATTATTTTACAGATATCATCGTACTCCCTAAACGTCTGGTAGAAATTTATAAAAATGAAATTTGCGATGCGACAGGACGAATAGACTTTACACGTCCTAAAACACAAGAAATACACAGAATTATGATTCGAGAAATATTTGAACGTTTTCCAAAACTCGACGGACTAGTTATTCGCGTAGGAGAAACTTACTTACAAAACACACCTTATCACACAGGTAACGGTCCTATACCAAGAAATGAAAAATCATGGGAACATAACTCTATCTATAAAACAGACGGAGGAGAAAAAATACATCGTGATTTAATGAATCTACTGAGAGAAGAAGTGTGCATACGTCAAAATAAAAAGGTATTCTATCGTACATGGGATTTTGGCTACTTCCATATTAATCCCCAATATTACCTTTCTGTGACAAACAGTGTCGATCCCCATCCTAATTTATACCTGTGCATAAAACACGTACAAGGAGACTATCATCGAACTTATAAATTCAATCCCACTTTAGGAATAGGTAAACACAAACAAATTGTAGAAGTTGAGTGCCAACGTGAATATGAAGGGAAAGGTGCATATCCCAATTATATTGCAGATGGTGTACTAAACGGATTTGAAGAATTAAAATCAGACTCCCAACCTTACTGTTTAAACCAGTTAAAATCGAATCCCAATTTTGCAGGAATCTGGACGTGGTCAAGAGGAGGAGGATGGAGAGGCCCATACATCAAAAATGAATTATGGTGTGATATCAATGTAGCAATACTTGCTAACTGGGCAAATCACATGTCATTACCGGAGAAAGAATTATTTAAGAAATATGCCATAACTAACGGATTCAAAGGAAAAGACATAGAACATTTCCACCGTCTCTCTCTTCTGTCTGCCGATGCCATTGTTAGAGGTAGAGCCTCTTTGATACTACCCATTAATGTCTGGTGGACAAGAGATCAATTTATCGGAGGAGAAAAAGAATTAAAACAGAATCTCAAGACAATTGTAGAACAAAGCTTGACTCATGAATTTATACTGGAAAAATCCCAAAGTGTCGCTATCTGGAAAGAAATTGTTTCACTTGCCAACAAAATACAAACAGGTAATCCGATACTAAAACGCTATTTACAAACTTCTGCCAAATACGGATTTCTTTTATATTCGATATACGAACAAGGCTGGATCATCATGCTCAAAGGTTACGAAGGAGATATAAGTGGAAAATATGACACTAAAAATATTCGTAAAGCTATCGACAAGTATGACCAGCTATGGAAAGAATATAAAAAATTTGTTCAAACACATCCAGATTGTGCCACACTTTACGAGCCGTATAGTTTTGACTTCAACAATCCTCCGCTTTATCACAATTTAGAACAAGGATTAAATCCCACCGTAGATAAATACAGAACTATAGATAAACCATAAATAAAGAAAATATGAAAAAGACATTTTTAACCGTACTGTTATTCCCTATTTTTGTTGGGACAGCAATAGCGCAGACTCCGGAAAAAGATAAAGCAACGGAATACAATATTTTATTAACAGGAGCTTCATTTGCTTCTCCCCAAAACGGATGGTTTGAAATTGGTTGCCGCAAACTGAATGCTAAGGCTATAAACCGGGCTATCGGCGGAGAAGCTATAGCCAATACAGCTAACAGAATGGCGGACGGTACCCTTTATTCTAAAAAAGAATTGGAAGAAATCGATGCATTAGTCATTATGCAAGTTCACAACAAAGACGTATATGAGGAACTTCAGTTAAAAAACAAATATACAGATTATAAAGTTCCATTTGATAGGAGTAATTATGCAGCAGCCTATGACTATGTCATTAAACGTTACATTACAGAATGCTATGAATTACGTAACGACACTACATCCCAATATTACAATACACCTTACGGCAAACCTGCAATTATCGTATTATGTACTCACTGGCATGATTGCCGCACTGTTTATAATACAAGTATCAGGAAACTTGCAGCCAAATGGGGATTACCTTTAATTGAATTTGACAAATATATCGGATTCTCCAAAAACGTATCGCATCCTGTTACGGAAAAACCATTCAGCCAACTATACTCTACGGACATTCAAATTACAGAAGGTATAGCTTACGGACACCATCCCATACGAGGAGAACAATCCTATATGCAACAACGAATGGCGGCTATCTTCGTAGATTTAATGAATAAAATTTTACCTATAAAATAATGAATATGAGAAAAATTATTATATACACCCTTCTCTGCCTATCTTTTACTTATCAGCAGACAAATGCTATAAATACTTCTAAAAGAGAATCTGATTCTCCTATAAATAGAACAGAACGTATGGCCTGGTGGACGCATGACAGATTCGGTCTATTTATCCATTGGGGACTGTATGCTATGCCTGCCCGCCACGAATGGGTGAAAAGAAGGGAAAAAATGTCTGACGAACATTATAACCGATACAAAGATTACTTTAATCCAGATTTATACAATCCCAAAGAATGGGCGCGTATAGCTAAAGCAGCCGGGATTAAATATATGGTATTTACGACTAAACACCACGACGGTTTTTGTATGTGGGACAGTAAATATACTGACTACAAAATAACCAATACCCCCTATAAAAAGGATATTCTGAAACCACTAGTCAATGCTTTCCGTAACGAAGGCATACGTATCGGATTTTATTATTCATTATTGGATTGGCACCATCCGGATTTTACCATCGATCGCAATCACCCGCAAATGCCACAGAATCCCCAAACATTAAAAGAATTGAATAAAAACCGCGACATGGCAAAATATAGGGAATATATGAAAAACCAACTAACCGAATTACTCACTGAATTTGGACAGATTGATGAACTTTTCATGGATTATACTTATGCAGAAGGAGAAAACGGAAAAACCAGCAAAGACTGGGATGCAGAAGGCATTATCAAATTAGTACGAAAATTACAGCCACAAATTATAATAAACAATCGCCTCGGATTATCCTCCAATAGTCAAGGATGGGATTATATCACTCCGGAACAATTCATGCCACAACAATGGCCTACAATAAACAATCAACGAGTCCCTTGGGAAACGTGCCAGACATTTTCCGGTTCATGGGGGTATAACCGAGATGAATCCAATTGGAAAAGCGTACATCAGTTAATTGTAATGCTAGCTGAAACAGTCAGTAAAGGAGGGAACCTATTATTAAACGTCGGTCCAACAGCAAGAGGTGTTTTTGATGAACGCGCCATAGAGCGTTTAAATGGTTTAGCACATTGGATGCGTTTTCACGGTAATGCCATTTACGGATGCACTGTCGCTCCTACAGAATATTCATGTCCCAATAATTGTATTCTCACGTACAATCCCACTACTAAACGATTGTACATACATGTTTTAGAATGGCCTTTTAAATCTTTATATTTAAAACGATACAAAGGTAAAATCAAATATGCCCAATTATTAAATGACCATTCTGAATTGAAATTCCGTACTGAAACTAAAAAGGGAAGCCATACGACCGAGAATACAGGAGTAGATGATGTCATCATCACTTTACCTGTAGAACGTCCTAATGTTGAGGTACCTGTCATAGAGCTCATTTTGGAATAACAATAAAAATAATTATCACTACATTAGACAAGCGCACATACCACAAAAATCAACACAGTATCATAAATTCAATAAGAAAAGACACATCTCCGGTATCTCACTCCAGTGTACAAGCCGCCACCCTAATAGCCCCTTGTACACTGGTATAGAACAAACATATTCCTGAATTTAGAGAGAAACGGATGCCACTAGTATCCTCCTCCCAAAGCGTGATAAAGATTAATAACTCCCTGTATCTCGTCAAAACGGTTGGAGGCGACAGATAATTCAGCTTGCAGAAGAGTCTGACGGGCAGTAAGCACTTCCAGATAATTTTGCGAACTATGCCGCATTAACAGTTCCGAACTACGCACCGCAGACTGAAGTGAAGCGACTTGTTGTTCGGAAAGCGCCAAACGTCCCCGTGCCTTTTGCCATTGTACCAGTGCATCGTTTACTTCCGTTCCCGCATCGAGCAAGCTTTGACGGAAAGTGAGCAAAGCCTCTTCCTGTTGTGCCTTAGCAATTTTTAAGTTAGCGATATTCTGTCCACGGTTGAAAAGCGGCTGAACCAATGAGCCGACAGCGGAAAGCAACCACTGTCCGGGATTAGTTATGCCACCGCCTGCCGAGTTCGTCCACCCGGCAGAACCGCTCAATGTGATAGCAGGATAAAAAGCGGAACGCGCCTGATTGGTAGCATAAAAAGCAGCGGTCAACTCCGCTTCCCTTTGACGAATATCGGGACGACGTTGCAACAACTGCAACGGCACTCCGGTTGAAAGAGACTCCGGAAAGCTCTGATTGTCCAGTGCAGAACGCTCTATCACTTGCGGCGACATCCCCAACAGAGCAGAAAGAGAATTCTCCATTTCACTAATTTGCTGCTCAATGGAAAGAATGGAAGCATCTGCCGATAACTTACTCGCTTCAGTCTGGGCAACAGCCATCTCCGTCGTTTGCCCGGCCCTCTTCAACGCCTTCATCGCACGCAGATTCTCGTTCCATGTCTCAGCCGTACGACGGGTAATCTCCAGTTGTTTATCAAGCATCAACAAGGTGTAATAACTATTGGCAATCGTTGCTACCAGTTGCGTCTGTACAGCTTGCCTGTAAGCCTCACTCTGTTCGAGAGCAGCCTTGGCACCCCGTTTGGCATTCGTAAGCTTTCCGAAAATATCCAACTCCCAATCCGCCGCCACCGCCAAATCATAAGTTTTGGAAGTTTTCGAACCGTCCACACTGCTCAACGTCCCTTGCGGAACGAGCGATACCGAAGGCAAATAAGCCAATTTGGAAGAAAGCAATAACGCTTCCGCCTCCTTTACTTTCAAACGGGCAATGCTCAAATCGGTATTGTTCATGATACCCGTCTCAATAAGCCGTTGCAACAAAGGGTCAGTAAATAACTCCTTCCATGAAAGAGAGGCAACCGAGGCAGTATCCCCGGCAACCGCAGGCTGTCGGTACAGACTGTCTGCAACCGCCACGTTCGGACGCTCATAAGTTCGGTACACATGACAACCACTCAGTCCGGCCGACAAGAATAAACATATTATTATCTTTTTCATACACTTCAACAATTAAACATTTTCATTTCCCAACCCTGACGGTTTACGCGCCGGCATCCACCTCTCCTGGAGATATTGGAACACGATAAACAATACAGGCACAATGAACAACAAAGCAATAGTACCAATCAACATTCCGCCAACAGTTCCCACACCGATGGAAATATTACCGTTCGCTCCTACCCCCGATGCGAACATCATCGGCAACATACCGAATATCATTGTAAGAGACGTCATCAGAATAGGACGCAAACGGACTTGTGCAGCCGAAACGGCAGCCTGTGTGATTGTCATTCCCTGACGACGGCGTTCGGAAGCATACTCCGTAAGCAGAATAGCCGTTTTTGACAACAAACCAATCAACATAATCAGACCCGTCTGCAAATAGATATTATTTTCCAAACCGAACATCTTGGCGAAAAGGAAACTTCCCGCAAGCCCGAACGGCACGGAAAGAATTACGGCAATCGGGATAAACAAACTTTCGTAAAGCGCGCAAAGGATAAGGTAGATAAAAACCACACAAATGACAAAGACCAGCGTTGTAGTATTCCCCGTAGAAGACTCCTCACGCGACATGCCACCGAACTCGAAACCATAACCCGCCGGTAACACCTGTTCTGCAACCTCACGCACCACCTGAATGGCCTGTCCGGAACTATAACCGTCTGCCGGAGCGCCATTGACAGATATGGCGGAAAACAAATTAAAACGTGTCAGTGACTCGGCGCCATACACCCGCGTCAGAGTCAGGTATTGGCTGATAGGAGACATTTCACCGTCAGAGTTACGAACAAACATATTGTTCAACGCCTCCGTATTCAAACGGAACTCCGGCGAAGCCTGCACCATTACACGGTAAAGCTTGGAAAAACGGTTCATATTCGACGCATAGTTACCGCCAATATAACCTGACAAAGTACTCAATACATCCGAAGGAGACACCCCGTTCCGTTTACAAAGAGCCGCATCCACTTCCACCAGATATTGAGGATATTTGGTATCAAACGAAGTCGAGGCACGTCCGATTTCCGGCCGGGCATTCAATGCGTCAATCATCTGGCGGGTATATTTCAACAAATCTTCCACCGAGCCGCCCTTCTGGTCCTGAATATAAATTTCAAAACCGCTGCTTACCCCGTATCCGGGAATCATCGGTTGTGCAAAAGCCATAATCTGGGCGGAAGAGATATCATCCGTACGTCGATAAATCTCATTGATAACCGCGTTTATGCCATCTTCTTTCTCCGTACGTTCATCCCAAGGCTTCAGACGGATGATAAACATACCGTTCGATGCTCCCTGCCCGCTAATCATACCGTTACCCGTCACTTTGGAAAACATTCTGATTTGCGGAATATCACTGATACGCTTATCGACTTCATCCATCACAATCTTAGTTTCTTCCAGACTGTTTCCGGGCGAAGTCCGCACGTCCACAAATATCGTCCCCATATCCTCTTGCGGAACCAATCCGGTCTTGGTTGTCTTCATCAGGATAAACAGCCCGGCACAAGCAGCCAACAACAATACCCCTGCCAGCCATTTACGTTTCAGCATAAAAAACACGCCAGTCTTGTATTTCAGCACCAACCGGTGAAAAACACTGTCAAATGCCAGATGGAAGCGAGAGGAGAAACTCAGTTTTTCCCCTTTCGCAGCTTCCATGTGCGGAGTCATAATCAACGCGCAAAGAGCCGGACTTAACGTTAAGGCGTTAACCAGAGATATTGCCACGGCAACCGCCATCGTCAACCCGAACTGGGTATAAAACGTACCGGTAGTTCCTCCCATAAAACATACGGGAATAAATACCGCCATAAAAACAAAAGTGGTTGTAACCAACGCCGAAGTAATGCCTCCCATTGCATCTATGGTAGCCTGATAAGCAGACTTATACCCTTCGTCAAACTTGGCCTGCACTGCCTCCACCACCACAATGGCATCATCCACTACCGTACCGATAACCAATACCAGTGCAAACAACGTCAACATATTCAGACTGAATCCCGCCGCATAGAGGAAAGCAAAAGTACCGACGAGAGAAACGATGATGGAAATGGCCGGAATAAACGTAGAGCGCAAACTTTGCAGGAAAACATACACCACCAGCACTACCAGCAATATAGCCTCAATCAAAGTCTTGATAACATTTTTAATAGACGCATCCAGAAACTCCTTTGAACTCATCAAATCCACCAGTTCCATCCCTTTCGGCAAACCCTTCGAGATTTCCGCCGTCACCTTATCTATCTCCTTAATGATTTCATTGGCATTCGAACCGGAAGTCTGCGCAATCATACAGTTGGAACCGGGATGCCCGTTCACCTCACCGATATATGTATAAGAGCTGGACCCCAGTTCAATACGCGCCACATCCTTCAAACGCAACACCTCTCCACCGTCCAAAGAACGGATAACCAGATTCTCATAATCTTTCTCTTCCTCATAACGCCCGCGATACTTCAAGACATACTGAAAAGTGTTTTCCGATTCCGCACCGAGCGTTCCCGTAGGAGCTTCCAGATTCTGTTCATCAAGTACCGTCGTAATATCAGAAGGAACCAATCCATATTTAGCCATCTTGCCCGGATCGAGCCAGATACGCAATGAATAGTCCGCTCCCATCACATTCACCTCACCCACACCGGCAATACGCGAAAGACGAGGTTCTATATTGATTTTCAGATAATTATTCAAAAAACTTTCATCGAACGAGTTATCAGGGCTATACAACGCCAATGCCTTGATATTACTTGTCTGACGTTTACGCACGGTAATACCGCTACGTGTCACCTCGGCAGGAAGCAGTCCCTGTGCGGTAGCAATACGATTCTGCACGTTTACCGTCGCCATATCAGGGTCAGTCCCCTGACGGAAATAGATAGTGATTCTTGCCGAACCGTTATTGGTAGAGGAAGACGTCATATACATCATATTCTCTACTCCATTGAGCGCTTCCTCCAAAGGTACGACAACACTCTTCTGTACCGTTTCGGCATTTGCCCCGGTATAAGTAGCGGAAACGCTGACAGTAGGAGGTGCAATTTCCGGAAACTGTTCAACGGGCAATTGCGAAAGCCCTATCAACCCGATAATAAGAAAAACAACCGAAATAACTCCCGCCAGAATAGGCCGGTCTATAAATGTTCTGATTTTCATAACGGCATACTATTCTTTAGTCGGCTCACTCTTGATTACTGTTCCCTCACGTACCAGTCCCGCTCCTTCGGCTATGATAACATCGCCCGGCGCAAGTCCTGTCTCAACCACATACTCCGTACCGTTATTCAACCGGAACACCTCCACCGGAGCAGACTGAGCCTTACCGTCAACCACCTTATAAACAAATATACGGTTCTGCAACTCATAAGTAGCTGCCTGAGGAATAACGATGCCCCCCTCTTTCACAGTAGGAACAACCACTTTACCGCTTCCCCCATTACGCAAGAATTGCTCAGGATTGGAAAAAACGGCACGCAAACCGACAGCACCGGTCCCCTCATCGACAGTACCGCTGATAGCATCCACTTTTCCTTTATGAGGATAAGTCTTCCCGTTACTCATAACCAGCTCCACCTCATCCATATTTTCCATCGCTTTCTTGAGAGAGCCGTATTGCTGTATAAAATCGAGTATCTGATTCTCCGTCATTGAGAAATAAGCATATACGTCACTGTCGTCAGACACGGTCACCAAAGGCTCGGTAATACTGCTGCTCACCAATGCCCCTACCCGGTACGGAATCATGCTAGCCACTCCGTTCACCGGACTTTTCACTTCGGTGTATGAGAGATCATTGCGTGCATTGACCTCTTGCGCCTTAGCCTGAGCCAGAGCCGCTTCCGCCGCAGCCAGTTCATTACGGGCTGTCTGCAAGTCGAACTCAGACACTACCCGTTCTTTATAAAGTTCAGCCTTACTGTCGGCAGTGAGCTTAGCCGTAGCCAGTTTAGCCTCCGCACTTTTCACATTGGCGATTGCAGTTTTCAAAGCAGCCTTATAAGGAACCTGGTCTATAATAAAAAGAGTCTGCCCCTTACGGACCGCATCCCCTTCGGTAATGCATATCTCCGTGATAATACCGCTCACCTGCGGGCGGATTTCCACATACTGGCGTCCCCGGAGCGTAGCCGTATAATCGGATTTCAATACTTGATTGCTTTGTGTTACAGTCAGTGTTTTGTACATGGCGTCTGCCTTTTTCTGTTGCGAGCCTCCACAGGAATATAACAAAGGCAAGCAGATTAAGGCCGAAATGATGGTTTGTTTCATTGTAGCTATATTTAAATGATTGTTAATGATTTATAACCTGTTCATTTTATAAAAGTGCGACTGACCAAATCTATAAAATCTCAAACAATAAAATAAAAATGTAGTGACGAACAGCAAAAATATGATGACGAACGACAAAAGAAGAATGGTTGGGTTTTCAAAACAATCTTCTATCTTTGCAAAGAAGTGACAAAATATACTTCCGGGAGTTAATTTGCAATGAAGAAAATATGAAACGCACCAACATACCTGTTTACATTGATTTGCTATTCTGTCTGGTAATCATGCCGCCTATCATCATGCTGGTACCGGTAGAAAAATGGATTGTGCACCATACCGTTTTCATGCTGACGCTGATTGCCTACCTCTACGGACTTTATTTTATTTACCGCAAAGCCAAACTTCCGATGCTTTTCATGCAACGGAAATTCGGCCATATCCTTCTGCTCATGTCATCGCTTGTCTTCGTCACCTGGCTACTGACCCATTTCCCATACCCGCCGGAAGCGAATCCGATAGACCCGATGATACACAAAGCGAGACAACACATGCGGGCACAGACAATCTGGTTCTTTTTCCTGGTAGTAACAGGATTCAGCCTTTCCATAGAACTGATTTTCGAACTTTTCAGGCAAATACTTTCCAAACAGGAAATCGAAGCGGAAAAGAACAAAGCGGAACTCGCCCTCTACAAAGCGCAAATCAACCCGCACTTTCTTTTCAACACATTGAATGCCCTTTACGGGCTGGTACTCACCAAATCGGACAAAACGGAATCCGCATTCATTAAATTCTCCAACATCCTGAAATACATGTATGCCCAAACCACTTCCGATACAATTTCCATAAGCCATGAAATCGAATACATCCGCCAATATGTCGATTTGCAGTCCCTACGCCTGAACAAACATACACAAGTGAGATTTGAGACACAGATGGACGACGAGCAAGTGCAGATTCCCCCGATGATTCTTATCACTTTCGTTGAAAATGCTTTCAAATACGGCGTTTCGTCTGATATGGACTGTACCATCCTTATCCGTATCATTGTAAAAGAAGGCCAGCTTATTTTTAACACAGAAAACATGATTATGAAAGAAAATCACGGCAATCCCCACGCCATCGGCATAGCCAACTGCCGCAAACGCCTGGAATTACTTTACCCCAACCGTTTTCTGCTGATTACGAAAGAAGAAAAAAAGTTGTTCAAAACACACCTTAGCATTCAATTACGATGAAAAAAATCAATTGTATTGCGATTGACGACGAACCGATTGCCTTACTCGTCATCAAACAGTTCTGCGAACGTAAAGGAGGGCTGGAGCTCGTCACTTTCAGCGAACCGCTCATCGGGCTGCAGGAAATTGCCCGGAGAAAGCCGGAGCTGGTCTTTCTGGACATTGAAATGAACAGCATCAGCGGACTTGACATCGCCCATACCCTTCCCCCTGAAAGCTGCCTTATTTTTACAACAGCTCATGCCCAATACGCCCTGAACGGTTTCGACCTCGACGCCGTAGACTTTCTGCACAAGCCCTTCGCTTACGAAAGATTCGAAAAAGCCGTAGAAAAGGCGCTTCTCCTTATTGAAGCGAAAAACAACAGAATACCGGAAAATATCATCATAAAACAGGAATACAACAATATATCCATTCCTATCTCCGATATCCTCTATATCGAAGCAATGGAAAATTACACCAAAATATTCCGTACCAGCGGCAATTACATATTATCCCGCACCAGTCTGAAAAACGTCCAGGAGATGTTGCCGGAAGGAGCTTTCTTACGCACACACCGCTCCTATGTCGTATCTATCAATAAAATAGAACGATTCTCAAAAAGAGAAATAATCCTGAAAAACTGCCCGACAGTAATCCCCGTAGGGAGGCAATACGCCGAAAACGTATATACTTTATTATTCACCCTGTTAAACACATGACACATACGTAACAGGGGCCGGAGGCAATCCCCGGCTCCAGGCCATACTTAAACACTCCCCTTGACCTTTCCGAGAATCTTCGGAAACTGCCAGAAGAATAACAAAGTACAGCAAATAGCGGCTGTCGCATCAGACACGGCTTCCGCCGCATAAACTCCGGCCACCCCCATAAAATGCGGCAATACGAACGCCAACGGAATCAATAGGATAATCTTACGCAACAAAGCGATAAAGATAGATATTTTAGCCTGTCCCAATGCCACAAACATGTTCTGGCAAGCACGTTGCAATCCGAAAATCGTCATGCCTCCCAGAAAGACAGGCATTGTCCAGCAGACAGTATCAATCAGCCTCTCATCACTCGTAAAGGCGGACGCAACAGCCGAAGGACAGAAAATCATAAAAAGCATCAGCACCAGATTAAACGAGAACATCGTCACCAACACAATACGGAAACACTCTTTTACACGCTGCTTGTCACCGTGACCGTAATTATAACTCACAATGGGGACAAAACCCTGTGCAAATCCCGTAAGAGGCACGCTTGCAAACTGCATCGCACTTTGTAAAACAGTCAGTGCACTGATATAAATATTTCCGAATACCTTCAGGCTGCTGTTCAGGACAAAACCGACCAGGCTCTCCGTACTTGCCATGATGAACGGAGACACACCCAAAGCCAATACGGCAAATATAATCTTCCGGTCCAGGTTCATATAACGCTTTTCCAACGGCAAAGAAGCACGCCGGGAAAAAAGAAAACTCAACACCCACACCGCACTGCAAGCCTGAGAAAGTATAGTAGCCAAAGCAGCCCCTTTCACCCCCATGTCAAACCCGAAAATAAACACCGGGTCCAGAATGATATTCAGCAAAGCCCCGATTAATACCGAACACATGGCAATAGCCGGGCGTCCCTGCGCATTGATAAAAGCATTCAACCCCGTAGATATTTCCACAAACAGCGTTCCCAGAAGATAAATGGAAAGATAATCGACCGCATACCCCAATGTAGCCTCCGACGCCCCCGTAAAGAGCAAAATCGGCTCCATAAAGACATACGCCACAAAAGAAGTGAATAAAGTGAACAATATCAACAGGATGAAACCGTTTCCCAGGATTTTTCCGGCGCGCATACGGTCGCCCTGTCCAAGCGCTATGGCAGCCAACGGTGCGCCACCGCCCCCGACAATTGCCGAGAAAGAAGAAATAAGTATGATAAGAGAAGTGGTAACCCCCACACCTGCCAACGCATCGGTCCCGATTCCCGGAATATGCCCGATATATATACGGTCAACGATACTATAGAGCAAATTGACAAATTGTGCGGCCACTGCCGGAAGCGCCATCTTAAAAACGAGCGGTAACATACGTTCCGTACCCAACCGTTCTTCATACTTATTTACCATTCTCGAATCCTTTTAAAACCGGCTGCAAAGTTACAAGAAAACAGGTTAACCTCATCCTCTAAACCTTCCATAATCTCTTATTTTAACCCGATACGCCTCATCCCGCAAGATTCCGTACTGAAATTCCGTCCCCAATGACCGGCCACACAACAACCATGCCGGAAAGCCGCCCAATCAGATATGTATTCCGTACTGATGTTTCACCTCCGCCATCACAAAAGTACTTTCCAGCGAGCCCAGACTTTCAATGGTTCCCAGCACATTCAAAATAAACTCCTGATAATATTTCATATTGGGAGCATGAATCTTCAAGAGATAATCATAACCTCCCGATATATTATAACATTCGGTCACTTCAGGAATATCCTGTATGATACGGGTAAATTCCGCCGCAATATCCCTGTTAAGCCGCCTGAGCTTCACGCTGCAAAACACCACAAAACCTTGATTCAGTTTCTCGGCATCCAATACGGCAATGTACTTCTTTATATACCCTCCGCTTTCAAGCCGTTTAAGACGTTCAAAAACAGGAGTCGACGAAAGGCTGACCCGTGCGGCCAGCTCTTTAGTAGTCAGCCGTGCATTCTCCTGCAAAGTGCGGAGTATCTGCAAATCGACCTTATCCAATCTATCAAAAGTATCCATAGAAAAATATTCTCCTAAAAGGTGAAATCCGAGACCCGGACAAACAATTTATTCTACACAAAGGCACAAATATAGTATTATTTTCCGTATTACGTCAATATCTTGTTCGATATTTCTACGTCTCATAACTTTGCAGGAAAATAAATACAGAATATTAATTCCTAGAAATATACCATTATGGAAAGAAAAAACTTACATTTCGAAACATTGCAGCTCCACGTAGGCCAGGAACAGGCAGACCCGGCAACAGACGCCCGCGCAGTTCCCATCTACCAGACAACCTCCTACGTATTCCATAACTCCGCCCATGCAGCCGCACGATTCGGACTGCAAGAACCGGGAAACATCTACGGACGCCTGACCAATTCCACCCAAGGAGTCTTTGAAGAGCGTGTAGCTGCCCTCGAAGGAGGCATAGCAGGGCTGGCCGTCGCTTCCGGCGCTGCCGCCATCACTTACGCCTTCGAAAACATCACCCGTACGGGCGACCACATCGTTGCAGCCAAAACAATTTACGGAGGCAGTTATAACCTGCTGGCGCACACACAGCCCGGTTACGGAGTCACGACCACTTTTATCGACCCCAGCGACTTATCCAATTTCGAGAAAGCCATCCGAGAAAATACCAAAGCCATATTCATCGAAACACTAGGCAACCCGAATTCAAATATAATCGATATTGAAGCCGTAGCCGGAATCGCCCACCGCCATCAAATTCCTTTAATTATCGACAATACGTTCGGTACTCCCTATTTGATTCGTCCCATCGAACACGGAGCGGATATCGTCATCCATTCCGCCACAAAATTTATCGGCGGCCACGGGACATCGTTAGGAGGAGTCATTGTCGATTCCGGTAAATTCGATTGGAAAGCTTCCGGTAAGTTTCCGCAACTGACAGAACCCGACCCAAGTTATCATGGAGTACGCTTTACCGATGTCGCCGGGCCGGCAGCCTACCTGCTCCGTATCCGTGCCGTTCTGCTCCGCGACACCGGAGCTACCATCAGCCCGTTCAATGCATTTATTCTGTTGCAAGGTCTGGAGACTCTTTCATTACGTGTGGAACGCCATGTGGAAAACGCATTGAAAGTAGTAAAATTCCTGAATAGCCATCCGAAAGTCAAGAAAGTAAACCATCCTTCGCTACCCTCCCATCCGGCTCATGCATTGTACCGCCGGTACTTCCCGCAAGGGGCGGGCTCCATCTTCACCTTCGAGGTAAAAGGCGGGCAGGAAGAAGCGCACCGTTTCATCGACAGCCTGGAAATTTTCTCCCTGTTAGCCAACGTAGCCGATGTAAAATCTCTGGTTATCCACCCGGCGAGCACAACCCATTCTCAACTCAATGCAGAAGAACTTGCAGAACAGGAGATTTATCCGGGAACCGTCCGTTTATCCGTCGGAACCGAACACGTCGACGACCTGATTGCCGACCTGGAACAAGCGCTCGCTAAAATCTAAAAAGCGAACTGCGGAAAATTGAACTTTCCATGACTGCAAGGCGTTATAACAGTATAACATTAAAATATTGCAGTCATGGAAAAATATTTAATACACAGCAACGAACTGCATCTGATAGACGCAGAGAAAATCCGTCAGGCGGTAGAGAAAATGGTGGAATCGCTCGATATGGCCGCAGGATCTACCACCAACTTCGACCTCTATCAAGTCGTAGAGGATTATTTTAAAGACCTGGAGAAAAGAAGGAAAATCAATCGCATCCTAGGAATCAAAGAAGACAGATATGAATTTGCCGAAGATTTCGGTATAAGATAAAGACATAAGATACAAATTGAAACAGAACCATCCCCTCGCTCCAGCCTCCAATCAGGACAATATGAGGCTGGAACGAGGGGATTTTTCTTTAGAGAATTTCAACCTGCAGGACTTTCAATCCTCACAATCAAGCTTGAGACGGGCTCGTCATCCAAATACATGCCGGACGAAAGGCATTATCAATTTCCCTGATGTACCGTAAGCTGCGGGAACGGGAAATTGATTCCTTTTTCATTGAAGGTTTCGTAAATCGCTTTGTTTATGTCGAAATAGACTCCCCAATAATCTCCACTATTCACCCATACGCGGGCAATGACATTCACGCTGCTGGCATCCAGCGCATGAAGAGCCACAAAGGGAGCAGGCTCATCGAGAATACGCTTGTCGGCAGCCAATATATCACGTACGATTTGTTGTACTTTATCATAATCTTCTCCATAATCAATACCCACAATCCATTCCACACGGCGAGTCGTTTGCGTATTATAGTTTGTCACGACGCCACTACTCATCGCACCGTTCGGTATATAAATCACCTTATTGTCCGCAGTAGTCAGAATCGTATGGAAAATCTGGATTTCCTTCACCGTTCCCGAAACTCCCTGGCTCTCAATCCAGTCACCTACTTTATACGGTTTGAACAACAGTACAATCAGCCCTCCCGCAAAGTTCTGCAAATTTCCGGACAACGCCATGCCCACAGCTACACCGGCAGATGCCAACAAAGCCGCGAATGAAGTCGTTTCGACCCCTAAAGCGCCGACTACGGAAATTATCAACAGAACAGTCAGCGTGATATTTACCAGGCTCTTGACAAAAGTCTTGATGCTGATATCCACTTTCCTCCTGTCCATCAAACGTCCGACGAACCTGTTGAGCATAGAGATAAGGAAACGTCCCACGATAAAGACAATCACCGCAATAAGAATACGCTCACCGGCACGGATAGCGAAATCCAGAAGTTGCTGCGTGATAAGCGAAAGCTTATCCAGACCGTCAGCATTAGCTATTGCCTGTTCCATTAACTCGTCTGCGACCACTTGTGTGGAATCCGCAACCTGTGTTGCTGTTGCTTGAAATAATAGTAACATAATTGATAGGTATTAAATTGAATAAATTGTTGTTTTGCTATTTTCAACAAACGGCAAAGTTACATTGTTTTAAGTAAATCTAAAAGTTTTTTTGCATTCTTCAAGCAAAAGGCGTAATTTTGCCGCCGATTCACTGACAGGGGTGCCTTAACATGACGGGCTGAGAACATACCCATAGAATCTGATTCGGGTAATGCCGGCGTAGAGAACTATAATTAATAAGCAGTTACAGGACGCATATCCTTCCATTTTTAACAACACCTGACTATGGAACTGGATTTTCTGGAAATATTCGGTACAATCGTCGGTCTGGCCTATCTATGGCTGGAATACCGGGCAAGCATCTATCTTTGGCTGGCAGGTATCGTTATGCCCGCCGTCTATATTTTCGTCTATTATAAAGCAGGGTTGTATGCAGATTTCGGCATCAACATCTACTATCTGATAGCAGCTATTTACGGATGGGGCTTTTGGACATGGGGACATCGGAAAAGGAAAAGACAAAATACAGACTGCCCGGACACCGGTGAATCCGCAGCTCTTCCCATCGTACATGCCCCTTGGAAATGCTATCTTCCGTTATCGCTCGCATTCACGGCCGCCTTCATCGGTATTGCGTGGATACTTATCGAATACACGGACAGCAACGTCCCGTGGCTGGACAGTTTTACCACGGCATTGAGCATTGTCGGTATGTGGATGCTGGCACGCAAATACATCGAACAATGGTTCGCCTGGATTTTCGTAGACCTCGTTTGTTGCGGGCTCTATATTTACAAAGACCTCTATTTCACTTCCGCCTTGTACGGACTTTACTCTATTATAGCTGTCTTCGGCTACTTCAAATGGAAAAGATTAATGAGCATACAATGATAAATGAACACTACACTCCCGAAGCCGTGATACTTGCCAACGGCGAATATCCCAATGACTCCCGGCCTTTACGGATACTGGAAAACGCCCGATTCGTAGTTTGTTGCGACGGGGCGGCAAACGAATATATCTCACGCGGACATATTCCCGACATGATTATCGGCGACGGCGATTCCCTTTCCGCAGAAAATAAAATACGCTTCTCGGACATCATCCTTCGTATAACCGACCAGGAAACAAACGACCAGACCAAAGCTGTCCGTTTCCTGTGGGAAAAAGGTTACCGTAAAATCGCCATTGTCGGGGCGACCGGCAAACGGGAAGACCATACATTGGGAAACATCAGCCTGCTTATTGATTATATGGAAAACGGTATGGAAGTACGGACTTTTACCGATTACGGCGTATTTATCCCCGCCAAAGACACACAAACCTTTATATCGCATCCCGGCCAACAAGTATCTGTCTTCAATTTCAAGGCAAAAGAACTGAAAGGAGAAGGATTGGTTTATCCGCTCAGTGACTTCACGAACTGGTGGCAAGGCACACTGAACGAAGCCGTATCCGGCCAATTTACCATCCGTTGCATAGGAGAATACCTCGTATTCCTCGCCTACCGTTCAACCGGAAAAACAGATTAGAGATTCCGTCCGCACACCGGAATGCAGATTAACGCAAACATTCGCGGATTTCCGAATTCCCTTGCGCCAATCTGCATTTTCAATTCACAGGGCAATCAACGCCTGCCTTTAGGCATACGGCAATAACAAACCATGACAGCTAATCCTCAGAAGTATAAATCTTATAGCTCCTGTCAAAATTAGTATTCAGCCCTTTCCTAATTTGGGTGATACGCAAAGTAAAATCCTCTCTTTCCGCCCAATAATAAGTAAAGGTATTGTTCCATTGGCTGGTATTCTCCGTATAAAGGAGTTTTTGCGACCTTTTCCCGTAAAAATCAAACAATCCCCAAATAACTTCCGCATCATGCATAAACCATTCCCACTGATACACGGCAGAGATGAACCCGTCCAAATCGACAGAAAAAGTATTGCCGGAAGAAGTGTAGGTGAAGTTATGGGAACCGTCGCTATACAAAGAAGTCAGGTTACCGTCCGAATAAATCGGCGTCCAGCTCTGTGCAGTGCTGCTCTTATATTCCAGTTTACCCAGATTCTTATTCGAATTGTAAGTAAACGTGCTCACCCCCTTAGTCGCATCGTTTCCATTCCACATCGTAGTCAAATAACCGTTGGAACCGACAAAACCCGTATTGACGATTTTCCCGTCCAGCCACAAATATACTTTAACATCCTCATAAGTAAATGTATAAGTCTTGCCCGGAGTCTTATATTTCATAATGCGCCCTTTTGCATCGTACTCGAAAGTATAAACATCCGTACCGTCCACCACGATTTTAGAAACCTTAGAATGCGCGGAATAGGGTTTATACGGATTATTGTCATCCGTTCCTCCGATTTCTCCTCCTTCTTCTTCCGGTTCAGGAGAAGACAACCTATGATAAACAAATTTCAAGTAATAATCCTCATATTCGATAATCAATACCAGGATATTCTTTCCCAGCGTGTATATTTCATAACGTATCCCCGAAATGGAAACCGTATAAGAATCATCCGACAGGCTCCATTCACGCTTGACACTATTCCCGTCAGGATAGGTCAATGTACAGCTTCCGTCATCCATAAATCCCAGTACAGGCTCTTTTGAAATATCTTCTTCGGACATTTCTTTTCCATTCTCGTCAACCGCCGTTTTGGACGACAATTTCCACTCTCCCAGCAGCATTTTGCGTGCCTGCGCATTTCCGGTTTCCAGCACCACCGTTTCATCCCCGTCAGAAATACAGCTTGACATTGCAAAGAGACAAACCAACGTGAACAGGCACATTTTCGCCCGTTCCGCCAATAGATATGTTGTTTTCATATTTTTATCCTCCTGTTATTTGATTTCAAATTCTACTCTACGATTAACCAGTCTGCCCTCTTCCGTATCATTGGACGCTATCGGTTTAGTCATTCCATAATAAGTATAAGAAAGTTTGGAAGAACTGGCGCCCTTTTTAACCAAATAATCATAGACGGCCTTCGCTCTTTTTCTGGAAAGCTCCAGATTGAAATCCTCCTTCCCTACATTATCCGTATGTCCCTTAATCTCAATGCTCAGATTCGTCCTTTGCATCAACATGGCTATTTTGTCAAGATAAGCATGCGAATTGACATTTATGACACTTTTCCCGAATTCAAAATTAATGACATCTATCGCACAAATGGTTTTTCCGGCAATCGGTTTTTGAGCGACAACCAAATCCAGAATCTCCTCTAATGTATAACACGGCTTTTCTTCTTCCGCTGCAATAACGACCGGAGCGGCTTCCCGTACTACGACAGGCGTTTCAACAACAGGAACGGCTTTTTCTTTTACAGGCGCCTTTTTGAAAATGCTCAAAGGAACGGATAAAGCTGCAGTAACCTCTATTCCTTGATATTTGCGCGTACCGGCGATATCATATATGGCACGGTTCACAGCAATCGCTTCCCCCTCTTTTTCCTTACTCCCGTAAGTATCCGTTATGCCATATTGGTAGTTTGCCTCCAATGCCAGATGGATCCTTTTTTCGGAAGTGATTTTAATGGGAATCCGGATTCCCACTCCTGCCGCCACACTGAAATTTATTTTCGAAAGATTTGCATTACTGATATCCAAAGGAGTCCATTCATACCTCTCCCCGTCATCATATTCGGTATAATTAATCTCCCCTCCTCCGGCAATTCCCAATACAGGAGCTACATAAACATAGGGACTCACCTTAGAAGGATTAGAAAAATTATAAATCAAAGGTATGCGGAAATCGGTATATTTCGCCTTTAGCTTATAAAAAAGACGGGCATCTTTTATTTCAGTACCACGGGAAAGGAAAAGAACTTCCGGACGGATAGTGAACTTCCTCTTTTCTCCTAAATCAAATTCTGCAAACACTCCTCCGACCCCGTTGGAAATCCAGTCCGGACTGTACGAATCAAGATTCGAATAATGCGCATTGGAAAGATGGACTCCTCCCTTTACACCCAACCTCACTCTGTCAGACTTACCGTCTGATTGCGCCATAGCCCAATAAGACAAACAGCAGAAGGAAAAAAACAATAAACTCCTTGCTTTCATAAAATAATATACGTTTGTTCTGTCTACAGTCCCTAAAGGCAGAATTTATAAAAACAGAAGCGTGGAACTGCGTGCCACTTCGCCAACGAAGGTCCTGAGAAAACCTGAGAGTACAAAATGGACAGCAGACCCACGCTATATGCGTGAGAACCGCTCATGCCATTCTCGTACTCTGTTGAAAATTTCTCAGGTTTTCGTTGACAAGAATGAAGCACAACGCTTCTTACTATTTCACTATTATAAAAACACCTTAGGACACTTCCCTTCAGCTATGGCGGCAAAGATACACACTTTTTAGCAATTATCCGCATTTCATTTCCTATAAATAGGAAGAATAGAGATAAAAAGCAAACGGAAATTCCGGCAAATTAACAATCTGCCGGTTAAGAACGATTCACGGGACGAAACAATGCGACGAACCGCAGGATTGCTGCATAACAAGTTGATGCCTTCCTATAGGCACAACCGTGCCATCGCGAAGGCACAAGCATGCCACCGCAGTGGCACAGTCTTGCCTCCATGATGGCACAGAATTCTATTCGGAGATTTAAATTACAGTGTAAGCAGATATCTCTTAAAGTCTGCAAACTCTTTCGTCATTGGCAGGCTCTTCTTCTCGCCTTTCATGAACTCTTGCAATTTGGCAGGGATTTCCACGGTTTCGCCGATAATACTTTCTACGGTTTCAAGGAACTTGGCAGGATGAGCCGTTTCAAGGAATATACCTGTCTCTCCCGGTTTCAGGCCTTCCGCCAAAGCACGGTATCCGCAAGCTCCGTGGGGGTCCAGAAGATAACGGTACGTTCTCCAAGTTTCTTTCACTGTTTCACGAATCTGCTCGTCCGTATAAGCCGCTCCTGAAATCTCGGCAGAAATAGCGGCATGGGAACCTCCGTACAAGTCGAGCACGCGGGCGAAATTGCTAGGATTACCGACATCCATTGCGTTGGCGATGGTAGCCACGGAAGGACGCGGATTATATTCGCCGGTCTGCAGATATTGATAAAATATATCGTTGCGGTTGTTGGCGGCAATGAAACGTTTGACAGGCAATCCCATCTTCTTGCCGAACAAACCGGCTGTGATGTTCCCGAAATTACCGCTAGGCACACAGATTACCGCATTGTCTGCTTTCCCGGCACGTTTCAGTTGGGCATAAGCATAGAAATAATAGAACGCCTGCGGCAGGAAACGCGCCACATTGATGGAATTGGCGGAAGTCAACGACAGGTGTTCGTTCAGCTCTTTATCCATAAAAGCCGCTTTTACCAATGCCTGGCAATCATCAAACGTTCCGTCCACTTCGAGGGCGGTAATATTTTGTCCCAGCGTGGTGAATTGTTTTTCCTGTATTTCGCTGACTTTCCCTTTCGGATACAGTACATATACATGAATACCTTCTACTCCTAAGAATCCGTTGGCTACCGCACTTCCCGTATCACCGGAAGTAGCTACCAGCACATTTACCTTCTTCTGTCCTTCCTTTTTGATGAAGTAGCCGAGCAGCCGCGCCATAAAACGACCGCCTACATCTTTGAAAGCCAATGTGGGACCGTGGAAAAGTTCGAGCGAATAAATATTCTCAGATACCTTCACCAAAGGCACATCAAAGCTCAATGTAGCATATACAATCTGTTTCAGCGTATCTGCCGGAACGTCTTCGCCGAAAAAGGCATCGGCTACGCGATAAGCTATTTCCTGAAAAGACAAACTGTCAATCGTATCGTAAAAATCTTGCGGAAGCGGCTTGATGGCCACAGGCATAAACAGCCCTTTGTCCGCAGCAAGGCCTTTCACCACAGCTTCCTGCAAAGAAGCCTCCGGCGCTTGTTTGTTCGTACTATAATATCTCATAATCTTATGATTGGCTTATTTCATGAATTCTTTTATAAACTCGTCTTCTTTCAACACGCCGTAACTGCCGTTGCAGGCGGATATTTCATCATAGGCCTGCACCTCGTCCGGCTCAATCCCCGGATACCAGATAAGGAACGGAATAGGCTCGGCAGTATGTGTACGGAGTTCGCAGGGTGTAGGATGGTCGGGCAACACGGCAATCGCCACCGGTTCGTCCCAGTCTTTCACCGCTTTATAAATCGGTCCTACGGCACGTTTATCAAGGTTTTCGATAGTCAAGAGTTTCAAGTCGATATCTCCTTCATGGCCCGCCTCATCGCTGGCTTCGATATGGAGGTAAACAAAATCGTCTGTTTTCAGGGCTTCCAGAGCGGCAGCTACTTTATTTTCATAATTCGTATCATAAAGACCGGTGGCTCCTTCAACCGGAATACGGCGCAGACCGGCATAATAACCGATTCCGTTTATCAAATCGACAGCCGAGATGACCGCTCCTTTTTTTACTTGCGGGAATGTTTCGGAAAAAAGAGGCATCTGCGGACGATAGCCGGGGCTCCAGGGCCAAATGCTGTTTGCCGGGTCCTTACCTTCCGCCATCCGCTTCAAATTCAACGGATGATTTTTCAGCAATTCCTGTGACTCCAATATCAAGCCGTTAATCAAATCTGCCGTATCCCGCGCTTCGGGAACTAAAGGTTTCACCATCAACGGGCGGAAAGGCTTTAACGGCACATCATGCGGAGGTGTACAGTCAAGTTCCTTATTGCCGCCTTTGATTACTAACAGGTGACGATATTGTACTCCCGTGTGGAAACGCACGCGCTCATTTCCCAGTTTCTCCTGAAGATAGCGAATCAGCACATCGGCTTCTTCTGTGGAGATGTGTCCGGAAGAATGGTTTTTCAGAATCTCCCCTTCCACGCAAATCAGGTTGCAGCGCATCGCCATCTCTCCCGGCTGCAAATCGACACCGATACTGGCGGCTTCCAGAGGCCCGCGCCCTTCATACACTTTCGGAAGATTATATCCCAGCACGGACATATTGGCTACTTCACTGCCCGGATGAAAACCTTCGGCTACGGTAACCAACCGTCCTACACGTCCCATTCGGGCAAGCTTGTCCATATAAGGCGTTTTCGCATATTGCAGGAGCGTCTTGTCCCCTAATGACTTCACCGGCCAGTCGGCCATTCCGTCACCTAATATAATAATGTGTTTCATAAGGCATTAAACGTTTGCAATACTCATTATATCGGCAAAGACTCCGGCTGCCGTCACACCGGCGCCGGCACCGTATCCCTGAATCATCATCGGATATTCCTTATAGCGTTCGGTAGTCAGCAGGATGATGTTATTACTGCCTTCCAACCCGTAGAACGGATGGCTGGCTTCTACTTCCTGCAGGCCGACAGAGGCTTTTCCATCTTCCAGCCGGGCAACAAATCTCCAGTGTTTATGCTCTTTCTCCAATACCTGACGACGGGCTTCAAAATCCGCATCGAGGCTCGGCACCCGTTTCCAGAAGTCATCCAGAGAACCTTCGAAAAAGTCGTCCGGCACGAAGAGGTTTTTCTCCACATCTTCCTGTTCGATACGGTAACCGGCTTCACGCGCCAGAATCACCAGCTTGCGGATTACGTCTTTCCCGCTCAGGTCGATACGCGGGTCGGGTTCGGAATAGCGTTCTTCCTGCGCCATCTTAATCGTACGGCTGAATGGAATATCGGCGCTGATTTTATTGAAAATGTAATTCAGCGTACCGGAAAGCACCGCTTCAATTTTCAATATTTTGTCACCGCTATGAATCAAGTCGTTGATTGTATTGATAATCGGGAGCCCCGCACCGACGTTTGTCTCAAACAGGTATTTCACGCCACGCTGACGGGCGATGGTTTTCAACTCGCGATAGTTTTCATAAGCTGAGGACGCTGCAATTTTATTGGCGGCTACCACGGAAATATTGTGTTGCAGAAGGTCTTTGTAAAGCGAAGCGATATCCGGACTGGCTGTACAATCGACAAACACGGAGTTAAAGATATTCATTCCGATTATTTCATCACGAATTACCTGCAGGCTGCTGTCTTTACCTTTTTGTTTCAGTTCTTCACGGAAGTTAGTCAAATCGAATCCGTCACGGCTGAACATTGCCTTTGCCGCATCAATGATACCTACCACATGTAATTTCAGCCCGTTCTCTATCATCAGTTTTTGCTGCTGGCAACGGATTTGTTCCACTAGGCTGCCACCTACCGTACCGATGCCGCAGATAAACAGGTTCAAGACTTGATATTCGGACAAGAAGAAGGAGTCGTGAATTACATTCAGCGATTTACGCAACGATTTCGAATCGACCACAAAAGAAATATTGGTTTCCGATGCTCCCTGTGCACAGGCTATCACGTTAATGCCGTTGCGTCCCAGCGTTCCGAACAGCTTACCTGCAATACCGGGCGTATGTTTCATGTTCTCACCGACGATGGCAACCGTCGCCAAGTTTCTTTCCGCAAGAATCGGGGAAATCTCTCCCATTTCTATCTCTTTCGCAAATTCTTCGTTCAATACTTCACAAGCCAAATCGGCATCGGCATTCCGCACACCGATGGATGTACTGTTCTCCGACGATGCCTGAGAAACGAGGAACACGCTGATTCCGTTCTTTGCCAAAGCTTTGAATATACGGTAGTTCACGCCAATCACACCGACCATACCTAATCCCTGGACAGTAATCAGGCTAGTATCATTGATGGAAGAAATTCCCTTAATGGCTTTGCTTTGCGGATTGGAAACTTCTTGCCTGATAATTGTCCCTACTCCGTCCGGATTGAATGTATTCTTTATAAGGATGGGGATATTCTTGTGACAGACCGGATAAATGGTAGGGGGATAAACGACTTTCGCACCGAAATTACAAAGCTCGGTCGCTTCGACATAGCTTAATTCCGTAATCGTATAGGCTGTTGAAATCACACGCGGATCGGCAGTCATAAAGCCGTCTACATCCGTCCAGATTTCCAGGCTGTCGGCATCCAGCGCCGCAGCGATAATCGCAGCCGTATAGTCTGAACCGCCGCGTCCCAGATTGGTCACTTCTCCGGTTGTCTTGTCGGAAGAGATGAATCCCGGCACTAAAGCTACTTTCGGAACAGAGCTGAAGGTTTCTTTCACCAGCTTGTTTGTCAGGTCAGCATCAATCGTATGTTTATTATGTTTCTTTTCCGTTTTGATAAAAGTACGCGAATCAAACCATTCCGCACCTTCAATCAATTCGGCGGCAATGATGGAGGACAGACGTTCGCCGTAGCTTACTATCGTATCCGAGGTTTTCGGGGAAAGGTCTTTTATCAAATAGATACCTTGAAAAATATCTTTCAGTTCATTCAGCAGTTCGCCGATTTGACGTTGCAACGCCACTTGTCCCTTACCGGCGGGAATCACTTCTTTAATCAGTTCCACATGGCGATAGACAATCTCACGAAACTCACCTTCGTAGGACGAATCTCCGGCCGCCGCCATCTTCGACGTGTTTATCAATTTGTCTGTGATGCCTCCCAACGCGGAAACAACTACGATAACCGGCTCACCGGCCGACTCTACAATTCTCTTTACGTTTAAAATGCTGTTCACGGAACCTACGGATGTTCCGCCGAATTTCATTACTTTCATGAAGATACTTATTTTAATGCTATGTTCTGGATATGACTTTTACAGAACAAAATTAGTTGTTACGAAAAATGCTTTTGAATTTTGCCTACTTACACAGGCGTGAATCACGTAGATACACAAATACTATCCCTCAACCCCTAAGGGTCATGGTGCACATGGATGTGACTGTATGTGGATAGTACTTCATCATAGTCCTTGTTTCTACTTTTGTTTTTGATAAGTGTCGCAAAAGTAATAATAAAAACATTCAATCTATCACTTTTTTCCGTTTTTTTCTAATAAAAAGAATCTTTCATATTCCCGGCATTCTGTAAACCTCGTACACTTTTATGGCATTTTGTCACTTATATATCAAATCTATTATTATATTTGCGGGAATAAATGCATAAAAACCGCTTATGGACCCATTAAATACTTCCGTATTGTTAATTTACACCGGCGGAACAATCGGTATGATTGAAAACGCCGCAACCGGCGCTTTGGAGAGCTTTAACTTTGAACAGCTCCAGAAACATGTCCCCGAATTGCAGAAATTCAACTTTCCCATCGACACTTATCAGTTCGAGCCCCCGATGGACTCTTCCGACATGGAACCGGATATGTGGCGGAGACTGGTACGTATCATTCATGAAAATTACAGCCGTTACCACGGTTTTGTCATTCTACATGGAACGGACACGATGGCATACACCGCATCGGCCCTGAGCTTTATGCTGGAGGGATTGGACAAGCCTGTCATTTTAACGGGCTCGCAACTTCCGATAGGAGTGCTTCGTACAGACGGAAAGGAGAACCTGATGACGAGTATCGAAATCGCCGTCGCACAAAACAAAGAGGGGAAAGCGCTTGTGCCGGAAGTATGCATCTTTTTCGAAAACCACCTGATGCGGGGAAATCGCACGACTAAAATAAACGCCGAGAATTTCAATGCTTTCCGTTCGTTTAATTATCCGGTGCTGGCAGAAGCGGGAATTCACATCAAATATAATAATGTGCAGATTCATGTGAATGGGGAAAGACGGGAGTTGAAACCTCATTATCTACTGGACACCAATGTGGTGGTACTGAAACTTTTTCCCGGCATTCAAGAGAATGTCGTCGCCGCCATCTTGAAAATAGAGGGGTTGAAAGCAGTCGTACTCGAAACGTACGGTTCTGGCAACGCTCCCCGAAAGGAATGGTTTATCCGGTTGCTTTGCCAGGCCAGCGCACGGGGAATCATTGTTGTCAATGTGACGCAATGCAGTGCAGGCACTGTGGAAATGGAGCGTTACGAAACAGGCTATCAACTGTTGCAGGCGGGAGTCGTCTCCGGATATGACAGCACGACAGAATCGGCCGTCACCAAACTAATGTTTTTACTGGGCCACGGTTACACGCCGGACGAAGTACGCGACCGGATGAACCGGTCGATAGCCGGAGAGATAACTCTGTAAGAACGTCTTCATATTTCTGTCGGACCGGGATAACTCATTTCTAATAAATTATCCCTATTTTTGTATCCTGCAAAAATAAGAATCCCAATGGCAAAAGAAAAAACCGTATATATATGCAGCAATTGCGGGCAAGAGTCACCCAAATGGGTGGGCAAATGCCCGTCATGCGGAGAATGGAATACGTATGTTGAGGAAATCGTACGGAAAGAGCAGCCCAATCGCCGCCCGGTATCGGGCATAGAGACGCAGAAACCCAGACCGGTTATTCTCAGTGAGATAGAAGCGGATGACGAACCGCGAATCAACATGCACGATGATGAGCTGAACCGTGTATTGGGCGGCGGGCTTGTTCCGGGCTCGCTGGTTCTGATTGGAGGAGAACCGGGAATCGGCAAATCTACACTCGTCATGCAGACCGTGCTCCGCATGCCGGAAAAGAAAATACTCTACGTATCCGGCGAGGAAAGCGCACGGCAATTAAAGTTACGTGCCGACCGTCTTTCCGAAGTTTCCAGCGATTGTCTCATCGTTTGCGAGACCTCACTCGAACAGATTTACGTCCATATCAAGAATACGAATCCGGACTTAGTCATTATCGATTCCATACAGACGATTTCGACGGAAACCATCGAATCGTCTCCCGGAAGCATCGCGCAGGTAAGGGAATGTTCGGCTTCCATCCTCCGTTTTGCGAAAGAGACTCACACGCCGGTCTTGCTTATCGGGCATATCAACAAAGAAGGAAGTATCGCAGGGCCCAAAGTCCTGGAGCATATCGTAGACACTGTCCTTCAATTTGAAGGAGACCAGCATTATATGTACCGCATCCTGCGCAGTATCAAAAACCGTTTCGGGAGTACGGCCGAACTGGGGATTTACGAAATGCGGCAAGACGGATTACGGCAAGTGAGCAACCCTTCGGAATTACTGCTTAGCCAAGACCATGAAGGAATGAGCGGCATTGCCATCGCTTCCGCCATTGAAGGTGTACGCCCGTTTCTGATTGAGACGCAGGCTTTAGTCAGTTCGGCTGTCTACGGCAATCCCCAACGTTCGGCAACCGGATTCGATATAAGAAGAATGAATATGCTCCTGGCGGTACTTGAAAAACGGGTAGGTTTCAAACTTGCCCAGAAAGATGTGTTTCTGAACATCGCCGGAGGTCTGAAAGTTAATGACCCGGCCATCGACCTCTCCGTTATCAGCGCCATCCTTTCTTCCAACATGGATGCAGCCGTCGAACCGGAAGTCTGTATGGCCGGAGAAATCGGACTGTCAGGGGAAATACGTCCGGTAAACCGCATCGAGCAACGTATCGGAGAGGCGGAAAAACTCGGTTTCAAACGTTTCCTGTTGCCTAAATACAACTTGCAGGGAATCGATACGAAAAAACTGAAAATAGAACTGATACCGGTAAGGAAAGTGGAAGAGGCGTTCAGGATGCTATTCGGGTAGAATAGGGATGCGGGACACGCCGGCTCATACAAAAAGCAATATGAATCATATGGATTACATCATTGAAAAAGCAAACGAATTACTATCTGTAACTGTCGGACATGCATCTAACACATGTAAAGAAACCGGTTCCGGATGATTGGAAAACAAAGACAGGAGCCGCCTATGCCATGAACTTAGCAATGTGTTCCGGCAGATACTATTATTTTTCAAAACCAAATCCGCACAATTCGCATTTTATCTTATGATACAAGAATACCAACTCCGCCTTCTTCCCGAAACCGCTGCAAACGAACAGCGGTTGAAAGAATATCTCTCTAAAGAGAAAGGCGTCAACCTGCATGATATTACTGCTGCCCGAATCCTGAAACGAAGCATAGACGCGCGTCAGCGGACTATCTTCGTCAATCTGAAAGTACGGGTTTACATCAATGAAATGCCTGAGGAAAATGAATACGAACCCACCGTATATAATAATGTGGAGGGAAAGCCGCAAGTAATCGTAGTCGGTGCAGGGCCCGGCGGACTGTTTGCCGCCTTGCGTCTTATCGAACTCGGACTACGCCCGGTCATCGTTGAACGTGGGAAAGATGTACGCGAACGGAAAAAAGACTTGGCGCAAATCAGCAGGGAACATATTGTAGACCCAGAATCAAACTACAGTTTCGGAGAGGGAGGGGCAGGCGCTTATTCGGACGGAAAACTTTATACCCGTAGCAAAAAAAGAGGAAATGTGGATAAAATATTAAATGTATTTTGCCAACACGGGGCCTCTGCAGCGATATTAGCCGATGCGCATCCGCATATCGGAACGGACAAGCTGCCGCGCGTCATCGAAAACATGAGGAACACAATTATCGAATGTGGCGGAGAAGTGCATTTCCGGACAAGAATGGATGCGCTGATTATCGAAAAGAATGAAATCAAAGGTATCGAAACTAACACGGGGAAGACTTTTCTCGGTCCTGTAATACTGGCAACGGGACATTCCGCAAGGGATGTGTATCGCTGGCTGGCGGCAAATAACGTAACGATTGAGGCAAAGGGAATCGCCGTGGGCGTTCGCCTGGAACATCCGGCGATATTGATTGACCGAATACAGTATCATAACAAAAACGGAAAAGGCAAATACCTGCCTGCCGCCGAATATAGCTTCGTCACTCAGGCAGAAAACAGAGGAGTATATAGTTTCTGCATGTGTCCGGGCGGATTTATCGTTCCTGCGGCCAGCGGACCGGAACAAGTGGTGGTGAACGGCATGTCTCCTTCCAACCGGGGGTCACGTTGGAGTAATTCGGGAATGGTGGTAGAAATACGGCCTGAGGATTTGGAGAAGACAGATTTAAAGACAGAAAACGATGAATCGGTCCTTAAACAAAAAGAACAATTGCTTGCGCTCAATCCTGATTTAAAAGACTCGCGGCTTTCTGAAATCAATTCACAGTTACTGCCCGTCCTTCGTTTTCAGGAAGAATTAGAACGCCAATGCTGGTTGCAAGGTGGCAGACGGCAAACGGCTCCGGCACAACGTATGGTGGATTTCACCCGTAAAAAACTCAGTTATGACCTGCCGGCGTCTTCTTACAGTCCGGGACTCATCTCTTCTCCTTTGCATTTCTGGATGCCGGAGTTTATCAGTAAAAGATTGTCGCTCGGTTTCCAACAGTTCGGACGCAGCAGTCACGGTTTTCTGACTAACGAAGCGGTTATGATTGGTGTGGAAACCCGCACTTCTTCCCCCGTCCGTATCCTGAGAGACAAGGATACTTTACAGCATGTAACCGTTCGCGGACTGTTCCCTTGCGGAGAAGGTGCAGGCTATGCAGGAGGAATTGTTTCGGCGGGGATAGACGGAGAAAGATGCGCAGAAGCCGTTGCTAATTACTTAAGAGGAGTTCTATAAATTAAAATATTGTAGTACAGTTGTTTATATGGTTC
>NZ_CAUCSQ010000040.1 GCF_958445495.1 uncultured Bacteroides sp. | reverse complement strand
GAACGATTGACACACAGCTTGCATTGTTCTGAATTCATCGAACTCACGTTATTTAGACTTTTCTTTATTTAATGATCCTTCTGGCTTTTTCTTATCTATGTTTTCAATGGAAAATGTAAATTTAATGAATTGGGAACAATGTTTAACTATTTGATTCATTTGCTAAATGAAAAAAGAGTGAATTATGTGAACATACAATTTTTGATAAATAGTGTGTATACAGAAACTGATATAAATTCTTTTATATCTAAGGCATTTCATTTGACACCTCGTTTTGGTAAAGTAGTCTATAAATATAAAAAATAATAATCATGAAAAACTTAACACTTTTAATCATCACCTTTTTGAGCAGCATACTTAGTCAGGCACAAGTAACGGAAGCGCCTGTAAAGCTGGAAGATGCTTTGTTATGGGAGATTTCCGGAAATGGACTACAGAAATCATCTTATTTGTTGGGTACAATGCATACTGTTGAATTCCGTTTTATGTTTGATAGTATTCCCGGAATACGGAAAGTTCTTTCTGCTGTAGAGCAAGTAGCTACAGAAATAGATATGATGGCTACAGATTCGACTCGAAGGAAGACACCAATCATCTCTGACGATTATTTTCTTATGCCTTCGGATACCACTTATTCCATGTTATATAATGCTGCGGATTTTTCTTTTGTAGATTCAGTTCTATCATCAGGAAATGTTCGTTATGCTGAACGTGTTCCTGCATTTTGGCAGAATATCTATATTAGAGATATCATATATAATAGGATAAAAAAAGAAAGTGGTATGGATTATTTTTTATTACGGCTTGCGCATCATAGTTCTAAAAAAACGTTTGCTCTTGAAACTATAGAGGAGATTACAAGCAAGGTTAAAAAGGTCAATATGTCCGAATATGAAGTTGGCTTGAAAAAACAAGCTTCAGGTTTACTTTTTATTTTGAAGAATGCTGATATGATTCGTAATCATTACAATCTGCTGGATTCTTTGTATCGTACCCGGCAATTAAGCTACTTGAGTTTTGAAAACCTGACGAAAGAGTTAATGACTTTAAATGAACAGGGTACAGAATTTGACCCAGAAAAAAGTGATTTCCTGAATGCACATAATTTAATGATAATGAAAGAACGTAATGATGCTTGGATGCTTAAAATACCTGAATTGATAAATCAAGGTCCTACTTTAATCGCTGTGGGTGCAATGCATCTTACAGAAAGTGCAGGACTTATCAATCAGTTAAGAAAAATGGGATATACCGTAAAACCGGTGGAATAAAATCATTACGATTTTAAGAAAGATTTTTGATGCCGATAAAGAAAGTAATGACGGAAGGATTAGAACATGAAGACAAGCTGTGAGATATCAAATAGTTTTTACGCTTTCCCTGCAAAACGTATAACAACCTTCTGGTTACATGTTAACAGTATGGACTCTTGCCATAAAGTAACAAGATGTCCATACTGTGAATAGAAAGCTGTCTGCCAAGTTGTTCTTGTTGAAGTTAAGGTGGGTTTAAAAGATTATCTGAAACCTTGTCTGGAATGCGTTCAAGGTCTGATTGTCAAATCCTCTTCTATCTGTTGTCCGGGTATATGAATACCGGAACCTCCATATCATATACTTGTTCAAATAATAATTGACAGTGAATGAAACATCATTCAGACGTCCTCCGTAGATTTCAGCTTTTGTATCGGACATATCAGTGTAGTTATATCCGAGCACACATTCCAGAGAACGGGGAGCGGGAGTAGCTATTCCGCAATCGGTATGCGAATGTTTGTAGTCGCCGCCTATCAATAACCCCCTTACTATACCGTAAGCTCCACTTGCCTTATAATTCTTGAGTCCTTTTTCCCGGTTCACCTGGAGATAGTAATATTGCGATTCCAATGCTACTGGACCGTAGGCTGCTACCAGTTCGGGAGTGAATTTAAACAAATATTTGGCATCCTTGATGACAGCGTTCACAGCCTTCACCTTTGCAATGCGGGTCGGGAAATTGGCACCCAGGTCAAAACTGGTGTGGTTTAACTCTTCGTCGCTGTTATATCTGGGACTTTCGTAAGCTCCGGAGATGCCAATCTGAAACAATACTCCGTCATTGCGCAACGGGCGGTAAACCAGTCGACTCATGGCTCCGTAACCCATTTTGCCGAGCTCGTTGGATTTCTTTTTGAGGGCTTCGTTTTCCACGTGGACGCTTGCCGTACCGAAGAAATCGGCCTTGTCATAAATATACATGGCGCCTACCAGACGTGAATTGAAGAACGCCTCATTGCTTGTCGGCTCCTCCATCGTTATCTTCATGGACGAACTGGTGGAACTTTGGAGTCCGAACTGGTGTACAAAATTTCCAACGCGCAGCAGAGAGTGTGAAGACAGTTGTCTCTCAACGAATATATCCTTCAGGCTTACCTTTCCGTAAGCATATCCTATGTCTATTTTCGCTTTGAATTTTCCGTAACTGGCTTTTACACCGACTCTGGCGTCAGGTATGGCCAGACCGTCCGCGAACTCTTTGTTTTTCGAACTGAACAGGCCGCCGTCCATCAGAATCCTTCCCGTAGGAGTTACTTTCAAACTATTCTCATTCTGTGCATTTACCTGTATGGAAGACAGTAGCAGGACGGATAATCCCGCTAATATGATATTTTTCATAATATGTGATTTTTACGGTTTAAAAAAAGGTGGTTAATTCTTATTGCTAGGTTGTACATCTCCTGCTTTCTGAAGTTCGGCAAATTCTTTTTTCGCCTTTTGTAACTGCTTCATGAATTCTTTGTTGGCATGAAGACGGGCAACGACGGCACTGGCTACGATTCTGGCGGCATCTACATCGCTTTGGAAATGATAACCGCAGATAACACGGCTTTGTCCCATTTCAAGTCCTCTTTTCAGAATCTCGTCTTGCCTGTCCGGATTAATTTCGGCAAGGACAAGGGCAGTGGCCCATCCTATGGCTGTATGTCCGGAAGGATATGAACCGTTGGTAGAAAGTTCTTTTTGTTGTTCGGGGTTGCACGTCATCTCATTGAAGAAACTGAACGGGCGGACACGCATATAATGGTCTTTGGCGTGACGGGTAGCCAAATCACCGGCATCTTCTCTCATGTTGGTGATAAGTTTATGTATTTGAGGCGTTTTTTCCTTAGAGATTTTAACACCGAACGCTTCGGAAAAGGCAAGAGGCACGCCATTACCGTTTACACGCGCATCTTGTACAGCTTGGTCTCCCCTTGGAGTGTCCCTTTGCATCTTTCCCCAGTCGTAACGTTCCTTGTCGTATAAGAACAGGATGCTTCCGGCTTCGGGTGGAGGAGGCAGTAACTTCAAACTGTTAGGAACTTCGGACTCTTCCAGGAAATATAAATCGGGATTGGTTCTTCTGTCTTTAATCTTATTTTCTTGGGCGAATATACTGAATGAAACGATACAGCACAGAAAGAATAAGGTAATTTTAGTCTTCATGGTTTTCATGATTTAAATTAATTTTATAGGTTTATTAAAATGATTATATAGGTTTTTCGAAAAACTTTCCGCTTATCTCCGGGCCGTCGGACTTGTGGTCTGGTGCAGCTCGTAGTTGACAGGGACAAAAGTAGCGTTCGGCTCTATCTTTGGAATCCTTTTTCAATCCTTTTTTCTCCTTTTATAGGACGTAAATGTCCTGATTGGAAAAGGGATAAAAAAAGCATTGGAAAGATTCTCACCGGTCTTTCCAATGCTTTGTTGTCTGTTATATATGAAAAGAAATTACTTCTTTCTGGCGCTTACGCACTCATAAAGCAGGCTGATAATCCTGCAATCGGGTTCTCCACCGGGATAGAGTTGTTCAATTTCTTTTCGGACGTTATACTTGTGACGGGTTACGGTAGATTGGTCTACATCCAATACCCTTGATATGATATTGGCGTCTATATCTTCGATGAACAAAAGTATCGTGATGAAGTACCGCTCCTTGCCCCTGCGTTTCATGAAGGAGAGCTTGCCTAGTTCCGGATACTTGTCGGCGAAGTCAAGGCATGCCTGTTTCAAATCCTGCCGCATGTTTTCTTCGTTTTCGGTTCTTCTGACTCCTAATGCATCAAACAGGTTTTTTACTTTTTTATCTACGGCTTGAATATCCTTGTCTATTTCGTCCTGGCTTGTCCCGGATCCGTCCGGAAATCTCCTTTTTTCATCCAAGTTCGCTTTAGAAGCATTTGTAGCCTTTCTTTTTCTCTTTCTTAGGAAATAGAAGATGGCGGTTAAAAGAACTAATGCCGTTACTGAAACTATGAGATAAATGAAGTACGGGTGTTTCTCTTTTTCTATGGAGATAGGAATCAGTTCCGATTTCCCGTCGAAGAGGAAAAGTCCGGATTTACATCCCAGTATGGCTTTGCGTCCGTTGACCGCAATGGCAGGTTTGTTGAATGCCAGGTCACAGAACAGAGGGTCTGGAATATCCGGATTGTCCCAGCCTTTAAAACTGAGACCGTAATAATAGAGAATGAAGAAACCCTCGTCCGGGTTCTTTTCAAGTGCGCCTGCGATTGACTTTATATGGTTTATGGGTAACAGTTCGGAAGTTGCATGATTGACAATACCCGACGATGTGTTCAGGTATATGTTTTTCCCGTTGGCTATCAGGCCGTATGTACTTTCGTATTCGGACAAATCACGTATTTGCCCGAACGGCGTCAGTTGGTCTTTCAGAGCTCTCCCGTACAATCCTTTGTTCAGGGTCGCTACATAAATACTGTCTCCGTTTTCGCAGATTCCGGTGATATAAGCGTCCACAGTATCTTTTATCCCTTTGCCGGAGATGACGGGAATGGGGGTGACGAGATGTTTTGCCTGCTCGTCTACGATACCCAGATATTTTCTTGTCCCGATGTAGAGGCGGTGTTCGGCAGGGGAGAAATAAAGGAAGGTGATGTTGTTCTGTCCTTTGGAGTTACTGAACTGCAAGATGGTTTCTGCCTTGTTACGTCTGATTTTATAAAGTTTTTTCCGGGTTGCCAGATAGAAAGTGTTATTGTCTGTCTGGAGGAACTTGATGATATCATTGGCGTTTATGTCTAAGTCTTCTATTTGTCCCAAAGGTTTGGATTTAAACTCCGGATGATTGTATATGAACTTATATAAATGCAGCTTGAAGTCGTCTGTAATGAAGTAAATACTGTCTCCTGTCTTTTTGTCGCTGACTGCGATGACGTTATTTCCCGAATCGACGGAGTTTTGGCGCAAGGCGAAAGACAACAGGGCTTCTTTGCATGCCAGATATAGAAAGTCGTTTCCCATCAAACCCGCTTGTTTGGCGGCAGTACTGATTCCATCCGGCAATTCGTATTTCAAAGTCTGTCCGTCCTTCGTATATAGGATAGAGTTCCCGGTGATGAACCACTCGGTCTTATTGGGGCCTTGGGCATACAGGAAATACCTCCCGTTGCGTAAAAGGACCTTCTTTCTGTCGGGGCTGACTTTGATGATTGCGTTTTCCAACAGGGCATATACCGTGTCGTTGTAAATGCTGATGTTTGTGGTTAGGGAGTCGATAACCGGAAAGACGGAATCCTTTTCCGGATTGTGTAAGATGAACAAACCGCGGTCACTGGCTATGTAGAGCGTATTATCTTTTACCAGCACCTTGTTGATGCCGCAATTCTTATCATAGTTACCGAGTTTTACGGGAAGGAGTTCACGGCATTTATCTTTGTCACGCAGGTGCAACCGGTACAGGCCGTTGCTGGTCCCGACATACAATATCCGGTTTTCCCGGTCCTTGGCGAGGCTGTAGACAGAATAATTCAGATTCTTGTCCTTGATGTAGTAAGACTGGGTTTGCTGGGAATTCTTCGCAAACAGTTTCAGACCGGCGTCCCTGGTTCCGATGAACAGACTGTCTTCGCTGTCTTCCAGGATATCATATATCCTGCGGTTGCTGTTGATGGAATAGGTCCGGCTGTCGTTGTTAACCTTTTCGATGATACAACCGTCTTCTTGTCCGATGTAAAGCTTGTCACCATCGGTCGGAGACTGGCTTATGCAAGATATCGGAGCATCGAAAGTATAGATGTTGTACATCAGCCTTATAGTGTCCGGAACAGTGCTTTTGTTACATGCCGTCAACATAATCAAAATTGAAGCGATAAGAAAGTATAAACGTCTTTTCATATTTAATGTTTAAGTATATATTGTTGGTTAAACACAAGTTTGCCGGGACAAACAAGATTACATAAAAATCTCAGATTGAATGACAAAGATAATCAGTTTTACCGAAATGAAGAATTATAACGTACTAAATAAACAGACGCTTCTTACATGAAAAATTATGGCGTAAACATTAAAAAAGAAGTACATTTTTTACAGGAATCAGAGCGGATACCGTATATTTGCAAGTGCTTGTCCGTTTCCGGGATAGAGTGCCGGTACTCCAAATGCGCTGGTATCTGCCGAAATTTCCGGTCCTTTGGCTTGAGTCTTTGAAATTATCATGGTTTATTTACAAAGTAAAGAAAATAAAGATATGAAAACCTGCTATTTTATTTTGTTTCTGCTGATTGGAATACATGGATATGCACAGGAAATCGTTCCGTCGGATTTGCCTAATGCTACTCAAAAAGCCATGCTGGAACGTGGATATGGAATGTTCATCCATTTTGGAGTGAACACCTTTTCGGGAGATGAATGGTCTGACGGCAAAATTCCGGCTAGTGCGTACAACCCTGCTAAGCTGGATTGCGACCAATGGGTGAGAGTCGCCAAAGATGCAGGATTCCGGTATGTACTCCTTGTCGTCAAACACCATGACGGTTTTTGCCTTTGGGACAGCCGGTATACCGATTACGATGTGGCTTCTTCACCGGTAAAGACCGATGTGGTAGGCGAAGTGGCTAAAGCATGTAAAAAATACGGGTTGCAGTTTGCTTTCTATTATTCGCTTTGGGACCGTCATGAACCGTCCTATAAGGAAAAAGAGTTTGGAAAATACATTAACTATATGGAAAAGCAACTGACGGAGCTGCTTACCGGTTATGGTCCCGTACAGGAAATATGGTTTGACGGCGGATGGGATAAAAAGCCTGAAGAATGGCAGTTGCCTCGCATTTATAAACATATCAAGAAGCTGCAGTCCCAGTGTGCGGTGGGAGTGAACCACACCATCGTATTAAAAGAAGGGGAACGGAAGTTTGCATTGCCCGATTCGATGACAGTAGATGACAAATACGTATTTCAATACTTTCCCAGCGACTTCCGCTTGTGGGACCCTAAAATTGCACATAAATCCGATAAAAAGCAATACCTGTACCAAGGAAAGTCTTATTATCTTCCGTTTGAACACACTATCTGCCTGAGCAAGGCATGGAATTGGTTCCAGAAGAAACCGATGATGCCGGTACGTGCCCTCGACGAACTGGAAGAACTGTTCTATTGGTGCACGGATAACCATAACACACTGGTGGTAAATGTTCCTCCGGACGAAACCGGGCAAATACGCGAACACGAAGCCAATGCGGTTATTGAGCTGAGGAGAAGGTTGGGGATAGAAGACGGAAAGCCATTACCCCGGAACGGCAAATTCATTTCGTTAGGCAGTAAAGCCGTTGCGTCTTCGGTATGGAATGATGATAATGCCCGGTATGGCGCGCAATATGCTTCAGACGGGGGAATGCAGACACGGTGGGCGTCAGCAGATACGACGGCGACTCTGACCTTGGCGCTTGACGAATCCGAGCCTTTTAATAAAATAACCATATTTGAATGCTGTGACGTGAAGAATTCGGATGATGGTTTTTCCAATTATAGGGTAAATCGGATACAGGATTACCAAATAGACATAATGGAAGCTGGAGAGTGGAAAACCATTTACCGGTCGGACGAGCCGATGGGGGATTGTAAAGTCATACGTTTCCCTTATAGCTACCGTACTTCACAAATACGGTTGAATATATTGAAAGCTACGGCAGCGCCTTCTATCTATGAATTTAATGTCATTGACAAATAAACTGATTCGCGATGAAAAAGGGTGGGTTAAAGCCGCCGGTATCATCGTTTTCTTACTGACATGGATGCCGGCGGGTGAGTCTGTACGGTAAAGGATACATACATGAAATATTTCGTATCCTCTTCCCGCTTTTGGCACTTTTAGCGGCTTTTCTGTATTTTGCCTGCTTTTCAGGAAGAATATCACTTTTGAAAATTTAAAAAGGCGTGGAAATCGCTTTCATATTTGGCAGGCGTATGCTAAACATTTTTTTGTTTTTCCGGTTTATTTATGCGTATCGGCTCAAAAGCGGTCCGGCGGATGGAGAGAAACAAACGGTTAGTTTTTAATTCCGTCTCCGTGTAGGTACGGGCGGCAAGGGGGAGTACGGTAAATGAAACGCTCAAAAAGGTAAGAAAAATGATACAGGTTAGGATAAAGCGGGTTTACGAAGAATATTCAGAGGCGGACGGCTATCGGGTGTTAGTAGATAAACTATGGCCTCGCGGAATAAGAAAAGAATGGTTGAAACATGATTATTGGGCGAAAGACATAGCTCCTTCCGCCCCATTGCGTAAATGGTTTCATGAAGATATTCCGGGACATTGGAATGATTTTGCCGTGATGTACCAGAGGGAGTTGGATTCCTCTCCGGCTATGGCTGGTTTTCTGGCGCTCGCCAGGCCGCATTCTGTGGTAACATTGCTCTATGCATCTAAAGAACCCGTCTACAATCACGCCCGTATCCTTCGGGATTATTTGGAAATACACCTGAAAGAATGAAATTAAAGTAATTTTTATCAGTTTACGTTTTCTGTCGTTCACTCAATTTCCTACCTTTGTAATCTAAATCAAAATCGTACAGTCATGAAGTATAAATTATTGGTTCTTGATGTAGACGGAACGCTCCTTAATGATGCGAAAGAAATAAGTAAGCGTACATTAATGACCTTGTTGAAGGTCCAACAAATGGGAGTGCGTATTGTGTTGGCGTCCGGCAGGCCCACTTACGGTTTAATGCCGCTGGCGAAATCACTTGAGCTTGGAAATTATGGTGGGTTTATTCTTTCATACAACGGTTGTCAGATAATAAACGCTCAAAACGGAGAACTTCTGTTTGAACGGCGGATTAATCCGGAAATGTTGCCGTATCTGGAAAAGAAAGCCCGTAAGAATGGTTTTGCCTTATTCACCTATCATGATAATACGATTATAACGGATTCTCCTGAAAATGAACATATCCGGAATGAAGCCCGGTTGAATAACCTTCAAATTATCAAAGAAGAAGAGTTTTCTTCTTCCGTCGATTTCGCCCCTTGCAAATGCATGCTGGTCAGTGACGATGAAAAAGCGCTGACCGGGTTGGAAGAACATTGGAAAAGAAGATTGAACGGAGCTTTGGATGTTTTCCGTTCGGAGCCGTATTTTCTGGAAGTAGTTCCTTGTGGTATTGACAAGGCGAACTCCTTGGGAGCTTTGTTGGAAGCATTGGATATGAAACGCGATGAAGTCATCGCCATCGGGGACGGCGTATGCGATGTAACCATGATTCAGTTGGCGGGGTTGGGAATAGCTATGGGGCATTCTCAAGATTCTGTGAAAGTTTGCGCTGATTACGTGACCGCTTCTAATGAAGAGGACGGAGTAGCCATCGCGGTGGAGAAGGCCATTATAGCTGAAGTCCGTGCCGCTGAAATTCCTCTCGACCAGTTGAATGCGCAGGCCCGGCATGCGTTAATGGGAAATTTGGGCATCCAGTACACATACGCCGCTGAAGACCGTGTGGAAGCGACGATGCCGGTTGACCACCGTACCCGCCAGCCATTCGGCATCCTGCATGGTGGAGCAACTTTGGCGCTCGCCGAAACGGTTGCCGGACTTGGGTCGATGATTCTTTGCCAGCCGGACGAGATTATTGTAGGGATGCAAGTCAGCGGAAACCATATATCCTCCGCACACGAAGGGGATACGGTACGTGCGGTGGGAACGGTTGTACATAAGGGCCGTTCGTCTCACGTGTGGAATGTAGATGTGTTTACTTCAACCAATAAGCTGGTATCTTCCGTAAGAGTAGTCAACAGCGTGATGAAAAAAAGATGACCGACGAAGAAATAAGCAATTTGATAGCCATTGATACGCTTATCCGGCGGAAACAGCCGTTTGCGGTTTACCGTATTCCCGGTGAAACAGTCCTCCGGTTGGTGACGCAGGCGGAAGGGACAGTTCGTCTGATAGCCGATTTGCAGGAACTGAACGGGCAGAGAGGGTTTGTAATCGCCCCGTTTAAGATAAGCGGGGAATGTCCGGCAGTGCTGGTTCGGGCGGATGGGGAAGAACGGCTTTTGCCTTTTTCGGCGGAGCTGCGTGAAGAAGGTAAAAACAAACGGCCCGTGCAGGATAAAGAAACCCTGCAAACCGTTTGTTCTGAGAAGTACGCCTCCCGTTTCCGTATATTTATCCAAGCCTTGCGTGATAAAACCTTCGATAAGCTAGTCCTTTCCCGCAGTGTTACGGTCGGGAGGACATTTCCTTTTTCACCTTCATCCGCTTTCCAGGCGGCGTGCAAACGTTATATTCACTCATACGTGTATCTGTGTTATACGCCGCAAACCGGCATGTGGTTAGGAAGTACCCCGGAGGTTATACTGTCGGGAGGGAAAGACGGCTGGCACACGGTAGCGTTGGCTGGAACCCAACCGCTGCAGGCGGGCAGGCTGCCGCAAGTTTGGGATAATAAAAACAGGAAAGAACAGGAATATGTGACTTCCTACATCCGTCGCCAGCTTCTTTCATTGGGCATCCGTTCGACGGAAAACGGGCCTTATCCCGCTTATGCCGGAGCGTTGTCCCATTTAAAGACTGATTTCAGTTTTTCTTTGAAAAACAACAAGGAGCTGGGTAACCTTCTGAAAGTTTTGCACCCGACTCCTGCCGTCTGCGGGTTGCCTAAAGAAACGGCTTATCGGTTCATCTTGGAAAATGAAGGTTATGAACGCCGTTATTATTCCGGATTTATCGGATGGCTTGAGCCGGACGGAAAAACGGATTTGTATGTAAATCTTCGTTGCATGCATATTGAAGAGACGCAATTGACCCTTTATGCAGGCGGCGGATTGTTGGCTTCTTCGGAGCTGGACGATGAATGGCTGGAGACGGAAAAAAAGTTGCAGACCATGAAACGGATAATTATCTCGGCTCCTCGTCCGGATTTATCCGTACCCTGCATCCTGCAGTCCGTAACTCGCAATTTATAATATAATTCATAATTATCCTCATGTATACAGACAAGAAAAGCATATTGCAATTGATTGCGCTACTTGAAGCGCATGGGATAACCAGGGTCGTGTTATGTCCCGGTAGTCGGAATATTCCTATCGTGCATACACTGTCCAATCATCCGAATTTCACTTGCTATGCAATGACGGATGAACGGAGTGCGGGATATTTTGCCATAGGTCTTGCCTTGAACGGCGGTTGTCCCGTAGCTGTCTGTTGCACTTCCGGCACGGCGCTACTGAATCTTCATCCGGCTGTGGCGGAAGCCTATTACCAGAATGTCCCTCTAATTATTATTTCGGCAGACCGGCCCGCTGCCTGGATTGGACAAATGGACGGGCAGACGTTGCCGCAGCCCGGTGTTTTCCGGAATCTGGTGAAAAAATCGGTCCATCTTCCGGAAATCCGTACGGAAGAGGATGAATGGTATTGCAACCGTTTGATTAATGAAGCGTTACTGGAGACCAACCACCACGGTAAAGGTCCGGTGCACATCAATGTCCCTTTGTCCGAACCTTTGTTCCAGTTCACGGCAGACACGCTGCCGGAGGTACGTGTGATTACCCGTTACCAAGGATTGAATGTTTATGACCGCGACTATAACGCCCTGATTGACCGGATGAATAAATATCAGAGGCGGATGATAATCGTCGGCCAGATGAATCTGATTTATTTGTTCGAAAAGAAATACACGAAATTATTATACAAGCACTTCGTCTGGCTAACGGAACATATCGGTAATCAGACGGTTCCCGGTATTCCGATCAAGAATTTCGATACGGCGCTTTACGCGATGCCGGAAGATAAAATAAGCTGGATGACCCCCGAACTGTTAATTACCTATGGTGGACATGTCGTTTCCAAACGGTTGAAAAAATTCCTCCGCCAGTATCCGCCTAAAGAACACTGGCATGTATCTCCGGATGGAGAAGTAGTTGACCTTTACGGTTCACTTACTACGGTCATTGAAATGGACCCGTTCGAGTTCTTGGAAAAGATAGCGGGCCTGCTGGACAACCGTACTCCCGAATATCCCCGCGTATGGGAGAATTATTGTAAAACCATTCCCGAACCGGATTTTGCCTATTCGGAAATGTCGGCTGTCGGAGCGCTGATAAAGTCTTTGCCGGAATCATGCGCGCTTCATCTGGCAAACAGTTCTGTTGTCCGTTACGCACAGTTATACTCCGTCCCTTCTACGGTTGAAATCTGTTGCAACCGTGGAACGAATGGGATTGAGGGGTCGCTTTCCACCGCTGTCGGTTATGCGGCGGCTTCCGACAAGCTGAACTTTGTAGCTATCGGGGATTTGAGCTTCTTTTACGATATGAATGCGTTGTGGAATGCCAACGTCCGTCCCAATCTGCGTATCCTTTTGTTGAACAATGGAGGAGGAGAGATTTTCCACACTTTGCCGGGATTGGAAATGTCCGGTACATCCCATAAATTCATTGCGGCGGTTCATAAGACATCCGCCAAAGGATGGGCGGAAGAGCGCGGTTTTATCTATCTGCAGGCGGAAAATGACAAAGAGTTGACTGAAACGATGAAAACTTTCACTCAATCGGAAACGATGGAACAGCCTGTATTGCTGGAAGTGTTTACCAACAAAAACAAGGATGCGCGCATGTTGAAAAACTATTATCATCAATTAAAACAACAATAGATTATGTCGACACAAAGAGAATGGACAACCATCAGAGAATACGAAGATATTCTTTTTGATTATTATAACGGGATTGCCCGTATCACGATTAACCGTGAACGCTATCGGAATGCGTTCACTCCGACCACTACCGCTGAAATGAGCGATGCGTTGCGCATTTGCCGTGAAGAGGCAGACATTGATGTGATTGTAATTACCGGAGCCGGCGACAAGGCATTCTGTTCAGGAGGTGACCAGAATGTGAAAGGACGCGGCGGATATATCGGGAAAGACGGTGTGCCCCGTTTGAGTGTGCTGGATGTGCAAAAGCAGATTCGCAGTATTCCGAAGCCGGTGATTGCCGCCGTAAACGGTTTTGCCATTGGCGGCGGACATGTACTGCATGTGGTATGCGATTTGTCCATCGCCTCGGAGAATGCGATTTTCGGACAGACGGGGCCCCGCGTAGGCAGTTTCGATGCAGGATTCGGTGCCTCTTACCTGGCGCGCGTGGTAGGTCAGAAGAAAGCCCGTGAAATCTGGTTTCTTTGCCGCAAATACAATGCGCAGGAAGCATTGGAGATGGGATTGGTGAATAAGGTCGTTCCTTTGGAACAACTGGAAGATGAATATGTGCAGTGGGCGGAAGAAATGATGGCGCTTAGCCCGCTGGCATTGCGAATGATTAAAGCGGGGTTGAATGCCGAATTGGACGGCCAGGCAGGTATTCAGGAATTGGCGGGTGACGCCACACTGCTTTATTATCTGACAGATGAGGCTCAGGAAGGGAAAAATGCGTTTTTAGAGAAACGCAGACCGGATTTCAAACAATATCCGAAGTTCCCTTGACAGACATATTGAAAAACTGTTCATCATGAATTGCAAGATAGACATCGTTCCCCGGCTGCTTCATTTTAAGCGGCCGGCGGGAACTTCCAGAGGAACCTATACGACCCGGAAAGTGTGGTATCTTCATTTTACTTCTCCCGATTTTCCGGGAAAAAAGGGGATAGGGGAATGTGCGCCTTTACCCGATTTAAGTTGTGATGCTCTTCCCGACTATGAAGAAAGACTGGCAAAAGCTTGCCGGCAGGTGGAGAAAGACCGGGGAGAACTGGATATAGACGCTTTACGCGATTATCCTTCAATCCTGTTTGGGTTGGAAACGGCTGTCCGGCATTTCACAGCGGGAGGCTGGGCGTTGTACGATACCGCTTTTTCGCGTGGAGAGGTCGGGATTCCCATCAATGGTTTAATCTGGATGGGAGACTTTGATAATATGTTGTCCCAGATTGAGAAAAAGACGGAAGCCGGCTTTCGTTGCATCAAGTTAAAGATAGGAGCAATCAACTTTGAAGAAGAACTGGCGTTATTGCGTCATATCCGCGCGCATTTCTCCGCCAAGGAAATCGAGTTGCGTGTAGATGCTAACGGAGCCTTTTCTCCGGCTGACGCAATGGAAAAACTAAAACGCTTGTCCGAACTGGATTTACACTCCATCGAACAGCCGGTTCGTGCCGGACAATGGGAGGAAATGGCACGCCTCGCCTCCGAATCTCCGTTACCTATAGCCTTGGATGAAGAGTTGATAGGATGTAATACACGGGAGGAGAAGCAAAAACTACTTTCGGCAATTCGTCCGCAATACATCATTATCAAACCTTCTCTTCACGGAGGAATATCCGGAGGGAACGAGTGGATTGCCGAAGCGGAAAAACTGCAAATCGGCTGGTGGATAACTTCTGCCTTGGAATCGAACATCGGCCTGAATGCCATCGCCCAGTGGTGTGCGACATTCGATAATCCGCTGCCACAGGGATTGGGGACAGGGTTGCTCTTTACAGATAATGTAGAGGCACCTCTTGAAATAAGAAAAGATTGTTTGTGGTTCTGTCAATGAAACTGTTGAAAGGAGTAGTGCGATGATATTCGATCGACAACGACAACGTTTGTTACTGGAAGGAAAAGAATATACCTTTGAAGACATAAAGCGATTGATGGCGGAAGGAGCGGAAAAGTATTCTCCCGCCGAGTGGGATTTGTTTCTTTTCTTGGATAAATGGTTTGACGGTTCCCCGTTCGTCAAGGTCCATACGTCAGGCTCTACGGGCACGCCGAAAGAACTGTTCGTGCGTAAAGACCGGATGATGCAAAGCGCCCGCCTGACTTGTGAGTTCCTGGAGTTGAGAGAAGGTGACCCTGTATTGTTATGCATGAATCTTCGTTATATCGGCGCGATGATGGTAGTTGTCCGTTCTTTGGTCGCAGGTCTGGACCTGATTGCCCGTCCTGCTTCCGGACATCCGTTAGCGGAGGTAAAAGAACCGTTGAGATTCGCAGCGATGGTTCCCCTGCAGGTATATAACACGTTGCAAGTTGCCGAAGAAAAAGAGCGGCTGAGGCAGACGGATATCTTGATTATAGGAGGCGGGGCGGTCGATGAGGCTTTGGAAACAGAGATAAAGTCCCTACCAACCGTGGTCTATTCCACTTACGGCATGACTGAAACTCTGTCCCATATCGCTCTCCGCCGTCTGAACGGGGCATCGGCTTCGAAACGATATTATCCCTTTCCTTCCGTCAAGCTGTCTTTATCCGCTGGGAATACATTGGTAATCGATGCTCCCCTTGTTTGTGACGGTAGCTTGCAGACTAATGACATCGCGCGCCTCTATCCCGACGGAGGTTTTATCATTTTAGGCAGGAAAGATAACGTCATTAATAGTGGAGGAGTCAAAATTCAGGCGGAAGAGGTGGAGAAGTTGCTCCGTCCTTTGATTCCCGTGCCGTTTGTCATTACTTCGGTTCCGGACCGGCGCTTGGGACAGGCTGTGGTTTTACTGCTGGAGGGGAAACCTGATATGGAGGAAATAGCCGGTAAGTTGCAGGAAATTCCGGAACCTTACTATCGTCCCAGACATCTCTTGGCGACAAATAATATTCCGCAGGCGGGAAACGGGAAACCGAACCGGGCGGAATGCCGTAAATTGGCGGAAAGGCTGCTATGACCGGTCGTTTTGAAAATTCCGATGCATTTGCCACCCCTCTTCATTTTCTCTGCCCGTCCCGGCTTTGTGAGGGACTTGTGTTTCAGGGACGCCGTTCTTGTGTGCAATATCGTTCGGTATCCAATCTGTTGGCATTAAATTTCTTTTCAACGGGGTGTAAACTTACTACTTTGCCTTACTGCTAAAGTTTTCGGACGAAACGCCGCATCTTTTGTCGATGGGGGAAAGGAGGTCAGGAACGAAATAGCAACAGGAGAAGAAATGGCATATAGTCTTTCAATTCATTCCGCAACAGTTCCATCGTTTTTTGCTTGTACCGGTTGACAGATTTCACGCTAAGTTTCATCTCTTCCGCAATTTCCGCGTGTGTTTTGCCTTCAAAGAAACTTTTTATGAATACCGTACGGTAATTTTCCGGGAGTTTGTCCAAGGTTTCATACAACATCCTGTATAATTCATCGAGAGTATATACGCTATCTGGTTCCGTTTCGTAAACGGGAGCTTTCTTCTGGATGTTTTCAGCGTAATTCCATTCATATTCCTGATGTTTCAGGAAGTTTAGGCAACTGTTTTTCACACACATTTTGATGTATCCCAGTGCAGTGTCCGATTGCAGGTCAAAAACGTCTGTATCTAACTTGTCCCATAATGAAGTGAACACGTCGGATACGATGTCCTCTCGTGTCTCTTTGTCGTCGATGAATCTTTTCGCATACAGACAGAATGGGGCGTAATAGTCCTCATAAAGTTGTTTAAAAGCCCGTTCTTTAGTCTGTTTGGAAAAAGATATTTTCATTATTTTGAGGTTCTGCAGTTTTTCATTCTGGTGCAAATATATAATAAGAAAATCAGCAAAACCTAATTTTTCCATTCTTTTTTTATTTCAGTACTCTTGGCTGCAACAATGAAAGCAGCATGAATAATCCTTTGTGTTTACAAGCGGGAATCTGGTGGAGCGGGAAAAATAACGGGGTATGCTGTCCTTTTATCTGTGTGATGATTGTATTATATGTAAACAGGAATTGAAATATGAAAAACAAGTCTTTTTTATTGGTTGTGGCCTTTTGTTTGCCGATGTATGCTCAGGAAGTTTCCAAGCCTTTGGTCCCGATGGTTGAAATTCCCTCCGGAAGTTTCTACATGGGAAGTGACGGCTTGGGTGAGGATTTTGATGAGGCTCCCATTCATAGGGTAGTCATTTCCCGTCCGTTCCGTATGGGGCTTACAGAGATTACCAATGCCCAATACGAAGCCTTTTGTCCGGAACATCGGAAATTACGGGGGAAAAACGGGGTTTCTTTGGAAGATGATGAAGCGGTAGTCAATGTGAGTTATTTCGATGCTGTTGCCTTTTGCGAATGGCTTAGCCGGAAAGAGGGTAAAAATTATCGTTTACCGACTGAGGCGGAATGGGAATATGCCTGCCGGGCAGGTACGTACACCTTGTTTTCTGCGGGAGACGGACTTCCTGCCACTTGCCTGCGGAATCAAAAAGTAGCCCGCGACTTCGAGCCGGTATCTTTAAAGGTGGGCCAGACTCCTCCGAATGCATTCGGACTTTATGATATGCACGGAAATGTGGAAGAATGGTGTTTGGACTGGTATGCCCCTTATTCGGGAGAAGAACTGGAAGACCCGGCAGGTCCGTTGGCCGGAGAATTCCGGGTCACCAGGGGGGGAAGTCATCATACTCCGGAGAAATACCTGCGAAGTGCCAATCGGATGGCTATGATTCCGGGGGACAGACATTCCCAAACCGGATTTAGGATTGTCGAGTCGGATACTCATCTGCAGGTGTCAGGCGGTTCCGTTCCTGTCCCGTTCCATCGAAAAGAGGTAAGAAAGACACCCGTGAAATGGAAAAAAGTTGCAGCCGTCATACCGGTGTTTCTGCCTCCGATACCGTTTGTCGTGCGTCCCGCGTGTGATTCGGGTACTCCGTTTTATCTGCATAACCACCAACCTGCGGTTACGTGGTGTGATAATGGAGATTTGCTGGCAATCTGGTTTTCGGCAAATGAAGAGAACGGGAGGGGGATGGTAGTACTCGGTTCCCGCCTGCGTGCCGGACATACAGATTGGGACACGGCTTCTCTGTTTTTTAAAGTTCCCGACCGGAATATGACGGGCAGTGCTTTGTTTAATGACGGGAGAGGCAAGTTGTATCATATTAACGGAGTGGAGGCATCGGGAGATTGGCAGAATCTGGCGATGGTGTTGCGTACCAGCACAGATAACGGAATTTCATGGAGTACTCCCGAACTGATTGCTCCTGAGCATACCAAACGCCATCAGGTGATAGCCGGTACGATTCGTACTCGTGAAGGATGGCTGGTTCAGGCTTGTGATGCCGGTCCGGGCAGCCACGACGGTGCTGCCGTTCATATCAGCAAAGACGGGGGGAAAACTTGGTATGACCCTTGGGACGGCGCTCCTTTACCGAAGTTTGAGGAAGGAGGAACGGGAAGTACGATTGCAGGCATTCATGCCGGAATCGTGCAATTGAAGGACGGGAGTTTGATGGCTTTGGGACGTGGAAACAGCATACGGAACAAGGAGGGGAAACTTCGGATGCCGATGAGCATTTCCAGTGACATGGGAAAGAGCTGGAGATATGCGGCAAGTGAGTTGCCTCCCATTGACGGAGGGCAGCGCCTCGTCTTGATGCGGCTGAACGAAGGGCCTTTGTTGTTGGTCTCTTTCACGGACCATCCGCAGCGTACCCCTTTGGCGGAGCGTGGACTGGAGTTTAAAGATAAAGATGGGAATGTGAAGAAAGGATACGGCATGTATGTGGCTCTTTCTTATGACGAAGGCAAGACATGGCCGGTAAAGAAGCTGCTTACAGATGGAAAATACCGTTTTTTAAACGGCGGAGCATGGACTGGGTATTTCGAAACGGATGAGAACCATGCCGAACCGCGTGGCTATCTTGCAGGGACGCAAACGCCTGATAATATGATTCATATTCTTAGCAGTAGGCTGCATTATCGTTTTAATCTGGCTTGGATTGAAAAATAAAATAAAAAAATCTGTTTTTGCTGTCCCTTTCCGTTTCCTTCAGTTGTATTATTAATGTAATTGCAATTAAAAAGATAAAATTTTGAAAGAGAACATGGAAAATATGAGTCCGGAATCATTGCTCCGTAAGGCGCAAGCGTTGGGAGAGGATATCAGGGAAATGGAGTCCGTCAATGTATGGGATGCCTATCACCGGGCACAAGCCAGAATAAAAAGGGCGGAAAGAAAGAAAACTGTATATGTCCGGTTGATGCGTTATGCCGCTTTGTTGAGCATTCCTCTTTTCGTCTCTTCTCTAGTTTTGGGATATTTATATTGGAGCGGAGTGGGAACAGAAGAGAAGTATGCTGAGATTACGGCGGCTACGGGAGCGGTTATACGGTACGAACTTCCGGACCATTCGGTTGTCTGGTTGAATTCTGGCAGTACTTTGCGTTATCCGACCGTTTTCAAGAAAGAGAACCGCAATGTGATGTTGAAGGGAGAAGCGTACTTTGAAGTACAGGCGGATAAGGAGCGTCCTTTTTATGTGAATACTCCGGCGGGACTGAGCGTGTATGTGTACGGTACGAAGTTTAATGTGAATGCTTATGAGGATGATAACAGCATAGAAACCGTGTTGGAGAAGGGAAAGGTGAATGTGGTTTCCCCTGATGGGAAGACCACTGTTCGGCTCTCTCCGGGAGAACGGCTCCTTTACGACAAGCTGAATCATAAATTGTCAAAGAGCAAGGTGGATGTTTATGAGAAGGTGGCGTGGAAAGACGGGAAGCTGATATTCCGTAATGCCGAACTGGATGAAATATTTAAACGGTTGGCACGGCATTTCAATGTGGATATCCGGTTCAATAATAAATCCGGTAAGGAATATAAGTACCGTGCGACTTTCCGTAATGAAACGTTACCGCAGATATTGGATTATCTGGCAAAGTCGGCAAATTTGAAATGGAGAACCGAGGAGGCCGTACAGCAAGCTGACGATACCTTTACAAAGAAAAAAATAATAGTGGATTTATATTAGTAACCATTTAAAACAGAAATAGCCTATGATATGACACAAGGATTATAAAAAAGGAAGAAAGCTGCTACCAACAGTTCTCTTCCCTTCGATTTTTCGGATTCACGGTGCAGGGTCTCGCAAACGCTAACCGGAATCAAACCATAGTTCATTTAGTAATAAACTTTAGTTAGCCACAAATGTATGAAAAAAAATCATTCATTTACAGCATTATGTCCTAAATATGCTTTAAATCTAAAACTTCCTTTAGTTATGAGGATTAGTCTGACGTTACTTTTTGCAGTAGTATTGCAACTTTCTGCCAAAAACGGTTATGCCCAGCGGACGCGGGTTGCCATTTCGATGGACAATGTATCTGTAGAACAGGTACTGAATAGGATTGAGGAAACTTCCGACTATGTTTTCCTCTATAATGATAAAACGATTCAGAAGAATCGTATTGTATCTGTGAAAAACAATTCCGGTAAAATCTTGGATATTCTCGATGAGGTGTTTAAAGGAACCAATGTTACCTATACAGTAGTTGACAAGCAGATTATCCTGTCTACCGGCAGATTAAACGTGACGAAACAAGACCCTGTCATTCAAGTGAAGGGGACGGTAAAAGATGTGAAAGGAGAGCCTCTTATCGGGGTGAATGTGAAAGTAAAAGGAACAACTGCCGGAGCTATCACGGATTTTGACGGAAACTTTCAGATTCAAGCAAAGAAAGGAAGCATACTGGAAATATCCTATATCGGGTATGCTTCTCAAGAAATCGAGGTTACCGGCAATAAACCTCTTTCTGTTGTGATGGCGGAAGATACGAAAGTGTTGAATGAGGTTGTCGTGACGGCTTTAGGCATTAAACGTGAAACGAAGTCATTGACATACAACGTACAGCAGATTGACGGCGATGAGGTGGCGAAGGCGAAAGATATGAATGTGATGAGCAGCCTTGCCGGCAAGGTGGCAGGCGTGAATATCAATGCGAGTGCATCCGGTATTGGAGGCGGCGCCCGCGTGGTGATGCGCGGTACGAAGTCTATATCCGGTAACAACAATGCTCTGTATGTGGTGGATGGAGTTCCTTTGGCAAATATATCGGGTGAACAGCCTGATGACCAATATACGGGAGCCGGGCAGTCCGGTGACGGATTAGCAAACTTCAATGCTGATGATATTGAGTCGATTTCGGTACTTAGCGGTTCGGCTGCCGCTGCTTTATACGGTTCTGCCGCTGCCAACGGCGTGGTACTTATCACGACGAAAAAAGGGGCTGTGGATAAGACCAGGCTCACTTACAGTAATAATACGACTTTCTATTCGCCGTTCAGGTTGCCGGAGTTCCAGAATACATACGGTTCGGAAACGGGAGAATGGTATAGCTGGGCGTCTAAATTGTCGTCTCCTACGGATTATGAGGTAAAAGACTTTTTCCAGACGGGGTATAATGTGGCAAACACCGTGAGCCTGACTACAGGAACGCAAAAGAACCAGACTTATGTATCTGTAGGCGCTGTGAATGCGCGAGGCATCATTCAGAATAATGATTTGGACAGGTATAATTTTTCTGTCCGGAACACTACTTCCATGCTGAATGATAAGCTGAATATGGATTTAAGTTTTATGTATTCCAATGTGAAGGAACAGAATATGCTGGCACAGGGAGAATATGCTAACCCGCTGGTTCCCGTTTATCTGTTTCCGCGCGGTGATGATTTTTCCAAATACCAGTATTATGAGCGGTATGACGTAGACCGTAATATAAAGACGCAGTTCTGGCCGTTGAACGACAACGGGTTGTCCATGCAGAATCCGTACTGGATTACCAATCGGAATATGTACACCAATAAGAAAGATCGTTTTCTGGCAAGCGGTTCATTGAAATATACGATAACGGATTGGTTGAATGTTTCCGGACGAGTAAAGCTGGATAAGGAAACCATCCATTCGGAAAAAAAAATGTATGCTTCCACATTGAATGTGATTGCTGAAAACTCGGACAAGGGGGCGTATGTGCAGTCGAATAAAAATACCAGCCAAATTTATGCGGATGCCATGTTGAATATTAACAAGTATTTCTGTCACGATACCTGGAATCTTACGGCATCTTTGGGTGCCAGTTTATTGGATTTGGATTATAGGGAACTTAATTTCGGAGGCGGGCTGTTAACTATACCTAATTTGTTTACTGCCAACAACACGAATGTTTCTGGTAAATTGACGTATAAGAATACGAATTATCATGACCGTACCAATTCTTTGTTCGGAACTTTCTCATTGGGATATAAGGGAATGGTTTATGTAGATGGTTCGTTGCGCAATGACTGGATATCTGCATTGGCGGGAACAAACCACTCTTCCATTTTATATCCTTCTATCGGCGCTTCGGCTATTCTGACTAATATGTTTGCCATGAAGTCCGGCATCCTGTCTTATGCAAAAGTCCGCCTTTCGTACAGTGAGGTGGGAAATGCGCCGGAGAGGTTCAGGGCTATCACCACGTATGCAGTGTTGGGAGGGTTGAATACTACTTCCTATTTTCCAATAAAGGATTTGAAACCGGAAAGGACTCATTCGTGGGAAGGGGGATTTAACCTGGGATTATTTGACAATAAACTGACGTTGGATGTGACGGCTTACAAGACATATACGGAGAACCAACTTTTCAGTCCGGAAATATCTACGACAACCGGATACTCTAAATTATATGTAAATGCGGGCAAGGTGACGAATAAGGGAATTGAGTTGGCTCTTGGATTTAAGCAGAATATAGGACCTGTGGATTGGAAGACCACCTTGCTTTGGTCTCTTAATAGAAACCGTATTGACCAGTTGCTTCCTGAATATACAAACGAGGAGTTGGGGGTGACGGTACATTTGGATGAGATGGATGTGTATTCATTGGGCGGCGCCAAACAACGGTTGACCGTAGGCGGCTCTATGGGAGACGTGTATGTGAATACGATGAGGACGGATGAACATGGGCATATCTGGATGAATTCGATGACGGGTGCTTTGGAGACGGACAAGAATAATTATGTCTATGCCGGCAATACGAATCCGAAGTACACACTTAGCTGGCGCAATGAGTTTAACTGGAAAGGAATCAGTCTCGGATTTATGGTGAATGCCCGTGTGGGCGGTATCGGAGTGTCTGCTACTCAGGCAGTGATGGATTATTATGGAGTGTCTAAGGCATCGGCGGAAGCGAGGGACAACGGAGGTGTGAGAGTGAACGGTCAGATGATTGACGCCCAAACATGGTATCAGACTGTCGGTGCCAACGGAACAGGTTATGTCGGTTCCATGTATGTGTATAGCATGACAAATGTCCGTTTGGGAGAATTGACCTTGGGCTATGATATTCCTGTCAATAGATGGTGTAAATGGATTTCGGGATTGAACGTGTCTTTTGTAGGACGAAATTTATGGATGCTTTATTGCAAGGCACCGTTTGATCCGGAGTCTACGGCAAGTACGGGTACTTATAATCAGGGTATGGATTATTTCATGCAACCGAGTCTGAGGTCGATGGGATTTTCTGCAAAAATTTCTTTCTAATTGGATTAACCTTTAAAAAAGATAATGATGAACATACGTAAGTTTTTTAAGATAAGGAACTGCTATTTACTCCTTGGAGTGATTATGATAAATGTAGGGTGTACGAAGAGTTTTCTGGAGTACAATACTAATCCTAACGAGGCGACTGACGAGATGACGGATTGGGATAACGTGAGGACGGGCTCTCTTCTGTTACAGATGGAGCAGAACGTATTGGTAGTGGCGCAGCCGGGACTTAATATCGGTTCGGACAGGTATCAGACGGTGGAAGTGATGGGAGGAGACGGTTATGTCGGATATTTCGGTTTCCCTGCTCCCAGCATTAATTCCGCCGGCCGTTACAATTGGGATAAGAGAAGTTGGTACGGTGATATGTTTACAACCAATTACCTGACGACGATGAATGCTTGGCGTGAAATCAGAAAGGCGATTAATAACGATGAAGACCCGCGTTTCTCTATGGCGCAGATTCTGAAGGTGGCTGCGATGCACCGGGTCACGGATACCTACGGTCCTATTCCTTATTTGAACTTCGGGGTTTCGAAAGAAGTGCCTTATGATTCGCAAAAGGATGTTTATTATAGGTTTTTTGAAGAATTGGATGGGGCTATCAGCAATCTGGAAAGTTATGCGGCATCCGGAAACAAGGTGTTGTCGTCATGGGATTGTGTATTCAACGGTGATGTTACGGCTTGGATAAAATTTGCCAACTCGCTTCGTTTGCGTCTTGCGATGCATCTTGCCTATATAGATGAAGTGAAGGCGAAAAGCGAAGCCCGGCTGGCTATCGACAACAGTTACGGTTTGATGAGTGCGAAGTCAGACCTGGCGGAATTGCAGCATATCACTCCGATAGCAACTTATGAAAGCCCCCTTTATGTTCTGAAGGGATGGGATGATATCTGTATGGGAGCGACTCTGGATTCATACATGAATGGATACCAGGACCCTCGGCTTTCCGCTTATTTTGAAACGGGTACGGATGGAAAGTACCGTGGCATCAGAGCCGGAATGTCAAAGGATATAAGTAAGGATAAATACATAACCGGAATCTTTTCCGTTCCTCAGGCGACTGCCACTTCCAATGTGGTATGGATGCGTTCGTCCGAGTCGTATTTCCTGTTGGCGGAATATGCTTTGCGGTGGGGGACGGGTGCTGATGCTAAAAAGTATTATGAAGAGGGGATAAGAATGTCTTTTGACGAACATGGGGTATCGGGAGTTGACGAGTATCTGGCAAGAACAGCGGAAGACGGCTATGTTCCCGCCGATTATGAGGACCCGGTGACTTCTTCTCATTCTATGGATGCGTTGGGTACTGTGTCTGTTGCCTGGGATGAGTCGGGTGACTTTGATACGAATCTGGAACAAATTATTACACAGAAGTACATCGCTCTTTATCCGGTGGGACAGGAAGCGTGGACGGAGTTCCGTCGCACCGGCTATCCGAAAGTGTTTCCGGTGGTTGTAAACGAAAGTTCCGGCGGTTCAGTGAATACGGATATTCAGATTCGCAGGTTGCCTTATCCGGAATCGGAGTATAACACCAACAGGACGGAATTGGATAAAGGCATCACACTTTTAGGCGGAGTGGATAACCCCGGTGTCAGATTATGGTGGGATGTTGCTAATAAATAATCGGTTAGTTAAATTATGCAGAATATGAAAAGAAATTACCTATATTTTTTGTTCACATGCTTTTTGACGTTAATTGTGAGCGGTTGTGATACGGATATTGAACCGGAAATTATACAGGCGGCGAATACTTATGATGAAGAGTATTTTCAAAACTTGCGTGAGTATAAGAAAACGGACCACGCTATATGTTTCGGCTGGTATGCGGGGTATACTTCGGAAGCGTCTCCTTCACAGGGACTTCATTTTACAGGATTGCCGGACAGTTTGGATATTGTCAGCCTATGGTCCGGTATCCCTTCCGACAATCCGGCTTATGTAGAAACCAGTTATTATAACGAACGTTATTTGCCGACAGCTTATGAGGAGATGAATTACATTCGCGAGGTGAAAGGCACTCGTGTTGTGATGTGTACGATTTGCCGTATTGCGAATACGGAGTTTCCTAAAACGGATGAGGGTATCGAGGCTTATGCTTTGTATCTTGCAAGATGTGTGTTGCGTAACGATTTGGATGGTCTGGATTTGGACTATGAACCGGAAGGCGACTGGTTGCAGAATGATAATTTTACAAAATTTATAAAAGTGTTGGGCAATTATTTCGGACCTCAATCGGGTACGGGTAAATTATTAATAGTCGACTTTTATAATCAGGTTCCTCCTAAGGAGACGGAACCGTATGTTGATTATTTTGTCCGGCAGTGTTATAGTTCCAGCAGTACACAGGCGTTACAATTCAGGTTTGACCAGCTTAGCAGTTGGTGTCCTCCTGAAAAGTTCATTGCTACGGAACAGATGGGCTGGTATTGGCAAGACGGCGGAGTAGAGTTTACGGAGGCTGACGGGAATAAGGTCGATTCATGGGGAAACCCGCTGTATTCTGTGATAGGCATGGCGCGCTGGAACCCGACACAAGGGCGAAAAGGCGGATTTGGAGGGTATTATTTTGAATATGAGTACAATACTACCCGTCCGGCTAACCAAGCTATAGGCGATAAAGAGAAAACGGCTATTCCTTATTATAGCCTTCGACGCGGCATTCAGGAACAAAATCCTGCCGGAAAACCTGTACGGCAGTCTACTGAAAAAGAAACGGAAGAAGAAAACGGATGAAAACTAAATTTGTATGTAAGGTATGAAAACATGGAATAATATAAGAAAAATAGCGGGAATTGCTTTGGTAGGAATGGCTTCTTTCATGTTGTTAGGATGTCAGGAAGCTGCTCAAAAGGGTGACGGATTATTAATGACCGGAACAGCTTCGGATAAGTTGGTGAAGTTTGCTGTAGACGGATTCCCGTCTGCGTATGCCGTTTCTGTGACTTCGACTTCCCGCGTTGAGTGGGATATCCAGGTGAATCTGGCTGTTGACGTGAGTCTGGTTGATAGTTACAATGCGGAAATGGGAACTAATTATTATCCTGTTCCGGAGGGTTCTTATACATTTGAGAATCCAGACGTTACGATTTCTGCCGGACAGGCAATCTCTTCCGCTGCGTCTCTTTCGATTGTCGATGATTCAGAGTTTGTGCCGGGACGTGTTTATTTAGTGCCGGTGACGATAAAAAGCGCGACGGGTGGTTTGGATATCATAGAAGCAGGACGTACTATTTTCCTGAAAGTGTCCCGGACATTGCGTTTTTACGCTCCTTATGTGGGGCAGGCTTCTATGGCTTACCAGTTCTTGCTTCCGGACCCTATTCCTTCATTGCCCACTTATACTTGGGAAGTGAAAATTTATGCTACGAAATTCCGTTCTTCCGGTGCTTCAGGCACTACCCGCGTCTGCTCGTTCGGAGGTAGTGAGGATTCTGTAGAAGGGGGAGCGATTGATGACGGTGGATTTAAATGTGACCAGAATCTGCTTCGTTTCGGTGAAGGAACAGATGAACCGAACCAATTGCACGTAACGACTAAACAGGGTAAGATGTCGTCTAATACGCGGTTTGCTTTGAATACCTGGTATTCCGTTGCTTTGGTGAACGACGGCAATACTTTGACATTGTACATCAATGGGGAGAAGGACAATTCCATAACGGTCGCCCCGTATGAATACGCGCTTTATGGGGTACAAATCGGGATGCCTTCGAAAGGTTATCAATCTTCACAGTTGTTTTACGGTCGTTTGAGTGAAATGCGTCTTTGGACCCGTCCCTTGTCTGCTCGTGAAATCAAAGCAAATGTGTGTGGCGTAGACCCTTCCACCGACGGGCTCGTGTCTTATTGGCGGATGAATGAGGGAGAAGGTACTACTTTCTATGATTTGTCTCCGTCAAAACGTGATATAAGTTATAAGAACGGAATCACGATTGACTGGACTTATGACGATACGAATAAATGTGTTGAATAAGGCGATAATAATTGAATAGATGTTATGATTATGAAAAATGTAATAGATAGATTTACTCTCCTTTTGTTTGTCTTACTGGGAGGATTGGGGGGCACTGCATGTTCGGACGATGACGGTGATTCTGTAGAGTTGCCTGTAATAGAAATGCCGCAGTCGGAAGCTGGATTGGTTGCCATTGATTATCGTGAGATATTGGATGCGGGAAGTTATGTTTATGATTATACAATCAGGTTGGACAGGCCTGCCGCTACCACTTTATTATGTGACATTGCTGTAGACGAAAATATGGTGGAGGCTTATAATGCCGCCAATAATACGTCTTATAAGATGATGCCTTCTTTTGTCTATGAGTTGCAGAACAGCAACGCAATCATTAAGGCCGGCGAACAGGAGTCGAATTCTTTATCTGTTAAGTTTTCGTCGTTATTCGGACTGTCGGAAGGTGAAGAGTATTTGCTTCCTGTCGTTGCGGTAATGGATGAGTCTTGTGTCGGGCAATTCGTTACGGACACTCGTTCTGTTGCTTATTTTACGATTGGTATCGACGGAAAATTGGATTACATACCGGGATTGGATATGAGTTCTTATTCGACGGATATGTACCGCACGTTGAGTTTCGCAAATGATGAAGTGGTAACGATTGAGGATAATACCCACACATTTGAAGTACTTATCTATCCGTATAGCTGGCATAGCGGGGTTAACTATATAGGTACTTGGCACGGTAAAGACACGAATCACAACAATGAGCCTTTTAGCGGTTGCGAACTGCGCGTGACCGGTACGGCGGGGGCGTCTAATATAGGTAATCGTCAATGCGATTTGACATTGGCTAACCAGAATATAACTTTGCCGACCAATCAATGGGTAAGGCTGACTGTCACTTGTGACGGGACAAAGACCGGCCAGAATAAGGATGTGGCTTATCGCTTGTATGTTAACGGTGAGGAGGTTGCTTCTGCGGAACCGACAAAACGTTGGGGACCGTCCTCTTCTCAAAAGTTCAAAGTGGGATATACTTTGACTGGTATTCAGCTAGGCAATACGAATTCGAGCTATTATTTTAACGGTTTGATTTCCGATATCCGTATGTGGAAAAAGTGTTTGACTGCAGAGGAAGTGAAAGCTAACTTGCGTACAGTAGCTTCTCCGTCTTCATCAGACTTATACGGTTACTGGAAATTGGATGAGGGCGAGGGTAATGTTTTGAAAGACAGCTCAGGCAATAGACGTGATTTGACGTTCCCGACTTCTGCGAATGTTGTCTGGAATGCTGAATTTAACGATTTACCGGAAAGCGAATAGGAACAAGTTTTGTATCGGGGGCTACTGTATTTTGCATAGCTCCCGATATGAATGTGAGGAAACTATGATAAGACGTTGTATATCCGTTTTGATAATTTTGTTGAGTCTTGTTGCCGACGTATGTGCTCAACGGGAGGGAAAGGCCGTATTACACTTTGATGCCACCGTCTGGAATTTTAGCCATATTCGTGAGGCGGAAGGTAAGGTGAGCCATACTTTCCATTTTACCAATGTGCATACTTCTCCGATTGTGATTGAGGAAGTGATTTCGACTTGCGGGTGCACTGTTCCCGTTTACAGTAAACAACCTGTAAGACCGGGAGGTACGGGGACTGTTACGGTGACTTTTGACCCTAAAGGGAGAACCGGTTTTTTTTCTAAAAGCATAAGGGTTGTCTCAAATTCGGGACAAAGTGTCAATACACTTTGGGTGAAGGGGACTGTTGATACGATTAACCGTATGGAAGATGAGTATCCTTATTCTTTGTCTCCGGATATCCGGGCGGACAGGCTGACCTTGTCTTACGGTGAATTACAGCATAGCGGGATGTCGAAACAGTTGGATATTAAAATCTGTAACCGTTCGGACAGGGTAGTGAAGTTGTCGTACTTAGTGACGGATAAAAGCGGGTGCTTATCTGTGTCCATGCCTTCGTGTCTTCAAGGCAGGGCTTGTGCGGTTATAAAAATAACGGCTTCTCCCTTGAAAAGTTTTTATGGTACATTAAAGGACAGGATTATCATTTGTGTCAATTCCGTACGGAGTGTTCCTATACGAATCTACGGTACGGTGATTGATGATATGAGGGGAGTGAGCACAGCGGACGCACCGAGGATGAAATGTTCGCAATCTTATTTTAATTTAGGAAATATCTTGTCCGGAAAACTTATTCGGAAAAAGGTAAGAGTGACAAATGTGGGAATGAATCCTCTTATTATCCGCAAGATAGAGTGTCCGGAGTTCATTTCGGCTGATATCCGGAATGAAAAAGTCTTGAAGCAAGGTGAGTGTCTGGAGGTTTCATTTGAACTGGACGTATCTTCCTTCAACCAATCGCTGGATGCGAAGGTCCGTTTTATAACAAATGATGTTCGGAGACCTGTGCATACCGTCATATTTGAGGGAAAGGTCGGTGGGTGAGGTTGTCGGGAGGCTTGTCAGAAAATAGGAAACGTAATATAAATTAATAAGTCATTTTTACTGCATATAATAATTATGATGTTAGAACGATGGTATATCTTGATGACGGTACAGATAGCATGTACGTGGATGTTTGCTCAACCTTCTTCAACACTTGCTTATAAAAATCCCAGTTTACCGGTGGATGAAAGAGTGGCGGATTTGCTTTCCCGAATGACTTTGGAAGAGAAGGTCGGCCAGTTGCTTTGTCCTTTAGGTTGGGAAATGTATGAAATACGGGGGAACGATGTTTACCCTTCCGGAAAATTCAGGCAATTAATTAAAGAAAGGAATGCGGGAATGCTTTGGGCTACTTATCGTGCAGATCCGTGGACAAAGAAGACTCTGACAAACGGATTGAATCCTGAGTTGGCTGCAAAGGCGGGGAATGCGTTACAGAAATATGTAATGGAGAATACCCGTTTGGGGATTCCTATGTTTTTGGCGGAGGAGGCTCCTCACGGTCACATGGCGATTGGCGCTACTGTTTTTCCTACTGGTATCGGCATGGCGGCTACTTGGTCTCCGGAATTGATAAAAGAGGCGGGACGGGTCATCGCTAAGGAAATCCGTTCTCAAGGTGGACATATCAGTTACGGTCCTGTTCTTGATTTGGCTCGCGACCCTCGCTGGTCTCGTGTCGAAGAAACATTCGGGGAAGACCCGGTATTGGGGGCACTCTTGGGTGCAGCCATGATTGAAGGTTTGGGTGGAGGGAATTTATCACAGGAATATGCTACTGTAGCTACTTTAAAACATTTTCTTGCATACGCTGTGCCGGAAGGCGGACAGAATGGTAATTATGCGTCGGTTGGTTTCCGGGATTTGCATCAGAATTTTCTTCCTCCTTTTCGTGAGGCAATAGATGCGGGAGCATTGTCTGTAATGACTTCATACAATTCGATAGACGGCGTTCCTTGTACGTCGAACCGTTATCTGCTGACTCGACTCTTGCGTGACGAATGGAAGTTCCGAGGTTTTGTGGTTTCCGATTTGTATAGTATTGAGGGGATTCACGAAAGTCATTTTGTAGCTCCTACGAAAGAATGTGCTGCAATACAGGCGGTAACGGCGGGCGTCGATGTCGATTTGGGTGGCGATGCTTATACTAATCTTTGTCATGCGGTTCAATCCGGACGAATGGATGAAGCAGTGATTGATACGGCTGTCTGCCGGGTGTTGCGGATGAAGTTTGAGATGGGGTTGTTCGAACGTCCTTATGTAAATCCGGAGACTACGACAAAGGCGGTACGCAGTAGAGAACACATCGAATTGGCACGTGAAATGGCGCGGGCATCTGTTACGCTTCTGAAAAACGAGAACTCGCTTTTACCTTTAAGCAAGAAGATAAATAGGGTGGCGGTCGTTGGTCCTAATGCCGACAATAGGTATAATATGCTGGGAGATTACACGGCTCCGCAGGAAGACGGTAATGTGAAAACTGTGCTTGACGGGATTGTAGCAAAATTGTCTCCTTCCCGTGTGGAGTATGTGAGGGGGTGTGCGATTCGTGACACGGCTGTGAATGAGATAGAGCGGGCGGTGGAGGCTGCACGTCGTTCTGAAGTTGTGATTGCTGTTGTTGGAGGTTCCAGTGCACGTGATTTTAAAACGAGTTATAAAGAAACCGGTGCGGCGGTAACTGGAAAGGGAAGTGTCAGTGATATGGAATGCGGTGAAGGATTTGACCGTGCCAGCTTATCGTTACTTGGCAGGCAACAGGAATTGTTGAAATCTTTGAAAAAGACGGGAAAGCCTTTGATTGTGGTTTATATTGAGGGACGCCCGTTGGAAAAGAATTGGGTTTCGGAGCATGCCGATGCGCTGTTGACAGCCTATTATCCGGGGCAGGAAGGGGGAAATGCCATAGCGGATATTCTTTTTGGAGATTATAATCCTGCCGGACGTTTACCGATATCCGTTCCCCGTTCAGTCGGTCAGATTCCGGTTTATTATAATAAGAAGGCTCCCCGGAACCATGATTATGTAGAAATTCCGGCTTCTCCGTTATATGCGTTCGGTTATGGGATGAGTTATACTGTTTTTGAATATTCCGATTTGCAGGTAGTGCAGAAATCTCCTTATCGTTTTGAGGTTTCGTTTAAAGTGAAGAATACAGGAAAGTATGATGGTGAGGAAGTGGCGCAGCTTTACGTAAGGGATGAATACGCATCTGTTGTCCAGCCGGTGAAACAGTTGAAACATTTTAAACGTTTTCATTTGAGGAAGGGAGAAGAAAAGAGAGTCGCTTTCGTGTTAACGGAAAATGACTTGTCTGTTGTCAATCGGAATATGGAACGGCTTGTGGAAGCAGGCGATTTCCAGATTATGATTGGGGCGTCTTCGGACGATATAAGGTTAAAGGAAAATATCTCTGTGCAATAAGATTTCTTTTAATGATTTATACTCGTTTTCTTTTTTCTGTATGACAAAGATACGGGCAAAATCGTTGGTTGTCAAACTGAAAATATCTATCTTTGCATAGATACGGTCTATAACTTTAAACGGATTGATAGATGACGATACAACAATTGGAATATATATTAGCGGTAGACCAGTTCAGGCATTTTGCACGGGCTGCCGAGCATTGCCGTGTGACGCAACCTACTTTGAGTGCCATGATTCAGAAACTGGAAGATGAGCTGGGGGTAAAATTATTCGATCGGACGGTACAGCCGGTTTGTCCGACGGCTATTGGACAAAAAGTAATCGGTCAGGCGCGAGTGGTGTTGGCACAGGCAGCTTTGGTAAAAGAGATAATCAGCGAAGATAAGCGTTCCTTGTCAGGCATATTTCGTTTGGGAGTGTTGCCTACTATTGCTCCTTATCTGCTTCCGCGTTTCTTTCCGCAGTTGATGGAAAAATATCCGCAACTGGATATTCGCGTTACGGAAATGAAGACACATGAAATCCAACAGGCATTGCATGACGGGGATTTGGATGCGGGAATCATTGCGAGTAATCTGGAAGATGCCTTTCTGGTTGAAGAAACTCTTTTCTATGAACAGTTTTATGCTTATGTGTCTCGGAAAGAGCAACTGTTCAAGCATGAACTGATACGTACCTCCGATATTACGGGCGAACGCCTCTGGCTTTTGGATGAAGGGCATTGTTTCCGCGACCAGCTTGTCCGTTTTTGCCAGATGGAAGCTGTAAAAGTCAGTCAGATGGCTTATCGTCTGGGAAGTATGGAAACCTTTATGCGGATGGTGGAAAGTGGTAAGGGGGTTACTTTTATACCGGAATTGGCGGTGGCGCAATTAACGGAAGAACAACGGAAATTGGTACGTCCGTTTGCTATCCCGCGGCCTACACGGCAGGTGGTATTGGCAGTAAATAAAGACTTTATCCGTCATAGCCTGCTTGGCGTATTGAAAGAAGAGATAAAAGCCGCTGTGCCTAAAGAGATGTTATCGCTGCAACCTGTCCAGTGTTTATTATGATAAGTAATGTGTTTTTTATTTTCTGGCGTAAAGGTAAAGAATATAAAAGAGCGGCAGTTTCACAACTGCCGTTTCCTGTTGTGTAATTGATATATTATAAAAAAAGAGTGTTCTTCGTCTATTATGAGCCTAGGAATCAAGGGAACGGGACTTCGTAGTCCTTTTCCCCGTCATACAGGGTCTTGACACGGATAGCAAGTCCCTTCTTTCCTTCCATCTGTTCTTTTATCTTATCCAATTTGAAAGAGACGTATCCTTCATTTAGATAGCCGGAGTCGGGAGAGTCTCCTTCGCTGTTATGCCGGAATTCCAGATTGATGTATTCGTTGTCATCATTTTCACCATTTTCTGTGGTTACTCCCTCCTTATTGTTGATGACCAGGTTCAGAAAATGTTTCTTATCCGTACTATGTGTACCGTAGTATTGGTACTCGATAGTCAGGTATTTTTTATCTTTGCTAATCCACATGTAAGTGGCATTGATTTTATCGTCTCCGATTTTTTCTTCCGTATTTTCGTTATCGTCCATCGTTACGATATCCTTTGTCAATACCTTATTGATTTGTCTTACTTGGATGTTGTAGTCGTATCCGTTTACCGGCTGTTCCAGTTCGTTGAATATGACAAAAGCCCGTTGTCCGTCTTCATACGCTTCGCCTGCCCATCCTTGTGCATTATTGGGAAACATTGTTTTTCCATTATCCAAAGTGAAATAAAATTCTTTGCTGTCCTCGCTAATATGGTTGATAGTACTGATAACCAGCAAGTCGGACGGACGGTCATCATCGTCTAGGCATGACTGGAAAATAGACATTGCGGTTATGGTGGCAAAGATAAATCCGATGAATTTAAATTTCTTCATAATACATAATCATCTTGTAGATTTAATACTGTTACTTACTCGTTGTATTTAAAAAATGCAGAGGGAGCGGAAATATTGCATTGACATTTGTTAAAGAAACAAAAGTGAGGAAAGAGTTGTTCTCTCTGTGCAGTATTTCTATCTTTGCTGCATTTATAAAGTAAACACGTGTATAGGAGAATGGAAGAACAAGAGTTGTCAGAACAATGTCGGCTAGGTAATAACCGGGCTCGCAAGGAACTGTATGAGCAGTATGCGGGACGTTTGTTTGCTATCTGCCTTCGTTATACTGGCGACCGTGATACGGCCCAGGACCTTCTTCACGATGGTTTTATAAAGATATTCGATTCTTTCGATAAGTTTACATGGAGAGGTGAAGGGTCCTTGCGGGCATGGATGGAGAGGGTGATGGTCAACATTGCTTTGCAATACCTGCGCAAGAATGACGTAATGAATCAAACGGCACCTTTGGAAGAACTATCGGATAAATATGAAGAGCCGGAAGCCGCGGATGTAGAGGCAATACCCCAGAAAATATTGATGAGGTTTATCGAAGAGTTGCCTGCCGGATATCGTACGGTATTCAATCTTTATACATTCGAAGATAAATCGCATAAGGAAATTGCGCAAATCTTAGGTATCAATGAAAAATCATCGGCTTCCCAACTGTTTCGTGCGAAGAGTACGCTGGCTAAAAGAGTAAAGGAATGGATAATGAATAACAGATAGATTAAAGATGGAAGAGAAGGAATTATGGATGAATAAGTTAAAGGAGAAGCTGGAGAACTATTCCGAGCCGATACCCGCTTCCGGTTGGGAACGACTGGAGAAAGAACTTATGCCTCCTGCAGAAAAGAAGATATATCCCTATCGAAAATGGATAATGGCTGTTGCAGCTGCCGTATTATTGGCTGTTGTTTCGTCGGTAAGCCTGTATTTCCTGGAAACTCCCGTTGCGGATGAAATACGCCATATACAAACTCCTGCATTGGCGTCTGTACCCGATGTTTTGCCGGAAGTGCAGCAACCGGATGTGCAAGGCACTTCTGTGGAACCGGTTTTGCGGTCGGTTGTTCGTGAAAATAGGTTGGCAAAGGTTACCCCTACTGCTTCTGAACGTGAAATTACAGATGCGCTTGTGGTAAAAGAGGGGCAGGAACCTCTTACAGTATCAAAGGAGAAACCTGTTGCGGTATCCGGAGAGGAAACTGAAAATATGAAAAAAGAAGCGGAACAGGAAAACTGGGCAGTTTCCGGGCAGAATCGGGAGACGGGGCGAGCAACAGAGAAAAGGCCGCGGCGTCCTTCCGGTAAAGATAAGTTCCATATTCCTGCTGAAAAGCCGTCTTCCCGGAAGGGGACATGGGCGATGGGAATTTCCGTAGGAAACTCTGGAGGCGCTTCGTCGGAAGTCGGTTCGGGAATACGGCCCTACATGTCTCGTGTAAGCATGCTTTCCGTTTCGAATGATTTGATGGAGATTCCCAATGACCAGACATTGGTTTTTGAGGATGGAGTGCCTTATTTACGTCAGACAAGACCGGTCGTCGATATCAAACATCATCAGCCGATTTCTTTCGGGTTGTCGGTTCGCAAAGTTTTGTTGAAAGGTTTTTCCATTGAGACGGGGGTGGTTTATACGCTGCTTTCTTCGGATGTGAAGTTAGCGGATGAAGAACATCAGATAGAGCAGAAGTTACATTATATTGGTATTCCATTACGTGCAAACTGGAATTTCTTTGATAAAAAGCTCGTTACTTTTTATGTCTCCGGAGGCGGAATGGTTGAGAAATGCGTTTATGGGAAACTTGGCTCGGAGAAAGAGAATGTGAAGCCTTTACAGTTTTCGGTATCCGGTGCGGTAGGAGCACAGTTGAATGCAACCCGGAATGTGGGCGTTTATGTGGAGCCGGGTGTTGCTTATTATTTCGATGACGGCTCGGATATACAGACTATACGCAAAGAAAATCCGTTTAACTTCAATATACAAGCTGGTATTCGTTTGACTTATTGATACGGTAACGTGAAAGGGGGCTGTTGGCGGATGCGGAGTATATCGTAAGGAAACACTGGGTATTTGTCCTTTTTACTTCAAAGATGATGAAATTTGCATATAGTTTGTCCATATAGGTGAACACTTTGTTTCGTGTACTCAAAACAAAGTGTTTTATGTATCGGAATATCTTGTTTCAAGCCTTTAAACAAAGTGTGCCGGGTAGGTGAAACAAAATGTTCGCAAATTTGAAACAAAATGAAACTCTGTAGTGTGCTGAATCTGGTTGGTTGCTTTCATTTAATTGACTACTACAGTGGTAAAATACTCTTTAAATGTTTTCGCAGCTTTTTCAAGCTGTTCGGGAGTATTTTCCTTTACGTCTTTCAGCTTGTATTCCTGTCCCATGGTTTCGTACTTGTGCACGCCCAATGTATGATAAGGAAGAATTTCCACCCGTTGAATCATCTTGTATGTTCCTAACGCTTCTCCCAGCCGACGGATATCCTCTTCAAAATCACTGTAACCCGGTACTAATACATAACGCAGCCAAAACGGTTTTCCGTTTTCTTCCAGCCATGCTGCCGTGCGGATGGTCTGCTCGTTGTTCCTTCCCGTCAATGCCTGATGCCGTGCGGAATTGAATTCCTTGATATCCAGCAATACGAGGTCGGTCAGGCGGAAGAGTTCTTCCACTTCCTCATTCCAAATGCCTCCGTTACTGTCTATGCACACATGAATCCCCTTTTCCTTCAATTCACGTACCAACGGGACGAGCGCCTTTGCCTGAAACGTGGGTTCTCCACCGGAAAAAGTGATTCCTCCGCGTTTCCCGAAAAAAGGACGCTGGCTCATTGCCATGCGGATTATCTCTTCCGGCGGGGTAGGCGTGCCGCCTTTACCGGCTATCGTGTCGGGATTGGCGCAATATAGGCAACGGAAGTTGCAGCCTTGAAGAAAAACGACGAGCCGTAAGCCCGGCCCGTCGAATGTTCCCATACTTTCGTATGAATGTACGTTTATCGTCATAAGAGTAGATTAGAGATTACATACGTTCGTGGAAGCTACGGCTGATAACTTCCAATTGGTGTTCACGGCTTAACTTCACGAAGTTTACGGCATAGCCGGAAACACGAATCGTAAGCTGCGGATATTTTTCCGGATGTTCCATTGCATCGTAAAGCATTTCACGGTTCAACACATTCACATTCAAGTGGTGGGCGCCTTTGGTAAAGTAGCCGTCCATCATTGTAACCAAATTCTCGATGCGGTCCTCTTCGGTAGCACCCAGCGATTTCGGAACAATAGAGAACGTGTTGCTGATACCGTCCTGTGAGTCACGGTAACGTAACTTCGCTACGGAACTTAAAGAAGCGATAGCACCGTTTTTGTCACGTCCGTGCATCGGGTTGGCTCCCGGAGCAAAAGCGACGCCTTTGGCGCGTCCGTCAGGAGTGGCACCGGTTTTCTTTCCGTACATCACGTTGGAAGTGATGGTTAACAGAGAGAGGGTAGGACGGGCATTCTTGTAAACCGGCAGTTTCTTTAATTCTTCACTGAAGAAATATACCAAGTCAACACCCAGATGGTCCACCTTGTCATTATCATTGCCGAAGCATGGGAATTCTCCTTCGATATCAAAACCTTCCGTCAGGCCGATATCGTTGCGACGTGCGGTAACCTTTGCGTATTTGATAGCCGACAGCGAGTCGAGGGCAATGGAAAGTCCGGCTACACCGTATGCGAGGTTAATGCGCGGGTTGGTATCTACGAGAGCCATTTGAGCCTTTTCGTAATAATACTTATCATGCATGTAATGGATGATATTCATTGCTTCGTTGTAGACACGGGCAATTTCGGTCAATACCTTCTTGTAATTCTCCATTACTTCTTCGAATTTCAGCGTATCGCTAGTCAACACGGGGATATTCTTCACCATTACCGTACCTGTGTTTTCACAACGTCCGCCGTTGATGGCGAGCAACAAAGCTTTTGCCAGGTTACAGCGAGCTCCGAAGAATTGGATTTGTTTTCCTATTTCCTGATAAGACACGCAGCAAGCGATTCCGTAGTCGTCAGACTGACGTACCTCACGCATCAAATCATCATTCTCATATTGGATGGAAGAAGTGTCGATAGATACTTTGGCACAGAAATCTTTAAACCCTTCCGGTAATTCCGGACTCCACAGTACGGTCAGGTTCGGTTCCGGAGAAGGACCGAGGTTGTACAAGGTTTGCAGGAAGCGGAACGAAGTCTTTGTCACCTTTGTACGCCCGTCGTTGAAACGTCCGCCCAGAGATTCGGTTACCCATGTCGGATCACCGGCAAAAATATCATTATAGGATTGCATACGCAGATGGCGCACCATACGCAGTTTGATAACAAACTGGTCAATCAATTCTTGTGCGAAAGATTCCGTAATTGTCCCCTTGTTCAATTCGTATTCTATATAAATATCAAGGAAAGAAGACACGTTGCCTAATGACATGGCAGCGCCGTCTTGTTCCTTTACAGCGGCAAGATAAGCCATATATACCCATTGCACAGCCTCTTGTGCGGTATATGCGGGGCGACTTAGGTCAAGCCCGTAATAATCGCCCATAATCTTCATGTCTTTCAACGCTTTGATTTGCTCCGCCACTTCTTCGCGCAGACGAATACGTTCGTCGGTCATCGGACCGGTCAGGCTACGTAAATCTTTCATCTTCGCTTCAATCAGCCGGTCGATGCCGTAAAGGGCCATACGGCGGTAATCGCCGATGATGCGTCCGCGGGCATAGTTGTCGGGAAGCCCGGTGAGAAATCCCAAAGAACGGAAAGAACGGATTTCTTCGGTATATACGTCAAATACTCCATCATTATGCGTCTTACGGTAATGAGTAAAGATATCTTTTACGCGGTCATCCACCTCTACGCCGTTCTCGTGACAAGCCTTGCTCACTACATTGATTCCCCCGAAAGGCTTGATAGCGCGTTTCAGAAGCTCGTCCGTCTGCAGGCCCACAATCAGTTCGTTTTCCTTATCGATGTATCCGGCTTTATGGGAAGTAATAGTTGATACGGTGATATTATCCAGCGAGCGTATTCCGTTATTGGCCCTTTCTTCCGCCAATGCTTCAAGGCAGCGGTTCCATACGGCTTTTGTACGTTCGGTAGGTCCTTCAAGGAAAGAAGCGTCTCCGTAATACGGAGTGATGTTGTGACTGACGAAATCTCTGACATTGATTTCGGTGCTCCAAAGACCGTCTTTAAAGATCTTGTTTAATTCCATAAATGATAAAATTAGAGGTTGTATATCCTTTTCTTTAGAGCGCACAAAGTTACAATGATTTTTCATATAATCAGCATAAATATTCTCCATTTTATGCTTTTCAACATAAAATACCTAGATATTGCTATTGTTAAGAAACGATGTTCTGATTTTTTTTAATAAAAACTCTTGCATAAATAAAATATCTTTGTACCTTTGCACCGCTTTTAACGAAAAGCACTTCTGGTAAAGAAGTTTTGGAGAGGTGGCAGAGTGGTCGATTGCGGCGGTCTTGAAAACCGTTGTACCGAGAGGTACCCGGGGTTCGAATCCCTGTCTCTCCGCAACAAACGCTGAAAATCAGCAGATTGCAAAACAAACACCCAGTTTT
>NZ_CAUCSQ010000039.1 GCF_958445495.1 uncultured Bacteroides sp. | reverse complement strand
CCGCTACTGCCACTCGCCAGGCTTATAAATTTTACTTTCATGTTTTATCCTCTTTTTTAAAATGCAAAATGCCGCCAACTTTTACGGCAAAGTGACGGCAAATATACGTAAAAAAGGAGATATTTATCGAGAAGATTTCTTCTTTTTGTCGATGGATTCGGTGATTTTCGCAAATAACAGCAATGCGACAGCAGCAATCAATCCGATAGCAGCAAAATAATACCATATATAATGTGCGTTCACGCTAGCAGCCTCCCACGCGGCATGCGTTTCGAATAAAGCAGGATCAGGACAATATTCGGTCAATAAAATCCCGGCCAACCCGAAACCAAAGATAGAAGACAGAAAAGAATGCAAATGGCTGAATCCCAAATACATTCCCTCTTCACCTTTAGGAGCCTGCAAAGAGAAATATTCCAGATAGCGCGGCGAAATAAAACATTCGGCAAGCGCTTGGACAATAATACCTGCAACCATCATGAGAGTGATATTGCTCATTCCTGCAACCATGTCATTCCCCAACAAATTACCACAGGCCATCAATAAAGCTGAGACAGGAATTAAGAACATACCGACATTCATTGAAGTAATCGCACTGCGTTTCGCCATTAAACGTGTTATAAAACTGACACAGCATACCACGACAAAAGGATTCACATTGGCAATCCAACCGGGCTTTGCCGTTTCGCCGGCCATACGGATAACATATTTGGGCATAGTAGCATAAAGTTGCTGCTGAACCATCCAGAACCCGGTGACAATCAAAATAAGAATCAACAAACGCCAATTAGTGATTATCCGCATAAATCCCTGTCCTATTTCACGCAGGCTTTTCCCTTCTCCGGCCGTATGTGCAGACCTGTAGAGAAAAATAACAGCAAGCAAAGCAATAACTGTCATCGTCCCGGAAAAATAGTTAATATAAATATACGCCTGTTCACCGATTATATTCCGTAAAGGGTCAATAACAGTCTTACCGGTGAAAGCGCCGATATTAACCATCATGTAAAATATCGAATACCCGCGTGCGCGTGTCGCCTCCGTTGTCTCCTTAGCCACAGAAGCGGAAATAATGGATTTTATAAAAGAGCCTCCCACCATAAGCACAAACAAGACAGGAACGATAAGCCACCGGATGTGGCTATCGGGCAAACCGGTGAACCGAGTGACAGCACCATAACTTACCAACCCCGCCGTTTCCAGTAATGTAGGCAATATGCCCAATCCCAGATATCCGGCAGACAATAATGAAAAAGCTATAATCATTGATTTCCGGAAACCTATCTTATCCGCGTACGCACCGGAGAAAATAGGGAGCAAATACAATCCTCCGGAAAAAAGTCCCGAAATCATACTTGCTTCAAAATCGTTAAAACCTAAAATAGAAGATAGATAAATAGTGAGAACGATAAAAACGGCATAATATGCCATACGTTCAAACAGTTCGACTGTGCTGCTGACCCAAAAAGCTTTTGTAAAGCCTTTCGCAGCATGCTGAGGGGAATTGTTCATGGATTTATACTTTTTATTAAAATGTTAATTCAACACAAAGATACGTTTTTTTGGCATACTGTCCGTATCTTTGCCTAAAATTAGGTATTTATAAATTATGATTATAGCTGTTGATTTTGACGGAACGATTGTAGAACATCGCTATCCGCGTATCGGTGAGGAAATTCCGTTTGCTGTTGAAACATTGAAATTGTTGCAACAAGAGAAACATCGTTTGATATTGTGGAGCGTGCGAGAAGGTGAATTGCTGGACGAAGCAGTGGAATGGTGCAGAGCCAGAGGGTTGGAATTTTATGCGGTGAATAAAGATTATCCGGAAGAGCAGAAAGACCATCAGGGTTTTTCCCGAAAACTAAAAGCCGATTTATTCATCGACGACCGCAATCTGGGCGGTTTGCCCGATTGGGGAGTTATCTATGAAATGGTTAAAGAGAAAAAGACATTTGCAGATATATACAGCCAGAATGAGAAACCTCCTTTGAAGAAAAAGAAAAAATGGCTGCCTTTTTAGATACTATATCAGCGAAACCATTACGTCCCGATAGACAAACAACGGTACGTTAGCAGTTATATGCCTTACCGTTACGTTACTCTGCCAATTTCTATCTCCCCTGAATGAACATATTTTTATAATTAACAGTCAACCGTTTGAACGATAAAATAAAATCACAACCCAAAGAACCCGACATCAGTTGATTTGTTTTTGAATTGGATTTTGCCACATCAATATTATACAAAACGACAGGACTTCCCGCAACAGTAAAACTGAATTCAGGCAGAGTAACAACTTTGAACTCGGAAATACCGCCAAACCCTCCCCTTTGTGAAGCATGTTCCTCCAAGCCGGCTACGGCTTCCGGAAATTGTTCAAAAAAATAAGAGCCGAGATTGGATTTCACATTACCAGAATCGAAAATAACATCGAAAGATTTTCCTTCGTATCCGATTCTGACATGCGGAGTGTTTGATGCCAGATACATATTGGGCCGGCTATCGCTTATCTCCGACGGAAAAATAAACGAACCCGATTCATTATCTATAATGACTTCCTGAACATCCCTGATGAAATGATATCCGAGTACCCCACTGTATGAAAATACGGAATCCAACCGAGAATCCGGAGGAGCCACCATAAAGACAGGATGATGATACGTCATTTCGCCAATTCTCAATGAATCGGCAGTTGCAAGTTTCACGAAACCTATAGCCGAACCGGAAACCGGTATAGAGTCAGATACAATCTTCAGCCCAACCTCTTCCGCATACTTTTCAGTGACAAAATTACCGAAAGAACATCCCGTATCAAAAATAAAATCTTTAACCACTCCGTTTACTTCAACCGGTATATAAATATGATGGCCTTTACCGACAGAATCAACCTTCATCGGTACGACAACATTACGGTCAGGCCTTGATAAATACGGAACAGGAACATCAGCAAGCGACTTGCCGACACGTTCAATGAATATAAAGCTATAAAGGGATTCAAACGGCAAAACATCTTTGAAAGAATTTACAAGACCTTCACCGGCTTTCCCAGCTTCCGCATACCGGCCGAGGTTAAGCAAATTCATTGCACGTATGGAAGCTATGCCAAGCGAAGTCTCAGTCCCCAACTCCTCTTGATGAAACTGCAATAAGCTATCCATCGCCGTAGCTGCGACTTCAAGCTTGTTAAATCCGATAGCAAGTTGATTTTTTGCAACCAAATGTAACACATCTATACTCACAGAATCTTTGAGCTTCGGATATTCTTCCATCAACAAAAAGAGATCATTCTTATTCAATATCTCTCCCAGTTGCACGTCTGCCTGAGTCTGCGCACACACCCTATGACCGGCAAAAAATGAAACTGAAAAAAGTAAAGTAAGTATAATCTTAATATTCATGCTTTCTTATTTTATACTTATCATTTATTCCCCGTTCATCTTATGCCCGCTATATAACCACTGAGAAACATTCTATTATGATTTTTCTCCTTCCCATTTTTCCCTGAATGCCCATAATTGATCTATAGTCGGATGAAATGTAGGATTTTCCCAGTTTCTGGAAATCATCGTTATTAAAGATTCCAGATAAAGTTTACCATTGATTATGGTAGTACATTTGTCTATCTTGTATTTCCCGGTCGGATAATTTTGGGTTTCAAGCATTCTTTTTCCCCAATTCAGCAATTCCTGAACCGATTCACTATCATAAGTATGTTGTACCATTTTTTCATATTTTTCCACAAAGATACGAAGTTTATTAATTTACGGATAAAACTGTTTGCGTATTTTTCATTACTCATACATTAAATTATCCAATCTCCACAGCCGTATGTCAACACACAACAATTCCAAAAACAAACGAATCTGCAAACAAAACCCGAATATTCTACGTTTAAAAAGTAAACTTAAAAAAAGAATGACTTATGATTTATAGCTTTTTATTCCCCACAAAACCAACTGCTACCAAAATTTCCTTACTCCTATTAGTAGTACGCATAATTTTCGGGATACTATTAATGAACCACGGCATACAAAAATGGAGTAACTACCAAGAACTGTCAACAGCATTTCCCGACCCGTTAAACATAGGAAGTCCTTTATCCCTCGGACTCGCGGTTTTCGGCGAACTCGTCTGTTCAATGGCATTCATTGCGGGTTTCCTATACCGTCTTGCAATGCTTCCGATGATATTCACAATGGCAGTAGCCTTTTTTGTGATTCATGCAAATGACCCGTTTGCAGCCAAAGAGCTGGCTTTTGTTTATTTAACCCTATTCATATTAATGTATATTACCGGTCCGGGCAAGTTCTCAATAGACCATATCATAGGTAACGAATTACAACGAAGAAAACCCAAATGACACAAAAATTTAAAATGATGACCTTAATTAACTGAAAAATACTATATTTGCATACATAACAGAGATATTACAAACATTTTTATTAATTAAAAACATTACGACATGAAAAGAGAGAAACTTTCTTTAGTTGCAGCAGTGCTACTCAGTGGCAGTTTATTATTCAGTTCTTGTGTAGGTTCATTCGGATTATTCAACCGCTTATCATCTTGGAACCAGTCAATCGGAAGCAAATTCGTAAACGAACTCGTATTCCTCGCATTCAACATCATTCCGATTTATGGAGTATCTTACCTGGCAGATGCCCTAGTTATCAATTCCATTGAATTCTGGAGCGGTTCCAATCCGATGGCTAATATAGGCGACGTAAAAAAAGTAAAAGGAGAAAACGGCAATTACATGGTAAAAACACTGGAAAACGGCTACTCTATTACTAAAGAAGGCGAGACAGCTTCTATGGATTTGATTTACAATAAAGAAGCCAATACATGGAATGTAGTTGCAAACGGCGAAAGCGCGGAACTCATAAAAATGAACAATGACGGTACTGCCGATTTGTTCCTGCCCAACAGCGAAAAAATGAATGTAACTTTAGATGCCCAAGGTATGATGGCAGCCCGCCAGGCTACCATGAGCAATCTCATGTTTGCAGCCCGCTAATAATAAAAAAAAGAATATATAACAGGTTATATCGAAACAAAGAGAATGCATGATAACAGCCAATCTATTCAGATATAACCTGTTATTTTCATCATTCCCGCCATACTGTTTTCCATACTATGAACAAAATACTCACACTGGCTCTTTTAACGGCAACATGCATTTGTTTATCGTGTCGGAAACGGAATCCTCAAACCCAACCGGAACAAACCGCCGTCAATTTCTGTGAAACATTCTACAATCTCAACTATCCGGCTGCCAAAGAATGGAGCACTCCCTCCTTCCTGCCCTACCTCAGCTTTCTGGCCTCCAACATCAGCCAGGCTCATTTAGACCAACTCAAAGGACAGGAAACCGCCACAGCCTCCGTCATAGCATCGAGTGAGATTACTCCCCGCTCCGAAACGGTAACCATAATCTGCCAAATAAACAATGCGCTTACCGTCAATCCGATTGATGGAGAAATAAAAAGAATATCTTCCCTGCAAGACACCCTTCGCCTGCTAAAAGAAAATGACAAATGGCTGGTCAGAAAGGATATCCCACAGCAAAATGAAAGGCGAAATCACGACTGAACTTGGGATGGATAATGGGAAAATGCTCCTTCTTGGTATTAAAAACAGGATTAACAGCTTTCATACCCCCGTCAAAACGAAGAATGAAAAAGTCCAAATCAAGCCGAAGCCCCAATCCGTAAGCTACCGCAATCTGTTTATAAAACCTGTTAAACTTAAAAACGCCTCCCGGCTGATTCGCATAATCCCGGATAGTCCAGATATTACCGGCATCGATAAAAGCAGCTCCCTGAAATTTCCAAAACAGCTTACTCCGATACTCAATACTGGCATCCAGCTTAATATCTCCGGACTGGTCCAACAGATTGCCGTTACCGGGAAAAGCCCCCGGCCCCAAATCACGTACACTCCATCCGCGGACACTATTAGCCCCCCCTGAAAAATACTGTTTCTCGAACGGAATCGTTTTTGCATTGCCGTAAGGAATAGCTATTCCTATACCGGCATGAAATGCAAAAGAGTTCCGGTGATCGATTCTTATATTTTTTGCAAAATCGAACTCCCCCTTTACATATTGAGCATAAGGAATACCGAGAATGGCATATTCCCCGTTGGCATTCTTCCGGATATTTGTAATCTTAGACAATGCATACATTATATTCCCGGCAGATTCAAAATTAAAACGGATAGAATATGAATTAGTGGCAATCGTATTGTTTACGACAGAACCACCTACACTGTTGTAATTATAACTATACCCCATATTTATAATCAACCGGTCCTGATAGTTATATTGCAAAATATGGTTTTGCCCCTTATTAATATAATCTTCCTTAAACCTTTCGGAAATTCGAGGTAAATAAAGGAAACCGATATTAATCAAATCAATGCGGTGCTGTATCTTCTGGCGTTGCGTCCATTTATAACTCCAGTTGGCGGAAGCCATCGTACGCAGGAACTCCGGACGCAACTGATAATTATACTGCAATCCGAATTCCGTAGTAGCCCTGATTTTCCGTTTAAAATCAGAAGAAAGGAAAGGAAATAGAAAATTGGGGAAATTGATACTTGTCTCTACGCCGTACTCCGTATAGTTGTTATTGGAATAACCCGCCTGAAGCCCGGAAATGACCTCATAAGCACCGCGGAACTTAATCATAAAAGTTTCTGAACCGCGAAAAAGGTTCCGGTTTTGGAAAGTCACGGAAGCCGCCGCTCCCAAGTCGCCGGCCGAATTGGTCCCTTCCACCTCGAAAGCCATAGACTTATGCTTGCTTTTAGTCAACATCACATAACAGTCAAGCTTTGCAGAATCTCCCGCCTGCGTCTCAACAAAACGGATATTAGTATATTTCAATGCCGACAACCGCCCGAAACTGGAATATGTCTGCTGGATATCATGCTCATTATACAAATCGCCGGGAGCAAAACGGAGATTATCCACAAGAACTTTAGGACGCAGATAAAGCTTATCTTTATAATAAATCGGAAAACCGTTATAATGCACAGAATCATTAACCTCTATGCTGCTCAATGCGGAAGACTGCAAAACATCATAATCCGTAATAAAATTGATTTTATTAATCCAATATTGCGGATGCGTCGTCGATGAATCGTTCACATGCACCTTGTAAGGATGCAGATGCTGTGTCAAATCGACCTTGTAGGTATTGCGTACAGTGTCCGCCGTATAACCTATATAATCCTTATTGAATTTATAATAACCATTCCTGAGCAACTTGTCCGTAATCCGTTGCCTCTCCGCATCCAGCACGTTTACATCAAAATACATATTCTCTTTCAACAAACTTCTTGCCGAATCCTGTTTCAGAAGAGAGGCGATTTTAGAATCACCGATATCATGCTTTATAGACTGGACGATATACGGCTTTCCTGCCGTTACGTCATAATACAGTTTTATTTTCTTCTTTTTCACCTTGGTCGAGCGTTTGACCGTCGCCGCCATATATCCCATGTTACGCACGGCTTTTGTGATTTCCTCCTCAGAACGTCTCGCCTCTTCTTCATTGTATATCACAGGAGCATCCCCTATCCTTCTCAGAAATTTATTCCCCCACTTAGTAGAGTCCCGTCCCGAAAGATTATAAACATACAACTGTGTCTTAATCAGGCTAAACCATTTAGCATTAGGATTCTGGCGAACATACATCCGCAAAGACGAAGGCCGGATATTTTTTTGGTCCGTACGAATCTTTACTTCATCCAACAAATACGAACCGTCCGGCACAAACTTTGTGGCAGTACACGAAGCCAGTGACAGGATAGCGGCAGAAGCAAGTAAGTAAAGAAAATCTCTCCTCATACGGTTTTTACATCGATAGCGCAAAATGCGCTTACAAAGATAAATTATATTTTCTGACGGGAAAAATAAATTAAGAAAAAGAGAGGAAAGTAAGGATAGATTGGAAATATCTTTATAGCTTTGTTGCAAAATTAGATTTATGATACCGTTAAGTAAAAACAAAATAAAATACATCCGCTCACTGGAATTAAAGAAAGTACGTAAGGAGGAACGGGTATTCCTTGCCGAAGGTCCTAAGCTGGTAGGCGATTTGCTCGGTCATTTCCCCTGCCGTTTTCTGGCTGCTACCGACTCCTGGTTAAAAGGGCATCCGAATCTCAAGGCAGACGAAATCGCCGAAATATCTCAAGAAGACCTTTCACGCGCCAGTTTGCTGAAAACCCCGCAAGACGTACTCGCTATTTTTGAGCAACCCCAATATTCCCTGAATCCGGAATCCGTCCGCCATTCCCTTTGTCTGGCATTAGACGATATCCAAGACCCCGGCAACTTGGGAACCATCATCCGCCTGGCCGACTGGTTCGGCATTGAACATGTCATCTGTTCACAAAACACGGTGGACGTTTATAATCCCAAGACAATACAAGCCACTATGGGAGGAATTGCAAGAGTAAAAGTACATTACACCTCTCTCCCCGGTTTCATCCGTTCACTCGACAAAGACATACCGGTATTCGGTACTTTCCTGGACGGAAAAAACATGTATGAACAACCCTTGTCCGCCAACGGGCTGGTTGTCATGGGAAACGAAGGAAACGGCATAGGAAAAGAAGTGGAGAGCCTGATTAATAGAAAACTGTATATCCCCAATTATCCGCAAGGCCGGGAAACAGCCGAATCGCTTAATGTAGCCATAGCTACCGCAGTAATCTGTGCCGAGTTCCGCCGACAGGCTGCATGGAAATAAAATCAAACGGATAGAACAATACGGGAAACAATGCTTCCCCACTTCCACAAAATCCATTGAATGTTTTTTTAAAACATAAAGGAGATTGATTTAAAACAACCGGATGGTTTATTTGAAACACCGGAATGGTTTTAAAAACCATTCCGGTGTTTTTTAAGTCCTCAACCTGGGCGGCAGAGAGTAAGGCAATCACCCCCGGCATCCATTCAACCGACTCGACCTCTTCCGTCAACGGGAATATAGCCCGGACAGTTCCTTCAGCGGTTACCTCTACCACCTGTTGCCTGATAAACCCGACTTCCGGTAAAAACAAATAATGAGATGCAAAACGTTTCATGCCATCCGCAGATTATTGATTCCGGCGCCTTTGCTGTTGCTGCCGGCGTTGATTCATCTGCCGTTCCCTCCTCTGCTCTATCCTTTCCTGCTGGATATGCCGTTCAACCTCAATCTGTTCGGGTTTCTTCTCGCGTTGTGCCTTCGTACGGCGACGGTTCAACTCTTCCGGTGTCAGACGTTGGACTTCATCCTTATTGCCTGCTGCCGGCCTATTACGTAAAGAATCCGCTTTTTCTTTGTCCGAGACCTTCTTCAAAGAATCCCTCTTCAAAGCTTCCGCTTTATTTAAAGAATCACGAACGGCAAATGCGAGCGTATCTCTGCAATGATAGCGAGTCATTGTAAAACGCTCCGCTAACAACGCTCCGCCTTTCTGCTCTCCCAACACCGGATAGTAAATGAAACCTTTTATTTCTTTCATTTGTCCCAAAGTATCCGCAAACAGGCGAATCTGTTGAATACCCGCTCCGGTCACAGTCTTCCAACAGCTAATCGTATCTTTCTCATAAATAACCTGCATCGCCATAGCGACAGCCCTCAAAGAATCCGCAACCAACGGTTCCAAGAAACTGTACCGCACTTCCCACACCAAAGTATCCCGGTCTTTATAATTGGAATCGGTAGGCAAAACAAATGCATACCGGTTATTCATTACCTTACCCGTCAGACGAACCATGCGCTGCCACGGCCAGACATCAATGCTGTCGCCCTGCTTAGTCATTTTCGGCTTCTTATCACGCTTGGCAATCAAATCGCCGACAAGTTCCTGTTCATCTTTCAGACGCTTCTTTACTCTTTCATAAATTTTCGATAAAATCTCCGTGTTACGTGTGTACCAGACCATAGACGAGTCAAAGACAGCCCGTGTTGTCCCGTATTTCTTAAAAACGGCATCAATATATAACGCTTTCTTATAGTTTTCGTTGTAAGGAAGATTGTCTCCCATGGATTTTGCCAGATGATAGTCATATAACAAATTTTCCATCTCCGATTCCGGAATCACATCGCCCGGCCTTTTCACTTTACACCCGGCTACCGCAAGCGCAACCATGCAAATAACACACAGATGAAACCGGAATTTACTTCTCATGGCCCTCAATCTCTTTTTTAGCGCTTTTTTTATCCAATGAATGATAAGACTCATTCAAATACTTACTGTAAAAAAGCAATAAAGCAATGATGCCACAGCTAATGGCAGCATCCGCAAAATTAAAAATCGGGCTGAAAAATATGAAATGTTCCCCGCCGACAAATGGCATCCATGCAGGCCAGTTCGTATCTATGATAGGAAAATAGAACATATCCACTACCTTGCCATAAAACCAGGTAGAATATCCTCCGTTCTCAGGCATGAAACTGGCAACTTGCGAATGAGTGCTTTCATTGAAAATAACTCCATAAAATACACTATCTATGATATTTCCCAAAGCACCGGTCAAAATAAGGGCTACACAAACGATATACCCGGTTTTAAAGCCCTTCTTTATTATTTTATAAAGATACCATCCTATCAATATCACTGCGACAATCCGGAAAGTGGTCAGAAACAACTTGCCGAAAATTTCCATACCGAAAGCCATTCCGTTATTTTCGGTAAAATAAATATAAAACCAGTCTGTCACACGTATGCTTTCGTGCCAGTACATATTCGTCTTTATCCAGATTTTAATCACCTGGTCGATAATCAATACGGAAAAGATAACGGTTAAGGCAACCGTCCCCTTCGTGAATAGTTTCTTCATGTGTACATTATAAATTAAACATAACGAGCTACAAGTGCCGTGCGTAAACATTACGCAGCTACTTGTAGCCCATTACCCGTAGCCTGTCTTGCTATCTATTATTTTTTACCGCTATTTTTAGCCTCGATACTCAATGTAGCATGAGGAACAGCGCGCAAGCGTTCAGCCGGAATCAATTTTCCCGTTTCACGGCAAATGCCGTATGTTTTATTCTCGATACGCACCAAAGCAGCCTGTAATCCCTGGATAAACTTCAACTGCCGTTGCGCCAAACGGGTCGTTTCCTCTTTGGAAAGCGTATTGGCTCCTTCTTCCAACACTTTATACGTGGGTGACGTATCGTCGGTATCATTGCCGTCCAGTCCCATCAGGCTTTTTTTCAACTGTTCATAGTCACGTTGCGCTAATTCCAGTTTCTCCATAATAATGGCACGGAATTCTTCGAGCTCCGCATCCGAATATCTAGTCTTTTCTGCCATAATTTTACATATTTAAAAGGTTAATCGCATATTATTTATAGTATTAGTCTTTTATCACGTTCACAAACAGCGAGAAATCGTCAAAACTAAGCTCCGTACCGTCTTTCACCTCATCTGCAAGTTGAAGGGAGGTTGCCAGAACTTGGTTACAAATATAAGTATTATATTCATTTACCGCATCATCTGTTTGCGTATTTTTCGAGATTGTCACTTTTATTTTGTCAGTAATCTCAAAACCGTTTGATTTACGTATATTTTGTATGCGGTTCACCAATTCACGGGCGATACCTTCCCGACGCAACTCTTCAGTGATGGTAACCTCCAGCGCCACAGTCAGCCTGCCTTCATTGGCAACCAGCCATCCCGGAATATCCTCACTGATAATTTCTACATCCGATATCTCGATAACGGCTTCCGTACCGTTCAGGTCCAATGCATATTTCCCGTTCTTTTCCAGTTCCGCGATTGCCTCTTGCGACAGTTCCGCAACGGCGGCGGCTACGGATTTCATCTGCTTGCCGAATTTCGGTCCTAACTTCTTAAAGTCACACTTCACCTTCTTCACTAACACGCCGGCCGCACCGTCAACGAATTTAATCTCTTTGACATTCACCTCATTCATGATTAAATTCTTCACAGCCTCGATATGTTCTTTCTGTTCCTCGTCCAACACGGGTATCATGATACACTGCAACGGCTGGCGCACTTTAATGTTTACTTTACGGCGTAAGGCCAATACCATGGAAGTAACATCCTGTGCCATCTGCATGCGCGCCTCCAATTCCTTGTTTATCATCTCCTCCCGATATTCCGGGAATTTAGCCAGATGGACGGAAACCACCTTGTCACGTCCTGTCGCCGCAATCAAATCCAGATACAAACGGTCTGCATAGAACGGAGAAATAGGAGCCATCAACTTGGCAACCGTCTCAAGGCAGGTATATAATGTTTGATAAGCGGACAATTTATCTTGTGTAAATTCACCGCCCCAGAAGCGTTTACGATTTAACCGGACGTACCAGTTAGACAAATTGTCATTGACAAAATCAGAAATCAAACGTCCTGCCTTAGTCGGTTCGTATTCGTTATAGCAGGTATCCACTTCTTTTACCAGCGTATTCAATACGGACAGAATCCAGCGGTCGATTTCCGGACGTTCCGCCATCGGCACATCGGCCTCCTTGTATTCAAATCCGTCTACATTGGCATAAAGCGCAAAGAATGAATAAGTGTTGTATAAAGTACCGAAAAACTTACGGCGGACTTCTTCAATACCGTCTACATCAAACTTCAGGTTATCCCACGGAGAAGAATTGGTAATCATATACCAGCGCAACGGGTCGGAACCGTATTTTTCAATCGTACTGAACGGATCGACGGCATTTCCCAAACGTTTGGACATCTTATTGCCGTTTTTATCCAACACCAAGCCGTTAGAAATCACGGCTTTATAAGAAACACTATCAAACACCATCGCAGCGATGGCATGCAACGTGAAGAACCATCCGCGTGTCTGGTCTACTCCTTCCGCTATAAAATCTGCAGGATATACCTGGCGGCCGTCCAATAATTCCTTGTTTTCAAACGGATAGTGAATCTGGGCATAAGGCATAGCGCCCGAATCGAACCAGACATCAATCAGGTCTGTCTCACGTTTCATCGGCTTTCCATCCTTAGACACCAGAATGATATCATCCACATAAGGACGGTGCAAATCTATCTTATCATAATTTTCTTCCGTGTATTCACCCGGAACAAATCCTTTGTCCTTATACGGGTTCGATTTCATGAATCCGGCGGCAACAGCCTTTTCTATTTCATTATAAAGCTCTTCTACGGATTCGATGCACTTTTCGTCCGTATTGTCTTCCGTGCGCCAGATAGGAAGCGGCGTTCCCCAATAGCGCGAACGGCTTAAATTCCAGTCATTCAGGTTTTCCAGCCATTTTCCGAAACGCCCGGTTCCGGTAGATTCAGGTTTCCAGTTGATAGTCTTGTTCAGTTCTATCATACGCTCCTTGCAGGCCGTAGAACGGATAAACCAGCTATCCAAAGGATAATATAACACCGGCTTGTCGGTACGCCAACAATGCGGATAATTGTGAACATGTTTCTCAATCTTGAAAGCCTGCTTGTTGGCTTTCATCATCATACAGAGAACAATATCCAAAGATTCGGCGGCTTGGGCGGCTTTCTCGTCGAATTTCCCGTCTACCGTAAATTGCGGGTCATAAGCATTCTTTACCCATGCCCCCTGGTATTCCCCGTATTTATCCACATCAACGCACTCTTTAACGAATCTTTCGTCCAATTCATCCAGCAAATAGAATTTACCGGTCAAATCTACCATGGGACGGGTTTCACCTTTCCGGTTAATCATGAAAAGCGACGGGATTCCCGCAGCACGTGCCACATAAGCATCATCCGCACCAAACGTCGGCGCGATATGGACAATACCCGTTCCGTCTTCTACCGTGACATAGTCGCCCTGGATTACACGGAATCCTTTATCACTGGCTTTCCACGTTCCGTCTTCAGTTATCTCCACCGGTTTCACCCAAGGAATAAGCTGTTCGTATTCCATGCCGACCAGTTCCGTGCCTTTATATTCGGCAACGACCTTAAACGGAACCAGTTTATCTCCGGGCTTATAATCTTCCAATGCCAAACCGGCGGCTTTCGGATTGAAAAGAGTAGGCAACAGAGCTTTTGCCAGAACAACGGTAACGGGTTCCCCGTTATAAGCGTTGTACGATTGGACAACCACATAGTCAAACTTCGGACCTACGCAAAGCGCCGTATTTGAGGGCAATGTCCAAGGGGTGGTTGTCCATGCCAGGAAATAGGGAGTCCCCCATCCTGTCATTTCCGGTTTGGGATTCTTTATCTTGAACTGGGCAACGACCGTCGTATCCTTCACATCACGATAACATCCCGGCTGATTCAACTCATGAGAACTCAATCCGGTTCCGGCAGCCGGCGAATACGGCTGAATCGTATATCCTTTATATAATAATCCTTTTTTATATAACTGTTTTAAAAGCCACCACAGAGTTTCGATATAACGGTTGTCATAGGTGATATAAGGATGTTTCATATCTACCCAATATCCCATTTGATGGGTCAGGTCTTCCCATTCTTTGGTAAACTTCATCACATCTTTCCGGCAGGCGGCATTATATTCGGCTACGGAGATTTTTTTACCGATATCTTCTTTCGTGATTCCCAACGCCTTTTCCACTCCCAGTTCCACCGGAAGCCCGTGGGTGTCCCATCCGGCTTTACGCTTCACCTGGTAACCTTTCATCGTTTTGTAACGGCAGAATATATCCTTAATGGTACGCGCCATTACATGGTGGATACCCGGCATGCCATTGGCCGAGGGAGGCCCTTCAAAAAACACGAATGAAGGACAGCCGTCACGTTCTGTCATACTCTTGGCGAAAACCTGGTTTTCATCCCACTTCTTCAATACATCTTTGTTTACCTGTGAAAGGTCAAACTGCGAATATTCAGTAAATCTCTTACCCATAGCTATATCTACGATTTTACTTTTACAATTTACAATTTGAGGGGAATCCCCATTTTTAAGGGTGCAAATTTACAAAAACATTTGTTTAATTGAGCAAAAAGCAATGACTTTTAATCAGATTCGTGTGAAGTTAATGATTATAAATGACTGCCGGCATAAACAAAATGAAAAGCCCTTTGTTCTAGTGAAAAATTAAAAGACACTCAGTTATGAATTACAGTATCAGTATTTTATTCAGGGCAATCCCATTGGCAATGGCTATCTTCTGCTTCGGATACGGGGCGTTCATCTATGGTTACGGGGATGCGGGAAACCGCGTCATAGCAGGTCCCGTCGTGTTTTCACTAGGTATGATATGCATTGCGTTATTTTGTACTGCCGCCACCATTATCCGGCAAATCATACATACTTATAATGAAACGGCAAAATACGCTTTACCGGTTATCGGCTACTTGGCAGCCGCATTGACTGTTATCGGCGGAATTTGTATTTTCAGCATGGCTTCTTCTCCCTCCGCTTTCGTTGCAGGCCACGTAATAGCCGGTGTCGGGTTCATTACGGGATGTGTAGCCACTGCCGCGACTTCATCCACCCGGTTTTCTTTGATTCCGGGCAATTCTAAAAGTACAGGAAATAAAGTGCCTGAAGGGGCATTCACATCGGGACAAGAACGGACACTGGAGATTGTCGCGACTGTCATTTCACTCATCGCCTGGATATGGGCATTTGTTTTATTAGGAAACAGCCATGTCCACCCCGCCTATTTTGTTGCAGGACACGTAATGGTAGGCCTTGCATGCATTTGTACCAGCTTAATTGCATTGGTAGCCACCATTGCCCGTCAAATACGCAACGTTTATTCGGAAAAGGAACGCCGCCAGTGGCCGCAGCTAGTTTTGTTAATGGGTTCCGTCTCTTTTATATGGGGGCTTTTTGTCATCTTTGCCGATTCAAACAGCACAAACGGGACTACCGGTTATATCATGCTTGGCCTCGGCTTGGTATGTTACAGCATTTCGAGCAAAGTAATCCTTTTGGCAAAGATATGGAGGCACGAATTCAAATTAGCCAACCGTATTCCGCTAATTCCGGTATTAACGGCATTAGCCTGTTTGTTTCTGGCTGCTTTCGTGTTTGAACTCGCTACTGCACATGCGGATTACTTCATTCCGGCACGTGTATTATCGGGACTCGGAGCCATCTGTTTCACCCTGTTTTCCATCGTCAGTATCCTCGAAAGCGGTACCTCTGGAAAGGGCTGAACAAGGCACTTTGTTGGTTTAAAACCAAGACCCCGTTGGTTTTAAACCAACGAGGGTTTCCTTTAAAAGGAACGGTAGTTTCCTTTTAAAGAAACAAAACACCCCCGTTTTACCTCTTTAGCCGCACTTCATATACATCGTTTCTACGGTCTTTCAGGTTACGGACACTACCGTAAGTATGGAGTTCGTTCAGTAAATCCAAATCGACATCCGATACCAATATCATTTCAGTATTAGGGGTTGCCTCCGCTCTTTTTCCGTCTGTCGGGAAAGCGAAATCGCACGGCGTAAACACGCCTGACTGGGCATACTGGATATCCATATTATGCACACGGGGAAGGTTTCCCACGCTTCCTGCAATGACTACGAAGCATTCATTCTCGATAGCGCGCGCCTGTGCGCAGACACGGACACGGGAATAGGCATTTTGCGTATCCGTCAGGAAAGGCACGAACAATATCTGCATTCCCTGGTCCGCCATCAGGCGGGAAAGTTCCGGGAATTCGACGTCATAACAAATTAAAACGCCAATCTTCGCACAATCCGTATCAAATGTCTGCAACAGTTTACCGCCGCTCAATCCCCAGCTCTTGATTTCGTCCGGAGTGACATGCATCTTTTCATACATTTCATAGGTCCCGTCACGGCGACAGAGGAATCCTACATTATAAAGCAGCCCGTCTTCCTTTACGTATGGCATACTTCCCGTTATGATATTGATATTGTAACTGATTGCCAGATTGATAAACCGTTCCCTAATTTCATCCGTATATTTCGCCAGCCCGCGAATAGCCTGCGATTCGCCCTTATCGTTGTACTTCGACATCAGAGGCGCATTAAAATATTCGGGAAAAAGAACAAAATCGCTTTTGTAATCCGATACCGCATCCACAAAAAACTCGACTTGCTCAAACAGGTCGTCCAATGTCTTGTAACTGCGCATCTGCCATTGTACCAAGCCTACGCGGACGGTAGTTTTCGGATTGATATATTCTTGTGTAGGCGGTTGGTAATAGATGTTGTCCCATTGCAGCAAACAGGCATAATGTTTGGACTCTTCGTCATTCGGCAGATAATTAGTCATTACCTTGCGCACATGGAAATCATTTGATAGCTGAAAGGTAAGCACGGGGTCGTAAATTTCGCGTTGACGTACTCGTTCGATATATTCTTTCGGACGCATTTTATCGGCATATTTATGATAGTTCGGAATGCGTCCTCCGAACATGATGGCTTTCAGATTCAATGTTTCGCAAAGTTCCTTGCGATATTCGTACATACGGCGCGCCAGCCGCAAACCGCGATATCCCGGATGGATGAACACTTCGATGCCGTACAGGATATTCCCTTTGGGATTATGCGTATTGAACGTTTCTTTACCTGTCACCTGGGCATACGTATGGTCGTTCTTTACTTTATCATAATCAACAATAATGGAAAGGGCACAACCTACTATTTTATCGTCAACGACCGTGACAATCTGCCCTTCCGGGAAAATCTTGATTAGCTTCTGAATCTGCTCGCGGGTCCAGAAGACATCGCTTCCGTCAGAATAGACGCGCGTAAACGATTGGGACAGTTGTGCATAATCTTCCATTTGCAGATTGCGTATCTGCACTTTATTAATCTTAATCGGATGTTGTTCCATAATCATACGTGTTTTATAAAAGACGGTGCAAAGGTATAGCTATTCCTTCAATTGTGTTTTCAAACCAAGAAATATTTAACTGGCTTTGTTAAGATATCTTATAACCGGGATGCATGCTTGCCGCTGTTTCTCCGGTCTGCCGCGATGCAGGTTCCGGAGCCATTCATGAAAGAAATACATAAACGATTATGGCACCATGCCATTGGCATGATGCCACAATCCGATAGAATCATGCCAAGATGCCGAAGTCATAATGGCACGACGAAATTATACAAGCCCTTTTTATTTTTTCTTCTTCCAAAGTTTGCTCATATCTTCCAATGTCTTGCCTTTCGTCTCAGGTACCCAACGCCATACAAAAATGGCGGCAATTACACAGATAATCCCGTAAAGGCTATACGCAAACATCGGGCTGAAATCGTATAATGCCGGGAAGGTGGAAGATACGATATAGTTGAATATCCATTGGAAAGCGACAGCGATAGCAACAGCTTTGCCTCGAATGGTGTTCGGGAAGATTTCCGCAATCAATACCCAGCAAATCGGTCCCCATGACATCATGAAGAATGCCGCATATACAATTACCGAGAGTACCGGAACAATGCCTTTAACCGCCATACTGTCACACATCGCCACTGCAAACGCTCCTACGGCCATACCTACGGAACCGATAACCAACAAGGGTTTACGTCCGAAACGGTCTACTGTAAAGATAGCGACTAATGTAAACAGGATATTTACGATACCCATGACTACGGTCTGCATCATACCGCCTCCTTCCGCACCCGCATTCTCAAAAATACGAGGGGCATAATAGAGCACTGCGTTAATGCCGATTGCCTGTTGGAACACGGAAAGCAAAATGCCGATAACAATCACCGCCACCCCATATGTAAAGAGTTTTTCGGTCTTTTCATGGGCGGTAGCTTTTATCTCGTCAAGAATCTCTTTCGCCTTCGTTCTGCCATTAATCTTTTCCAAAATGGAAAATGCCTTTTCTTCCTGTTGTACCAATACCAGATAACGAGGGGTTTTCGGCACAAAGAACAACAATAAACCGAAAAAGGCAGCCGGGAAGGCTTCCGAACCGAACATATAACGCCATCCTTCCTGCACGGTCCACATATCAGATTCCGGACTGACAGACAAGACTCCGGCGGCATCTTTCAGAATGACAGGATTCTGATGGTCGCCCATAATCAGATAATTTACAAAATAGACAACTAACATGCCAAAAATAATGGCAAACTGATTGCACGAGACAAGTGTGCCGCGAATATCTGAAGGGGCTATCTCTGCAATATACATCGGACATACGGCTGAAGCCAGACCTACACCGATACCTCCTAAAATACGATACCAGTTAAATGCAACCAGTAAATCCAAATCCGGTTTTCCATACTCGAAAAATAAAAATTCCGGGTAGTAAGACCCTAATGCCGAAAGGAAGAAAAGTACGGCGGCAAGCCTCAAGGAGTTACGACGCCCCAAACGAGAAGCGAAAACACCGGAAACAGCGCCGCCGAGTACACATCCGATTAATGCACTGGACGAGGTTATTCCGTGCATCACCTTATTATATTGGAAATCTGAGGCTGAAAGGAAAAATGCCTCCAGGCCTTTTTCCGCCCCGGAAATAACTGCCGTATCATATCCGAAAAGCAGCCCGCCCAGAATGGCGACGGAGGTAATCGAATACAGGTAGAGTTTACTACCTTCGTTCGTTGTATTAATCATGGTTATTAAGTAGATAAGTAGTGTGTAGTAGTTGGACAGGATAATAGTAAGGCGATAAAGCTGCAGCTCTACCGCCTTATTACTCGAATTTCAATTAGCAATACATATTCAGGATGGCTTCGTAAAGTTCCTGTTTGCCACTGGTTTGTTTCGGTTCGCCTTTCGTCTTGGCGTAAGCGACAACTTCTTCAAGAGATAATTTGCCTTCTTCGAATTCTTTGCCTTTGCCGCTATCGAACGATGCATAACGGTCGGCCAGCATCTTTTTATACGGAGATTCGTCCAATAAAGCCGCAGCACTTTCCAATGCGCGCGCCATGGCATCCATACCCGCAATATGGGCAATGAAGATATCTTCCAAATCAGTGGAATTACGACGAGTCTTGGCGTCAAAATTCGTTCCGCCGTTACCTAAACCGCCGTTACGGATAATTTGCATCATTGCCTGTGTCAGTTCATAATTATCAATCGGGAACTGGTCTGTATCCCAGCCGTTCTGATAGTCGCCACGGTTAGCGTCAATAGAACCCAGCATGCCATTATCTACAGCTACCGCCAGTTCGTGTTCGAAAGTATGGCCGGCCAGCGTTGCATGGTTTACTTCGATATTTACCTTGAAATCTTTGTCCAGGCCATGGGCTTTCAAGAAACCTATCACTGTTTCCGTATCTGCATCGTATTGATGTTTGGTGGGTTCCATCGGTTTCGGTTCTACAAGGAACGTCCCTTTAAACCCGCGGGCACGGGCATAATCGCGGGCAATAGTCAACATTTGCGCGAGGTGTTCTTTTTCACGTTTCTGGTCTGTATTCAAAAGGGACATATACCCTTCACGTCCACCCCAGAATACATAATTCTGCCCGCCGAGTTCGATAGTTGCATCAATTGCATTTTTTATTTGGACGGCGGCACGGGCCACTACGTCAAAATCCGGATTCGTCGCCGCACCGTTCATATAACGGGCATGGCCGAATACATTAGCAGTGCCCCACAACAGCTTGATACCGGTTTCAGCCTGTTTTTGTTTTGCATAAGCTACGATTTCTTTCATATTGGCTTCATATTCTTCGATGCCGGAGCCTTCGGATATTAAATCCACATCATGGAAACAATAGTATTCAATACCCATTTTCTGCATAAATTCAAACCCTGCATCCATTTTATCTTTTGCGGCTTGCACCGCGTCGGCATTCGCATTCCACGGGAATTTTTTTGTTCCTCCGCCAAACTGGTCGCCTCCTTCGGCACATAAGGTATGCCACCATGCCATAGAGAATTTCAACCAATCTTTCATCTTTTTGCCATTGATTACTTTCTCTGCGTCATAATAACGGAACGCCATAGGATTCTTGCTATCTTTGCCTTCAAATTTAATTTTTTCAATTCCTGGGAAAAATTCTTTTGTTGCCATAATTCTTTTCAATTTTAAATCGGTTATCTATTAATATTGTACTGTCATTATAATCATTCAAATGGAAACGGGATTGCCTCCTTGTCATCCATCGACTTTTCCAAGCGGCACTTCCATCGTGAATATGCATCTGCATATTCCTGATGTCCAGCCATATCCGGTTCTATTACATTTAATTTATCAAGTGTTGCAAACGCCTCATTATTGTCTTTATAGATGCCTGCGCCAATACCTGCACCTTTAGCGGCTCCAACGGAACCGTCCGTATCATAGAGTTCGATTGTGGCTCCCGTCACTCCGGCCAGAGTCTCACGGAACACAGGGCTTAAAAACATATTCGCATGTCCGGCATGGATTTTTTTTACAGGGATTCCCATCTGTTCCATGATATCGATGCCGTATTTGAAAGAGAATACAATGCCTTCCTGTGCAGCACGGATAATGTGTTGTTTACCATGTACATTAAAATCTACTCCGTAAATGCTACAACCTATTTCTTTATTATTCAACATACGTTCAGCCCCATTTCCGAAAGGAAGGATGCTGATGCCTGCACTGCCCACCGGAGCTTTGGAGGCTAACGCATTCATTTCATTATAGGACATTCCTTCGGAAGCGACATTACGCTTTACCCATGAATTAAGAATGCCCGTTCCGTTAATGCAAAGCAATACTCCCAAACGGGTCTGCCGTTCCGAATGGTTCACATGTGCAAACGTATTGACGCGCGACTGACAATCATAATTCACTTCTCCGTTCACACCGTAAACAACCCCTGATGTCCCTGCCGTGGAGGCAATCTCTCCCGGATTGAACACATTTAATGAAAGGGCATTGTTCGGTTGGTCGCCGGCGCGATAGGTTATCGGTGTTCCTTCTTTTAATCCGAGTTCTTCCGCAGCCGCCGCATTCACCCTCCCCTGCTCCGCAAAAGTCGGCTTGATTTCGGCAACCAATGAAGCATCAAATCCGTAATAGTCCATCAGGAAACCGGCTATCCGGTTATTCTTGAAATCCCAGAACATTCCTTCCGAGAGGCCCGAAACTGTCGTACAGATTTCTCCGCTCAGTTTCATAGCGATATAATCTCCCGGCAACATGATTTTATAAATCCGTTCATAGACAGCAGGTTCGTTTTGTTTAATCCAGGCTAATTTGGAAGCTGTAAAATTGCCCGGTGAATTTAATAAATGGGAAAGGCATTTTTCTTCTCCGATGGCCTCAAACGCTTTTTGTCCATAGGGCACAGCACGAGAATCGCACCAGATAATAGAGGGACGCAACACATGCTGCTCTTTATCCACACATACCAGTCCATGCATCTGATAAGAAATGCCAATTGCCTTAATTTCAACGGCATTGATACCGGAATCATTCATAACAGCTTGTGTAGCCAATTTCAGGTTCTCCCACCAACTATCCGGTTCTTGTTCCGCCCACCCGGGATTCACTGCAATAATCTTCGCCTCCGTTTTCGGGAAAAATGCTGATGATACGCATTTACCCGTTTCAGCGTTTACCAGACTCGCCTTCACAGATGAGCTGCCTATGTCATAACCTAATAAAAACATGATAAACTGATTTACTATTACAATTATTTTATTTAATCTTTTTCAATTCTTACCTTGGGCTTCGTTTTCGATATTCCGTATTTATCGCCTTACCTTATTATATATTTTCTTGTCGAATTTATAATAACGTGCAGCGCGGTGGGCTACTCCCTGTTGTTTTTCTTCCAAAGGCACTACATATTCCATCATTGCTATTTTTTTATGGAAATTGCGTACATCCACTGATTTGTCATATACTAACTCAAAAAGAGTCCTCAATTGCGAGGCCGTAAACTTACGCGGAAGCAGTTCGAATAATATGGACGGATTGAATTCTACAAATTGCCGGATATATGTCATCGCTTCTTTGATAATCAGGTTATGGTCGAATGCCAATGTTTTCACTTCTTTCAAAGCTACCCAACAAGCTTGGTGGTCGTCCAGGTTTTTATCTAAAGTCCGGTCTATCTTCACCATTGACAAATAGGCGATTGTCACAATACGTTCCACTTTCGACTGCATCGCCCGTTCCAGCCAACGTACATCTTTGGGATTACTCGTCCTGTTTTTGGAACCGAATGCTTTAAATTGCATCAGATTTACATTTTTAAGACCTGTCAGTTCATATAAGACCCGTTGGGCTGCTTCATCCAAATCTTCATCCATATAAATAAGACTTCCGGGAAGTTTCATGTCATGATATATTTCCCCGTTATCCTCACCCGCACGCTTTACCAGCAGGACTTTTAATTGTTCTCCGTCAAAACCGATCACTACACAATCTACCGATATATGATTGTTGGCTAAAGGCGTATTTTTTTGTATGTTCTGCATATCCTTTTTTTAAGACTGCACAAATATAGGGGCTGTAGATTATCGGAACAACATTTTTCAATATGCTATAAAACACTGTTTTTCATATAAATACATATCATATATCATACAATATGGTTACTTAATGTTATCTTCTAAATTACAATATGTATTTCAGCCTTTTTTCACAATAGTAATTGTACAAAATACAAAAACAAGGTTGACACTTTATTATCAGTGCTTTTCATAATCTATTCACTTTGTCCGGGAAAAGATACTTATTGTATTTTAAATGATATGTCATTTTGTACCTTACTGTTTTTTATTTTATCTTTGCAGTGAATTTATTAAAAAATCTAAAATGGAACATCATCCGGTTGTTTTATCCATCGCCGGCTCGGATTGCTCGGGAGGAGCAGGCATTCAGGCGGACATTAAAACCATATCAGCTTTAGGAGGGTATGCAGCATCTGCAATCACCGCCGTTACTGTTCAAAACACATTGGGGGTATATGCGGTACAATCAATACCGCCTGAAATCATCCGCGGACAGATAGAAGCTGTCATAGAGGATTTGCAACCGGCGGCTATAAAAATAGGCATGGTGAATGATATCCAAACTGTCCGTATCATTTCCGGCTGTCTGCAAAAATATGCAACGGAACATGTTGTATATGACCCGGTCATGGTATCCACTAGCGGACGTAAACTGATGACGGACGAAACCGTAGGGGAAATAAAAGAAAAATTAATTCCATACGTCACTTTACTTACTCCCAATCTGGACGAAGCAGCAGTCTTAACGGGAAAAAATATTCACAATGTACAAGAAATGCAGGAAGCCGCAAAAAAAATGGCGGATGATTACCGGATTAGTATATTAATAAAAGGCGGACATCTGGAAGGTGAGAAAATGTGTGATTTTTTATATACGCCGGAGCATCTTCGGCACACATACGAAGAAAAGAAAATAGATAGCGGTAACCTGCACGGAACCGGTTGTACCCTATCTTCGGCCATCGCCACCAATCTGGCAAAAGGCTATCCCATGCTGGAGGCGGTTTTACATGCCAAAACGTATATAACACAAACCATTATCGCAGGAAAAGAATTACACATCGGCCACGGAAATGGCCCATTGTGGCATTTCCCCGTTCCACAAAATAATAATTCACAAGGTAATAATTCATAAATTCATTATTTTCCGTAACTTTGCAAGGACAATCAAAAATCAATTAAATAATAAGAATATGAAAGCATTCGTTTTTCCCGGTCAAGGTGCTCAATATGTAGGAATGGGCAAAGACTTATATGAAAATTCAGCTTTAGCAAAAGAACTATTTGAGAAAGCAAATGATATTCTGGGATATCGCATTACAGACATTATGTTCAATGGTACAGACGAAGACCTGCGCCAGACTAAAGTTACACAGCCTGCCGTATTTCTACACTCTGTAATTTCAGCTCTTTGCATGGGCGACAATTTCAAACCGGAAATGACTGCCGGCCATTCACTCGGTGAATTCTCCGCATTGGTAGCCGCAGGAGCTTTGAGTTTTGAAGATGGTTTAAAATTGGTTTATGCACGTGCTATGGCAATGCAAAAAGCATGCGAGGCCACTCCTTCCACAATGGCTGCCATTATTGCATTGCCGGATGAGAAGGTAGAGGAGATTTGCGCATCTGTAAATGCAGAAGGTGAAGTTTGCGTACCGGCGAACTATAACTGTCCGGGACAAATTGTTATTTCCGGCTCTGTGCCAGGCATTGAAAAAGCTTGTGAGTTAATGAAAGCTGCCGGAGCCAAACGCGCCCTTCCATTGAAAGTAGGCGGTGCTTTCCATTCTCCGTTAATGGACCCGGCGAAAGTCGAACTGGAAGCTGCCATCAATGCAACAGAATTCCACACTCCCAAATGCCCGGTATATCAGAATGTGGATGCACTGCCTCATACTGACCCCGCAGAAATCAAGAAGAATCTGGTAGCTCAACTGACTGCTTCCGTACGTTGGACTCAATCTGTTAAAAATATGATTGCAGACGGTGCTACAGATTTTACGGAATGTGGACCTGGTGCGGTTTTGCAAGGTTTGATTAAGAAAATTGACGGTACAGTCAACGCCCATGGCATTGCATAAGGCACGAATACGGTTTTTATAAAAATGTACACAGGCTTATTCAAGAAGCCATAAATAAAAAACACTCTTGCCGCACTGTCGGACAAGAGTGTTTTTATTTAATCTGAAAAACGTTTTACATTCGTCTTCAATGGGTTCAGTCATTACATTCCTTTTTTTATTCCTAATTTTATCAATATCACATTTACGGGATATGCGAAGAAAAATCCGAAAAGCATGGCTATCTGCATCATAAACCAGAATATCCATGTATTTTTGGGTAAGGGAACACCGGCAAACAATACGAAATGGACAATTATCATCCAGCTATACATACCTGCCTGCCAAGACAGCAAGGAAAAAAAATCTGCTTTAAAAGCATGCCCCAATGCTCCTCCGAAAGATATTTTTTCCATTTCACGGATGGCATAGAATTGAAAGTAGATTCCGATAATCAAAGCTAATATAAAATCAAGCACCCAATTACCGATAAGTTGACTACCGGCAACAGTCACGGGAATATAATTAGTGAACCATTCTCCGACAATATCTGCCAATGTGCAACCTGCTCCACAGTGTAAAGCCGATAAGATTACCGACTGCCAACGAGGGGTTTTCATTTTCTTCATCGTCATATCTGTTTCCATCCCTTTCATAGACGGCATGTCCATTCCCATTCCAACCTCTCCTGCCTTCACCGGTTCACTCTTTCCTAATTTATTATAAGCCCATAAAGCGAAATAACTTCCCCACAATGCCGTCAGTATCCAAACGGCATTCATTATTTTCATAGGTTGCGGACGACGTGCCAGGTCCAATGCTATATGAGCTGCAATTCCAATACCTGAACACACAAAAAATACAGCAATCAAATTGAGCATAGTTATATGTTTTAAAACCTCATCCTACAACAACATTCATTCGTGAAAGTTCAATTCAGCTATTTCTTTGACTTACCCTATCGTCGAGATTCCATAAAAAAAGAGGGTATGTCGGTTTCCCAACATACCCTCTCCTATGGCTTTGTTCAGTCTTAATTCTTCGGTAAGGCTTCTTTTACAACCATTGACCGGCCTACATATTCAGCACCGTTCAACTGTTTAATAACATTATTGGCTTCCGTATCATCCGGCATTTCAACAAATGCGAATCCTTTTGATCTTCTAGTTTCACGATCTGTAATCAATTTTACAGAAGCTACTGTTCCATACTCTTCCATTACGTTTCTCAAGTCTGATTCCTTAACATTATAGCTAAGATTTCCAATGTACAAATTCATAAACACAAATATAAAAAATTAATAATTCAATAAGAAAGTTATCGGAAAATCTTAAGTTAGAAATGGATATACTCAAATAAATGAGGAGATTCACGTAAAATAATCAAATCGTAATAAACCTTATTATTGTTGTTGGTTGCAAAGGAAAGCATTATTGGTGATTTTCCAGCATATTCCTCCCTTTTTCTTTCCATAAAACATCTTTTTTATGAAATTAGGCCAAATATTAACCATTATTCTCTCCTTTTACCATGCTAAGAGCGTGACGCCTAACGAAATAAAAAATCCGATAAACAGCAAACGGACTTATTCTCATCAGTATTTTCACCGGCATTTTCACCAAGATTTCCGTGAACGGAATTCTTTAGGAGCCATTCCGGTATTTTTTTTAAAAAAGCGGGTCAAATATGACTGGTCGGCAAAGTTCAACTGTTCGGCTATCTCCGTTACTGACAAATAAGGCTCATTCAAAAGAACTTTAACCTCTGCCAGCAATTGTTCATCTATCACTTGTTTAGGAGTTTTCCCGTTGAGATATTCAACAGTCACTTTATACAAATAACGAGATGAAATGCACATTTTCTCTGCATAAAACGTAACCTGGTGTTCCTGGGTACTATATTCCCGTACCAATTGCAAAAACTGGTGGCAAAGAATCTGTTTCCTGCTGTAATGGCTATTGAGCGCAAGTTTCTCCGGTATCGTATTAAATAACCACATCAGCAGGCTTTGCAGAAAATTATACTCTTGCTGTTGTCTGAATTGGGACGTAGTATTATTTTCAAACAGCATTTGTGCCACATCCATCCATAGCATAATCTCCCTCCAGGTTTTCTGGCTCCTTTCATCTTCCGTATGGTGATAATAAGGATGTTCATGTGTATAATTGAAATAAGGAGTATCGACCGGCAACATCGCTTTTAGAAAAACATCTTTGGGAAACATCAACAGACGCGCTTTAAAATCGGCTGACACATGTATTACTTGTATCAGGCCTCCCGTCAAGAAAATCAGTTCTGTTTGCTCATTAAAAACATACTGCTCTACTCCGGTCGAAATAATGCTTTCTCCTTGCACACAGATTAAATAAATGCCGCATTTGAAATGGCATGGATTCTGTTTCAGAGATGAAAGAGCGGTTTCCTCATATCTGATTGTCGTCGTATCGGAAGGTAGTAAGTCGTCAAACATAACACGTTATTCTGTTTTACGCAACAAATGTAGATATATTTTGCGGCATTTGGTAATAATGTTCCTAATATGAAATGTTTTGTATGATTTAATACAAGTTTTATTTCATGCTTGTAAGGTAATTTTGCAGCCGGATTAAAAAAGACTATATACATGCATAAACAGAATTCAAAGATATTCATATTAATCTTTCTTGGCACTTTAAGCGCTTTCGGACCGTTCGTTATGGATATGTACTTGCCTACTTTACCCGCAATGTCAGACTTCTTCCACACCACTTCTTCCATGATACAGTTAGGGCTTACTGCAAGTATGGTCGGACTGGCTGCTGGACAACTGGTTTTCGGTTCATTAAGTGACAAATACGGGCGGCGTCCTCCTTTGCTGGCGGCAATGGTTTTATTCTTATTATCAACTGCCGGTTGTATTTTTGCCCAGACGATTTTACAGTTTATAGTTTTACGTTTCATACAAGGAATGGCGGGAGCCGGCGGTGTAGTTATTTCCCGTTCCATAGCCACTGACAAATATTATGCGCACGAACTTGCCAAAATGCTGGCAATCATCGGCGCCATTAATGGAATAGCGACTGTTATAGCTCCGATTGGAGGAGGGCTGCTGGCTAATATTGCCGGCTGGCAGGGAATATTCTGGTTTCTGTTTTTGTTAGGAATCATTTTATTGGCCGGAAGTATTCATCTTCATGAATCATTGCCTGAAGAACAAAAACAATGTGTCCGATGGAAGGATATGTATCATAATTTCAGAGTTGTACTACGCAATCGTCAGTATATCTGTTACATCTTGCAATATGGCTTCACCATAGGGGTTTTATTTACCAATATATCTTCTGCGCCTTTCATTATGCAGGAACATTACGGGCTTTCTCCCCTGTTTTTTAGCATTTGTTTCGGAATAAATGCTATTGCCATGGTTATCTCATCTGCTATTGCTGTCAGGTTTCCAACGATGGAACAGGCATTACATACGGGAAGCTACGGAATGTTATGTATATCGGCATTGACTTTGATATTATTTTATTTAGGATGCAATTTTTGGATTTATGAGATATTAATTTTCAGTTTACTCGCAATGGTAGGAATAACTTTTACAGCTTCCAACACACTGGCTATGGACTGTGAACGAAAAAATGCCGGCGTTGCTTCGGCACTTTTAGGAGCAACCGGCTATGCGTTCGGAGGAATCGTATCTCCTTTGGCAGGTATCGGCAACATCATGTTATCTACCGCCGCTTTATTTCTCATCGGCTCATTATGCTCATATCTGTGTATGCGATATGCATTACTGCATCCGGCTTCGCCAATGGTTTATAAAACCGGTTGTCCTTGAACTGTTCCTAAAAGAAGAGGACGGTAACCGGTACACCGGACTTGCAGTTTAAAGATTCGAAGTGTTTACATATAAATTAAAACAAGTCCGGCATGTTCTTGCTATTCCAAACATACTAAACTTGTTTTAATGCTTTATGATGCTAAAGGATTACCCGCAATGGAAATATTTATGGACTAAATCCAACATTTCCTGCGGTTTCTTTTCTAAATCAGCACGTAACGTTTCATCTTTATAACCGCGCAGTTTACTGATAATACCATTTATCATGGCCGGACTGAATACATTGTATTTTTCAAAGACAGCCCTCTGCCGTTCCAAGCAATCTGCCGAAGCGGCACAACTATCAGGCAACTGGGTCAGCATTTTTAGTTTATCGGCATTTTCTTTTTGATGAATATTCACATTCACATAAGTTTTCTCCGCAACTTCCAAAGCATTTGCCATTTCAAATCCATGACGGCAGGCAACAGCCAGTCCGGCAAGTAATTGATATAAATCTGCCGAGCCATCCGGCGAACGCATTTCTACCGTTTGTTTTTGACTGGTATCAAAGGAACTTTCCGTTTCCAACGGATTTGCCAACACGCACATATCCGTTTTGGCAGCCCATCCTAACGGTACACGTACCAACACTGAACGGTTCCTGTCTCCCCAACATACATTAGTCGGCGCCTCCTGATGGGGAACAAGACGAAAATAAGAAGTGGGATTCGTATTCCCAAAAGCGGTAATTGACGGAGCCAGTTCCATCATTCCTGCAATAGCCTTACGAGCCGTATCCGACAGAATACCGTCTTTCAACATCTGGTTTTTTCCATCTTTCATGATACGCATGTGAATATGTAGTCCCGAACCGGCTTTACCGGTCGTAATCTTGGGTGCAAATGTGACATTATATCCATATTTATATCCCAAGTTACGAATTACCCATTTGGCAATCATCAATTGGTCGGCTGCCTGTTCTACATTTACAGGAAGAAATTCTATTTCATTCTGTTCATAAATATATCCGTCTAAAGTAAAATTGCCGACTTCCGAATGTCCGTACTTAATTTGTCCTCCAGCCTGTGCAATATATGACATGCACTGTGTACGGAATTCATTGAATTTCGCATAAGGCCCCGATTCATGATAACCACGCTGGTCTGTTGCGGGAAACATGCCTGTATCAGGTGCTATGACATAATATTCCAGTTCTCCCATTGCCTGAAATTCCATTCCGGTCACATCTGTAAATGCATGACTTGCCTTGCGAAGCGTATGTTCCGGCGAACTCTCCAACGGCTCTCCATCCTTATTAAAAAAGGAACAAAGCAGAGATAAAGTCGGGATTTCGGCAAACGGGTCGATAAATGCCGTACGGAAACGGGGAATGACATAGAGGTCGCTGCTTCCCGCTTCGATAAAAGGGAAAAGGCTGGAACCGTCTACACGTTCTCCGCAGGTAAGGATAGCTTCCAAGTAAGCCTCATTGTTAATAACAAAATTTAAAGTTTTCAGGCGACCGTCTCCCGCAGGATACATGAAATTGAGCATACGAATGTTATTCTGTTTGACAAACGAGATAATATCCGCCTTAGTAAATTCAAAAGCCGGTTTCTGAAGAAATGCGACTAACTGGTTAGCGTTCATTAATAGTTCTTGATTCATAATCGGTTGTTTTTCATTGTTATACGATTAAAACGGTTCTCAACCGCCAAAGATAACAAATACTGCTATTTGAACAAACTAAAAAATGAATAATTGCCTACTTCAATGAAAAAAACATTTTTTATTGCTGAAAAACAGAACCGTCCACTCTCTGAGAATCCCCCTGACCGCACTTTTAATTGTATGCAGAAAGAAACTTTCTCCAATCGGACGTGAAACAGATGATTTCGAGTTATGATTTAAAAAACTAACCGCATGTTCCTTTTGCTATCAATAAATTCATTAAATTCGTAGCGAATTAAAAGAAAGTGAAAATTCATGGAGGTATATACAAATAACTGGACTAATCGGAAATATCAAATAGGTTATGCTTTAAGCGGAGGATTTATCAAAGGCTTTGCTCATTTGGGTGTGATGCAGTCTCTTCTGGAACATGACATTAAACCGGATATTATTTCCGGTGTAAGTGCAGGAGCGCTTGCGGGAGTATTTTACGCGGATGGAAACGAGCCTCATAAAGTACTTGACTATTTTTCCGGACACAAGTTCCAGGATTTAACCAAACTGGTAATTCCCAAAAAAGGTTTATTTGAGCTTTGTGAATTCATGGATTTCCTCCGGACAAATTTAAAAGCGAAGAATCTGGAGGAGTTGCAGATTCCTCTAATCATCACGGCAACCGACCTCGACCACGGCCGTATGGTACATTTTCATCGAGGTTCCATTGCCGAACGGGTGGCAGCCTCATGTTGCATGCCTGTCATGTTCGCTCCGGTCAACATCGAAGGAACGAATTATGTAGACGGCGGGTTATTAATGAACCTCCCGGTTTCTACTCTTCGCAGGATTTGTGACAAAGTAGTAGCCATCAATGTAAGTCCTATTATGGCACAAGATTATAAAATGAATATTGTCAGCATTGCTATGCGCTCATTCCATTTCATGTTCCGAGCCAATACTTTTCCCGAAAGGGAGAAATGCGATTTGCTGGTAGAGCCGTACAATCTTTATGGATATAGCAATACAGAATTGGAGAAAGCAGAAGAAATATTCGAACAAGGATATAATGCCGCAAATGAAGTTCTGAACCGGCTATTGGCTGAAAAAGGAAAAATATGGAAGTAATTATCGTATTTGAAGTTAATATGAATATAAAAAACGATTCTATATGAATGACAGAAATAAAATAATCATCTATCAAGTATTTACCCGTTTGTTTGGTAACAATAATAACCATTGTGTTCATAACGGAGATATTGCAACCAATGGTTGTGGAAAAATGGCCGATTTTACTCTCAAGGCGCTTGGGGAAATCAAGAAGCTGGGTACGACCCATATCTGGTACACAGGAATTATCGAGCATGCCACACAAACCGATTACCGACGCTACAACATCAGTCCAGACCATCCTGCTATCGTGAAGGGGAAGGCCGGTTCTCCTTATGCAATCAAAGATTATTATGACGTAGACCCGGACCTTGCCAATGATATCCCCGGACGAATGAAAGAATTTGAGAATCTTGTACATCGCACGCATCGTTCCGGGCTGAAAGTTATCATCGATTTTGTTCCCAACCACGTAGCGCGCCAATACCATTCGGATGCACAGCCTGACGGAACAACGGAATTGGGGGCCAATGATGATTCTACTCAATCTTTTAGCCCTTATAATAATTTTTATTATATCCCCCAATCCGAACTTCGCGCCCAGTTTGATATGAAGGCCGGCGCACCTGAACCTTATCATGAGTCTCCAGCCAAAGCTACCGGTAACAATCGCTTTGACGCTACTCCCGATATTACAGACTGGTATGAGACAATCAAACTGAATTACGGAATAGATTATCAAAATGGGGGGACATGTCATTTTTCTCCAATTCCGGACACATGGATAAAAATGTTGGATATTCTCTTATTCTGGGCGTCAAAAGACATTGATGGCTTCCGTTGCGACATGGCGGAAATGGTACCTGTAGAATTTTGGGGATGGGTTATACCTCAAGTGAAAAACGTTTATCCGGACATTCTTTTTATAGCAGAAGTTTATAACCCTAACGAATATCGTAACTATTTATTCCGCGGAAAATTCGACTATTTATATGATAAAGTAGGTTTATACGATACGCTTCGCAATGTAACCTGTGGATATGGTTCCGCCACTTCTATTACTTACTGCTGGCAAAGTTTGAACGGAATAGAGAAAAGAATGCTGAATTTCCTTGAGAATCATGATGAGCAACGCATTGCTTCCGATTTCTTCGCGGGTAATCCGCATAAAGGAATTCCGGCACTCATTGTTTCCGCTTGTATGAACACCAATCCTATGATGATTTATTTCGGACAGGAATTTGGAGAATCAGGAATGGACAATGAAGGTTTCAGCGGTAGGGACGGACGGACGACCATATTTGACTATTGGAGCATAGATACTATCCGCCGGTGGCGTAACGGGGGAAAATTTGACGGTAAGATGCTGAATGAGGAACATACATACTTATATAATATTTATCGGAAAGTATTGACTTTATGTAATGAAGAACAGGCCATTGCAAAAGGTGTTTTCTTTGATTTAATGTATGCCAACCAAAATGGATGGCGTTTCAATGAACACAAGCAATATACATTTATGCGCAAATACCGGAATGAGTTATTGCTCATTATTGCCAACTTTGACAGGCAGACGGCAGATGTGGCTATTAATATTCCTCCGCATGCTTTTGACTTCCTGCAAATCCCCCAAACGGAAACTTGCCAGGCTATCGACTTATTAACCGGTACAAAAGAGGAAATCTGTTTACTGCCTTACAAGGCTACGGAAACATCAATTGAAGGATATAATGGAAAGATACTGAAAATTACATTTTAAAAAATCGGAATTACTGCTTTCTATTATAGGTTGCGTTAAATAAAAAATTATTTCCCGATGTCTCTTTATTCCGAATGTATCGGAAAGTCTTTTCTTGTAGAGGTAAAAGAGGTGTTTCCAATATATTTGGAATAAAGAGAGCGAGAAAATGAATGTTTTCTCTGGATACAATTTTATTTTAATATCCCTACACACAAACAATTCTCCCCGAAAGCTGTTTAGTATGATAAAATAATATCTTTTAAACTAAAAGCTTATGAAGAGATTTTATATTCCATTGATTTTATTGATATTATCTATCTCTGTCTTCGCAATCACCCCTCCCCACAATGTATGGATGACATTTAAAAAGATGTATCCTATTGCAAATGATGTAGCTTGGTCACAAGACGACGGATACTATGACGCTAACTTCGTTATAAACGGATTCACTAAAAATGTATGGTTCAACGCCGAAGGGGAATGGGAAATGACGCAGACAGACCTCGTCAGCCTCGACCGATTGTCACCTGCCGTTTACAATGCTTTTACATCCAGCTCTTACGCCGATTGGGTAGTCGATGATGTCACTATGACAGAGTTTCCAAAATGGCAAGCGATTATTGTCATTAAAGTAGGACAAGACAATGTTGACATTAAATACCAGTTATTTTATACTCCGAAAGGAATACTGCTAAAAACACGGAATGTCAGTTATATGCATGACATTTTAGGACCTGGAACATTTCTATAGAGTTACACAATACTACAATAAACAGGAAAATACCCAATCAAGATATTATCCTCAATAGTTATAGATTGTGTAACCGGCATCATATGAAAAAGCCATACCAAACTCTTCACTTTTTGCGAGTTGTGATATGGCTTTTTTACCATCGGTGTGACAACCTTGTTTCAATTTAATTTTTTTCTTCTTTGAAACGAGGTTTCAACAAGCCTGCTGTCCTTTTTGTTTTCAAAAGTTCTTATTTTTTCTTCCTCAATACAACAGCGGTACGTGCAGGAATATAAAGTTTCAACCACTCTTTTTTCTCTTTCTTATACAACGGGTCGGCAATAGTAAAATGAACGACGGAATCGTCCGCAAGGCCATTACCGCCAAATGCTACATTATCCGTATTCAATATTACTTCATAAGCTCCAGGAGATACTAGGAAGCCGTAATCCGTGAATGATTGTTTGGGGTTGAAGTTAAAGACAAAAATCAAGTCTTTACGTCCGTAAGCCAATACCTGGTCACCGTCATTATGCCATATTTCCTGAATGGGGGTTGCCTGGAAATCTTTCACACTCTTGATAACCTTCAACATTTCTTCATCAAAGTCTCCCATATAATGGTAAGCCAGATTTTTATTATCTACCAAATCCCATTGGCGACGAGCATACTTACAAGACCATCCGTTGCCTTCACGCGGGAAATCAATCCATTCAGGATGGCCGAATTCATTTCCCATAAAATTCAGATATCCTCCGTTTATCGTAGAAGAGGTCAATAGGCGAATCATCTTATGCAAGGCAATTCCACGGTTAACTACATAATTTTCATCTCCCTTCTGCATGTGCCAATACATATCCGCATCAATCAAACGGAAAATAATTGTCTTGTCTCCTACCAACGCCTGGTCGTGGCTTTCCGCATAAGAAATTGTTTTCTCATCCCGGCGACGGTTGGTTACTTCCCAAAACATACTGGAAGGTTTCCAGTCCTCATCTATCTTTTCTTTGATTATCTTAATCCAGTAATCCGGAATGTTCATTGCCATGCGATAATCAAACCCATAACCTCCATCTTCAAACTTCGCCGCAAGCCCGGGCATACCGGAAACTTCTTCGGCTATCGTTATCGCCTTCGGATTAACTTGGTGAATCACTTCATTAGCCAACGTCAGATAACATATGGCATTGTCATCCTGATGTCCGTTAAAATAGTCTCCATAATTACAGAAAGCTTCTCCCAACCCATGGCTAAAATAAAGCATGGACGTCACTCCGTCAAAACGGAATCCGTCAAACTTATACTCTTCCAACCAGAATTTACAGTTGGACAAAAGAAAATGAATGACTTCATTTTTACCGTAATCAAAACAAAGCGAATCCCAGGCCGGATGTTCACGACGCCCCCCCGGATAGAAATATTGATTGGGATCACCTGCAAAATTTCCTAATCCCTCGACTTCATTTTTCACGGCATGCGAATGGACAATATCCATAATCACAGCGATTCCCATACTATGGGCTGTATCAATCAGCTCTTTCAACTCATCCGGAGTACCGAAACGGGAAGAAGCTGCAAAGAAACTAGACACATGGTAACCAAAACTTCCATAATAAGGATGTTCCTGAATAGCCATAATCTGAATGCAATTATACCCTTCTTTGGCAATGCGTGGCAACACTTTTTCACGGAACTCATTATAAGTTCCTACCTTTTCTTCTTGTTGGCCCATTCCGATATGGCATTCATAAATCAATAGAGGACTGGTGTTGGGTTTGAAAGTCTTTTTCTTGAATTTATAAGGTTTCTCCGGGGCCCACACTTGGGCACTGAAAATTTTAGTCTGTTCATCTTGAACAACACGTGTAGCCCAAGCAGGGATACGCTCTCCTTGTCCACCGTCCCAATAGACGTTCAACTTATACAAATCCCCGTGACGGATAGCATCTGCCGGAAGATTAATCTCCCAATTGCCATTTTTCAGTTTTTTCAATTTATAAGCCGCCTTTTCCTCCCAATTGTTAAACGTACCTACCATATAGATATGGCTGGCATTAGGAGCCCACTCGCGGAAAGTCCAGCCTTTATCTGTACGATGTAACCCAAAATAAAGGTAACCCGATGCAAAATCCGACAAAGTTTGTTTTCCTTTGCCGGTTAATTCAGCTTCTTTGTCCAGGACATGTTGATGCCGTCCTATAATGGCATTAGCGAAGGGTTCCAACCAAGGATCGTTCTTAATAAGATTCAGTGTCTTTTCCATATCAGAATTAAATTAGGATTATGCTTTTACTTTTATAATTATTTTCTTCACTCCATCCGGGGTAATACCAGGAGCATGTCCGTCTTGCGGAAAAAAGATGGCAAACATCCCCGGCTTCACAGCAATATAAGTCTCCGCCAATCCTTCAAAGAAAGTTATATCTTTCTCCACATTATAGGAAGCATCCGCCGGAACACAATCTTTTGCAGCAGTATATCCCATAATTTCTGTCCCTGACAACGGAATCTGAATATCAATAAATTCCTTATGAGTTTCCAACTTGGCTTCCTCTTTGGTTTTGGGTTTAGTCTGCGTGACATTTACCAATAAATCTTTTCCTTTTAATTCGGTCTTGCCTATTTCTAAAGTCTGGAGTTCGCGGGATTTCAGGAACTCGACAGCTTGCACAAACAAAGGATTTAAAGCCACATATTTTTCCAGTTTTTCTAAAGTATCTACTACCATATAAGCAAAATTTTAAAGTTTATATTCTAAGTATTATTCAAAATCGTCAATTGTGTAATTGATAAAATCTGCAAACCGCTTAAATTGACGGAATACTTTATCTATCTGCTCCAACACATCCGACCGAGTGAAAAAGTCATCAGGAACATAATATGAACAAACATATTCTCTGCACTTCAAATAATCGATATATTTAAAGTCTTTCGGAAAACCTTTAGGAGCCGTTTTCAGAAAGTCTTCTCCTATTACCGGAAAATATTTTTTAAACTCCGGGTCTTCCACTATTGAAACAAATTCCTCAATATTGTCATAGATGGATTGTCGCACTGCTTTCAATACATTAGAAGGCAAGCATAAACTGCCCCCGGCAAGCATAGAGCCACCCGGTTGCAAATGTACATAATAACCGCAATGGTCGGATTTCTTTCCTTTCGAATTGATATAGCCACCGAAATGTATTTTATACGGAGTCTTATCCGCCGAGAATCGTGTATCACGATAAATACGATATGTACAATCTTTAGGCTGAATTCCCCGAACAGATTCGTCAAACAGGGAAATACGGGCGATAACCGCTGCTAGGAAATTTTCAAATTCGGCACGGGCCGTTTCATATTCCGCCCGATGTTTATTGAACCAATCACGATTATTATTCGCTGAAAGTTCTTTTAAAAACTGAAAGATAACAGGTATGTTCATCTTTATCATTTTCTATTATTACTCTACAAACGTACAAATTTTATTTCATATAAACTACAAAACATAACAAAAGGACATAAAAAAAGCATCGGTCTGATAAAACCGATGCTTTAACACATTTATCAAAAAAACAGACTCTTCTGTCCATGACGTACTTTAGCTTTCACAAGTGGAGTACAATCTCTTTTAATTAATCTTATATCTAATACTATGAAAAACACATAAATATAACAGATGACCCAAAGACTTTGTTCAGCGACTCTCTCATATTTTCCGTTAAATCCGGTTTATAGAATTAAATGTTTCTCATCAACCGGTATCAAGATTCTCCCTAACCGATTATTGCATTAAATAATATAATCAGAAAATGTTTCCTTAATTGTGTTACAAAATTTCCTTTTTCTAAATCATTTCTATATACACAGCCTGTTGCATCTGAAATAATGAATGTAAGGAAAAACTATCACGTATCCGACAAGGAAGATATGAATGGGAAGAGTACCTTAGGCAACTTTTCTGTGTAACAAGATTATTCTTTGCATATACTCTTTTTTTTCGATAAAGGCAAATACGGATAAAAAAAGGGTTGCCTCGGTGTCTATCGGGCAACCCTTTCTTATTATACCAAATTAGTCAAATTACTTCATTGCACCTTGTACTTGCGGAATCATTTTTTTCACATTAGCATTTTCCGGAGATACTTTAGCAGCTTCTTCCAAATAATCCAAAGCTTCTTTAAATCTGGCTGTCGCTTTTTCTTTCTCTGCAGCATATTTGTCTGCATCCGAATTTGCCAAAGGAGTTGCTTTTTTCAGAATATTAGCTCCGTCATTATAGCACAATACTCCTAAACTATACAAAGCATTTGTCTTATATGTCTTATGGTCTAAAGGTATTACCTTTTTAAAACACTTTTCTGCTTCTTCCGCCTTACCTGCTTTCTGGGCAGCAAGTCCTGCTTTTAAATAATGCAAACCATAATTCTTAATCATCGTCTTATTTTTCGGATCGACTTTCAGCCCTTCTTCTAATGTAGCTACGTATTCATCAGTTTTTTTCATTGCATCTAAAGCCAAAGCCTTACGAGCATACGCATTACCAATATTGAACTTTTTCTGGATGGCAATATCAAAATAAGTCACTGCTTCAGCATATTTTTTCACTTCATCGGCTGCTATGCCACAATAATAGGCTGTTGCAGAATCCTGATTATTAGTCTGTTTCAAATATTCGCTGAACTTGGCATAAGCTACAGGATAATTTTTAGCGTTAAATGCGTCATTCCCTTCTTTCTTGATTTGATTAGGGTCGGTTTGGGCAAAAATGTTAGTTACTGCAATGCAAAATGCAAATAAAAAAATCAATTTCTTCATAACTTTATGTGTTTTTTAGTTGTTTATCGTCCAAAAGTATAAGGAATAAAAGAAAGAAGCAACTCTATTTTGGATTTTTTGAGCTTTTTGAAACCTATATAACGTTCGTTATTCTTCGTAAAATCTACTCTCAGTCCTTATAAACAAAATCAAAAACAGGACTTTAGCATTTAATCAGGGAATAAGTTATTGATAAACAAAGAGTTTTACAAATAACCCATTTCTTTTTAAGTTTATAATGTTTTATTCCCCGAATATTCAATTCTTCCAACTCATTATAAATAATTCTTTGATTATAGAAAGATATTTTCTCAAAAGAGATAGAGACATCAACACGTCCTAAATACTTATCTAAAATAGATATCACAAAATAACAGCTTTAGTTTATATAAGGCACTGACTTATAATGACAAAGAAAAACATTAATAAAAAAGTCACAATTTATTTTTGATTTTTCATAAAAAGCACTACCTTTGCATCCGCAAATAAGGCTGGTTCCGTAGCTCAGCTGGATAGAGCAACGCCCTTCTAAGGCGTGGGTCCTGCGTTCGAATCGCAGCGGAATCACGAAAAATCGATAGTCCATACAAAGCTATCGATTTATTTTTTTATTATAACTAATTAGGGATATTCAGTAAATGTCCCTAAAAAGTAAAATAGCATATGAAGATGACAGACCATAATCACTTCATATGCTATTTTTATTTTAATTTTCCTGTGTTTTATCGGATAAACTTATCCGGCAGGCCATGACATTCCGGAAGAAGTCCGACGACCTCTTCTGATTCTGTCTGTAAAATCATGTCATGCCGCTTTATTCAGCCTTTTTTTGATTTTCTCTATCATCAGTACGGCATTTGCCGTATGTATTCCGAAGAAAATCCACAGGATTTCCGTCTTCCTGTTCCGCGCCTTTATTCTTGAGAGTGAGTAATGCTGTTTCTGAGTGCCGAAGCTACCTTCAAGCCTGGTGGCTCTCTCCCTTGAGAGTTCACGTCTGAGAACCTTTCTCAATGCCTCGTCCTTTGCCGCCCTTCCCTTGCGTACGAAGGAAGTGGATATCCCATATTTCGTACAGAACTTCCTGTTGGCATTGTTGGCGTATATGGAATCGGCAGCCACACATCTTACCCTCACATTCATCAGCTTCTGCTGCATACGGATACAGTCCTTCAGGCGTATCCCCTCATTGAACGCCTTGAAAGAGAGGTGCCCGATAAACGAGATACCGTCTATCTGTATGTTACCCGCCTTTGCACCGAACTCAAC